>JBEPWA010000010.1:0-89670 GCA_041690755.1 Gemmatimonadaceae bacterium | reverse complement strand
AGAGCAAGTTCAACGTCACGATCGCAGCGGCCCCGGTGGGCGGCGGCGGCGGTGGCGCCGCGGCTCCGGCAGCGGCCGTTGAAGAGCAGACCGAGTTCGACGTCGTCCTGAAGGACGCCGGCAGCAAGAAGATCCAGGTCATCAAGGTGGTGCGCGAGATCACGGGTCTTGGCCTGAAGGAAGCCAAGGACCTGGTGGACGGCGCGCCGCAGACTGTGAAGGGCGGCGTCTCGAAGGATGAGGCGGCGCAGATCAAGGCCAAGCTGGAAGAGCAGGGCGCCGGCGTCGAAGTGAAGTAACCCAGATCACTGGTCCCTGGTCTGAGGTCTCCGTGACCTCGGACCAGAGACCGGTGACCTTGCGGCTATTTCCTTCAGCCCAGCGCTATTAGTGACATCGATCCTCCGCACTACCACAAATCCAAGCGGTTCCAAGGCTCCCCGGACGGGGCGTGCTAGCGCACGCCCGTCAGGGGTCAGCCTTTTTTTCGCCTGCGCCCGGGTGAACAATGCCTGACACGATTAAGCAGATCACTTTCGCGAAACTGGATAAGGGAATGGAGATGCCACATCTCCTCGACATCCAGGTCCGCGCCTTCGAAGCGTTGCTGCAGCTGGACGCAGCCTCGCACGACCGTGAAGACATCGGTCTCGAGCGGGTCTTCAAAGACCTGTTCCCGATCACAGACGTTCACGAAAACTTTTCGCTCGAGTTTGTACGCTACTCGCTCGGTGAGCCCAAGTACACCGTTGAAGAGTGCATCGAACGCGACATGACCTATTCGGCCCCGTTGAAGGCGACGCTGCAGCTCGTCATCAACGAGGAAGTGAACGGCGTCAAGCGGCCCCGCAACATCATCGAGAAGGAAGTCTATCTCGGCGAGCTGCCGCTGCTCACGCCGCTGGGCACGTTCGTCATCAATGGCGCCGAGCGCGTCATCGTCAGCCAGCTCCACCGTTCCCCGGGCGTGGTGTTCGAAGAGTCAACGCACCCGAACGGCCAGCGGCTGATCTCAGCGCGCATTATTCCGTTCCGCGGGTCATGGGTCGAGTTCACTGTCGACATCCATGACATCGTCTACGTCCACATCGACAAGAAGAAGAAGTTCCCGGCCACCGCGCTGCTCCGCGCGTTCGGCTACGGGAGCAACTCGGATATTCTCCGGCTCTTCTTCGCCGTTCGCGATCTCGATCTCACCAAGAAGCGCGAGAGCCGCACCGACGTGCGCGAAGTGTTCGGCGCCATCATCGCCGAAGACATCGCCCTGCCCGGTGAAGAAACGGCTGAAGACGCTCCCAAGGCCCGCACCAAGAAAGCCAAGGCCGAGCGCGAGCGGACCGAGAACGTGATGCTCGTGAAGGAAGGCGACGAGCTCACCGAGGAAGTGTTCAACCGGCTCCGCCGCCAGAATATCGATACGATCAAGGTGTTCGCGTCGCACATGAAGATCGACCTCCGCGACGAGGCCGATGCGATCGAGCGTGGCGAACGTCCAGTGCGTCGGCAGCTTGCTGTCGATGTAGTGGACGCCGATGGTGAAGTGATTGCCGAAGTCGGGCAGAACCTCACCGACACCACAATCAAGAAGATCCGCAAGGCGGAGATCACCAAGGTGAGCGTGTTCGTCGCGTCAGGCCGCGCCGAATCCACGCTGATCAAGAACACCTTGGCGAAGGATCCGACGCACAGCGAGAAGGAGTCGCTGTCGCAGATCTATGCACTGCTCCGCCCGGGCGACGCACCAGACGCAACCACGGCAAAGCAGGCGCTGGAGCGCTTGTTCTTCTCGCCGAAGCGTTACGACCTGGGCCGCGTTGGCCGTTACAAAATCAATCAGCGGCTCGGCATGAACATGCCGTCCGATTACACGGTGCTGTCCAAGGAAGATTTCGTCGAGATCGTTCGCTACCTCGTGGAATTGCACGAAGGCCGCGGGCACGTTGACGACATCGATCACCTGGGCAATCGCCGCATTCGTTCCGTTGGTGAGCTCATTGCCAACCAGTTCTCCGTCGGTTTGTCGCGCATGGCTCGCCTCGTCAAGGAGCGCATGTCGATCAACACCGATCCGGAAAAGATCTCCCTCGACGATCTCGTCAACGCGCGTACGGTGAGCGCGGTGATTCAGGCGTTCTTCGGATCCAGCCAGCTGTCGCAGTTCATGGATCAGACGAACCCGCTCGCCGAGTTGACCCACAAGCGTCGTCTCTCGGCCCTCGGACCGGGCGGACTGACACGCGAGCGCGCCGGCTTTGAAGTGCGCGACGTGCACTACTCGCAGTACGGCCGCATGTGCCCGATCGAAACGCCGGAAGGTCCGAACATCGGACTGATCACGTCGCTCGCGTGCTATGCGCGGGTGAACGATCTCGGCTTCGTGGAGACCCCGTACCGTGTCGTGAAGAACGGAAAGGTGTTGAACGAGATCGCGTGGCTCGACGCCAATAAGGAAGAGGACGCGATCATCGCGCAGGCCAACTCGCGGCTCGGCAAGAGCGGCGAGTTCCTGGACGATCTCGTGTTGTGCCGTCAACAGGGCGACGTGCCGCTCACGCCCAAGGACCGCATCGACTACATGGACGTGGCACCTGAGCAGTTGGTGTCCATTGCCGCGGCGTTGATTCCGTTCCTCGAGCACGACGACGCCAACCGCGCGTTGATGGGTTCGAACATGCAGCGCCAGGCGGTTCCCTTGCTCAATCCGCAGACGCCGCTCGTCGGCACTGGGCTCGAGGGTAAGGTGGCCACGGATTCCGGCGCTGTCGTTATTGCCAAGCGCGCTGGTGTCGTGTCGCGCGTCACGGCCGACGAGATCATCGTCGATGCCGCATCGACGGAACGGATCAAGGCGGCCGAAGACGGCGACCGTCCGTTGGCTCGTCTGACGCAGCATGACCGTTATCGACTCAAGAAGTACTGGAGAACCAACCAGGACACCGCGATCAACCAGCGTCCGCTCGTGCACCAGGGCCAGAAGGTGAAGCCGGGTGACGTGTTGGCCGATGGCGCCGCGACCGAGCAAGGTCAGCTTGCTCTGGGCGCGAACGTGACCGTGGCGTTCATGCCATGGTTCGGATACAACTTTGAAGATGCCATCGTGCTGTCCGAGCGACTGGTGAAGGACGACATCTATTCGTCGATCCACATCCAGGAACTCGAGCTGCACGTGCGTGACACCAAGCGCGGGCAGGAAGAGATCACGCGTGAAATTCCGAACGTCTCGGAAGAGGCGTTGCTGGACCTCGACGAGCGCGGCATTGTCCGCATTGGCGCACACGTGAAGCCAGGTGACATCCTCGTCGGCAAGATTACGCCGAAGGGTGAAACCGAGCTCTCTCCGGAAGAAAAGCTGCTCACCGCGATTTTCGGTGAAAAGGCAAAGGACGTGAAGGACTCGTCGTTGAAGGTCTCGCCGGGTATGGAAGGCGTGGTCATCGACGTCAAGATCTTCTCGCGCATCGAAGACCAGGTCGTGGAAAAGGATCGCGGCGAGCGCATTGGTGAAGTGCGCCGTCTCGAAGGCGACGAGAAGATTCGCGTCAACGAAGTGCGTGACTCCGAGCTGGTCGAGATCCTCGACGGCCAGATCATTGCGCTCGCGCTCAAGAACGGCACGGTTGAAGAAGCGATTCCCACGGGCACCAAGCTGACCGCGGCGTCGCTGCGCGAAATGAAGTTGTCGAACATCGACCTCAAGACGCTTCGCGTCGAGAACAAGCGCGTGAACGAGCGCGTGCGTCAGATCATCGACGCCTCGAACGAAGAGAAGGCCAAGATCGAAGAGAAGGCTGAAGAGCGGATCGATCGCATTCTCCAGCCCGATGAATTGCCGCCGGGCGTCATCCAGCTCGTCAAAGTCTATCTCGCCGAAAAGCGCAAAATCTCGGTGGGCGACAAGATGGCCGGACGTCACGGCAACAAGGGTATCGTCGCCCGTATCGTGCCCGAAGAAGACATGCCGTTCCTTCCGAACGGCCGGCCGGTCGACATCGTGCTCAACCCGCTCGGCGTGCCGAGCCGCATGAACGTTGGACAGATTCTCGAAACTCACCTTGGGTGGGCCGCGAAGCTGCTCGGCTTCTATGCGAAGACGCCCGTGTTCCAGGGCGCCAACGAGCGCGAGATCGGATTGCTGCTCAAGATGGCCGGCGTGACGTGGGCGGGTCCCGCGCTCGCGTTGACCACGCCGGCGCCGAAGATCACCGACAAGGAGATTTTCGACCTGCTGCGCGACATCAAGCCGGACCGGACACGTGAAGAACAGCGTTTCGAACGGCTCGAAGAGGCCACGATCAACGACCTCGGCGCGCGGACGATGTCGCAGGATACGCGCGACGTCTATCACACGATTCGCGACTTCCTCGCCAACGCGGCGCGTGAGCTCGTGGAGCGTGAGCAACTCGCGCTGGATAACCAGATCGGTTTGCATACGACCTGGATCGACGACGAGACGCTGTCCGCTTCGAAGCGTGCGGAGCACAAGGCCGCACTCAAGCAGTTGGAAAAGCGCCGCGCCATTGAGCCGGCCGAGTACTTGAACGATCAGGAGCTGCCGGCGCTGGCTGGTATGCTTGGCAAGAAGTCTGACGCCGACGTAGATGCGGCAGCCGTGGAGCTCATGCGCCTCGGCGGTCTCACGCCGTTCGGCAAGGTTCGCCTGCGCGATGGTCGCTCGGGCGAGACGTTCGCGTCGCCGGTGACGGTGGGCGAAGTCTACATGCTGAAGCTCAGCCACCTTGTCGACGACAAGATCCACGCGCGGAGCATTGGACCGTACTCGCTCGTGACGCAGCAGCCGCTCGCCGGCAAGGCGCAGTTTGGCGGCCAGCGTTTCGGCGAAATGGAAGTGTGGGCCCTGGAAGCGTATGGCGCCGCGCACGTGTTGCAGGAAATTCTGACGGTCAAGTCGGACGACGTGAATGGTCGTAGCCGGGTGTACGAGGCAATCGTGAAGGGTCAAAACCTTCCGGAGCCGGGTATCCCGGAGTCGTTCAACGTGCTCGTGAAGGAACTACAGGCTCTCGGCATCAGGGTCACGATGGGGCAAAGCGTCGACGGGTTCTATGGAACCGGTATCGACACGGGCACCTCGGGCAACGGCAATGGGAGCGAGGAGTAACTCATGATTGACTTCCGTAGCGTGCGCGAACAGCGCGCCAGCTCGTTCGATTTCATTCAAGTCCGGATTGCTTCACCAGAAGAAATCCGGGGTCCTAAAGATCCTAAAGAGCGTGAGCGCCTGGAGCTTCAGGGGCTGCGCAACTGGTGGTCGTGGGGCGAAGTCACCAAGCCCGAGACCATCAACTACCGTTCGTTCAAGCCCGAAAAGGACGGCTTGTTCTGCGAGCGCATTTTTGGTCCCGTAAAGGACTGGGAATGTCATTGCGGTAAGTACAAGCGCATCCGTTATCGCGGCGTGATCTGCGACCGGTGCGGCGTCGAAGTGACCCTGAGCAAGGTGCGTCGTGAGCGCATGGGCCACATCGAACTCGCCGTACCCGTTGCCCATATCTGGTTCTTCAAGACCCTGCCCAGTCCCATGGGCAACCTGCTCGACATCACGCTGCGTGATCTCGAGAAGGTGATCTACTATTCCAATTACGTCGTCATCGAGCCGGGGACGCAGGAAGTCTCGGTCAATCAGCTGCTCGACGAAGACGAGTACTTGAACCTTCGCGCCAAGGCGAAGGAAGAGAACGACATTGCGTTCATGGCCGACATTGGTGCGCCGGCCGTGCGCGAACTGCTGCGTCGTATCGACGTCGATACACTCACCGATACGCTCCGCGCCCAGGTGGTGACGGAGACGAGCCAGCATCGCAAAAAGATGCTGCTCAAGCGGCTCAAGATCGTTGACGCGTTCCGCAATTCGGGCGATTCGGGCGAGACCCGCAACCGCCCGGAATGGATGATTCTCGACGTCGTTCCGGTGATTCCGCCGGACCTGCGTCCGCTCGTTCCGCTCGACGGCGGCCGGTTCGCCACGTCCGACTTGAACGATCTCTATCGTCGCGTCATCAACCGCAACAACCGTCTTCAGAAGTTGATCATGCACCGCGCTCCGGAAGTCATTCTCCGGAACGAGAAGCGCATGCTCCAGGAAGCGGTCGATGCGCTGTTCGACAACGGCCGTCGCTCCAAGGCCATTCGCGGCCGCGGCAAGCGTCCGCTCAAGTCGCTATCCGACATGCTCAAGGGCAAGCAGGGCCGGTTCCGTCAGAACCTGCTCGGCAAGCGCGTGGACTACTCGGGCCGTTCGGTCATCGTGGTGGGTCCGGAGCTGCATCTGCACCAGTGCGGTTTGCCCAAGCTCATGGCGCTCGAACTGTTCAAGCCGTTCATCATCCACAAGCTGGTGGAGAAGGGCATTGCTGAAACGGTGAAGCGCGCCAAAAAGATCGTGGAGCGCGAGTCGCCGGAGGTGTACGAGATCCTGGAAGAGATCATTCGGGATCACCCGGTACTCTTGAACCGCGCGCCGACGCTGCATCGTCTGGGCATTCAGGCGTTCGAGCCGGTGTTGGTGGAAGGCAAGGCCATTCGTATTCACCCGCTCGTCTGCGCCGCGTTCAACGCGGATTTTGACGGCGATCAGATGGCCGTGCACGTACCGCTGTCGTTCGAAGCACAGCTCGAGGCGCGCCTGCTCATGCTGTCGTCGAACAACGTGCTTAAGCCGTCGGACGGTCGTCCGGTGGCCGAGCCGAGCCAGGACATTGTGCTCGGGTGCTACTTTGCCACCAAGGCGCCGACGGACTTCGCCACGCTCGAGACCAAGTCGCTCCGTCACTTCACGGAGATGGCCGAAATCGAGATGGAGCTGGCGCTCAACCGCCTGACCCGTCACAGCGCGCTGATGTTCTACGTGCGCAACGACATCAACGGCGACCGTTGGGAAAAGACTACGGCCGGCCGCGTGTTGTTCAACGCGATCGTACCGAAGGAGCTGGGCTACAAGAACGTTGACATGAAGAAGAAGGTGCTGTCCGAGCTCGTGTTCGAGGCTTATCGCAAGTCGGGCCTCTCCGCGACCGTCAGCTTCCTCGATCGCTTGAAGGAATTCGGCTTCGCCAACGCAACGCGCGGTGGTGTGTCGATTGGTATTGAAGATCTGGAAATCCCCACGTCCAAGGCCGGCTTGCTCGCTGAAGCCGCCGAGCGCGTGGAACGGTTCCAGCGCGCGTACCAGACGGGAAACATCACGAACGGCGAACGCTACAACAAAGTCATCGACACCTGGACGCACGCCAACTCCGACATCGCGGACGAAATGGTGAAAACCATGCGCGAGTCGAAGGGCGGGTTCAATCCGGTGTTCATGATGTTCGACTCGGGTTCACGTGGTAGCCGCGATCAGATCCGTCAGCTGGCGGGCATGCGCGGCCTCATGGCGAAGCCGCAGAAGAAGCTCACGGGTGGTATCGGCGAAATCATCGAAAGCCCGATCAAGTCGAACTTCCGTGAAGGTCTGTCGCCGCTCGAGTACTTCACTTCGACGCACGGCGCTCGTAAGGGTCTGGCCGACACCGCGCTCAAGACGGCGGATGCAGGCTACCTCACGCGCCGCCTTGTGGACGTGGCACAGGACGTCACGATCACCGAAGAGGATTGCGGTACGATTCAGGGCCTCGAAGTGTCCGCGCTGAAGGAAGGCGAGGATGTGATCGAGCCGTTGTCAGAGCGTATCGTCGGCAACTTCGCGGGTGAAGATGTCGAGGATCCGCATGAGTTGGACGAGTCTGGACGCCGTGTGCTCGTCGTTGAAGCAGGTCAGTTGATCGACGAGGAGAAGGCGGCCCAGATTGAGGAATCTGGTATTGAAATGATCAAGATCCGCTCCGTCCTCACCTGTGAGGCGAAGCGCGGTCTCTGCCGCATGTGTTACGGCCGCAACCTGGCGACGATGAATGTCGTTGACCTTGGCGAAGCCGTTGGCATCATTGCCGCGCAGTCGATCGGCGAACCGGGCACGCAGCTGACGCTGCGTACGTTCCACATCGGTGGAACGGCCGCTCGTATCGCCGAGCAGACGGCGCGTAAATCGAAGGTCGCCGGCATCATCGAGTACGGGGATCGCCTCGTGGTCGTCACCAATCCGGAGGGACAGAAGATCGTCACTTCGTACGAAGGCGAGATCCACATCAAGGCGTCGGGCGAGCGCAGTTCGGCCATTGCCGCGCGCCTGCAGGTGCCCCTTGGCTCGATCATGATGGTACCGGATGGCACGGACGTGAAGCGCGACCAGGTGATCTTTACCTGGGATCCGTACACCAATCCCATTCTCGCCGACGTCGACGGAACCGTACGATTCGTGGACATTGTCGAGGACGAGTCGGTGTCCGAGGAGCTCGATGAGCTCACCGGTCTCCGTCAGCGCGTCATCATTGAAGATCGTGAAAAGAAGCTCCACCCGCACATCGAGATCGTTCAGGAAAAGGGCGGCAAGGAGAAGCGCGTGCGCGACTTCATTATCCCGGCGGGCGCGCAGCTCACCGTGGAAGATGGACAGCGCATCCATCCGGGAACGACGTTGGCAAAGGTCGGCCGCGAAGCGTACAAGACGCGTGACATCACGGGCGGTCTGCCGCGAGTTGCCGAATTGTTCGAAGCACGCCGCCCGAAGGATCCAGCCACGATCTCCGAGATTGACGGCGTGGTGCGGTTCGGCGAGATCAAGCGCGGCAAGCGCGAGGTCTACGTCGCTCCGATCAACCACGACGGTTCGCTGGACGAGACGCGCGAAGCGCAGCTATATGAAGTGGGCGCCGGAAAGCACTTGCGAGTGCACGAAGGCGACCGCGTGCGCGCCGGCGATCGGTTGAGCGAAGGTCCGGTGAATCCGCACGACATTTTGCGGATCAAGGGACCGCGTGCCGTACAGGAGTATCTGTTGAACGAAGTGCAGGAGGTGTATCGCCTGCAGGGCGTGAAGATCAACGACAAGCACATTGGCGTGATCGTCAAGCAGATGCTGCAGAAGGTACGCGTCATGGAGCCGGGTGATACGCAGTTCCTCGAAGGGGAGCACGTGGATCGTCAGGTGTTCCGCGACGAGAACGATCGCGCGAAGAAGGCGAAGGAAGCGCCTGCTGCCGCTGAGCCGTTGCTCCTCGGTATCACCAAGGCGAGCCTCACGACGCAGTCGTTCATTTCGGCGGCGTCGTTCCAGGAGACCACGCGAGTACTGACCGACGCGGCCATTCGTGGCGCCAAGGACGACTTGCTCGGTCTCAAGGAGAACATCATCATCGGTCACCTCATTCCGGCCGGCACGGGTATGTACCGGTATCAGGATGTGGACATCGAGATCGCGCAGCCCGAAGGCTTCGAGCCCTTGCCGACCATGGCGGAGACGTTGCCAAATGTCTTTGCGATGGCGGACGACGAGGAATTCCCGGCGCTGCCAAGGCCGGGGGTTCGGGATTCGGCCGACTAGGGCGATTCGGCAGGCTCTGGCAGTCGATCAAAATTAAAAATGCGGGGCGAGCGAAAGCTTGCCCCGCATTTTTAATTCCTGCTAACTGTTTGTTGTATAATGACTTATGGTGATACGTGCGTTGGCGTGCCGAAGATTGGGCCGTCGCTACCATATCGCGGACTCAAGGGTTCCATAGGAATCTGGCGACGAAAGCGCTATTCTATGGGAACGCATTACGGAGCGCTCCATGGAATCCTGCAATCGCTGCACAGAGAGTCGCGCCCGTCTCGCGCAGCGATCGGGATATGTGCTCGTGTATTTAATCGTGCTCATCGCCTTGGTCGCAACGCTCGGAGCGATGATGGCGCCCGCGCTCGCGTCGGCGTCGGACGAGGCGAAAGTCGTCGATACCTACGCCCTGCTGGCCGAGATCGACACCGGAATCGTCACGTTCGGGGCGACGGTCAAGACGACGAATGCGGCCGGATCGACCGTATACCCCGGTGGTATTCATCAGTTGGCGACCGAGGTTACGACTTCGGACCAAGTCAGTTGCCAAAACGCACAGATGACCGCAAAGGCAGCCGCGACGTGGGCAGCTGCCGGGCCGTTCGTGCCGATGATCATCGAATCGACGGGACTCTACACCCCAATGGGCGTCGTGAACGACATGGTCGAGCATCCGGCCAAGAAGGATTCGATGTTCATTCGAATCCCGAACGCTGATACGGCGTTGGTCAATCGGATGGACAACCTTGTTGACGACGGAGACGGCGGGTCTTCGGGAACAATTCAGTACGGCGCTCCGGCGGGCGACGTCGTAGACATGCTTTACCAGATCGGCTACGCGCCCAACTTCACTCTCAAGGCCAAGTGTTAGTGCGCTAAGCTCGGCAAGGCTGCCGGGCTGACCGGGCGCCGCGGAGATCGTATCCGCTGACGGTAGTGTCGATTACGGCGTGGCGCGTTGCTTGACTCCACAATCGCCCGTGCCTATCTTCACCAGTCTCTCCCGGCCACTTTGGGCCCGGGGGAAGTGCATCCACGGGGCTATCCCGTTCGCATTCCCTACCGTCTTACATGCCAACGATCAATCAGCTCGTCCGACGGAGTCGCCGCGACGTCCAGAAAAAGGAAAAGTCGCCAGCGCTCAAGTCGAATCCTTTCCGTCGCGGCGTGTGCACGCGCGTGTACACCACCACTCCCAAGAAGCCGAACTCGGCGCTGCGTAAAGTCGCCAAGGTTCGTTTGACGAACGGCTTCGAAGTCATCGCCTACATTCCCGGTGAAGGCCACAACCTGCAGGAGCACTCGATTGTGCTCGTGCGCGGCGGCCGTGTGAAGGATCTGCCGGGTGTGCGTTATCACATCGTTCGCGGCTCGCTCGATGCCAGCGGCGTGAACGGCCGCAACCAGAGCCGTTCCAAGTACGGTACCAAGAAGCCTAAGGCCGGTGCGGCCGCGGCAGGAGCGAAGAAGAAGTGAGCCGCCGCAAAGGAAGCGTGAAGCGTCCGATTCTGCCCGACGCCCGCTACGACAGCCAGACCGTTTCGAAGTTCATCAACGCGATGATGCTCCAGGGAAAGAAGTCCACCGCCGAGCGTATTTTCTACGGCGCGATGGATCTCGTGGAGACTCGCACGAGCCAGCCGGGCGTGAACGTCTTCAAGCAGGCGTTGGCGAATCTCAAGCCGGTGGTCGAAGTGAAGAGCCGCCGCGTTGGCGGTGCCACGTATCAGGTGCCGGTGGAAGTTCGTCCCGAGCGCCGCACGGCGTTGGCGATGCGCTGGTTGATCTCGTACTCGCGCGATCGCAACGAGAAATCGATGCCGGAGAAGCTTGCTGCCGAAGTGATCGCCGCGTCCAAGGGCGAAGGCAACGCAGTGAAGAAGAAGGAAGACACGCACCGCATGGCTGACGCGAACAAGGCGTTCGCGCACTATCGCTGGTAGTCGGATCGGTTCTTCCGCGCCAAGGTAGACATCCCCGCCGAGCACGCTGCTCGGCGGGGTTTGTCTTTCGCCGGAACCGGCGAATAGCTGGATTGCTGACGGGGCCGGTACTGACAAGTAGGCTGCCGCGTGCCGCCTGCCGTCTTGCCGGCGGTACTGTTTGTCCCGCCCGTTGACACGGGACCGATACTCGATAAATTCAAGGGGCTACGGGTCTTGGCCTTCAAAAGGGCAAAAGTCCGTAGCGGTAGGGCGAACGTATTCGGCGAGCTGCGCGCCGACACTTATGGGCCTGCGAACTGTGCAGGGGTCTGCTCCGATCGGCGCTCTCGTAGGAGAGGGTCGGTTCCCGACAAGCGACGCAGGACAATCTGACATCAGTCAGTCTTTAGCGAAGTCTCGCGCACTGCGCGGGCGACGCGAGGGATCTCCGTCGAGGAGAGACTGATGCGCCTTGGGTCCCCACTCGCGCAGCAGTGACGAGTGCACCCGGCGATGGCGGATGGACACCGGTCCTTACACAGGACGCCCGGTCCACCCGCGTTTTTGCTGGTGGCAGGACGAGTTCGTGTATGATGAGTGTTCTGGCATTTCAAATCGTATTTACCAGGTTGCGACCCTGAGCGCGCGTGAGTGCACGTGAGAGCTCAGACCAGCGACCCGAGACCTGACTGATAAATGGCCCGCGTAACTTCGCTCGATCATTATCGCAATATCGGCATCATGGCCCACATCGATGCCGGTAAGACGACCACGACCGAGCGCATTCTGTACTATACCGGCAAGGCGCATAAGATCGGCGAGGTGCATGAAGGCACCGCGACGATGGATTGGATGGAGCAGGAGCAGGAGCGCGGCATCACGATCACGTCGGCCGCGACGACTGCCTTCTGGACGCGCGACGGTGTGGAATACCGCATCAACATCATCGACACGCCGGGACACGTTGACTTTACCGTCGAAGTGGAGCGTTCGCTCCGCGTGCTCGACGGCGCGGTGACGCTGCTCGATTCCGTCGCCGGCGTGGAGCCGCAGACGGAGACGGTGTGGCGCCAGGCCGATCGGTACGGCGTACCGCGCATCATTTTCGCCAACAAGATGGATCGCACCGGCGCGGACTTCGATCGTTGCATGACGATGATTCGCGACCGGTTGTCCAAGGACGCGTTTCCCCTGCAGCTGCCGGTGGGATCGGGTGAGCTCTTCACGGGCCACATCGACGTCATCGAGCGCAAGCAGTACATCTTCGACGAAGACACGCTCGGCAAGACCTTTACGGTCACCGATGTGCCGGCTGAATACCACGACGCCGTCGAGCAGGCGCGCCACGATGTGATTGATCACGCCGTTGCGCAGGACGACGAGTTGATGGAGAAGTACCTGAACGGCGAAGAGCTGACGCTGGCCGAGATCCGCCGCACGATTCGCAAGGCGACGGTGGGCGGGAAGATGATTCCCGTGCTCTGCGGCGCGTCGTTCAAGAACAAGGGTGTGCAGGCGTTGCTGGACGCGGTGATCGACTACTTGCCGTCGCCCAAGGACGTGCCGCCGATCAAGGGGCACCTGCCGCACCACGATGAAACGATCGACGAGCGTCCGGTGTCGGACGAAGCGCCATTCGCCGCGTTGGCGTTCAAGATCGCGACGGATCCGTTCGTCGGAAAGCTGACGTTCTTTCGAGTTTACTCGGGAACGCTCAAGTCTGGTTCGTATGTCTACAACTCGACGAAGGACAAGCGCGAGCGTGTCAGCCGTCTGTTGCAGATGCACGCCAACAAGCGCGAGGAGATCGAGGAAGTGCGTTGCGGCGACATTGCCGCGGCAATCGGCCTCAAGGACACGCGCACCGGCGATACGATGTGCGACGATGATCATCCGATCATCCTCGAGGCCATGAAGTTCCCGAATCCCGTCATCGACGTCGCGATTGAGCCGAAGACGAAAGCGGATCAGGACAAGCTGGGCATCGCGCTGGCGAAGTTGTCGGAAGAAGATCCGACGTTCCGCGTCCACACGGACGAAGAGACGTCGCAGACGATCATCTCAGGGATGGGCGAGTTGCACCTGGAGATCATCGTCGATCGAATGATGCGAGAGTTCAAGGTCGACGCGAACATCGGTCGCCCTCAGGTGGCCTATAGAGAAACGATCCGCAAGCGGGTCGAGAAGGTGGAAGGCAAGTTCATCCGCCAGTCGGGTGGTAAGGGCCAGTACGGCCATGTCGTCATCAACATGGAGCCGTCCGAAACGGGCGCTGGCTTCGTGTTCGAAGACAAGGTTGTGGGCGGCGTGATTCCGCGTGAGTACATCGCGCCGGTGGAGCAGGGCATCAAGGAAGCGCTGGAAAACGGCATCCTGGCCGGCTACCCCATGGTCGATGTCAAGGTCGAGCTGGTGTATGGCTCGTACCACGAGGTGGACTCCAGCGAAATGGCATTCAAGATTGCCGGTTCGATGGCGTTCAAGGAAGCGGCGAAGCGCGCACATCCCGTGCTGCTCGAGCCGATGATGAACGTGGAGGTGGTGACACCGGACGCGTTCATGGGCGACGTGTTGGGCGATCTGTCGGCGCGTCGCGGCAAGATCGGCGGGATGACGCAGCGCGGTGAGGCGCAGGTGATCGCCTCTACGGTGCCGCTGTCCGAGATGTTCGGGTATTCGACAAAGCTCCGCTCGATGTCACAGGGGCGCGCCGTGTACTCGATGGAATTCGCGCACTATGAAGAAGTGCCGAAGTCCAAGGCGGAAGAAATCATTAGCAAGATCAAGTCGTAAGAGCTGGTCACTGGTCCCGGGTCTGAGGTCACCGGGGTAACCCCAGCGACCACCGATCAGAGACCAGCGACCTCCGAGTACCGATTCTACCAAAACAGGAAGCAGACCAATGGCAAAGGCAAAGTTCGAGCGGAACAAGCCGCACGTAAACGTCGGCACGATTGGCCACGTCGATCACGGCAAGACGACCACCACTGCGGCGCTGACGAAGATTTCGGCCGAGCGCGGTTACGGCACGAAGTACATCCCATACGACGAAGTCGCCAAGGCGTCCGAGTCGCAGGGTCGCCGCGACCCGACCAAGATTCTGACGATCGCGACGAGCCACGTGGAATACGAGACGAAGGCGCGTCACTATGCGCACGTTGACTGCCCGGGCCACGCCGATTACGTCAAGAACATGATCACGGGTGCCGCGCAGATGGATGGCGCGATCCTGGTCGTGAGCGCTGTCGACGGCCCGATGCCGCAGACGCGCGAGCACATCCTGCTCGCCCGTCAGGTGAACGTGCCTTCGGTTGTCGTGTTCCTCAACAAGTGCGACCTCGTGGAAGACGCCGAGCTCCTCGACCTGGTCGAGCTCGAAGTTCGCGAGTTGCTCAGCAAGTACGACTATCCGGGCGATGACCTTCCGGTGATTCGTGGTTCGGCGATCGGCGCCATCGCCGGCGACGCCAACTGGATCGCGCGTCTCGACGAGTTGTACGAAGCGCTCGACACGTACATCCCGCAGCCCGTTCGCGAGATCGACAAGCCGTTCGCGCTGCCGGTGGAAGACGTGTTCTCGATCACGGGTCGCGGCACGGTTGCCACGGGTCGTATCGATCGCGGCATCATCAAGGTCGGTGAGGAAGTCGAGCTGGTGGGCTTCGGTTCGACCAAGAAGTCGGTCGTCACCGGCGTTGAAATGTTCCGCAAGCTGCTCGATCAGGGTCAGGCCGGCGACAACGTCGGACTCCTGCTCCGCGGCGTGGACAAGGCCGAAATCGAGCGCGGCATGGTGTTGGCCAAGCCGGGTTCCATGAAGCCGCACACGAAGTTCGAAGCGGAAGTGTACGTGTTGAACAAGGACGAGGGCGGCCGTCACACGCCGTTCTTCAAGGGCTACCGTCCGCAGTTCTACTTCCGCACCACCGACGTGACCGGCAACATCGAGTTGCCCGCGGGCACCGAGATGGTGATGCCGGGCGACAACATCCAGATGACGATCGAGCTGATCACCCCGATCGCGATGGAGGAGCAGTTGCGCTTCGCCATTCGTGAGGGTGGCCGTACGGTTGGCGCGGGTGTGGTTACGAAGATCCTCGCGTAAAAAAAGGGTCTTGGGTCTAGGGTCTAGGGTCTACAAGACCTCAGATCCTAGACCCCAGACCCTAGACCCTAGACCCTAGAAACATGGCTGGCAGAATCCGAATCCGACTCAAAGCCTTCGATCACGCCGTGATCGATCAGGCAGCGGCGGACATCGTGCGGACGGCGGAAAAGACGGGCGCGCAAGTGTCTGGTCCCATCCCCCTTCCCACCAAGACGCAACGGTGGACGGTGCTCCGTTCCCCGCACGTTGACAAGAAGTCGCGCGAGCAGTTCGAGCTGAAGACGCACAAGCGTCTGATCGACATTCTCGACTCCCGCGCGCAGACGGTCGATGCGTTGACCAAGCTGGATCTTCCGGCCGGCGTTGACGTGGAAATCAAGGTGGAGTAGTTGGTGCCCGGCGGGCGTCTTGCCCTCCGTGTGAAGTAATACCGATCCAGGTTGCTCACATCTGTCTAGCTCTCCGCTCTCTGCTCTGTGGTCCCAGTGACCGCAGACCAGTGACCAGAGACCAGGAGTGAGGAGCCATAGTCCAACTGCTATTAGGCGCCTACGCCGGCAGTGACTCCGAGGAGCATTAGCAATTAGATGATTGGAATTATTGGAAAGAAACTGGGCATGACCCAGATCTTCAACGAACAGGGGCAGCAGATCCCCGTCACCGTCATCGAGGCTGAGCCGAATCCGGTGCTCGGCGTGACGGACAAGGCAAAGGTTGGGCATGCGTCGGTCCAACTCGGCACCGGCACGTCGCGGCTTCGTCGCGAATCGGCCAAGGGCGAGGGCAAGAATCCGAAGGGACATCGCGCCCACAAGGCAGCGATCGGTCATGCAAAGAAGGCTGGTCTCGAGGCCCCGCCGCGCATTCAGCGCAGCGTGCGGCTCGACGAGCCGGGCAATGCCACGATCGAGATCCCGACGTACAGCTTGGGCGATCTGATCAAGGTTGACATCTTCGCGGTGGGCGATCAGGTGAAGGTGACCGGCACGAGCAAGGGCCGCGGATTTCAGGGTGTCGTGAAGCGCTACGGCATCGGCGGCGGACCGAACACGCACGGCAACACCAAGCACCGTCGTCCGGGTTCCATCGGACCCGGCACGGATCCGTCGCGCGTCATCAAGGGCAAGAAGATGCCGGGCCACTACGGCGCGGCGCGTCACACGCAGACCCATCTCCGCGTCGAGAAAATCGACATGGAGAGAAATCTGATCTACATCCGCGGCTCGGTCGCCGGTCCTACCGGCGGTATCGTGGTCGTTCGGAAGCAGGCTTAACTCATGGCTGACAACACGACAGCAACTTCGTTCGAAGCGGCCGCGTACACCTCCCAGGGCACAACGCGCGACAAAGTCGCGCTGCCGGAAGAGCTGTTCGACGGCACCGTGAACATGCCGGTGATGCACCAGGCGGTGAAGGCGTTCCTCGCCAACCAGCGCCAGGGCAACGCGTCAACGAAAATCCGCAAGTACGTGACGGGCGGCAACCAGAAGCCGTGGAAGCAGAAGGGTACGGGCCGCGCTCGTTCCGGCTCGACTCGCGCGCCGCATTGGGTGGGCGGCGGCACGGTGTTCGGCCCGATCCCGCGCAGCTATGCGCAGTACGTGCCGCGCCAGGTGCGCGCGTTGGCGCGCAAGAGCGCGTTCAACGCCCGGGCCCGCGAGAACGCGGTCTTCGTGATCGACCAGTTCTCGTACGACGCGCCGAAGACGTCGCGCATGTTGGCGCTGATTACGCGCCTTGGCCTCGTTGGTCAGAAAGTGCTCATTCTCACGGATGGCGTGAAGCTTCCCGTGTTCATGAGCGCGCGCAATTTGCCGACCGTGCACGTGATGCCGTACAGTGATGTGTCCACCTACCACATTCTGTGGTCGGATACGGTGTTGATCGAGGCCGGCGCCATTGGCCACACGCTCGCGCCAATCACTGAGCGCGAGGAAGCACCGCGCGCCGCAAAGAAGTCGGCGGCGAAGAACGCGCCGGTCAAGAAGGCGCCTGCCGCCAAGAAGGCCGCGGCGAAGAAGGCACCGGCCAAGACTGCGAAAAAGGCCGCGGCCAAGAAGGCGCCGGCCGCCAAGAAGGCTGCCGACAAGCCGGCCGCGAAGAAAGCGGCCGCCAAGAAGAAGGGGAAGTAATCAATGCCGACACTTCATCGCACAATCGTGCGTCCGTTGATCACCGAGAAGTCGAGCGCGGCCTACCAGGCACGCGCCGAGTACACCTTCGAAGTGCACGTTGACGCGAGCAAGCCGCAGATTCGCTCGGCAATCGAGCAGCTGTTCGGCGTAAAGGTGACCGGCGTCTGGACGTCGAACCAGCGCGGCAAGGAAAAGCGCATGGGCAAGACCGTCGGCCGCCGTCCGAATTGGAAAAAAGCAATCGTGACGCTGCGGGACGGCGACACGATCGAGATCTTCGAAGGCTGAGCCGGAGCGCATAGACCATGGGAATTCGTCAATTCAAGCCGGTGACCAAGGGCACGCGCTTTCGGACGGTGTCGGATTTTTCCGACATCACGACGAGCACGCCCGAGAAGTCGCTGTTGGAACCAATCAAGAAGAGCGGTGGACGTGACAATCACGGCCACATCTCGATGCGGCGTCGTGGCGGTGGTCACAAACGCCAGTACCGCATCATCGATTTCAAGCGCAACAAGCACGGCATTGCCGGCACGATCACGTCGGTGGAATACGATCCGAACCGTTCGGCGCGTATCTCCCTGGTGACGTACGCGGATGGCGAGAAGCGTTACATCATTCATCCGAAGGGACTGAGCGTCGGCGACACGATCACGGCCGGCCCGGGCTCGGACGTTCGTCTGGGCAACGCGCTGCCGTTGTCGGAGATGCCGCTGGGTACTGCGGTGCACAACGTCGAGCTGAAGATCGGCAAGGGCGCGCAGATGTGCCGCTCGGCCGGAATGTCGGCTCAGGTCGTGGCGAAGGAAGGCGACTATGTGACGCTTCGCCTGCCGTCCACGGAAATGCGCCTGATTCACGGGCGTTGCTACGCGACGATCGGCACGGTGAGCAACGAGGAACACGAGCTCATCTCGTGGGGCAAGGCCGGAAAGACCCGTTGGAAGGGGCGCCGTCCGAAGGTCCGCGGTGAAGTCATGAACCCGGTGGATCACCCGCACGGTGGTCGTACGCGCGGCGGACGCAACGTCGTGAGCCCGTGGGGCAAGAAGGAAGGCGTGAAGACCCGTAACAAGAAGAAGTCGTCGCAGCGTTTGATCGTCCGTGGCCGCAAGCGCGGCAAAGCGACTCAATAAGAGACTGATCCTATGGGAAGAAGCGTAAAGAAGGGCCCCTTCGTGCAAGAGGCGCTCGCCAAGAAGGTCGACGCGCTGAACTCGAAGAGCGAGAAGCGTGTCGTCAAGACGTGGTCGCGCGCCAGCACGGTGCTGCCCGAATTCGTCGGTCATACATTCGCCGTCCACAACGGGAACAAGTTCATCCCGGTGTACGTGACGGAAAACATGGTGGGGCACAAGCTCGGCGAGTTCGCGCCGACGCGGCTCTTCCGCGGGCACACCGGCCAGAAGGCTGTCGACAAGAAGACGTCGGCGCCGTCGGGTGGCGGTGGCGCGCCGGCTCGGGGAGGCAAGTAACTCATGCCAGCCCAAGCTCGCGCGACGCAGCGCTCCGCGCGCCAGTCGCCCTATAAAATGCGGCTCGTCATCGACGAGATCCGCGGCAAGAGCGTGAACGACGCGCTCGCCTATCTAGCATTCTCTAAAAAGCACGCCGCGAAGCAGATCGAGAAGACGCTGCGCTCGGCGGTGGCCAATGCCGAGTACGCGTCGCGCGAGAACAACACCGCGCTCGACGTGGACGCGCTCTACATCACGCGCGCCGTGGTGAACGAAGGACCCAAGCTCAAGCGGTTCATGCCGGCGGCGATGGGACGTGCGACGCCGATCCAGAAGCGCACGAGCCATGTGGAAATCGAAGTCGCTGAGCAAGCCGCAAAGGCTGCGAAGGCCGCGAAATCGAAATCGGGGAGAAAGCGCTAATGGGACAGAAGACACATCCGATCGGTTTCCGACTCGGTATCTCGAAGGATTGGAAGTCGCGCTACTACGCGGGTCGCGAGCTGCCGGCGCTGCTCCGTGAAGACGAGCTGCTGCGCAAGTATCTCAAGGCGCGCCTCGGACATGCCGCGATCGCCGACATCATCATCGATCGCAAGCCTGGCAAGGTCGTGGTGACCCTGCACACCGGGCGTCCGGGCGTGGTGATTGGCAAGAAGGGCGCGGAAGTTGACAAGCTTCGCGACGAGCTTGCGCACCTGACGGGGAAGGAAGTCGGGATCAACGTCGAAGAGATCAAGCGTCCCGAGCTCAGCGGTCAGCTCGTGGCGGACAACATCGCCAGCCAGCTCGCGCAGCGCATCTCATTCCGTCGCGCCATGAAGCGCGCGGTGCAGAGTGCGATGCGAATGGGCGCGCAGGGCATCAAGATCAAGTGTGGCGGCCGCCTCGGCGGCGCCGAGATCGCTCGCGTGGAAGGTTATCACGAGGGCCGGGTGCCTCTTCATACGCTTCGCGCCGACATCGATTACGCGACGTCGACGGCGAAGACCACGTTCGGGACCATCGGCGTGAAGGTCTGGATCTTCAAGGGTGAGAAAGTCGAAGATCGCCGTGGCACCACTTATTCCTCCGGCTTGTAAGGGGAGGAGACGGAACAATGCTGAGTCCAAAGCGCGTCAAATTTCGCAAGATGTTCAAGGGCCGCACGACTGGTCTCGCCCATCGGGGCAGTGAGATCTCGTTCGGCACCTTCGGCCTTCAGACGCTCGAGCCTGGGTGGATTACATCCCGCCAGATCGAAGCTGCTCGTGTGGCGCTGACGCGTCACATCAAGCGCGGCGGTAAGGTGTGGATCCGGATTTTCCCGGACAAGCCGATCACGAAGAAGGCGGCCGAAACCCGTATGGGCAAAGGAAAGGGTTCGCCGGAAATGTGGGTGGCCGTCGTGAAGCCGGGTCGTGTGATGTTCGAGCTCGAGGGTGTGACGCGCGAGATCGCCGAGAAGGCGATGGCGCTCGCGGCCGCCAAGATGCCGGTGCGCACGAAGTTCGTGTCCCGCGAGGAGGCGCACGTCAATGAGAGCTGAAGAGATTCGCGAGATGTCCGGCGAGGACGTCACGAAGCGGGTGAAGGAGCTCGAAGAGGAGCAGTTTCGCCTCAAGTTTCGGAGCGCGACTGAGCCGCTCGAGGATCCGCTGCGACTGCGCGTGATTCGTCGTGACCTGGCTCGCCTGAAGACGGTACAGCGGGAACAGACCAATGGCTGAGATGACCAATACGAATGCCGACACGCAAGCTGCTCGCGCCATGCGCAAGACGCGCGTAGGCAAAGTGGTGAGCGACAAGATGCAGAAGACGGTGGTAGTGGTGATCGAACGCCGCGTCCCCCACCCGGTGTACGGCAAGATGGTGACTCGCACCAAAAAGCTGAAAGCGCACGACGAGGAGAACACGGCCAAGACCGGCGACACGGTGCGGATCACGGAGACCCGCCCTTTGTCCAAGGACAAGCGGTGGCGCGTGGTCGAGATCGTCGAGCGGGCACGTTAAGGGAGACGACCGATGATCCAGCAAGAATCGATGGTCAAGGTCGCAGACAACTCAGGCGCGAAGACCGCACAGGTCATCCGCGTGCTGGGCGGTACCCGCCGGCGCTATGCCGGCCTCGGGGACGTCGTGATCGTGGCGGTGAAGCACGCGTTGCCGAACGGCACCGTGAAGAAGTCGGACGTGGCGCGCGCGGTCGTCGTGCGCACGGCCAAGGAGACACGGCGGAAGGACGGGAGCTACATCCGGTTCGATGAGAACGCCGTGGTGATCATCAACGAGACCGGGGAGCCGCGTGCGACCCGTATCTTTGGACCGGTTGCGCGCGAGTTGCGCGAGAAGCGGTACATGAAGATTGTCTCGCTGGCGCCAGAGGTGATTTGACATGAGAGATCTCAAGTACCGCAAAACAGACCGACCGCGGCCGGTTAACCGCAAGCGTCACGCGGATAACGCCGAGCGCGTCAAGATCCATGTCACGAAGGGTGACACGGTTCGCGTGGTGCGCGGCGACGACAAGGGCAAGGAAGGAAAGATTCTTCGGGTGTACACGAAGACCGGCCGCGTGACGATCGAGGGCGTGAACCTCGTGAAGCGTCATCGCCGGGCGCGGAACCCGGATGAACAGAGCGGGATCATGGAGTTTCCGGCCCCGATCCATGCGTCGAACGTAATGTTGCTGGACCCCAAGAGCGGTGAGCCGACGCGTGCGCGTCGGCAAATCGACGAAGACGGAACCAAGGAGCGGATCAGCGTGAAGAGCGGGGAATCCATTCCCCGAGTCCACTGAGCCGCGAGGAATAGATCATGGCAACGAAGGAAAAAGAGAAGAAGGCGGGTTCCGCGAAGAGCAGCGGCTCGAAAGGCGGTGCCCCGAAGAGTGCCCCAAAGGGCGCCTCGAAGAGCAGCGGCAAGAAGGGCGACACCAAGGTGCGTGGACCGCATGCCGGTGCTGCGTTGCCGGTGCCCGCGCCGCGGCTCAAGGGCTTCTACAACGATTCGGTCCGCGCGACGCTGTCGAACCAGTTCGGGTTCACCAACCCGCACCAGGTTCCGACGCTCGAGAAGATCGTGATCAACGTGGGCGTGGGCGAAGCGATCAAGCAGCCCAAGGCGCTGGACTCCGTCGTTGAGGAGTTGGCGACGATTACCGGCCAGCAGCCGACCCGCAAGAAGGCGAAGAAGTCGATCGCCAACTTCGGATTGCGCCAGGGTCAGGAGATCGGCGCGGCGGTGACGCTGCGTGGCGCGCGGATGTGGGAGTTCCTCGACCGGTTCGTGACGGTTGCGATCCCGCGCATTCGCGACTTCCGCGGACTCGGCACCAAGTCGTTCGACGGCCGCGGCAATTATTCGATGGGCATCAAGGAACAGATGATCTTTCCGGAGATCAACTACGACGAGATCGAGTCGATCCACGGCATGGACATCACGTTCGTGACGAGCACGGAAAAGGACGACCAGGCGTATGCGCTCCTCAAGGAGTTGGGCCTGCCGTTCCGGATGGACGACAAGAAGGGCGGTCGCTCAATGCCCGCAGCGTTTCAACCTTCAGTAGAGAGTAAGAGCAATGGCTCGTAAGGCCATGATCGAGAAGAGCAAGCGGAAGCCGAAGTTCCAGGTTCGGGTACACAACCGTTGCGGCCGGTGCGGCCGCTCGCGCGCGTTCCTTCGCCGTTTTGGCCTCTGCCGTATTTGCTTCCGCCAGTTGTCGCTCGAGGGAATGATCCCGGGCGTGCGGAAGGCATCCTGGTAGGCTAGGGTGTAGGGTCTGGGGTCTGGGGTCTAGAAGCTGTGCGCTTCCGACTACTAGACCCTAGACCCCAGACCCGAGACCCTATTATTCACCATTCAATCCTCTACGTCCGCAAGGATACGAGAGGACTTAGGAATCACTCATGAGCATGACTGACCCGATCGCCGACATGCTGACGCGGATCCGCAATGCCTGCGGATCGAAGCACCGCCGCGTCGATATGCCGGTGTCGAAGATGAAGATCGAAGTCGCGCGAATCTTGAAAGAGAACAACTACATTCAGGATTACTCGACGCTCGAGAACGAAGAGGGGAAGAAACTGTTGCGCGTGCGTCTCAAGTACGCCGGCGGCCAGGCCGTGATTCGCGAGATGCAGCGAGTATCGACGCCCGGGCTCCGCAAGTACGTGGGCGTGGGCGAGATTCCGCGCGTGCGCAACGGCTTGGGCATGGCGATCCTCAGCACGAACAAGGGCTTGATGTCCGACCGTGAGGCGCGACAGGCGCGCACCGGCGGCGAGCTCGTGGCCGTCGTCTGGTAGAGGAGCACAGTCATGTCACGTATCGGAAAGCTTCCCATCACGGTGCCTTCGGGCGTAACCGTGACGGTTGACGGCAATACAGTAAAGGTGAAGGGCCCCCGCGGCGAGTTGCAGCAGAACTTGCCGTCCGGTATCACGATGGATCGGGCGGACAACACGCTCACGATCTCTCGCGCATCGGACGAAGAGGTCCATAAGTCGCTGCACGGCCTGACCCGTTCGCTAATCGCGAACATGGTCGAGGGCGTCACGACGGGCTATAAGAAGAACCTCGAGATCACTGGCGTGGGCTTCAAGGCGGAAGTGCGCCCGTACGGGCTGCAGCTGTCCCTGGGATTCTCGCACACGATCGAATACAAGGCGCCGACGGGCATCAAGCTCACCGCGCCAGTGCCGACCCAGGTACAGATTGAAGGGTCGGACAAGGCGCTGGTCGGCCAGGTCGCCGCGGAGATCCGCGGTCTCCGTCCACCCGAGCCATACAAGGGCAAGGGCATCAAATACGCTGGCGAAGTCATTCGCCGTAAGGCCGGTAAGGCGGGGGGCAAGTAACCATGCCAGCAATTCCAAAGACACGCGAGCAGTACCGCAATCGCCGCCATCTTCGCGTACGCAAGAAGGTGACGGGCACGATGGAGCGCCCGCGTCTCGTGGTGTTCCGTTCGCTCAAGCACATCACCGCGCAGCTCGTGGACGATACGACTGGCCGCACGCTGGTGACGGTGTCGAGCAACGATTTGATCACCGGCAAGAAGACGCAGAAGTCGACCGAAGTGGGCCAGCGAATCGCTGCCCGGGCCAAGGACGCGGGAATCACGAAAGTCGTGTTCGACCGTGCCGGCTACAAGTATCACGGCCGCGTGAAGGCAGTGGCCGACGGAGCCCGCGAAGGCGGGTTGGAGTTCTAAATGGAAGATTCACAGAATCCGACAGGCGCCGCGGCACCCGCGGGCGGCAGTGGTTCGACGGGCGGTTCCACCGGTGGCGCAGCGGGCGGTTTTGCCCCTCGCACCGGCGGTAGCGCGCGCAGCGGCGGCGGTGCTGGTGGCCGTGGCGGTCGTGGCGGCGGCGGCGGTCGTGGCCGCGGTGGCCCCGGCGGCGGCGCTGGTGGTCGTGGCGGTCCGGGCGGAGGTCGTGGTGGCCCAGGCGGCGGCGACAATCGTGGCGGCCCCGGCGGCGGTGACAACCGCGGTCGTGGCGGTCGTGACGGCGGTCGCGGCGGCGATGATCGTGGTCGCGGCGGCGAGGGCAGTGAACTCGTCGAGAACGTGATCGCCATCAACCGCGTTGCCAAGGTCGTGAAGGGCGGACGCCGCTTCTCGTTCAATGCGCTCGTCGCCGTGGGCGATGGCCAGGGGAACGTAGGCTTTGCGTCGGGCAAGGCGAACGAAGTGTCGGAAGCGGTTCGCAAGGCCGTGGACGCCGCGCGTCGCAACCTTGTGAAGATTCCGCTCACCGGCGGAACGATTCCCCACGAGATCGTGGGTCATCATGGCGCGGGCAAGGTGTTGATGAAGCCCGCTGCGCCAGGTGCCGGTGTGATCGCGGGCGGTGCCGTGCGCGCCATCATGGAGTGCGTTGGTATTTCTGATATCTTGACGAAGAGCCTCGGCTCGACGAATCCACATAACATGGTTCGCGCCGCAATGAACGGACTGCAGTCGCTCACGACCCTCGAGCAGATCGCGCGCGAGCGCGGCATTGAGCCGTCGAGCCTCGGCTACCGGTCGCGCGCCAAGAGCCGTGACGTTGTGCGCCATGTTGCGCACGAGAAGGAAGCCGTCTAATGCCTCGTACATTCGTATGGCACCCGCGTAAGGGCCCGGCCAAGACCGAAAAGCAAAACCTTCCCGAGACCGGGAACGTCAGCATCAAGCAGGTCCGCAGCGGCATTGGCCATTCGTGGCGCATGCGTGCGACGCTCGAGTCGATTGGTCTCAGGCACCACCAGGACGTGGTGGTGAAGTCGATCACGCCGGGCCTCAAGGGACAACTCAAGCAGGTTCGCCACCTCGTGCAGGTGACGGTGGTGGAAGGAGGAGAGGGTAAATGAGCCAGGATTCAACAGGTAGCAGCAAAAAGGACGGGCAGCCCGAGAAGATGGGCCTGCACAACCTGCATGCTGCTCCGGGTTCGACAAAGAATCGCAAGCGGCTTGGGCGTGGTCCGGGTTCGGGCACGGGCAAGACGTCCGGCAAGGGACACAAGGGTAGCAAGGCGCGCGCGGGCCACCACGGACCGGGCGGCGGAAAGCCGCATTTCGAAGGCGGCCAAATGCCCCTTACCCGTCGGTTGCCGAAGCGCGGCTTCACCAATCCGTTCCGCGTCGAGTCGCAGATCGTGCGTTTGAGCGAACTCGAAACGCTGGGCGGCGAGATCACGCGTGCCTCGCTCGTGGAGGCCGGCTTGATCAAGGCGAACAAGGGGCATGTCAAAGTGCTCGCGAATGGCCAGGTCTCGCAGGCCATTACGGTCAAGGGGCTGAAGGTCAGCGCCGGCGCACGCGACAAGATTGTCGCGGCCGGAGGCCGCGTCGAGGAGTAACAGAATTCTCATGGCCCAATCCAACGCGGCAGCCTCGGCGGTCCAGAACCTCTTCAAGACCCCCGAGCTGAAGGACAAAATTCTGTTCACACTGCTGTGCCTCCTGATCTATCGGATCGGTGCAGCAGTGACGTCGCCCGGCATCAACCCCCAGGCGATCTCTGATTTCATGAATCAGCAGCAGAACAGCGGCGGCCTGCTGGGACTCTACAACCTGTTCACCGGCGGGCAGCTTGCCCGCGCCACGGTGTTCGCGTTGGGCATCATGCCGTACATCTCGGCGAGCATCTTCCAGCAGATCGCGCAGGCGGTGGTGCCGCAGTTCGACAAGATGTCCAAGGACGAGGAAGGCCGGAAAAAGATCAATCAGTGGTCGCGCTACGCGACGCTGGCTCTCGCCGCGGTACAGGGCTGGGGCTTCGCGATCTTTGCCGAGTCGATTCCGGGCGCCGTCAGCGCTCCGGGCATGGGCTTTCGGTTGTCGATGACGTTCTTCCTGACCACTGGCGCGATCTTCGTCATGTGGCTGGGCGAGCAGATCACCGAGCGCGGCATCGGCAACGGCGCCAGCCTCATGATCTTCTTCTCGATCGTCGAGCGCATCTGGCCGGGCATCATCGCGTCGTTTGGCTTCATCAGCACCGGCGTTGTTGGTCCGTTCTCGTTCGTCGTCCTAATGCTGGTCATGGTTGCGGTGGTCGCGGCCATCGTGGCGGTGACGATGGCAGCGCGCCGAGTGCTCATTCAGATCCCGCAGCGCACCATGGCGCGGGGCCGAATGCGTGAGGCGAGCCGCAGCTTCATTCCGCTGCGCATCAACTCGTCCGGCGTCATGCCGATCGTGTTCGCACAGTCGGTGATCGTGGTGCCTGGCGCACTCGGCCAGTTCTCGGGCTCGGCGTGGGCGCGCGAATTTGCCGACATGCTCGCCCCGGGTACGACCATGTACTACATCCTGTCGGCGATCCTCATCCTGTTCTTCACGTACTTCTACACGTCGATCATCTTCAATCCGGTCGACTTGGCGGAGAACCTCAAGAAGCAGGGTGGCTTCATTCCGGGCGTGAAGCCGGGCGCGAAGACCGCCGAGTACATCGACGACGTCGTGTCCAAGATCACGCTTCCGGGCGCCATCTTCCTCACGCTCGTAGCGCTGTTGCCGATCTGGATTCTCAAGACGATCAACGTGCCGTTCAACTTCGGTGGAACGTCGCTGCTCATCGTGGTGGGCGTCGCGCTGGACACCATCCAGCAGATGAATCAGCACCTGTTGCTGCGTAAATACGACGGGTTCATGAAGAAGGGGCGCATTCGTTCTCGCGGCCGCATGGGAACTCCCGGCGGCTTCTGATCCGATTCGCGGCCCGATGTCAGTAGTTTTCAAGGGCCCGGCTTTGCCGGGCCTTTTGATCACCCACGATCAACTATCATGATCATCGTTCTGTTCGGTAAGCCTGGCGCCGGAAAGGGTACCCAGGCACCTCGGCTGGCGAAGTCGCTCGGCCTTCCGACGCTTGCTACGGGCGACGTTCTCCGCGCGGCGGTGCGCGCCGGCACTCCGCTGGGTATCGAAGCCAAGAGCTTCATGGACCGCGGCGACCTCGTACCCGACTCCGTCATTCTGGGCATTGTCGGCGAGGAACTCGGCAAGCCGCAGTACGCGCCAGGCGTGATCCTGGACGGCGTCGTTCGCACCGTGCCGCAGGCTGAGGGGCTTGAGAGAATGCTCAAGGTCATGGGCCGCGCGGTGGGGGCGGTGCTGGCCTTCGACATCGACAACGACGAAATCGTGCGCCGGTTGAGCGGTCGCACGGTGTGCGAGAAATGTCAATCGCCGTACATGGGCCGCGACGCGGGCA
Organism: Gemmatimonadaceae bacterium; assembly: GCA_041690755.1. GTDB lineage: Bacteria > Gemmatimonadota > Gemmatimonadetes > Gemmatimonadales > Gemmatimonadaceae > JAQBQB01. The sequence continues at coordinate 61,929 of JBEPWA010000010.1, read as the reverse complement.
GCGCCTGCGACAAATGCGGCGGCGTGCTCGTGCGGCGCAAGGACGACGAACCCGACGCCGTACGTACGCGGCTCCGTGTGTACGACGAGCAGACCGCGCCGGTACTGGACTGGTACAAGCGCGCGGGTACCACGGTGGCCGTGGTGGATGCCGTCGGTTCGGTGGACGACGTAACGGCACGCGCACTTGGGGCGCTAGGAAAGTGATTCAGCTCAAGTCGGCGCGGGAAATCGAGATCATGGCGCTGGGCGGCAAGATTCTGGGCGCCACCATCGACGCGTTGCGCGCCGCCGTGCACCCGGGCATCAGCACCGGCGAACTCGATAAGGTGGCCGAGGATTTCATTCGTAGCCACGAGGGCGCGACGCCGGCGTTCAAGGGCCTGTACGGCTTTCCCGGCAGCATCTGCTCGTCCGTGAACCAGGAGATCGTGCACGGTATTCCGTCCACTAAGCGCGTGCTGAAGGACGGCGACATCGTGTCGCTCGACGTTGGCGTGGGGTACAAGGGCTACTTCACCGACAGTGCGTTCACCGTACCAGTGGGCCAGATCAGCGCCGAGGCACAGCGGCTGCTCGACGTGACGCAGGCGTCACTCGACGCCGGCATTGCCGCGGCGACGCTCGGCAACCACATTGGCGACATTGGCGTTGCGGTGCAAACCGTGGTGGAAGCGGCGGGATTCAGCGTGGTGCGCGATCTCGTGGGTCACGGTATTGGCGTGGAGTTCCACGAGGAACCGCAGGTGCCGAACTATGGCAAACCGAAGCGACGCGAGAAGCTCGTACCGGGATTGACCATCGCGATCGAGCCCATGGTGAACATTGGCGGCCCGGCCACCAGAACACTGCCGGACCGCTGGACGATCGTAACGATGGATGGCTCGCTGTCGGCGCACTACGAGCACACGGTGGCAATTACCGAGAACGGGCCACTGGTGCTGACCCGCGCCTAGCGGCGCCACACCGCGACGCGGCGTGGCGTCAGTTCCGTCTACTTCACCCAGCGCTTTTCCATCAGGTCGAGCATCGCCACTGCCTTGGGTGAAAACGGCGGCGCATTTCCATGTTGTTGCTCCGCAGCGACAAACATGCGCACGAACCGGAACGGATTGGACGCAGCTTCCACGAGCGAGTCGCGTCCGAAGGTGTTGAGTACCTCCCGCGCCATGTAGGCACCGTTCGGCTCGGAGCCGGAAACCAACAGCGTTTGTGCCTGCGCACCGAACGTGCGCCAGTCGGCCGGCTGATCGTAGGCCGCGGCAAGCAGCGAGTCGAGCGATCGGAGCACCAATGGCGTGCGGGCATACGCCGCGTTGTAGGCTTTGGCGAACGAATCACTGAGGGTTCCGTTGGCCTGCAGCGGGTATGGCTTGTCGAGCAGGTCGGCAATGCCTTCGTTCCGCAGCTGGCGCACGGCGTGATAGAGCGCAGCGTCGGTCGGGTTTTGCGGCGACGCATCCGGTGCATAGGCCGAGGCGTAGGCCCGATAGAATTCGCGCGACAGGAACGGCACGAGTTGCGTGCTGCGGGCGCGAAGCAAATCGAGAACAACGCCTTCGTCCTGGACCAGGCTGTCGTTGTAAAACAGTCCAAAGGCCACGAACGGCGGCAGGTGCCTGTGGCTAGCGGCTTGAGGCAGATACTGCGTTGCATTGGCAACGGCGGCAGCAATGCTGTCCGGAAGCGTTTTCGCGAGCTCGGCTTGCATGGCGATGAGCTCGGCTCGATGATTTCGCGCGTCGATCAGATGTGAGATAACTGTGGAGTCGAAGCTTGGCGTGCGGACAAGGCTGTCTCGCTCAGCCTGGCGGGACGGGCGGAAAGCGATGTCGATCTGTCGCTGGAGGCCGTCGTCTTGGCGCAGGACCATGCGGTATCCGGGCCTGGCGAGCAATGCGCGCCAGAGGTGCGACGACGGCTCGATGCCGCGCGACAACGTGTCCACGATGCCCCAGAAGCGATCGACGCTGGAGAAGTCGAACCCGGTGCGCGGAATTGGCGGCATGGACCATTCGACGCGCAGAATTTCGAGATCGGACAGGTATTTCGCCGACGACTCGAGCGGCGAGCACTGCTGGTCATAGGTCCGGTACTGCTCCCGGGCGATGTCGATTTCGCCCTGCCGCGTGAGCCCGTACATGACGCTGAACATCAGGCCGCAGCGTTCGTCGTTGGACGGTGTTTCGGCCACGCCGCGGATCGCCAGCTTGGTGGCTTGGTCGTACAGGCCCGCGCGGACGAGCGTCATGGCGCTATCGGCTAGCGAGCCCGTTTGCGCCGCCAGGTGCGCCGATGCGCCGGTGACGAGGAGCGAGGCCAGAGCGAGGGTGCGACCGATCTTGGACATAGCGGTTCCCTGCAGGTTCATGGACGATTCTACCCTAGGGTTACGCGCGTGTCGAGGACCATGTTCAGCTGTTCTTCAAACGGCTAACGTTCTCGGCAGGATTCGGCTTTCCTTGCGTTCGTGTTGCCGACCCCCCCCCGGTAGACGCAGTCGCTTTTCCCACCCGTTTTGGAGGTTTGGATGACGATGCTCGGACTTCGTTCGTGGCGCGCCGCCGCCGTGCTCCTGCCGCTGGCGTTTGCGGCGAGCACGGCCAGCGCCCAGGGACACGTCACGACGCCGAAAGAGTTCTTCGGCCACAACATCGGGGACGACTACTACCTCCCCAACTACGACCAGTTCATGGCGTACTGGCACAAGATCGACGGCGAATCTGACCGGATGCGGGTGGTGGAGATCGGCAAATCGTCGGAGGGCCGGCCGGAGCTGGCGGCGATCATCACGTCGCCGGAAAATTTCAAGCTATTAGAGAAATATAAAGATATTTCCATGAGGCTCGCTAAGGGCGAGGGGCTGACCGACGCCCAGGCCCACGCGCTGGCCAAGGAAGGCAAGGCGGTGGTCTGGTTCGACGGCGGGCTCCACGCCACCGAAGTGCTTGGCGCCAGCCAGCTCATTGAAACGTCCTATCAGCTCGTGAGCCGGAACGATGACGAGACGAAGCGCATCCTCCGCGACGACATCATTCTCGCAGTGCAAGTGAACCCCGACGGGATGCAGCTCGTATCGAACTGGTACATGCAGGAGCCGGACACGCTCAAGCGCAACATGGACATTCCGCGGCTCTACAACAAATACGCGGGTCACGACGACAACCGTGACTTCTACATGTCCAACCTCGCCGAAACGCGGAACATCAATCACTTCATGTTCTGGGATTGGCAGCCGGTGATCATGTACAATCATCACCAGACCGGTCCGGCGGGCACGGTCATCTTTACACCGCCGTTCCGCGATCCGTTCAACTACAATTTCGACCCCATGATCGTGATGGGTCTGGACATGGTTGGCGCGGCCATGCACCAGCGTTTTCTCGAAGAGAACAAGCCGGGCTTCACGATGCGTTCAGGCTCGAACTATTCCACCTGGTGGAACGGCGGCCTGCGCACCATCGGCTACTTCCAGGGCATCATCGGCATTCTTACCGAAGCGATCGGCAACCCCACGCCGGAGCGGATCCCGTTCATCCCCGCGCAACAACTGCCGCACGGCGACTTGCCGGCACCGGCGACGCCGGGCGTGTGGCACTTCCGCCAGTCCATCGATTACTCGGTGACGGCGAACTATTCGATCTTTGATCTCGCGTCGCGGTATCGCGAAACGTTTTTGTACAACAAGTACCTCATGGCCAAGCACGCCATCGACAAAGGGAACGAGGACAGCTGGACGATCACCGGCAAGCGCATTGCCGCGGCAACGGCGGCGTTGAACGGGCCGGCAGGGGCGGCTGGCGCCGACGCCGGCGGCGGTCGTGGCGGTCGCGGCGGCGCAAGTGTCGAAGCGCAGATGCACACCTACAACGACGTGCTGCACGCCAAGGCCGATCGCGATCCGCGTGGGTACGTCATTCCGGCCGACCAGCCGGATTTCCTCACGGCCGTAAAGTTCGTGAACACGCTGCGTAACCTGAGCGTATACGTGGACCAGGCGACGCAGGCGTTTTCCGTGAACGGCAAGCAATACCCCGCGGGATCGTTCGTGCTGCGCATGAATCAGGCAGCGCGCGCACAGATCCTCGACATGATGGAGCCGCAGGATCACCCGAACGACTTCGCCTATCCCGGTGGCCCGCCGCTCCGGCCGTACGACAACGCCGGCTGGACGCTGGCGTACACCATGGGAGTGAAGTTCGATCGGTACCTCGAACCGTTCGATGCGCCGACGCGCCGACTCCAGGGCACCGAGCTGGCCACACCACCGGCCGGAGTGGTGGCCAACACGCAGGGTGCTGCCGGGTTCCTGATGTCGCACGCTGAGAATGACGCCGTTACGGTGATGAACCGTGTGTTCAAGAGCGGCGGCGACGTGTACTGGCTCACGTCGCCCGTGCAGGCGAACGGCAAGACGTATCCAGCCGGCACCTACTTCGTGAGCGCGAGCGCACTGCCCGTGGTGCAGAAGTCGGCGGCGGACCTTGGCGTGAGCTTCACGGGGATGACGTCGCGCCCCGCCGACGCGATCAAGCTGCAAGCAAAGCGCATTGCGTTGTACGACCAGTACGGCGGCTCGATGCCGTCCGGTTGGACGCGATTAGAATTCGAGAATTTCGAGATTCCTTATACCGTGGTGTATCCCAAGGACCTCGACGCCGGAAACCTCAAGAGCAAGTTCGACGTGCTTGTGCTGCCGTCCGGCGCGCAGGTTCGCGGCGGCGCGGGCGCGCAGGGCGGACGCGGGGGCGCGGCGGTTCCGGCTGAGTTCAACCGGATGGAGGGCAGCATGACGTCCGAGACCACCCTGCCGCAGCTCAAGCAGTTCCTCAACGACGGCGGCACCATCGTCACCGTGGGAACGGCGACCTCGCTCGGCTATGCGCTCGACCTGCCGATCTCGAACGACCTCGTGGTGCGGGCGCCCGGCAAGCCGGATCGCCCGTTGAGCGGGGAGGAGTACTACGTACCGGGCTCTGTGCTGCGCGTCGCCGTAGACGGAACCAACCCGGTGGCGGCCGGTTTACCCACGAATCTTGACGTATTCTTCGACAACAGCCCCGTATTCCGCCTCGACCCTGACGCAGCGCTCAAAGGCACCAAAGCCGTCGCCTGGTTCGACTCTGCGGCGCCGCTGCGCAGCGGCTGGGCATGGGGCCAGAACTATCTCGAGGGCGGCGCGGCGGTGGTGGAATCGAAGTACGGCAAGGGCACCGTCTACCTGTTCGGACCGGAGATCACCTTCCGCGGCCAGACGCACGGCACGTTCAAATTCCTGTTCAACGGCATCTACGCGCCGCCGAACGTGGCACCGAACGTCGTTCCGTAGGCTTGGACGTAGCGGGAACTTTCCGTATCGAGGCGGGACACGTATTCTCAATGCTGTAGCGCCGACCAGGCCGGCGCAAATTTCACGTCTCCTCGGAGCGACACATGTCCTACCTGCGCGTTCTCACTGGAACTTGTTTGATTGCCGGCGCGGTGACCGCGTGCCAGCGGCCCATGCCGGCGGCCGACGACCACATGGCGCACATGGCGGCCGGCGATCTCGCGTTGCCGGCAACGTCGAACCCCGCCAATCTGCAGGGCCATACGGGCATTCCCGCCAGCGCCGCGACGGTTGCGGCGCGCCTGGCCGCAAGCCCGCGGCATGGAGAGTGGGTCAAGATCGCGTGGGAGCCGGGTTCTGCTGATTCTCTAATGGCCTGGATCGTCTACCCGTCAACGACGCGCGCCAAGACGCCGGTGGTCGTGGTGGTGCACGAGATCTTCGGATTGCAAACCTGGGTGCGCGGCGTCGCCGATCAGGTTGCCGCCGACGGCTTCATCGCGATTGCTCCGGATTTACTGTCGCGCGTACGCGGCGGAGCCAGCACTGAGGAACTGCCCGCGCAAGAAGCGACAAAGCTCATTCAGGGCGTGAATTCCGCCGAGCGCGTGAAGGGAATCACGGCAGCGGCGAAATACGCCATGTCGCAGCCGTCGGCCGAGCAGAAGTTCGGCACCATCGGCTTCTGTTGGGGTGGACAGACGCAGTGGATGTACGCCACGAACGGCGGCATCAAGGGCTACTCGGGCAGCGTGGCGTTCTACGGCTTGCCGTACATGACCGGCGCGGTGCCGAACAAGGATTCGTTGGCCAAGGTCAAGGTGCCGATGATGCTGCTGAGCGGCGCGAAGGACGCCCGCATTGGCGCCGGCATGCCGGGCGTAGACTCGGCGATGACGGCCGACCACAAGAGCTACTACGGCGAAAACTACGGCGGCGCGGTGCACGGATTCATGCGCGCGCAGGACGATCCCAAGGCGACGCGCGACGAAGCCGAGGAGCAGGCGAACCTCGCTGCCGCGAAAGACGCGTGGCCGCGCACGATCTCGTTCCTGAAGAAGAATCTCGGAATGAACTGAGTCGCGGATTGCGCGACGATAAAAAAGCCCGCCGCTCGAGCACCGAGCGGCGGGCTTTTTTCGTTCTCGGCGGTCTAACCGATTGCCTTGTCAACCGCGGCGGTGGCCTGGTCGGCAAAGACGCGCGTTTGCGCGAGAATTTTGTTCGCGTCGTCGAGCAAGCCCTGTCCGCGCGACTTGTCCTCAAGCGACGACACGTTGATGCGCACGTTGTAAATCGCACCGCGGCACGCTGCGTCGGCGAGCAGCGCGGCGACGCCGGCGTCGGACGCAGCGTTTGTGTTCCCCTTTGCTGCACACGTGGCCGCGAGCTCCGCCACCTGCATGCAGGCACGCGCCGTCTCGAGCGGAACTTTGGCTGCGCCGAGCAACGCATCGGTGATCGCCGCTTGGCGAGCGTGTAGCGCGGCGGCCGGCTCGGAGGGCAGTTTGTACGCCGTTGATACCGCGGAGAATGCATCGGCATCCTTGGCAACGAGCGCCGACAGAGTGTTCACCAGTCCTGCGGCGGTGAGACTTAACTCGCGCATCTCGGCGTCCACTGCCACGTACTTCTTTTTGCCAATTGTGAGACCGGCAACCATCTGCGCCAGTGCGGCGCCGAGCGCGCCGACGTGCGCCGCCACGCTTCCGCCGCCAGGAACCGGCGCGGGTGAGGCAACCGATCCGACGAACCCGGACAATGATTCGCCGCCCTGAATTGCCGCACGCACTTTGTTCTCGAGCACCATCTCTGGTTTGAAGCCGCGGAGCTGAATGTGCCGCGCCGCCGTCTCGAACAATGCCTTCTCTGGCACGAGTCCCACGATCTCACTCCACGTGGGCGACACGCCTTGCGCTTCCGCTTCCATCTTTACCATTTCGTAGGCGCGGAAGATCGGCGTCTTGTCGGTATCGACGAGGTTCATCGACACCTGCGCCTGTTCGTCAACCTCGAGTCCGAGCCCCTTCACGTAGCGGAGGCCGCCCGTGGAGCCGCGTACGGCTTTGGCCACCGCCTTGGCCACAGGCAGGTTCGACACCGGTCCGAGATAGACGTTGTACGCGACGAGAAACGGTCGCGCGCCGATCGCCACTGCGCCGGCTGTCGCGTGGATCTTGTCCGGTCCGAAGTCGGGCTTTCTCGCCGCCGCCCCGGCGTTCATCTCATCGCGAATGCCTTCGAATTCACCGCGCCGAACGTCGGCGAGATTTTCGCGCGACGGCGTGGCGGCGGCGCGCTCGTAGAGAAACACCGGAATGCCCAGCTCGCGTCCCACGCGGTCGCCGAGTGTGCGAGCGAGCACGATGCAGTCCTCCATCGTGGTGCCTTCGAGCGGAATGAACGGCACGACGTCCGTGGCGCCCATGCGTGGGTGCTCACCGGTGTGCGAATTCAGATCGATGTGCTCGCGGGCGGCACGAATGCCGGCGAACGCGGCGTCCACGGCGCGCTCTACCGGCGCCACGAGCGTCATCACGGTGCGATTGTGCGACGTGTCGGACGACACGTCGAGCACCACGACGCCTTCAACGGCGGCTATCGCCTCGCGGATCTTGGCGATGATCTCTGGACGCCGGCCTTCGGAGAAATTCGGGACGCACTCGACGAGCTTCATAAAGGCAGGATGAGAGGATGGTTGGGGGCGGGCTGACAGGGAATCTAGAACGTCATTGTCATCCCGAGCGAATGCTTCTGTCATCCCGAGCGAATGCGAGGGATCTTCGCTGCCGGCAATTATCGCGTGAGGGGAGAGAAGATCCCTCGGTCGCTACGCTCGCTCGGGATGACAGGGTCGCTACGCTCGCTCGGGATGACAAGGAGCGCTGTGCGCCCTCGGGACGACAGGGGTCGGTGCGCGCCCTGAGGGTGACAGGGGCTATCGCACGCGTTCGAGCAGCCAGGGATGCATGGCCGGGTTGCCGGCAACGAGACCGGTGTGCGCCACCTTGCAGGGCGCGCCGGCCAGATCGGTCACGATGCCGCCCGCTTCGCGGACGAGCAGAATGCCGGCGGCAATGTCCCATGGCGCGAGCCGCAGCTCCCAGAATGCCTCGAACCGGCCGCAGGCAACGTCGGCGAGATCCAGCGCCGCCGCGCCGGGGCGCCGAATGCCGGCCGTCTCGGCCATGATCCGCGGGAGCGTGAGTAAATACTCATCGATTGGCGGTGCGTCCTTGAACGGCATGCCGGTGCCGATGAGCGCGCGATTCGGCTCGTCGATCGGCGACACGGCAATCGGCTGGCCGTTCATGCGCGCGCCGCCGCCGGCCGTCGCCGAAAAGAGTTCGCCGTTGGCGACGTTGAGCACCACGCCGGCGAGCAATTCGTCGTCGGCAAGCGCGGCGATCGACACGGCATACCAGGGAAAGCCGTGGAGGAAGTTGGTGGTTCCGTCCAGCGGGTCCACCACGAACACGAGGCCGGCGCGGTCGGCCATGGCCGGCGAGAACTCCTCGCCGAGTACGTGAGCGTCGGCGTGGCGCGCGGCCACCACCTCGGTGATCGCCTGCTCGGCGTTGCGATCGACTTCGCTCACGAAGTCGCTGACCGACTTCGATTCCCAGCGCAGCGATCCGCGGCGGGCGGCACCCTGCCGGATGATCTCAGCGGCGCGTGCGGCAGCGGCAACGCAGGTCGCCAGCAGCACGCGGTTGGTATTAACTTGACCGGATGTCACGGATTTTCAGTGGAATTCAGCCGACGGGCGAGTTGCACATTGGCAACTACCTCGGCGCCGTCAAGAACTGGGTGCGCCTGCAACACGAGTACGAGGCGATCTTCTGCATCGTGGACTACCACGCGATCACGATTGCCTACGATCCAGGCGTCTTGCGCGCGCGTCGGCGCGAGATGGCCGTGGGACTGCTGGCCGCGGGGCTCGATCCGAACGTGTGCTCCCTGTACGCACAGTCGCAGGTTCCGGAACATACCGAACTAGCCTGGTTCTTCAACACCATCACGCCGCTGGGTGAGCTGGAGCGTCAGACGCAGTTCAAGGAAAAGGCGTCGAAGCAGGAGAGCATCAACGCCGGGTTGCTGAACTATCCCGTGCTTCAGGCTGCCGACATCCTGCTCTATCGCGCCGACGTGGTTCCGGTGGGCGAGGACCAGGTGCAGCACCTCGAGCTATCGCGCGTCATTGCCCGTCGCTGGAACGCGCTGTTCGGGAAGCTGACGGGAAAAAATGCCGAAGACGGCACGCCGGGGCGTGAGGCGTATTTCCCCGAGCCACAGGCGTTGCTTACGCCCACGCGCCGCATTCTCGGACTCGACGGCCAGTCGAAGATGTCCAAGTCCGCCGGGAATACGATTGGCATGCTCGAGTTGCCGGATTCGATCTGGGCCAAGTTGCGCCCGGCGGTGACCGATCCCAAACGCATCAGGAAGACTGACCCCGGCACGCCGGAAGTCTGCAACATCTACCACCTGCACAAGGCGTTCAGCCCGGCCGACACGGTGGAAAACGTGGCGGTTCAGTGCAGAAGCGCCGGATGGGGCTGCATCGATTGCAAGAAGGTGCTGGCGGAATCGATCGAGACGGAGTTGGTGCCAATTCGCCGGCGCGCCGCCGAGCTTGCGGCGAATCCGGCGACGGTTGACGACGTCTTGGCCGCCGGAGGCGACCACGCGCGACGCCTGGCGCGCGAAACCATCGACGTGGTGCGCGACCAAATGGGTTTTTGATTGGAGCGGGCGCCCGAACGGTCATTCGGCATGAGCCGTGCATTTTGATTCGCCAGTCTCGCCGCCGGTTTCGCTGCCGCGCGCTGCCGACGAGAAGTACGGAAGTGCGCGGCTCGTTCCCGTCTTGCCATGCGGTTTCTTTCTGGGCGGTTCCTGAGCAGCCTGCTCGCGCGCATCAAGGCGTGGAAGCAGGGCCGGCATGCGACGCAGTTGCTCGTTGCGCCGTCGCTCATTGCGCTAACGACGTACTCGCCGGCGATTCACCGGGACGTGACGTCCACCGGGGTGCGCTATTACAGCCTGTGCGGAAGTTGCGGCGCGCGGTTGAACGCGAGCGCCACGTTGTGCGACGAGTGCGCGCAGAAGAAACGGCCGGCGCGGCCAATCTGACAACGGCGATTCGGTAGTGAAACTGGTCGCGTTGGTGCTACCATGGATCTGGCTCGGCGTGCTCGACCGCCTGTTGCGTCGTACCCGCTGAGTGTACGCCGGGCACGCGGCGTTGGCGCTTGTGGCGAAAGCCAAGCGTCGAGCCATTCCGATTGCGATCCTGGTTCCCGTCGCATTCGCGCCGGACTGGATCAAGGTGCTGCTCAGCTACCTTGGCCACGAGAACCGCATGGTGTCGCATTCGCTCGTGTCGGTTGGTGCCGGCGCAACTATCGTCGCGGTTCTCTATTTCCTCTATTGCCGTTCTGCTGCAGACGCCGCTGTGCTGTGGTTGACGTACGCCTCGCATTGGCCCGCCGACTACATCACAGGCATCAAGCCCACCTGGCCTGGCGGTCCGCAAGTCGGCCTCCTGCTCTATACGCATCCGTTGGCCGACGTGATTGTGGAATCGGTGCTGGTGGTGATCTGCTACCTGGTGTATCGGCGCTCATTGCCTGAAGCGTCGCGTAAACGCGCGATTGGATGGCTCATTCCACTCGGCCTAATCGGCATGCAGATCGTGTTTGCCGCGGTGCAGGCACCGGACCTGGGCTAGCCGGGCGGGTGGCCGAACTGGCGCCGCGGACACGGGCGGCGCATCTTCCGCGATCAGCTCGGCACCGCGTGCGAGGCTTCTGCTCGTACCGCATGGCTCTTGCAAGGCTCGCTTCGCAACTTCAACGCGAGCGAACCATGGCTAACGATAAAGGACCAACCGGTCTCGTAACGCTCATCTGCCTTACGTGCGGCAACGAGAAGTTCTACGATCAAGCGGTGCCCAGCGCCGTGACGTGCGAGAAATGCGGCGGAACGGTATTCCGTACCTTTGCCACCCCCACCGAGCCCGACGACGCGACGGTTGCGATGCTCGAAGAACAGGCGCGGAGTATCAGTTACGGCGATTCGTCGCCTGACACTTCGGCCGGCGACGTTCGCGATCTCGACGCACGCTGAGCACTGCTCGGCGTTCGCTGCGTCAATGGGCGGGAGCGATTCATCGTCATCAACGCAGTGCTCATCGGCAGCCTGACCGCGGCAGACCTTGGCCAGGTGGCTGCCGCCGCCGCTGAAGCCCTGCGGCTCAGCGTGCTCGGCAAGCTGGTGCTCGCCACGATCCTTGGCGGCGCCATTGGCATGGAGCGCGAGGTGGCCGGAAAGCCGGCCGGTCTGCGTACCAATATTCTCATTTGCGTTGGTGCGGCGCTGTTCACGCAACTATCAATGGACATCGCGCGCATCGGCTTTACGCCCGCCGGCGCGCCGTATGGCGACACGACGCGCATCGCCGCCCAGATCGTCTCAGGCATCGGCTTTCTCGGCGCCGGTGCGATTTTGCACGGCGGCGGTTCGGTGGTGGGCCTAACGACGGCCGCCACCATCTGGGTGGTGGCGGCGATCGGCGCGGCCGTGGGTGCGGGCGCGTTCGTGGACGCCTGCGGCGCGACACTGCTGATCATGCTCATTCTCGTGGGCCTGCGCCCATTCGAAGGTCGGCTCGCGGCAAAGCGCCGGCGTGTGCACGCCACGGTGCGCGTGAAGCTGGGTGTGCCCTTTGACGGCATCGAACAGGCCGTTCTATCGCTGGGGCTGCACATTTTCAACCGGCGCACCTTTGAGCACGACACGGATCGCACGTTCGAGCTCGACCTGATCGGCGCGACGAAGCAGTTCGATCTCCTGGTCGATCTACTTCGGGCCCAGCGAGATGTGGTCAGCATTACGACCACCGACTGATGGAGCGGCTGCTCGTTCTCGACCTCGCGGCCCGGTCCAAAAGCTCGGCCCTCACGCCAGACGGTGAGCGCCGGATCCTGGAGTTCGCGCCGAGCGGGTGGCACGTTCAGGTGATCCGGGCGGAGACAATCTCCGACGGCGACGGCGCCTCCCGCCCCAGCGACGAGGTGATGCACGCCGTACAAGACGCAGAAGTGTATTATGGATATGGCATTCCTAAAGTATTATTTGAGGAAGCGCAAAAGCTACGCTGGGTTCACACCGCGGCGGCTGGCGTAGGGAGTGCACTCTACCCGGAGATGATCGCCAGCGACGTGCAGCTCACGAACGCGGCCGGCGTCCACGCGGTGCCGATTGCCGAGTACATCGTGGCCGGCGTGTTGCATTTTCTGCGCGGCCTGGATTACGCCACCAGGCATCAGCACAACGCCGAGTGGGATAAGTCGGAGTCCGTGCGCCTTGATTCGGCGCTGCGCGAAATGGACACCGTGCGGGCGCTGATCGTTGGGGTGGGCGGCATCGGCAGCGCCGCGGCGCAGCGTCTCACTGCCCTCGGCGCGCGCTGCACGGGCGTTCGCCGGCGCGTGGCGCTGGGGCCGCCTCCGGGTTTCGAACGCGTGGTTGGACTGGAAACATTTGCAAACGAACTGCCGGCGCACAACGTCGTGGTGCTTGCAGCGCCGCTCACGGCGGATACGGCGGGCATCCTCACTGCGGAGCGGTTCGACATGTTGCCGGCGTCGGCGATCGTTGTGAACGTGGCGCGCGGCGCGATGATCGATGAAGACGCGCTGGCCGCGCGGCTGGCCAGCGGCCGTTTGCGCGGCGCGGTGCTCGATGTGGTGCGTACCGAACCTCTGGCGTCCACCAGCCCGCTATGGCAACTTCAGCACATGCTCATTACGCCGCACGTGTCGTCGGTATCGCCGGGGCGCTACTGGCCGCGCCAGATCGATCTGTTCCTCGATAACTGGGGCCGCTATATCCGAGGCGAACCATTGCGAAACAGCGTCAACAAGCTGGCCGGTTACTGAGCCATGGAAAAGATTATCAAGGCGGCGGTGGATCGCGGCGCGTCCGATCTGCACATGAAGGCGGGCGACGTGTTTCGCGCCCGCATCAACGGCGATCTCGTGGCGCTCACCAAGCAGGCGCTCACGCCGGAGCAGACGCGCGCCATTGCGCTGCACCTCATGACCAACGAGGACGACAAGGCGCGGCTCGACAAGATTCTCGACTACGACTGCTCGTGGGCCGCGGCAGGAATCGGCCGGTTCCGCGTCAACATCATGAAGCAGCGCGGGTCGTTCTCGATCATCATGCGTGTGATTCCGTGGGAAGTGCCCACGTTCGAGAAGCTTGGGCTTCCGCCGGTGCTGGCGAAGGTGGCCGGCGCGGAGCGCGGAATGATTCTCGTGACCGGTGTGACGGGATCTGGTAAGTCGAGCACCATGGCGGCGCTGATCAATTACATCAACGTGCGCGAGAGCAAGCACATTCTCACGCTCGAGAATCCGATCGAGTTCCTGCACAAGGATCGCATGTCGTCCGTCACCCAGCGCGAAATCGGGTCAGACACCACCGATTTCAAGATGGGGTTGCGCGCCGCGCTGCGGCAGGACCCCGACGTCATCATGATCGGCGAGATGCGCGACGCCGAGACGGTGGACACGGCGATCAAGGCCGCGGAGACCGGCCACCTGCTGATGTCCACACTCCACACGCCCGATGCGCAGAGCACCATTCTCCGCATCATGGCGATGTTCGCGCCGGAAGAGCAGGACGTGATTCGCATTCGTCTCGCCGAGTCGCTCCACGCGGTGATTTCGCAGCGGCTATTGCCGAAGCGCACCGGAAAGGGGCGTGCCGTGGCGGCGGAGATCATGATCGTCACACCAACGATCAAGGACGTGATTCTCGAGGGCACGCGAATCAACGAGATCAAGGACTACATTGCCGCGGGGCGCGATCAGTACGGCATGCAGACCTTTGATCAGTGTCTCACCGATCTCGTCCAATCCGGCGAGGTCACATTCGAGACCGCAAAGGCCGCGGCGAGCAATCCGTCGGACTTCGAACTCAAGATGCGGATGTTCTCGCGTCTTTCGCAGACGGTGTCGCTCACAGATATTCCGCCGGAGGACGAGCCGGCGGATTCGGCATCGGACGGATCGGGCGCACCGCTCGACGGCATCCAAACAGGCGGACTGGACTTTCTCTGATCATGAAGAAACAACTCAAGGGAGTACACGGCCCCGTCGTCACGACGTTTGATTCCAGCTCTGGCGAGTTGGACGTGGCGTCGTTCGCGGCAAATGTGCGCGCGCATTTCGCGGCTGGGCTGCACGGCGTGGTCGTGGGCGGATCGACGGGCGAAGCAGCGCTGCTCGATGCAGCGGAGCGCGGGGCGCTGGTGACGGCGGCGCGCGAGGCGACGCCGGAGGACAAGTGGCTAATCGTGGGCACGGGTGCCGAGTCAACGCGAAGCTGCCTGCAACTGACGCGCGACGCGGCAACGCGTGGCGCCGATGCGGTGCTCGTGGTGGCGCCGCACTACTACGGGTCGGCGATGACGGACGCCGCGCTGCTGCAGCACTACCGCGGCGTCGCCGACGAGAGCCCCGTGCCGGTGATGCTCTATACCATTCCCAAGTACATGCACTTCGCGCTCTCGGCGCCGCTCGTCGCCGAGTTGGCCGAGCACGAGAACATCATTGGCATGAAGGACAGCTCGGGGAATCGTGAGCTGTTCGCCGGGTACATGCCGATTCAATCGCCGACGTTTGCCGTGCTCACCGGCAATGCGCAGATGTTCAACCACGCGCTCACCACCGGATCACCGGGTGCAATTCTGGCGGCGTCGCTGTTTGCGCCGGCGTTGGCGTTGGAGATCTACGATTCGGCGGCGGCGGGCGATCGTGCGTCGTCAGAAGCGGCGCAGGCGCGTATGACGCCGCTCGGCGCAAAAATCGTTGGCGAGCTGGGCGTGCCGGGTGTGAAGGCGGCTATGGATCGTGTGGGCCTGGCCGGCGGCCCGGTGCGCGCGCCGCTTCAGCCGCTGGCCGCGGGGCAGGGTAGTGTGATCGACGAATACCTGCGCAGCGCGGAATTGGCGACGGCGTAGGGCGATGTCATCACGAGCGGCCCGGAACGAAGGGAAGGGGCCAATCATAAGACGGGCAACGCAAGATCCCTCGCTGCGCTCGGGATGACAGACGCGTCGCATCTCGCGATGCTCGGAGGTGCCGCGCGCCCAACGGGCGGACCCCGGGCAGCGGATGCGCGCAATTATTGCCGCATCGTGCTCGGTGATGCTGGTTTCGATAATATAGAAATAGAATTCAAGTATTCAAATGCCGCCGGCGTGTGGGCCACGCCGGCGGCCGGCGTCGTCGCCGCGTTGGTGGGCATTGGCCTCTACCTTGGCCGCCGGTCGCCGACGCTCACCGCCCTGTCCATCGGCGTGCTGTTCGTCACGTTCGTGCTGCTGGCCTATGTCGGCGGTCGCGGGGTACTCGACTTTCCAGCCGGCCGCCGCACGGGCGTGAACCTCGAAGCCCGACGCGGCGGCGAGGAGCCGCTCGTCTGGCTCGTGGCGCACATTGACTCCAAGTGGCAGCCCATCTCAATGATCACGCGCGTGTTCGGTGTGATCGTCACCGTGGCGGGCCTGGTGGCACTGCTCGCCATGGCGTTGCTACGAACGCCGGGGCACGAGGCGCTGGCTGCGTCGCTGCTCATCATCACGTGGCTCGGCTCGGTGCCGCTCATGCTCTCGGTGGTCGGCCAGAAGAACCACGGTACGCTCGACAACGCCAGCGGCGTCGCCGCCGTGCTCGAGGCCGCCGACCAAATTCCGCGAACCGCGCGCGTAGGCGTGCTGATCACCGACGCCGAGGAGCTGGGACTGGCCGGTGCGAGGGCGTGGGCGCGCGGTCGTGCGCCAGCAATCGCTCTCAACTGCGACAGCGTGGACGACGGTGGGCGAATCACCGTCATGTACAGCTCGCCGGCCCCCAATGCGCTGATCGGTGGCGTTCGGCGTGCCGCGGCGGACGTCCACGAGCCGTTGAGAGTCATTCGCCTCATACCCGGCATTCTTACGGACCATGTGCCCTTGGCCGCCGCGGGTTGGAAGACGCTGACACTCAGCCGCGGCGACGCGCGTACGCTTGGGAGGATCCATACGTCGCGCGACACGCTCGAGCACATGCGCGGCACGGGGATCGCCAGTATGGCAAGGATCCTCGCACGCACCGCAACGGAGCTCGGTTGAATGCCAGTTCTCCTGCTCATCGCCGCCATTGTACTCGGGCTCGTCATGATCCCGTTCGGGATGCCGGGCACGCTCGTCATCTTCGGTGGCGCACTCTGCTACTATCTGCTCGTGCCGGCCGGCGGCATTGGACTCACCACAGTGATCGTGATGGGTGTGCTGATGGTCGTCGCCGAAGGATTGGAATGGATTCTCACCGCGCGGTTCACCAAGCGATACGGCGGGTCGCGGCGGGCGGGATGGGGGGCGGTCATTGGCGGCATGGTGGGCGCGTTCATGGGCGTGTCCGTGCCGGTGGTTGGCTCGATCATCGGTGCATTTGTCGGCGCGTTCGTTGGCGCATTCGTGTTCGAATGGAGCCGTGGCAAGGATCACGGTGCTGCCACGAGGGTTGCGTGGGGCGCGTTCATTGGCCGCGTCACGGCGGCGGCGATGAAGGTGGCGATCGGCCTGGTGATGGCGGTGTGGATGGTGGCGGCGGTGCTGCTTTAGGCGCCCGTGTGTTGCTGGTACATTCGCTAGTGTTCAAGAATGCGAATCAGCCTTGCAATTGTCGTTGCTCTGTTCGCGCCGTGTGAACTTCGTCCCTCACAAGGGACAGAAGATTCCTCGCTGCGCTCGGAATGACAGGCGGTTCGGATCTAGCTCATTCGAAGCAGTTGCTTCACCACGCCGAGCAACGCCCACGGCAGCTGGGACGGCCGTCGCAAAATGGTATGCCCCGCTTGACCAAAGATTCGCGGTAGATACTCGGCGCCTTCGCGATCCACGGTGATGCAGTGCGCGTACACACCCGCCGCGCGCGCCTCGATGATCGCCCGGCGCGAATCCTCCACGCCGTACGTGCCCACGTAGGCGTCGACATCATTCGGCCGGCCGTCGGAGAGAATGAGCAGCAGTCGGTGGCCGGCTGACTGCTTGCCGAGCAGTGCAGTGGCGTGCCGAACGGCCGCGCCCAGCCGGGTGTGCCCCGCGGGTGCTACCGCCGACACGCGACGCCGCACCGGCTGGCCGTTGCGTTCGGCGAAATCCTTGAGCGTGGTGACGCGTACGTCCTGCGCGGTCGTTCCCGAGAACGTGAGGATTGTGTAAAGATCGCCGAGCGCGTCGAACGCCTCGCTGGCCAGGAGGACGGCAATCTTCTCGACGTCGATGATCGTTTGCTCGCCGTCAACTTTGGCGGCAGTCGAGCCGCTCGCGTCCACGAGCAACGCGATCGCGACGCCGCGGCGCGCCGGACGGCTGTCGATATACAAGCGGTCGCTTGGCGAATTGCCGGTGCGACGAGCGACGAATGCATCGACACCAGCGCGGATGTCGAGCTCGTCCCCGGCGAGTTGGCGGTCGAGCCGCGTAGGCAGGGCGCGCAGTTTCTCGAATTGGTGCCGGATCTGTCGCACGAGCGCGCCGTGGCTGTTCAGCGCGTGGACGGCCCACTCGGTGTCCGCTTCGACGCCGCGACTCGGACGAACCATGACCGCGTCGCGAAGATACCGATCCTCGGTCGAGTTCCATTCGGGATACGCAATGCCCGGTGGCCGGTCTTCGTCGTCGAGCTCGTTGGGCACGGAAGCCACGCCGCTCGGCGCCGCCGAATCGCTCGGCTGTGGCTTGCCGGAGCGACCCCGCATTCCGTCGTCGTTCTGGAGTTCGTCGTCGCTCTCGTCGGCTTGCGAGCCGCTCGTTCCTGATTTTCGTGCGCCCGAATCGCCCACCTGTGGCACCTGTGCTTCGAGGGGCATCTGGTCGCGCGGGTCCGCCAGTGGCACGTCGCCTACCGGCGCGCGCAACATGGACCCCCACAGTGGCACCGCAGCAATGCCGCGATAGCGGCCGCCCTTCTCGCGCAGCGATGACGCCGTGGTTCGCGCCCACGCGAGCGACGCCTCGGCCGAACCTTCGTGCGACAGTGAGTTGGGGCTCAGCGATTCGCGCAGCATGAATTCAACGGCGCGGTCGATTCCGCTCATCGATCCGAAGCGCGGCCGCAGCGCCAATGCGGCGGCGCGCTCCGCGGCTAGCGCTGCACTCATGCCGGGATTGGTGCGATCGATTTCCGCGTCGATCCGCGCACCTTCGCGCAGCAGGAAGAGGTCGCGCTCGAGCGGTTCGGTGGGCGCCAGCGACGCCGTTCCGCGTATCAGTCGTTCCGCCTGCTCGATCGCAAACAATCGATACCGTCGGAGCGCCGCGTCCCATCCGGCGACCAACGACAACTGGGCGGGAAGCTTGATCGTCTCGCCATCGACGCCGGAGCTCCGGTCGTCGCGCCACGCTCTGCTGAACCGATGCGCGACCTTCCGCATCCACGATCGGCGCGGCTCGGGCGGCATCGCAATGGCGATGGGTCGTCCGTAAATCCCGATGAGGGTAAGCTCGAGCCGCCGACGCACTTCGTCGAGCGCCAACCACCGCCGTCGCGCAAGCACGTGCGGTTACAGCGTGGCGGCGACGAGATCCGATATGGCGCCAACGAGATCCGGATCGTCCGTGAGCGGTCCGACGAACGCGGCCTGGCACGCGTCCGCGGCAGACACTCCTCCGGCGATGAGTCGGCCGGTGGAGACGAGCAGCCGAGTGCCCGGGCCCTCGGCCAGGCCTTGATCCTTGAGACGCCGCACGCGTCGCGCGAGCTCGACCAGTGCTGCGGCCGTCGCTTTCTTCACGCCGGTTTCGTGCATCACGATTTCGATTTCCGCGGCCGGTGGCGGAAAGTCGAACTGCAGGGTGACGAACCGCTGCCGCGTGCTCGGTTTGAGATCTTTAATAGCGTGTTGGTAGCCGGGGTTGTACGACACGACGAGCTGAAAGCCCGGCGCCGCTTCAATGAGCTCGCTCGTTTTTTCGATCGGGAGCATCCGCCGGTCGTCCGTTACCGGGTGGATGACGACGATCGTGTCCTGTCGCGCCTCGACGACTTCGTCGAGGTAGCAGATGGCTCCGATGCGCGCCGCCGTGGTCAGCGGACCATCGACCCACACTGTTTCGTCTCCGCGAATGAGAAAACGGCCGGTGAGGTCGCTCGCCGAGAGGTCGTCGTGGCACGCGACAGTAACGAGCGGCCGGCCGAGTTTCCACGCCATGTGCTCGATGAATCGCGTCTTGCCGCAGCCCGTGGGACCCTTGAGCATGACGGGAAGCGACCGTTGGTGGCAGGTGGCGAACAACTCCACTTCGTTACCGATGGGGTGGTAGTACGGTTCATGGTCGAACCGGCGAACGCCTTCAGGAGTTGTGGGCACGGCGGCTAGTGCAGGCGACATGGGCGTCTATGGCTGGTGCGGGAGTAGTCTCATCACGTTCCGTGCGTGGCGCCAGCGCGTTGACCAGTTTCGGACATATCAAAGGTCAGGGGTGACGCAGTACGAGAATACTCATCGGCGTCCCTGCCGCTCAAGGCCGCCGTTGGTCTCGCTTTCGATTCGTCGTGCCTGCGCCGGTTGACTTGCCCGGGCTGAACGGTAGATTTACTCAACGCCCCGAGCGATTCGCCGGGGCGTATTTTTTTGCCCCGAACTTCCGATCCCGCTCATGTTCACTCAGACCAATCGCACCGTCGTCGTCGTCGGAGCCCAGTGGGGCGACGAAGGCAAGGGAAAGCTCGTCGACGTGCTTGCCGAACGCGCCGATTGGGTGGTGCGCTACCAGGGCGGCGCCAACGCCGGACACACAGTCGATCTCGGCGATCACTCGTTCGTGCTGCACCAGATTCCAAGCGGCATTTTGCACCCCGGCGTGCGCTGCGCCATTGGCAACGGGGTGGTGCTGGATCCGGAAACGCTGTTCACCGAGATCGATGAGCTCGTCGAGGATGGCATTGACGTGGAAGGCCGCCTGTACGTGAGCGACCGCGCGCACCTCGTGCTGCCGTATCACAAGCTCATCGACGGCGAGAGCGCGCATTCGCTGTCGCTCGGCACCACCGGCCGCGGCATTGGGCCGGCGTACGAGGACAAGGTGGCGCGTCGCGGTATTCGCGTGCTGGATCTGCGGAATCGCGATCGGCTGCGCGAGCTCGTAACTGTCGCCGTGGAGCGCGCGAATGCGCAGTTGAGCGGCTTTGGAAGCAGCAAGCGCGCCGAGGTGGAGAAGACCCTCGAGGTGCTCGGCCGATTGGGCGAACGCCTGCTGCCGCTGGCCGAAGACGTGGGGCTGATGATCTACCGCGCGCAAAAGTCCGGCGCGGCGGTATTGCTCGAGGGCGCCCAGGGCTCGCTACTCGACGTTGACCACGGCACGTATCCGTTCGTGACGTCGAGTAGCACGACGTCGGGCGGCGCGGCCATTGGCACGGGCATCGCGCCCACGTCGATCGACGCCGTGTTGGGCGTGGTGAAGGCGTATACGACGCGCGTGGGCACGGGGCCGCTGCCCACCGAGATGGACGACGTGATGGGCGAGCGTGTGCGCGCCCTCGGCAACGAGTTTGGCGCAACCACGGGACGCGCGCGTCGCTGCGGCTGGTTCGACGCAGTGGTGGTGCGCTACGCCACGCGGATCAACGGACTCACCGACGTTGCCGTGACCAAGCTCGACGTGCTCGACACGTTGGAGCGGGTGGCGATCTGCACCGGGTACGAGCACGATGGCGAGTTGTACACTGAGTTCCCGGGCGACATCACGGCGCTCGATCAGGTGGTGCCGCGGTACGAATGGATGGAAGGGTGGCAGCAGTCCACGGCTGATGCGCGGAAGATGAACGACTTGCCGGCGGCGGCGCGCGCCTATCTGGACCGGTTGCAGGAGTTGGTGGAGACGCCGATCACGTACGTGAGCGTGGGGACGCGGCGGGATCAGATTATCGGGTTGTAGCAGTGCGGGTAGGCGCTGTCGCGGGGTACAGCTGGAGTGACGGGGTTGGGTTGACTGCGGTTTTGGGTTTGAGGGTTTTGGGTGACGGATGGACCGCGACGGGTCATTTGCCAGCATCGGGGGATGTCTCGTTCCTCGAGCTCCTCTCCGAGTGGCTGAGTTGTGCGTGGTCGCCCTTCACGAACTGACCCATCACCGGGCGCGAGAGCGCGTCCGCAGGCGATGGACCCCCACCAGCCGAGCGACCCGTCGAGGTCCATAAGTCACCCAAAACCCTCACACCCAAAACCGTAGTCAACCCGACCCCGTCACACCAACTGTATCCCGCGTCAACACTCTCAACGCCCTCTGTGAGCCTTCGCCCCGCTCATGACGGATTAACTTTGACGAATGTCAGACGCAACTGTCGATCTTCTGATCGTAGGCGCCGGCCCGTGCGGCCTCGCCGCCGCAATCTCAGCCCAACGCGCCGGTCTCACCGTGCTTGTACTCGACGGCTCGTCGGTGGTAGGAACCATTGCGCACTATCCCACCTACGCGACGTTCTTCTCGACCGCCGAAAAGCTTTCGCTTGGCGACGTGCCGTTCGTCATTGCCACCGAGAAGCCCACACGGCGTGACGCGCTCGCCTACTACCGCGCGATCATCCGCTATTTCAAGATCCCTCTGCGCCAGTACGAGCGCGTCACGTCCATCGACCGCTCCCACCGCGAATTCGTGGTGCACTCCGACTCGCGTGCGCATGGCGAAACCGCGACACGGGCCAAGGCGGTGGTCGTCGCGACCGGATATTTCGGATCGCCGAACTATCTGCGCGTGCCGGGCGAAGATCTGCCGAACGTCAGCCATGTCTATCGCGAAGGCCACGAGGCATTCGACCAGGACGTGGTCGTGGTGGGAGGCGGCAACTCGGCGGCCGAGGCGGCGCTGGATCTGTGGCGCTGTGGGGCCCGCGTCACGCTGGTACACTTTGGCCCGACGTTCGACAAGAAGATCAAGCCGTGGGTGCTGCCGGACTTCCTGAATCGCGTACAAGAAGGCGCGATTGCCGCAAAGTGGGAGTGCCGGGTGAAGCAGATCCAGCGCGATACCGTGGTGATCGCATCGTGGAATGGCGAGGAGCGGGTAACGGCGGACCGCGTGTACGTCATGACCGGATTCGCCCCGAACATGGACCTGCTCCGGCAGATTGGCGTGCCGATCGATCCCGTGTCGGGCGTTCCGTCGCACAACCCCGAAACATTGGAAACCACGGTGCCGGGGTTGTTCATTGCCGGCGTAGTGGTGGCCGGCTTCGACGCCAACAAAGTGTTCATTGAGAACGGACGTTTTCACGGCGACAAGATCGTGGCCCGGCTATTGGGGCGAGGCGCACCCGCCGAGCCCAAATTGAGCGCCGAACTCGATACATAAGTAAATTTTACGACCATGCCAAACCAACCAGACGTCCTCGAAAAACTCGTGTCGCTGTGCAAGCGGCGCGGCTTCGTCTTCCAGTCGTCCGAGATCTATGGCGGCACCGGTTCCGTGTGGGATTACGGGCCGCTCGGCGTGGAGTTGAAGAAGAACATCAAGGACCGCTGGTGGAACGCGATGGTCCGCGCGCGCGACGACATCGAGGGGCTTGATGCGGCAATTCTCATGCACCCCAGAACCTGGGAGGCGAGCGGGCACGTGGCGACGTTCACCGATCCCCTGGTGGACTGCTCCAATTGCAAGAAGCGCTTTCGCGCCGACGATGCCAAGATCAAGGGCACGCCCGGCCAGCCGGACGGCCAGTGTCCCGCGTGCGGCATGAAGGGCACGCTGTCCGAGCCGCGGATGTTCAACCTCATGTTCAAGACGTTCATGGGGCCGGTGGAGGAAAGCGCGTCGGTAGTGTATCTGCGCCCGGAAACGGCGCAGGGCATTTATGTGAATTTTCTCAACGTCCAGCAGTCCACGCGGCAGAAGGTTCCATTTGGAATTGCGCAGATTGGCAAGGCGTTCCGCAATGAGATTACGCCGGGCAATTTCATTTTCCGCACGCGCGAATTCGAGCAGATGGAGATGCAGTTCTTCGTCGAGCCGGGCACGGACATGCACTGGTTCGAATACTGGAAGGAGCAGCGGATGGACTGGCACAAGTCGCTCGGCTTGGCGCCCGACCGGCTGCTGTTTCATCAGCATACCAAGGACGAGCTGGCGCACTACGCGCGGGCCGCGTTCGACGTGCAGTTCGACTTCGGCGGCACGCTCGGTTTTCAGGAGATAGAGGGCGTGCACAACCGCGGCGACTTCGACTTGATGCGACACCAGGAATATTCGGGCAAGAAGCTCGAGTATTTCGACCAGCCGACGAACAAGCGCTTCGTGCCGTATGTGGTGGAGACGTCGGTGGGTGCCGACCGTACGACGCTGGCCGTGCTCGTGAACGCGTATCGCGAAGAGAAGGTCGAGGGTGAGGACGAGGGCCGCACGGTGCTTTCGCTGCATCCGTCGCTCGCCCCGATCAAGGCCGGCATCTTTCCGCTCGTGAAGAAAGACGGCATGCCCGAGTTCGCGCACAAGCTCACGGCGGACCTGCGCAAGCACTTCCCGGTGTTCTACGACGAGTCGGGCGCCATTGGCCGCCGGTATCGCCGGCAGGACGAAATCGGCACGCCATACTGTCTCACGGTGGACGGCCAGACGATTGCCGACGGTACGGTGACGATCCGGGATCGCGACACGCTGCTGCAGGAGCGCGTGGCCGCGGATCATGTTGGAGATCTCATTAAGGCGCGTCTCGGCCTGTGAGCGGCGTGTCGTTGGACCGCCTCCGCCAGGGCGGCGAGGCGTTCATGCAGGAGATCTCGCGGGAGTACTACCTCGCGCATTCCGGGCACAAGCCCACGGCGGAGCTACAGCCGATCTTTGCGCGTCACGCGGCGATTCTCGGGCCCGATGCGCTCGAGGCGACGCTCGAAGCGTTCAAGGGCGCCACCGAGGGAAGCGAAGAGCAACGGGCCGCTCGCTTGCTGCTCGACTGGCAGGCGGAATCGCAGAGCTCACGGCAGTTGGCCGAACTGGATGAGCGCGAGATTGCGTGGGAAGGGTCGGCGGTAGTGCGCGTCGATCACGGGCGGGAGATTCCGTTCGAGTCGGTGGCGATCGAGATCGGCAACAGCACGGACGCGAACGAACGGCACATGATAGAAGCGGCGCGCGCCAAGGTGGTGGAGAGCGAGCTGGCGCCAATTCGTCGCGAGCGTTTCCAACGGGAGCGCGACATTACCGAGCAGCTCGGGCTTGCGCCGAACTACAACGCGACATTCGAGTTGTTGAGCGGCGTTTCACTGGTTGGGCTCAAGGCGGAGTGCGAGCAATTCCTGCGCGACACGCAAGCGCTCTGGGACGAGGTGCTCCCGGAATTCTCGAAGCGCGTGTTGGGAATGAGCCCCAAAGAGCTCACGCGTGCCGACGCACTGGCGCTGTTTCGGGCGCGCGAGTTCGACGGGTACTTCCCGGCGAACCACATGGAGTCGTCGATCCGAAAGCAGGTGAGCGAAATGGGTATCAACCCTCTCGCTGCCGGCCGTATCACGCTCGATACGGGCGATCGACCGGGCAAGCGCTCGCGGGCATTCTGTGCGCCGGTGCAGGTGCCGGAGGAGGTCTACCTGGTGCTCCGTCCGCACGGCGGCCAATCCGACTGGAGCACCTTTCTGCACGAGCTTGGGCACGCGCTGCACTTTGCGTACATGCGGCCCGATTTGCCGTTCGAGTATCGCTGGCTGGGCGACAACTCGATCACCGAAGGGTACGCGATGCTGTTCGACCACCTGATGAAAAATCAGGGATGGTTGAAGCGGTACACGGAGTTGGGTGCGAACAACCTGCCCGCGTTCAGTCGGTCGTCGGGGTTTGAGGAGTTGCATTATCTCCGCCGCTACACGGCCAAGCTGATCTACGAGATCGAGTTGTATGGCGGCGCGGTGCGCTGGGATTCGCTGCCGGATTTGTACGTAGACGGAATGACGTCGGCGACGACGTTCCGGTACAGTCGCGCCGACGCGTTCGTTGACGTGGATCCGCGGTACTACGCCGTCCGCTATCTCCGCGCGTGGCAGCTGCAGGCGTTGATCGCCGAGACGCTGGTGGAGCGGTATAACGAGGACTGGTGGCGGAATCCGCGCGCCGGTCCGTGGATCTGTGCGGCGCTGTTCGGCGAAGGACAGCGCGAGTTGGCGCACGAACAGGCCGAGCGTGTGTCGGGCAAGGCGCTGTCGTTCGCGCCGTTGGTTCGCGCGGTGGAGCGAATGTTGGGCTGACCAAATCGGCGCGCTGAAATGAACAGGGCCGCGCCGGGACATTCTGGCGCGGCCCTTTTGCGTTTGGCGGGCATCCTTGGCGCAGTATCGCACTTGAGCCATTGGAGGCCGTCATGCTCCACAAGGATCTGACGGAGCGAATTCTGGGAGAATTCTTCCAGGTGCATTACGAGCTCGGCTTCGGCCATGTCGAGTCGATCTACTCGGCGGCAATGGCGTGCGTGTTCGTCGAGTCAGGATTGCGATTCGAGCGCGAGGTGCCGGTCGCGGTGCATTTCCGTGGAACCCGCATTGGCTCGTTCCGCGCCGATATGGTCGTCGAGCGGAAATTGTTGATCGAGATCAAATGCACAGCGCAGCTGCATCCGAGCGCGGAGGCGCAGGTGCTCAACTATCTCCGGTCCACGGAGCTGGAGGTGGGGCTGCTCCTCCATTTTGGTCCCAAGCCCGAGTTCCGCAGATTGATCTATTCCAATGAGCGTAAGCTCATGCGATAGGCCAGCGCGCGATCAAAATCATTTCAAAAAGAAGGGTAGCGGATCCTTCGGCGGCGTTCGTGACCATTCCGCGTGTTTCGCGTATTCCGCGTATTCCGCGTTCAAAACGAATCGATCTCTGCGCAGAGCACCGTCGTCTTTTTGTCGCGGAATACGCGGAACACGCGGAGTACGCGGAAACTGCAAGAAATTCGCTTGCGGTAAGAAATCGCTCACCAGTGAGAGCACCCGTGTTTTTTGTCGCGGAATACGCGGAAAACGCTGAATACGCGGAAACTGCAAAAGGGCAATTGGGGGGTGCAGAGGCGGGATTGTTGCGCGAGTTATTTGGCTAATCCGAATGGTTCAACGCAGTCGCCCTTGGCCCAGTCTTCAGCGTCGCCAATGGAGCTGACCGCGAATTGGTGGCGGGTTGGGGCGCCTTGGTATGTCGTGGGCGTGGCTCGGGCTCCGTCCCGGGCATTCCATGGATCGCCGATGCGTATCTACCACATGGTCGTCAATGGTGGGACCGCCAACCATTTCCGGAGCGGTCACTCCCGCCTCCGTGCCCAACGCCGTGCACGTCACCAACAAGCAAGCCACAACTCCAGGCCCCGTCGTTAGCCGCCGCGCCATGTGGTGGTTTACGCTGGCCATGATTCTCTGCCTGTCCGCGTTCAGCATGGCGCGAGCTCAGTCATCGGCGGAGCTCGAGACGCGGCTGCCGTCGCTGGCCGGACTGGAACGCGCCCAAGCCTTGTCCAAGCTCGAGGCGGCCCACCGTGTCGATCGGCCCGAGGACGCCCTCCGCTTTGGGCGCGAGGCGCTGGCGCTGTTCACACGCTATCCAGATTCGACCGCGCAAATTTCGGCGCTCAGTGAGCTGCTCTGGCCGTTCATGACGGCCGGCCAATACGACTCCGCCACATTCTATGCCGACAGCGCGCGCCGGTTCGCCAACCGGATTGGCGATCGCGCCGGCGAGGCGCGCGCAATCAGCAATCTGGGAACGCTGGCCCAGCGACTGGGCGATCCGAACCGCGCCGCGCAGGACTTCAACCTGGCGCTCGCACTCCAACGCCCGCTCGGCAACGCATTGGCGATTGCCAGTTCTCTCAATAACCTCGGCTTTGTCTACTCCACGGACCTGGCCGACTACGGCAAGAGTCTGGCGTACCATCTCGAAGCGCTATCGCTCAGGGAGCACAGCAACGACAGCACGGCGATTGCGCTGTCGTTGAACAACATCGGGATCGTCTACGGCCGGCTGCGCCAGTTCGACCAGGCGATGATGTATTTCGGGCGAGCACTACGCCTGCGCCGGCAGTTGGGCAACAAGCCGCGCGTTGCGTCAACGCTCAACAACATTGGCGACGCGTACTACGACAAGGGCGACTATGTGCAGGCCCTTTCCTATCAGAAGCAGGCGATGGCGCTGCGTGCCGCCTCCACCGATCGATCGGCGATCGCGCTGTCGCATCGCAACATTGGCCTCGTCTATGTGGCCATGCACAAGCTTGGCCCGGCGCAAAGCGAGTTATCTCAGGCCATGGCCATGTCGGCGGCTGTGGGCGACAAGGGCTTGATCGTGCAGGCCAACCTGGCCATGTCCGCCTTTGAGCGCGCCAGTGGCGCGCCGGCCAACGCCGTAGTGTTTGCCCGCGACGCGCTGTCGATGGCCTCTGCCATGCCGTCCCGCGAGCTGGTGCGGCAGGCGACGACGGAACTGGCGGCAGGGCAGGAGGCGCGCGGACAACTGGGCGACGCGCTGGAGCAGTTGCGACGCTCGCAGTCGGTGAACGATTCGATCTTCAGCGGCGAAACCGCCCGGCGCATCGCGAGCCTCGAGCAGCAGTACAACGACGAGCGCCGCCTGCGCGAACTGGATTCTCTGCGCCACAACCAGTCCGAGCTGGAGCTGAAAGCCACGACGCGAGCGTTCCAGCGAGATGCCGCGGCCGGACTGGCAATCCTCATTGCCGTCGTCGGCTTCTTTCTCTACCGTCGCCGCGTCGAGGGCACGCGAATCGCCGAATCCCTGAGCGTGACCGACACGCTCACCGGGCTCCGCAACCGGCGGTACGTGCAACAGACGATCGAGGTGGACATTGCCGCGAGCGTCCGCCGCTGCCGCGCCGCCGCCGCCCGCGGCACCGCCGTTGATGACGCCGATCTGATTTTCCTCATGATGGACATCGACCATTTCAAGGCCGTGAACGACGCGCACGGCCATTCGGTGGGCGATCAGTTGCTGGTGCAGATCGGCACGGTGTTGCGCACGACCTGCCGCGACTCGGACGTCGCCGTGCGATGGGGAGGCGATGAATTCCTCATCATTGCGCGCTTCACTGACCGCAACCAGGGTGCGGTGACGGCCGAGCGTTTGCGCCTCGCCGTGGAGCGGCACAGCATGGCGCTGCCGAACGGCGAAGCGATCCGGGTGACCTGCTCGATCGGATTTGCCGCGTTTCCGCTCGATCCGGACAATCCCGAGGCGCCGGCATGGCAGGAAGTGGTGGCCATGGCCGATCAGGCCGCGTACACAGCAAAGCGGAACGGGCGAAACACTTGGGCCGCAGCGCCAAACTCTCTCTCGCCAGTACCGCTACTGTCGAGATAGATTGCTCGAATGCCAAAACCAGTCGCCGTCGTCACTGGAGCGTCGAAGGGGATCGGGCGCGCGACCGCTCTGCGGCTCGCCGCCGAGTACGACATCGTCGCGCTGGCGCGGTCGGACGACGAGCTCGAATCGCTGGCCCAGGAGATCGAGCGCAGCGGAGGGTCGTGTCGTCCGCGCGTCGTGGACATCACCAACCCGGCCGCAGTCACCGCGGCGCTGGCGGGCATCCACGCCCAGGTGCTCGTCAACAACGCTGGCGTTGGCACGCTCAAGCCGTTCATGGAGCTGACGCGCCACGAGTGGACGGAAATGGTGAACGTCAACTTCAATTCGCTCTACGACGTCACCCGCGCGTTGCTCCCGTCCATGATTGAGCGGAAGTCCGGGCACATTGTGATCATTGGATCGATCACCGGACGTACGGCCTTTCCGGGGGGATCGTGCTACGCCGCCACCAAGCACGCGGTGATGGCGTTCAGCGAGTGTCTCATGCTGGAAGTCCGCGATTTTGGCGTGAAGGTGTCGATTGTCAATCCCGGCTCCGTGGCCACGCACTTTTCGGCGCGCTCTGACCCAAGCTGGATGCTGGCCGCGGAGGATGTTGCCGAGGCTGTGCAGAGCGTAATTGCGACGCCGCCCAACGTGTTGATTCATCGTGTCGAGGTTCGCACACTCACGGTCCCCAAGAAACCGTAGAATGACCTCCATTCCCGATCGTCTCCGCGCCGAGCCCGAGCCCACCGACTTCCGACTCCGTGAGCTGATGGCGATCCGCGAGATCGTCCATGCGTTTCTCACGGTGGATCGGCCCGAGGACGTGTTCCAGTTCGCGCTCGACCGCGTGAGCCCGCTCGTGGGCGCCACGCTGGCCTGCGTCTACCTGATCGACGACGGCTCGGACCTCATGCGCCTGGCGGCCGTCCACAACTGGCCGCAGCGCTACCATCGCTTCCTGGGGCAAATGCGGGTGCGGCTAGGCCAGGGGCCGAGCGGCACGGCGGCGGGTGAGCGACGCA
This sequence comes from Gemmatimonadaceae bacterium, assembly GCA_041690755.1. Classification (GTDB taxonomy): domain Bacteria; phylum Gemmatimonadota; class Gemmatimonadetes; order Gemmatimonadales; family Gemmatimonadaceae; genus JAQBQB01. The sequence continues at coordinate 32,194 of JBEPWA010000010.1, read as the reverse complement.
TGGTCGAGGTGCTCGACCTGACGGCCGATGCGACGTTGGACGAATGGCGCGAGGTGGGAAAGGAGCTCGGCTTTCAGTCGTTCGTCGCACTGCCGCTGCAGACCGCCCAGCTGGTGCTCGGCACCGTGACGTTCTACTTCGCCACGCCTAACGTCGTCACGCCGGACACCCGCCACCTCATGCGGATGGTGGCGGACCAGATGGCCGCCACGGCGGAAAAAGCTCGCCTGATCGCCGACCTGCGGCGCACGAACGCGGCGTTGATGGAATCGAACGCGGCTTTGGAGCGTCAGTACGCCGATGTGGTGGACGCTCGACGGATCAAGGACGAGTTCCTGGCGAACATTTCGCACGAGCTGCGGACTCCGCTCACCGCCGTGATTGGCTACATTTCTCTCATGCAGGACGGGCTTGCCGGCCCCATCACTGCCGAGCAGCAGCAGACGCTCGATCAAGTGAAGGGCGCCAGCGACCAACTGTTGACGTTGATCGAGGATTTGCTCGAGCTCACGGCGCTCAAGCGCGGGCGCGCGGCCGGGGAGTTAGCAGTATTCGATCCGCGTGAACCGCTGCGCGACGCCATTGCCGGCGCCAAGGGTCGGCTCGAGGCGGTCCAGCTCGAGGTGTCGCAGCCGGAGATCGTTCCGCGAATGAAAAGCGACCGTCAGACGATTACGAAAGTGCTGCGTGTCCTGCTCGACAACGCCTTCAAGTTCACGCGGGGGGGCACTGTGCGGGCAAGCGTGCAGATTGCCGGCGACCGGGTGACGTACACGATCGAGGATACCGGCATTGGCATTCCGGCAAGCGCGCACGCGCTGGTGTTCGAGGAATTTCGGCAGGTGGATGGCACGACGACGCGGGAGTTCGGCGGATCGGGGCTGGGATTGGCCCTGGCGCGCCGGCTGGCGCGGTTGGTGAACGGAGACATCACGCTCACGTCGGCTCCCGGGGTGGGAACCACGTTCAGGTTTGAACTACCGTTGGGGAATGATTCATGAGCACGTCGCAACGCACGCTGCAGGAGATCAACACCACGCTGGCCCCCGATGAGGTCCTCACGCGGGCCAAGTCGTTCTTTTCCACCCGGCCGTCGCTCTACGCCACCTTCCTCGACATGGAAGGGCCCAGCCACTGCAGCTTTCGCGGCCAGGGCGGGGAAGAGATCGTGATCGGCGTGGCGCCCGGCACGGACGGCGGCACGCGCGTCACCGGCTCGAGCTACCTGTTCGACATGCAGGTGTCGCGCTTCTTCACCACGATGGAAGAGGACACAATCGTATGAGCGCGCCATTCGTCACCACACTGCGCGCGCGTAAGACGGCGATTGAGCTCGCGCCTCCGGGCTCGGCGGCCATCACGATCCGCGTCCAGATGCCGGAGGTTTGGGATGTCGTGGCCATCGTCGTGTCGCCCACCGAGCCGGTTGTCGCGGTGAAGCAGGCGGCGCTCGAGGCACTGTTTCCCGAAGCGCAAATGCACCAGGATTTCGTCGTCAAGTTGCGCGGCTGGGAGATTCTCGACGAAGCCGAGTCGCTGGCCGACGCCGGCGTCATCGACGGCTCCATCCTGCTGCTTACCCATCGCCGCCGCCGCGCCGTCCGGTGACCGCAGCACCGCCGGCGTATGACCGCGACGCACTGCTCGCCGCCGCGTCGCGGCTTCGTTCCGAGGTGCAGCGGCGTATTGTCGGCCAAGAGCAGGTCCTCGACGAAATTCTGATGTCGTTGATCGCCGGCGGCCACGCGCTGCTGGTGGGCGTGCCGGGACTTGCCAAAACTCTCATGGTGCGGTCGCTGGCCGAGGCCGTGCACCTGGACTTTCACCGCATCCAGTTCACTCCGGATCTCGTGCCGAGCGACATCACCGGCACCGAGATTCTGGAAGAAGACTCGAACGGATCGCGGAGCTTTCGCTTTGTGCGCGGGCCGATTTTTGCCAACATCGTGTTGGCCGACGAGATCAATCGCGCCCCGCCGCGCACCCAGGCCGCGCTGCTCGAGGCAATGCAGGAGCACAGCGTGACGGCAAGCGGTCATACCATGCCGCTGGCTGAACCGTTCTTCGTGCTCGCCACGCAGAATCCAATCGAACAAGAGGGCACCTATGCGCTGCCCGAAGCGCAGCTCGATCGCTTTCTGTTCGACATTCGCGTGGGCTATCCCAAGGAAGACGAAGAGATCGCGATATTGCGCAGCACCACCGGGGCGAAGCACGAAAAGCTCGACGCCATTCTTGGCGCGTCGGAGCTCATCGCGTTGCAGGGATTGACGCGCGACATCGTGGCGGCGGACGCTGTGCTTCGCTACGCCGCCACGCTCGTGCGCGCCACGCGTCCCGACGACGGGCGCGCTCCCGAGCTCGTGAAGCGGTATGTACGGTGGGGCGCCGGTCCGCGGGCCGGACAATCGCTCATCCTCGGCGCCAAGGCGCATGCGCTGCTCGCCGGACGGATGTCCGTGTCACCCAACGACGTGAAGCGCGTCGCCATGCCGGTGTTGCGCCACCGCGTGCTCCCGAACTTTGCCGCCGAGGCCGAAGGGGTGAGCATTGAGCGAATCATCGATGATCTGCTCACGAGAATCGAACCGCCGCGGAGCGAGATCCACGTGTGATACCGTCTCCGGGGTACGGCGCGCTGCTCGACGCCGTGCGCGGGGTCCACTGGGTGGCGCGTCGTGCGGTCGCGAGCCCAATCGCCGGCACACACCACTCGCGGCAGCGCGGAACATCGGCTGAATTCACAGAGTATCGTCTGTATCGGCAGGGCGACGATCCGCGCCGACTCGACTGGCGGTTGCTCGCCCGCAGCGATCGCGCGTACATCAAGCTCGCCACCGATCGCGCCGTGCTGCCCACCACGATCCTCGTTGATGCGTCCGCGTCGATGGCCTTTCCCGTGATGACGCGCGCCAAATGGCGTTGCGCTCAGGAGATCGCGATTGGCTTGGCCGCCGTGGCGCACGCCGACGGCGATCCCGTTGGCCTCGCGGTGCATCAGGACGACGGATCCGTGCGTGTGTTGCCGCCGCGCACTCGCCGCGGCGTCATCGGCGAGATCGCGCGCGTGCTCGACGCCACCGACCCTGACGGCATCGATCCACTCGCGCCGGCACTGACAGCGATTCGCAGCGCCCGTATCGCGATTGTCACCGACTTGCTCGGCGATGCCGACGCGCTGTTGCGCGCCGCGCGAGTACACGTCGTGGGCGGCGGCGAGGTGTATCTCGTGCACGTGGTGGCGCAGGAGGAACTCGATCCACCGCGCCGGACCATGCTCGCCGCCGACCCCGAGGATGCTGCCGTGCAGCGGTTGCTCGGCGATTCCAGCCGCCGCGCGTACGACACGGCGTTCGGCGAGTGGCGCGCCGACATGGCCCGGCAGTGGCGAGCGTCGGGCGCCTCCTACGTCGAGGTGATCACCAGCGAGGCCGCATCCCATGCCGTGCGACGGATCGCCGAGCCGGCGTCGCGGGGAGCGTCCGTCCGATGACGTGGTTGGTGCCGTCGGCGCTGGCAATTGCCGGGGTGGCGTCGGTGATCGCCATTGCGCTGCACTTCATTGCGCGCAGCCGGCCGGTGGCCGAGCCGTTGCCCACGGCGCGGTTCATTCCGCCCAACCCGGTCCACGCCCGGTCGCGCTCGTTCGCGCTCACGGATCTGCTGCTGCTCGCCGTTCGCATGGCCGCGCTGTTGGCCATTGGGCTGGCCGTTGCCGCACCGGCGATCAGCGGTCGCGGCCGAGTTGAGCGAATCGTGATGGCCGATCGGTCGCGCGACGTTGCGGATATCGCTGAGGTGCGTGATAGCCTGCGGGCGCTCGGCGCCGGCAGCGTGATCATTCCATTCGATAGCGCCGCGGCCGGAGCCGACCCGCGCGCATTGGCAGACGAGACCGCGAGCGATGCGCGCGGCTCGGTGTCGGCAGCGCTCGCGCGGGCCATTCGTGTCGCGGCGAGCGCGCCGGCGTCCACGGATTCGGTGGAGCTCGTGCTCGTCTCGCCGCTGGCGCGCGAGGAGCTGGACAATGCGACGCTACGAATCCGCGCGGCGTGGCCTGGCCGCGTGCGGATCGTGCGAGTGAAGGCCGCGGCAGACACGGGCGTTGCACCGCTCGTCTCGATCAGGGCCACATCGAACGACGCCGTGGCCGCCGGCCTGGCGTTGATGGGCGTGGTGGCGCCAAACGCATCCGTGCGCGTCGTTCGCGGATCGTTGTTCCCGGACGACTCCGTGTGGGCAACGTCGGCCGGCCGCGTTCTAGTGCATTGGCCGGCGTCGGAGGCATTTGCCGACTGGCCGCCGCGCGCCGTGATCGACGCCGTGGGCGGCGTGGCGTCGAACAGCGGAACGATGGTCGCGCGCTTTCCACGTCTCTGGGTGCTGGACGGACCGGCAGTGGCGCGCTGGTCGGACGGCACCGCGGCGGCCGTGGAGCAGCGGGTAGGCAACGGATGCATTCGTCATGTAGGAATACTCATTGACGAAGCGAGCGACGTGACGCTTCGTGCGCCATTTCGCCGGTTCGTGTCGGCGTTGTTGGGCCCGTGCGGTGGCGCTCGTGTCACCGACGGTCCTGCCGCGGCCACGGTCGCAGCACTAGCCGGCAGCGGACCGCTGGCAACCACGAGCGCGCTCCGCGACGTCTCCACGCAAACGTCGCGCTGGACGCCGTGGTTGTTCATGCTCGGCGCGCTGCTGTTGATTGGCGAGCTGGCGTTGCGCCGCTCCGTGACGCGCACGGCATGAACGTCTTTGCGCAGCTCCGAGTGGTGCGCGCCATCCTCGTGATTGGCGTGGCGCTGCGTGCGGTGGTGTGGGGAGCGACCGTGGCGCTCACGCTGCTGGTTGGCGTGGCGATAGCTGATCTCGCCACGCCGCTGCCGGCATCGGTTCGCGGCGTCATGCTCGTGGTTGCGGTCATCGCCGCCGTGCTTGTGGCGACGGCGCTCGCATGGCGCGACCGCGCGGTGGTGTCGCTGAGCCGAGTGGCGCTCTGGGTGGAGGAGCGATTCCCGTCGCTCGAGTATGTGCTGGTGACCGCGGTGGAGACTGGCGACGCTGGCCCTATGCGGGTGTCGCCGGAATTGTGGGCGGCAGCCGCACGACGACGTACCGCACGCGCTCTCGGCGTTCCCGTTGCCGTGGTGGCCGCGGTGGTCGTCGTGATACTGGCGATGCCGCTCGGCGCGGTGGCGCGGGTGCGCAGTCCACACACCGGCGACGCGCTCGATCGGCCCGGACGCGTCAACGCTGGCTCGAGCCGTCTGACGCCGCTGGTTGCCGAGGTGGTGCCGCCGGCGTACAGCGGCCAACGGACGGTGACGGTGGACGAACCGAGCGACGTGCGCGCGCTCGTCGGAAGCAGCTTCACGCTTCGCGGCCGCGGCGACGGGCACGCCGTCGTTGCCCGACTGGCCGGCGATTCTTCCGTGCACGCGAGTTTGTCCGCGACTACCGCTGGCGATCGCTGGACTATCGTGCTCCGCGTTCCGGCGCACGCCGTCGCCGTCCAGTTGTCCGACCGGAGCTTTAGCCGCGTGGTCGTAATCGAAGCCGTGGCCGACAATCCGCCGGCAGTGACGCTCGTGACCCCGGCGCGCGACAGCGTCCTGCGGACGCCGCACGGTCGCATTGCGCTCTCAGCCAACGTTAATGACGATTTTGGAATTAATTCCGCATCATTCGAGTATATAGTCAGCTCTGGCGAAGGAGAAACGTTCACCTTCCGGTCCGGCGTGCTCGGCGCGATCAAGCCCAATGCGCTGCACGCGTCGCTTGCGGCGTCGCTGTCCATCGACTCGCTGTCGCTCAAACCGGGCGACATCGTACACCTGCGCGCCGTTGCGCGCGACGCCAACAACGTGAGTGGACCGGGGCTCGGCGTATCGGAGACGCGGTCAATTCGCATTGCGCGTACCGACGAGTATGACTCGGTGGCCGTGGACGCCGCGGCGCCGTCGGAAGCGGACAAGAGCCTGGTCAGCGAGCGCATGCTGATCATGCTCACCGAAGCGCTGGATAAGAAGCGCCGCCTGCTGCCGCGCGACACGCTGATCCGGGAGTCGCACGCCATTGCGGTGGATCAGCAGACACTCAGACGGAGCGTGGGCGAACTGGTGTTCAGCCGGCTCGGCGGCGATCCATCGGGCGAAGAACATTCCGGCGACGACAACCCCGCCCGCGCCAAGACGATGGAAGAGTTGCTGGCCCGGGCGGATGCGGCGACCAACAAGTCCTCCGATCCCATCGACTTCGAGGGCGGCGAGAGCCCTGTGGTGGCGGTGAACAAGCCGCTGCTCGAGGCCTACAACGCCATGTGGGATGCATCGACATCGCTGGAAATGGGCGAGACGAACCTTGCGCTGCCGCACATGCGCAAGGCGTTGGCGGCCATTCAGCGCGCGCGCACGGCCGAGCGTGTGTACCTGCGCGGGTCGCCGCCGCCGGTGATCATCGATCTCGACAAGGTGCGGCTCACGGGCAAGGACAAGGGCGCGTCGAGCGTGAGGCGCGCTTTGGCGCCGCTCGATTCCGCGTCCGGCGCGCGCGCCGAACGGTTCTCGCGAATCGTCGAGCTGTCGGCGCGGCAACCGCAGGCGGCAGCCGACTCGCTGCTTTTGTTGCGCATCGACGTGCTGGGCGGCAATGCGGCATTCGCTGCCGCCTTGAGCGACGCCGCCACGGCGATCCGCCGCGGGCGCAGCACCGAGGCCACGCGGGCGTTGGCGCGCGCGCGTCGCGCGTTGTCGGGCGCGCCGGCCACGCGGGATTCGCTCTCTCGCTGGGGATTTGTCCCGTGAAATCCTTTCTCTCCGCGGAGTTCGTGTTTGCCACGGTGCAGTACGAGTCGGGCGATTGGGACAGCGCGCAGCTCGTGCCGCCGAACATCATCGACACGATCGCGCGATACACCGAGATTATCGTTGCGCCTACCGGCGTGGTGGTGGCGCTGGCCGAGGATCGCATGCTGCGCTTTCCGCTGCTGTATCTCACCGGACACTTGCCGGTGCGGTTCAACGATGCTGAGCGTCGCAACTTGAAGCGGTTCGTCGATCGCGGCGGAATGTTGTTCGTCGATGACCACAACCACGACGTGGACGGCGTGTTTCACAAGACGGCCACGGAGGAGATTGCTCGCGCGGTGGGCCCGCTGATCGACCTGCCGAACGATCATCCACTGTACAGCGCCTTCTTCAAGTTCGACGGGCCGCCCACTACGAGCCACGAGCTCAATGGCTGGGGCGACAATCTCGTGCACAAGAATTTGCAGGCCGTAATGCACAACGGCCGCATTGGCGTGTTGTACAGCAGCAAGGACTACAGCTCCGAGTGGGGCTATCATCCCGACAACAAGCGCTTTCAGTCGGTGGACAACACGCGCTTTGCCGTGAACATCGTGGTGTATGCGCTTACCGCGTAGGCGTTTTGAGCAGGGATGTCGCGTTGGCGCGTTCGCGCTGCTCGGCTGGCTCATTGGCACGAGCGTGTTTCCCAGCACGAGTCATCGCGTCGAGGTAGCGAGGGCGAGCGACGTTGCCGGCCGCCTGGCATCGTGGACGCGCAGTGCCGCGAGCATTCCGTTGCACGGAGAGTTTTCGGTCACGCCGGAACCGTGGATCGTGGATTGGATGCGTGCGTTGGCGCGGAGCGGTCACGCGGTGAGTTGGAGCGGCAAGCCGCCCGCAGTGGCGATCAGTGTCCGGGCGATGCCCGATCCGGGCGGCGGTACGCAGATCGACGTGGCGGCACCGCCGGGCACGCGCGTGGCTGTGCGCGACGAGGCTGGGCTCATCGATAGCGTGCGGGTGGTCCGGCTTGGCGCGCGGCTCGTGAGTCCGGCGGTTGTTGGCGGCGTCACAGCCTCGGCCGGCGACCAACACTTTGGCGCCGCGCCGCCGGACTCGGCGACGGTCAAGTCGGTGGTGGTGATTGGACAGGCAAGCTGGGAAGGGAAATTCATCGTGTCGGCGCTGGAGGAGCGCGGCTGGCCGGTGATTGCCCGGTTCTCCGTTGCGCCCGGCGTCGAAGTGACCCAGGGCATGAGTGGCGGCCTGGTGCTGGACACGAGCACTGTGGCCGCCGTGGTCGCCACGGACACGACAATTGCGCGGTACAGCGATGCCGTGTCGCGGTTCGTTCGGGAGGGCGGTGGCCTGGTGCTCGCCGGACCATCGAGCGCGGCGCGATCCATGGCATTGCTGGCGCCCGGTACCTTGGAAGCGAGATATCGTCCCACCATGGAACCGAGCGACACGATCGCGCTTGGTGCCACGGGGTTCTATCCGGTGACGGCGCTCAAGTCTGACGGCATAGCGATCGAGCAGCGGCCGGCGGGCATTGCGATGGCCGCGCGACGCGTCGGCGCCGGCCGCGTAATGCAGGTGGGCTACGATGACAGTTGGCGCTGGCGCATGGCCGGCGGCAGCGGTTCGGCCGCGGCCCACCGCGAATGGTGGTCAGGCGTGGTGGCGTCGGTGGCATTCGCTGGCGGTACTCCCGGCGCGCAACTCGGTTCGGGCAACGAGGCGAGCGCGCCGCTGGCCTGGATGGTGGACCGGCTCGGCGCCGCCCGCATCGGTCCGCCAACCGGCGGATCGCACGGCCCGTTCGACCGACGGATTTTCATAATGCTCATTATGATTTTATTATTATCCGAATGGGCATCGCGCCGTCTGCGGGGGCTGCGGTGACGATCGCCTACATCTCGAGTTCCGACTGCGGCCGCCACGACACCGGTTGGGGACATCCCGAGCACGTCGGACGGCTGCGCGCCATTCCGCGTGCGCTGCGCGACGATGCGGAGTTGATGGGCCGCATCGAGCACGTTGAGTCGCGCCACGCTACCGAAGAGGACCTCGCACTGGCCCACGATGCGCGGTACGTGGAACAGGTGCGAGAATTCGCACTCGCCGGCGGCGGGCGTCTCGAGGCGGACACCGTGGTGAGCGAAGGCTCGTGGGACGCCGCCACGGCCGCCGCAGGCGCGGTACTCGACGGAATCGACTTCGCCTTTGGCACCGGGCCGCGGCGGAGCTTCTGCGTCGTGCGGCCGCCGGGCCATCACGCCCTGCGCGGCGCGGCCATGGGTTTCTGTCTATTTGGAAACGTCGCGATCGGCGCCCGGTACGCCCGCGCGCGACATGCCGCGGAGCGCGTGCTGATCGTAGACTGGGACGTGCACCACGGCAATGGCACGCAAGCGTTCGTGGAAGCGGAGCGCGACATTCGCTTTGTGTCTATGCACCAGTGGCCCTGGTATCCGGGCACCGGGGCGGCGAGCGATCGCGGGCCGTACGACAACGTCTGGAACGTGCCGATGCGTGCCGGACTGGCACCGGAGCTCTACGTAGACGCCCTGCGCTCGGCCGTCGATGCCGCCACGCAAGACTTTACGCCCGACCTCGTGCTGATCTCCGCCGGATTCGATTCGCTGGCCGGCGATCCGCTGGGCGGGTTCACGCTCGAGTACGAGCACGTGCGGCAGTTGACGCGATTCGTGGTGGAGCGAGCTGAAACGTGGTGCGACGGCCGAGTGGTGAGCGCGCTGGAGGGCGGTTACGACCCGGCGAGACTGGGCGTGGCGTGTGTGCAGCACATGCTGGCGCTGGAATAGCTCGCCGTGGGGGTCCAGACCCCGTCGGCGTGAATCAGCCGAGAGAGATCGACTTCGCCGTGAGCTCCGTCGATGAAACGCACGGCGAGTCGGTATCTCGTTCATCGCGCACAAGTTCCAATCCTCTAATAGTGCTGTGCGGTGTACTGCGGCCCACTCTAAGGTTGAGGCGAGCGCGAGGCGCGGCAAGGTTCCCCGCGAGATCCGCAGTGTGTGAATCTCGATCGTTGCCTCGTCTCCAGAGTAGTTGGCATGAAAGTGCGGCGGGGCGCTGCCGAGGGGCCAAGGCCACCGCGAGACGTCCTGCCAAGCAGTTGGCACGGAGCTTCCCTATACTCAAGGCGTGACCGACACCCAACAGCCACGCACCATCCTCCTCGACGACCAAGGCCATCCGAGCACCGGATTGTCCCTGGCCGACGTCAATGCCGCCCTCGCGGCCAAGACGGGCCACCTCTGGGTGGACCTCGACATCACCGATCCGGCCCAGGCCGAGTTCCTCAAGGGCATTGCCGGACTGCATCCGCTGGCCGTCGAAGACGCGCTGTGCGTCAACAGCCGCCCCAAGCTCGAGGAGTACGACGACTACCTGTTCATGATCATCATCGGGTTGCGCTTTTCCCAAGGCACCGAAGACCCGTACGATCTCGAGACCTTTGACCTGTGCTTTTTCCTCGGTAGCAATGTCCTCATTAGCGTTCACGAAGGCGTGTCCGACTCCATCGAGGAAGTGGCACGGCGTATCACCAAGAATCCCGATCTGCTCAAGCGGGGCATGGACCGGTTGGCCCACGCCATCATGGACGGCGCCGTGGACGGCTACTTTCCGCTGCTCGACAAGATCGACGAGTTCGTCGAGACGCTCGAACAACGGGTGGTGATCGACTTCGACCAGTCGGCGCTCAAGGACATCTTCGCCGTGAAACGGCTCGTGCTGTCCCTGCGCCGGCACATCGCCCCGGAGCGCGAGGTCTTCAACATCCTCACCAACCGGCCCAGCGCCCTGCTGTCCACCGAATCGCAGATCTATTTCCGCGACGTTTACGACCACGTCCTCCGGATCAACGACTCGATCGACACCTACCGGGATCTGCTGAGCAGTGTGCTCGATAGCTACCTCACGCAGGTGTCGAACCGCCTCGGCCGCATCACCAAGGGGCTGTCGGTGGTCGCGACGCTTAGTATTCCTTTCGTCGTGATCAGCGGCATGTGGGGAATGAACGTCGAGCACATTCCCCTTTCGGGCCATCCCCACGCATTTTGGTGGATGATGGCGCTCCAACTCGGCCTCGGCATTCTGCTCCTTGTCATTCTCCGTTACCGGAAACTTCTCTGATGGCGATCCGCTTGCACGCGATCACGATGGCCGACGCCCATTCCGGCGAGGTTCCCGCGGGGATAACGGCCGAAATAGCGCTTACCGGCCCCACGAGCCTCATTCCGTTTCGGGATTTGTGCGCAGTCGTCTCTGAAGAGAAGGAGCATGGCGGCGACGAGCCCACCACGGAGCAGGTGAACGTGCACCGGGCCATTGTTGACCGGATTTTCAGGCGAGCGGCGGTGCTGCCGGCGCCGGTCGGCGTGGTGTTTCGCGCGCCGGACGTGCTGACCCGTTGGATGGACCTCCATTACGTGTCGTTGACCGGCGGCCTGGATTTCGTGGAAGATCGCGCGGCGGCTCGCGTGCACATCGTGCGCGCCGACGGGAAGTCGGACGAACTCGAGGCCGGCTCGGATCTGGCCGCCGCGGCCGCCGAGTCTATTCGCGCGCTCAGGCGCCGTGCGGTGGCGGTGGTGCCGCTTCGACTGGAGAAAATCACCGGCCTGGTACTGAGCGCCGCGTTCCTCGTCGATCGCGAAAGCTGGAAGGAATTTATCGTCGCGGTGGACGAGCAGCAGGATGCGCACCATCTCATGCGCTTCGACGTGACGGGGCCGTGGGCGCCGTACGACTTTGTGCGCATGCAGTTCGAGGGCTGACACAGGTGTTCTGCCCGCAGTGCGGAACCTGGAATCGCGCCTCCGCGGCCGCCTGCGTGCGATGCGTGGACACGTTGCCAGAACTGGGACGTCCGGCGTTCGAGCGGCCCGACGAAGAACTCACCCGCCTGCGCCGCGCCACCGGCAATCGCTTTCGCATCATCCGGCGGTTGGGTGGCGGTGGCATGGCTGACGTGTATCTCGCCGAACAGGTGCAGTTGGCGCGCCATGTCGTGGTCAAGGTGCTACACCCCCATCTCGGGCGCGATCCGGAAGTGGCCGAGCGTTTCAGGCGCGAGGCGGAAGCGGCGGCCAAGCTCGTCCATCCGCACGTCTGCGGCATTCTCGACTACGGCGCAACAGAGGATGTGGTCTACACGGTGATGCCGTACTTCGAGGGCGGCTCGCTGGCCGATATGATCCAGAAATCGCGCTATGTGGACTCGGCGCGCACCGCCGCGGTGGGCGCGCAGGTGGCGTGCGCCCTCGACTACGCCCACCGGCGCGGCGTGATTCATCGCGACGTAAAGCCGGACAACGTGCTGTTCGACGAAGACGGCAACGCCGTGCTCACCGACTTTGGCATCGCCACGGCGCGCTTTCACGGCCGCCTCACGGCGAGTGGACGCGCCATGGGCACACCGCACTACATGTCGCCCGAGCAGGCGATGGGCAAGCTCGTGGATGGCCGCAGCGATATTTATGCAATTGGCATTCTACTTTACGAATCACTAGTCGGCTTTCCGCCGTTCGACGGCGCCGACGCCTTTGCCGTGAGCTACAAGCAGGTCCACGAATCGGCCGCCGCGCCCTGTGAAGTGGCGGCGCGGGTGCCGGCAGCCTTGTCGGAGATCGTCATGCGCTGCTTGTCCAAGGCGCCGGCCATGCGCTACGCCCGCGGGTACGAACTGGCCGACGCGCTCATCGCCTTCCTTCGTAACGCACCGGACGCCGCGCCCAACTATCGCAGCGCGTTGCTGGCCCGCCGGCCCAATCTCTCGCCGATCCCATGAAGCTCCAGCACGACGTATCGGTGGTTCACACCACGCACCCCTTCGTCATTGCGCGAGGCGGCGCCTCGGAACATCGCCTCATGCGCGTCCGCATCACCGACCGCGACGGCGTGGAAGGCTGGGGCGAGGCAGCACCGAATCGTTTCTACGGTGAGACCGCCGAGACAGCGCTGGCCGTGCTCGAGCGCCTCACGCCCATTGTCGAAGCCTGCGACGCATGGGCGATCGAGGACGCGGAGAACGAGATGAACAAGGCCATCCGCTTCAACGGATCGGTGAAGTCGGCGATCAGCGCCGCGCTGCACGATCTGGCCGGCAAGCGGCTGGGCGTTCCGCTGTACAAGCTGTGGGGCCTCGATCGCGCCAAGGCGCCGCTCACGAGCTTCACGATCTCTATTGCCGCAAGTGAAGCCGAGCTCCGCCAGCGGATCGAACAGGCAGCCGAGTATCCGGTGCTCAAGATCAAACTCGGCACCGATCACGACGAACAGATAATTCGCACCGCGCGCGCCGCCGCGCCCACCAAGATTTTGCGCGTGGATGCCAACGCCGCCTGGTCGGCCAAGCAGGCGTTGCGCATGGTGGACGTGCTCGTGGCGTGCGGCGTGGAGTACCTCGAGCAGCCGCTGCCTGCCCACGACATCGACGGCCTGCGTTTTGTGCGCGAGCGCTCCGTGCTGCCAATCATCGCGGACGAGTCGTGTATCGTCGCCACCGACGTGGCGCGGCTCGCGGGCTCGGTAGACGGAATCAACATCAAGCTCTCGAAGTGCGGCGGCCTTCGCGAAGCGCTCAAGATGATCGCCACCGCGCGTTCGCACGGCATGTCCGTGATGGCTGGCTGCATGATCGAGACGAGCCTGGGCATAACGGCCGCTGCGCACTTCGCGCCGCTGCTCGACTACGCCGACTTTGACGGCGCAGCGCTGCTCGCCGACGATCCGTATTCTGGCGCGACCATCCACGGTGGCACGATCATGATTCCCGACGCACCGGGGCTCGGCGTGGTCCGCCGCGACGCGAAGTAGGCGTGGTGCGCTCGGCAAACGGTGTGACGGAGCTCGTGGCCGCCGTGCAGGTGGGTGACGCGGCAACGGCTGCGCGCGTACTGGCGGATCACCCCGCGCTGCGTGCGCGACTCAACGAAGCGCTACCCGGCCTGCACTTCGGTGCCGCAGCGATTCACGCCGCCGCGTCGGCCGAGAACCTCGCCATGATCGATCTGCTGATTGCCGCCGGTGCCGACGTCAATCAACTCACGCACTGGTGGGCGGGTGGATTTCACGTTCTCGATTTGGCGACGCCGACGTTTGCGACCAGACTGATTGAGCGCGGCGCGGTGGTATCGATCAACGCCGCGGCGCGCCTTGGCATGCTCGATCGTGTCGAGGAACTCGTTGCCGGCGATTCAGCGTTGGTGCATGCGCGCGGCGGCGACGGACAGACGCCGCTGCATGTGGCGTCTACGGTGGAGATCGCCCGCTTTCTGCTCGACCACGGGGCGGACATGAACGCGCGCGATGTCGATCATGAGTCGTCGCCCGCGCAGTATCTGGTGCGCGATCATCCGGACGTCGCGCGCTTCCTGGCGCGGCGTGGCTGCCGCGCCGACATACTGCTGCTCGCCGCGCTGGGCGATCTCGACGGCGTGCGCGCGTTGCTGAACGAGGACCCGTCGCGGATTCGCATGTCGCCCACGGAGCGATACTTCCCCAAGCACAATCCTCGCGCCGGCGGCACCATTTACCAGTGGACACTCGGCAACGGCGCGCTCCCCCATCTCGTGGCGCGCGAAGGTGGGCACGAGGATGTTTTCAATCTCCTCATGGAGCAATCGCACGCCGAGTTGAGGTTGGTGGTCGCGTGCGAGCTGAACGACGAGCCGCAAGTCCGTGCGCTGCTGGCCACGAATCCAAAGCTCGCGGCAACGCTGACCGAGGACGACCAAATTCGCCTCGTCAACGCGGCGCAATCGAACGACATCGCCAAGGTGACTCGAATGCTTGCGGCAGGCTGGCCCGTTGCCGCGCATGAGCCCACGGGCGGAACGGCGTTGCACTGGGCCGCGTTTCATGGCAACGCTAGAATGGTCCACGAGATTTTGCGACACGACCCGCCGATTGAGGTGACGGATGGAGCGTTCAATTCGACGCCGCTCGGGTGGGCGCGGCATGGCGCGGACAATAGTTGGCATCGCCGCACTGGCGACTATCGAGCGACGATAGATGCGCTCACCGCCGCCGGTGCGACGCTGCCGTCTCCCGATCAGGCGTAGCCGCGGCCGGTTATGCCGGTGAGCTTTGTCGCGGTGCGAGGATGGGGTCTTCCTTTTTCATTCCGCGTGTTCCGCGTTGTCCGCGTGTTCCGCGTTAAAAATTGAAGAGGGCTTTCCTGCTTTTGACGCGGAGCACGCGGAATACGCGGAATACGCGGAAACTGCTTTTGGGGGGGAGCGCGGGGCTGGTGAAGGGGTGCGTGGACGCGTCTCGAATGGGCCGGCAAGATCCCTCGCTGTGCTCGGGATGACATGGGGGCGCGCTCGGGGTGACATGGGACGGCGTTCGTGTTTGCGGCTAACTTTCCTTGGTGCTGATCACCGTCGCGCTCCCGCTGCCGCTCTTTCGGAATTTCACGTACGAGGCCGACGACGCTGACGCTGCGCGGGCGCGGCCTGGCATGCGCGCTGTGGTGCCGTTTCGGAACCGGCGGGAGATTGGTGTCATCGTTGCCGTGGCTGAACCGGCCGAGGGTGTGACGCCAAAGCGCGTGCATTCGCTGCCCGACTCCGAGCCGGTGATCAGTGCGGACCTGCTGGCACTTTGCGAATGGATCTCGGCGTACTACATCGTGCCGCTCGGCGTCGTCATTCGCACGGCGCTGCCGGCGGCGCTCTCGTCGCAGACGGTGCCGGCACCGTCCCTGCGCACACGGCGCGTTGCCACGGTGCTGCAGGATCTCGAGTCACTCGCCGAACGCGACCGGCTCTTCGCTCGTTCACCGCAACAGCGCGCGCTGTTCGAGCTGCTGCTCTCGCTCGGCGGACGCGTGCCGGTGGAGCACCTCACGGCGCAGCTCAAGGTGTCGTCGTCGGTGCTCAAGGGTCTGGTGACCAAGGGCCTCATCGAGATCGACAACGAGGTTGTAGCGCGCGATCCGTTCTCCCGGCGCGCGGTGCAGGCTCCGGCGCGCCATGCGCCGTCCGCGGCCCAGCGCGAGGCGATCGATCGGCTCGCCGCCGCATCGCCAGGCGACGTATTTCTGCTGCACGGCGTGACGGGCAGCGGCAAGACGCTCGTCTACATCGAGCTGCTGCGCCGCGTCGTGCTGGAGCAGGGCAGGACGGCGATCGTGCTCGTGCCGGAAATCGCGCTCACGCCGCAGACAGTAGACCGCTTTCGCGCCGTGTTCGGCGACAAGATCGCCGTGCTCCACAGCGCGCTGAGCGACGGCGAGCGGTACGACGAATGGCTCGCTCTGCGCGAGGGGCGCAAGCGCATTGCCGTGGGCGCGCGCTCCGCGATCTTTGCGCCGCTTCACAACCTTGGCGCAATCGTCGTGGACGAGGAGCACGAGTCGAGCTACAAGCAAGGCGAGACGCCGCGCTATCATGCGCGGGAAGTCGCCATTGTCCGCGCGCGGCGCGAGGGCGCGGTCGTCGTGCTTGGCAGCGCCACGCCAAGTCTCGAAAGCTGGGTGAATGCCAAAAGTGGCAAGTACGGACTGCTCACACTTCCTGAACGCGTGGGCGGAGCGCGTCTGCCGAAGATCGACGTGATCGATCGTCGTGAGCCGCGCGACGCGGCGCTCGCGCGCAAGGCGGCGCTGGGCGGCGAGCGGAGCGCCGAGGACTGGCTGCGGCTGGTAGTGAGCGAGGAGCTGGAGCAGGCGCTCGCCGACCGATTGGTAAAGCAGGAGCAGAGTATTCTGCTACTCAACCGCCGTGGCTATGCGGCGTTCGTGCAGTGCGCCGAGTGCGGTGACGTCGCCACCTGTCCCAACTGCTCGATCAGTCTGACGTACCATCGCACCACCGAACGGATGGTGTGCCATTATTGCCAGCACGCCGAGCCGCCGCGCACCAAGTGCCCGCGCTGCAATGGCGTTGTGCTGCGGCACCGGGGGCTCGGTACGCAGCAGGTTGAACGTCTGCTGTCGGACCGGTTCCCAACGGCGCGCATCGCCCGCATGGACGTCGACACGACGAGCGGCAAGTGGGCCCATGCCGAGATTCTCGATCGCGTGGGCGCCGGTGAGGTAGACATATTGCTCGGCACGCAGATGATCGCCAAGGGATTAGACTTTCCTAATGTTACGCTCGTCGGAGTGATCGACGCGGACGTCGGCATCAACCTGCCGGACTTTCGCGCCTCGGAGCGCTGCTTTCAGCTGTTGAGTCAAGTGGCCGGCCGCGCCGGCCGCGGACCGAAAGGCGGACAGGTGTTCATTCAGACAAAAGTCCCCAATCATCACGCGGTGACGTGCGCCGTGGCGCACGACTATGAAGGGTTCGTGCGGCAGGAACTTGCCGGGCGCGACGTGCCGGCGTACCCGCCCACGGTGCGCATTGCCAACATCGTGTTCAGTGGGACGACCGAACAAGGCACGGCCGATCTCGCCGCTGCGGGAAGTGCGTGGCTGCACGAGCTGCTTCGGCGGCGGCCAATGCCGGGGATCAGTGTGATTGGCCCGGCGCCCTGTCCGGTGGACCGAATCAAGAATCGTTGGCGCTGGCATGTGCTGGTGAAAGCCGAGAATGCGTCGGAGTTGACGCGAGTGGGGCGGTACTTTCTCGAGCGGTTCAAGGTGGGGAAGGCGGGTGAACTGCGAGTGACGCTGGATCGGGATCCGGTAGCGTTGCTTTAGATGTCATTCCGACGAACGACGTGAGGAGGAATCTTCTCTCGCGCCAATTATAGGACGGCCGACACCAGATTCCTCGCTCCGCTCGGAATGACAAACTTGACAGCTCGGCGCGCAATACATAGATAGTTATGCATAGCAAGCTATCTGAGTAATGCCAAAGACCAAAAACGACATCCTCCAGGGTACTCTCTCCCTGCTGCTGCTCAAGACGCTCGCCGCCTGTGGCTCGATGCACGGCTACGCCATCACTGCGCACATCCAGCAGGTGTCGGCGGACATGCTGCGCGTCGAGGAAGGGTCGCTGTACCCGGCCATGCATCGCATGGAACAGGACGGTCTGTTGAGCGCCGAGTGGGGAACGACGGAGAAGAATCGCCAGGCGCGGTTCTATTCGCTCACCGCCAAGGGACGCAAGCAGCTCGCGCAGGAAGAGGAAAACTGGGCCCGGCTCACCGAAGGCGTACGCCGCGTGCTGCGGTACGCGTAAACCACGAGGCTGACGATGTCGCTGCCGCGCCGGCTGCTCAATCTCTTTCGGTCGAATCGCCATTCGCGCGACATCGATCGCGAGCTCGCGTTTCATCTCGCCGAGCGCACGGAGGATTTGGTGGCGCACGGCATGGAGCCCGCGGCGGCGGCATATGAGGCGCGCCGCATGTTCGGCAACGTCGGCGGACAGAAGGAGCGGGTCCGCGATGCCGGCGTCGTCGCCTGGCTCGACACATTCGCCGGTGACCTGCGCTACGCATTCAGGGCGCTCAACCACAGCCGCGGCTTCGCGCTCGTCGCAATTCTGTCGTTAGCGGTTGGCATTGGCGCCAACACGGCGATCTTCACGTTGATCGACGCCGTCATGCTGCGCTCGCTGCCGGTGAGTCATCCCGAGGAGCTCGTGCAGGTGGTGATGGGCGACGACGGCGCTGAGATGACGAATCCCATATGGGAGGCACTGCGCGATCGCCAGTCGGTGTTCAGCGGCGTGTTCGCCTATGGGCCGGTCAATCGGTTCGATCTGACGTCGGGCGGCGAGGCGCGTTACGCCGACGGCACCCTGGTGAGCGGCGACTACTTTCGCACGCTCGGCGTGCAACCCGCAGCGGGCCGGCTGGTGTCGACGGCCGACGACCAGCGCGGTTGCGAACCGACCGCCGTGCTCAGCGACGCGTTCTGGCGCACCGAGTACGGTGCCGATCCCAGCGTGGTCGGCAAGACGATCTCGCTCGACTCACATCCCGTTCGCATCATCGGTGTATCACAGCCCGGATTTGCCGGCCTCGAGGTCGGCAAGTCGACGCAGGTGTTCGTGGCGCTCTGTGCCAGTCCGGTCTTGAACGGCGATCCCGGCACGCTCGATGAACGCAGCCGGTGGTTTCTCTCGGTGATGGGGCGTCCCAAGGGCGGCGTGTCGCCGGATCGGGTGCGCGCCGGTTTGGCGCTTATCGCTTCAGCGGTGGTGACGTCGACGCTGCCGAATGATTGGGACTCCGAGATGCAGGCGTCGTACCTCGAGCGGTCGTTCACCACGAAGCCGGCGGGCAACGGGTTGTCGTCGTTGCGTGACATGTACACTGGTGCGCTGTTCGCGCTCATGGGCATTGTGGTGCTCGTGCTGCTCATCGCCTGCGCCAACGTCGCGAATCTGCTGATGGCCCGATCGGCCGCTCGCCAACGTGAGCTGGCGATCCGCGTCGCGCTTGGCGCGGCGAAGAATCGCCTGGTTCGCCAACTGCTCACCGAGAGCGTGTTGATCTCGCTGCTCGGCGCCGGCATTGGGCTGGTGCTGGCGCAGTGGGGGTGCAGGCTGCTCGTCAAGTTCCTGGCGCCGGCCGGGAGTCCGATTTTTCTCGACCTCGCGCTCGATCGCCGTGTGCTCGGGTTCAGCGTTGGCGTGGCGGTGCTCACGGGACTCGTGTTCGGCCTCATGCCGGCACTGCGCGCGGCGCGCGTGGATCCCAATGCGGCGCTCAAGTCGAACGGCCGGGGCGTGGTGCATGGGCAGGGGCGATTCGCCGTAGGCAAGGCGCTCCTCGTCGCGCAGATCGCCATTTCGCTGACACTCGTGGTTGGCGCCGGATTGCTCGTGGGTACATTTAGAAAACTGGCATCGGTGGACCCAGGGTTTCGGCCGGACGACGTATTGATCGTCAGCGCCGTGCTGCCCAAAATGGAATCGGTGGTGGCCCAGCGGGCGGCGCACGCCGACGTGTTACGGCGGTTGCGCGCCCTTCCCGGAGTGAGCGCGGCGAGCGCGTCGATATTGACGCCGCTGGGATCCGGGGCATGGAACGGCGCGCTGGGGGTCGACGGCTACGTACCCAAGTCGAAGAAAGATGGGTTTGCGTACTTCAATGAGGTGACCGACGGATATTTCCGCACGCTCGACACGCCGTTGCTCGCCGGCCGCGACTTTGACGCGAACGACCGGATCGGGACGCCGGTGGTGGTGATCGTGAACGAGGAGCTGGGACGCCATTTCTTTGGCACGCCCAACCCGGTGGGCCGTGTGTTCCACTACCGGAACGGCAGGGGCGCGAGCCCGCCGGTCACGATCGTCGGCGTCGTCAAGGACGCGAAGTACCGCTCGCTCCGAGAGCCCGTTCCGCCAACGCTCTATTTGGCGATGGCGCAGGATTCGTCGCGGGAAACCACCATGACGGCCGAGCTGCGCGTCACGGGCGGCATCGCCGGCATTACGCCGAGTGTCAAGGCGATGCTCGCCGACGTGAGCCCGCGGGTGAGCGTGTCGTTCACGCGGTTCGCCACGCAGATTGATGATTCTCTAACGCGCGAACGGTTGCTCGCCATGCTGTCCGGATTCTTCGGCGGTGTGGCGCTGCTGCTCGCGATGATGGGGTTGTACGGTGTGATGGCGTACAACGTCTCGCGGCGCCGCAACGAGATCGGCATTCGCATGGCGCTTGGCGCGGCGCAACGCCGGGTTGCCGCCATGGTGCTTGGCGAAGTGACCGTGGTCCTTGTGGTCGGCTTGGCGTTCGGCTGCGTGCTTGCGGTTGCTGCCACGCGTTCCTCAAGACCTTCCTGTTCGGGGTGGCGCCCACCGACCCGGCGACGTTCCTGGCGGCCATGGGCGTGCTGGCGGCCGTCGGCCTGCTGGCCGCGTACCTCCCGGCGAGGCGGGCGGCGAGGGTCGCCCCCATGGAGGCGCTCAGAGACGAGTAGGGCGACCTCAAACGGGCTCGGGTTCGCTGCGGTTTGGGGTTGCGACTTGGAAGTAATGCACCACGCCAGACCCAAGCCCGAAGTCAACCCGGCCCCCTGCAAATCGATCCCTGCCCACGGGAGGTCGACGGTGGCATCCGACCCGGAAACCCGCGAGATTCCCGGAGATGACGACGTTCTCTCCCCCCGACTTCACCCAGCCAAAATTCGCCGAATTCCCCGATGCGCGGTTCGTTCCGGCGCCTTCGGACGGCGTGCTACCGGCCGGCTTTTTCTCGACGTCGAATCTGCCGAGCTTCGTGCGGATCAACGGCGAGTGGCGGGTGCCGCACGAGCCGCGGATGGATTCGGTGTTCGTGCTCAATTCGCGTGGCGAAGTGTGGGTGCGCGAAGGTCGGCGCGTGAGCCGTGGCGACCTCGTTGCGGTGGGCGAAAAGGAAGACGGCTCGGAGGGCATTTTCGTCCAGACTCAGCTCGTGCCCACCGGTCCGCACGACGACGCATTCTCGTTCATGTCGAGCGAGGTGTCGCGCGAGAAGCCGATCGACTACGCGCACATGGCGCGACTGCTGCTCGACGAGAAGGAGCGGGGCGGCTATCCGATCTGGGTGACCGGGCCGGCGCTGGTGCACTCGCGCGCGCGGGCCGACATGAGCTGGTTCATTGCCAATGGGTACGTCGGCGCGCTGCTTGCCGGCAACGCCGTGGCCGTGCACGACATCGAAGCGTCGATCTTTGGCACCACGCTCGGCATGACGAGCACCGGTGGGGCGACGCAGGGCGGGCACGGGCTGCACATGCGGGCGATCAACAAGGTGCGCGCGGCAGGTTCGATCGCGGCGGCGGTGGAGCAGGGCATCGTCACCGACGGAATCATGTACTCGTGCGTGAAGCACAACATTCCGTTCGTGCTCACGGGCTCGATTCGCGACGACGGCCCACTGCCCGACGTCATCACGGACGCTATTGCCGCGCAGGACGCGATGCGCGTGCACGCGATCAAGGCGACCATGGCCGTGCTCGTGGCCACGGCGCTCCACGCCATCGCCACCGGCAACATGTTGCCGGCCTTCGTGCAGCTGCCCGACGGGCAGATGCGCGAGCTGGCGACGATCTGCGTTGACTCATCCGAGTTCGTCGTGAGCAAGCTGAAGGACCGTGGGACGCATCAGGCGTTCGGCGTCGTGACCAATGCCCAGGACTTCATGCACATTCTGAGACTCTACGTCGAACGCGAGCTCGACGCCCGTTCCACGTCCGCCCGCTGATGTCCGCGCCCATGCTGACCGAGACACGTGAGCGTTTCCTCATTGCAATTCTAGCACAGATTTCCGCCGAGCGTGTAGCGGAAATTCACTTCTTCTCGCCGATCAAGCAGGGTGGCGTGGAGAGCGGCGTCGCCGTGGTCGTGGAATGCGCCGCGCCGCCCGACGTGCCAGAACCCGAGATGGAACCGGCGATGGAACCGGAAGTGCCGGAGCCGGAAGCGGAGCTGGAGCTGGAGGAACCGGAGCTGGCAACCGAATCGCCGTCCGAGCCCAGTGAGCGGACCGAGCCGGCCCCGTTACGCTGCGTAGTCCACACCGCCCGCTATCGCCTCACCCTCAAGGGCCTCGATCGCGGCAAGTGGGAGATGAGCGTCGCCGCCGAAGCCGATGCCCCGCTTGCGACCGTCGAGGCCGTGGTTCGCGGCGTGCAGCGCCGGTCTGGCGACATCGACGACGCCATCCGTATGGACGAAGCGGAAGTGCGCGCGTTTGCCGAGCGGAGGGTGGTGGCGGTGTAGAGCGGTGGTGCGGTGGTGCGGTGGTGCGGTGGTGCGAAACCAGCTCCATGGCAGTCATCCCGAGCGAAGTCGAGGGATCTAGCCGGACGACACGAGATTCCTCGTCGCTACGCTCCATCGGAATGACAAGCCGTTAGCGCACCACCGCACCACCGCACCACCTCCCTCAAGGCACCTTCACAAACACCGCCGTCCCCCCCTTGATCATATAGCGGCCCTGCAACGTATCGCCGGAGAGAAATCCGTCGAACCATTCCAACGTGTCGCCGGCAAGTTGGCTGCCCAGCAGCGCGAACGTGATGTTCGCGCCGGTCTGCTGGCCAATGATCCCGTCGGAGCGCGAGTTAGGTGACGGGGTGAAGTACCTGCCACTGAGCGCATCGGGCAGTCCGCTACGGGCCGCCTTCGACTCCACGTAGAGTGTGACCTGCGCCGCGTATGCGTTCGTGGTGCCCGGCCCCGTCGCGAGCCGGAAGCGGCCTTCGATAGGCTCCGTCTGATCGGCCGTCACCGTTATCGTACCGGTGCTCAACTCCACAATCGCGCCGAACAATCCCAGGCCTCCGGTCACGCGGCTGATCAAGCCGCTGCCGGTGAATGGATCGTTGCCGGTGCGATAGTAATCGTAGAAGTTGGCATCTACCGCGCCCACCACGGCATCCTGGCGAAAACCAGGAATGAACACGCGCTCGAGATTGGCGGCGAACGGATTGCGAAAATCGCCCGTCACGCGAAAGGCGTTGCTGTCGGTAAAGAAAGAGAACGGACCGAACGGTGACTCGATGCGCACGGCGTAGCTGCGCGCGCCGGGCACGGTGTTCCAGCGCAATTGCAGGGTGTCGTGATCGCGGTTAAGCGTGCGAGTCAAGCTACCGATCGCGCGCGCGGCGGGGCTCGGGATGACCGTCGATGCGGTGGCGTCTCCGCCGTCCGGCGTGGTCACGTGCAGCTGGTACTGCCCGCCGAGCACGAGCTGCGAGCCGCTGATCGGAACGCGGTACACGCCGCCGCCCTTGCCGTTCAGTGCCGGGTCGAGCTTGTCCTCCACACCGCGATACACCGTGCCGCTCGGGTCGGTGATCTCGACGATGGCGCCGTCGATCGGGATGCCGCCCGCAGTGACGATGGGATCCGTGGGGTTGAAGCCGGTGTCGGGAACCGTAATTGTGCCAGTGAGCGAATGCTCCACCAGCACCACCTGGTTCGGCGCGTTCGGATTGAGCACACTGTGAATCACCACCACCGGCACCGTGTTCGATACCGTGACGGTGCCGAGGTCGCATGACACCACCGCCCCGACAATCGCCAGCGCACCTGTCACCCTCAGCGCGGATGCCATCCGGAGCGCAGCGAAGGCTCGCCGCCCGCCAGACACTCCCCTAAAAATGGATCGTGACACCGGCCGATGGGAGCAGGGGAAACTGCGAGATAGCCTGTCGAGTCGGCGGATTCTTTGCGTAATCAAAAATGTAAATGAACACGTTCTTCGCGTCGTACGCGTTCACCACACTCAGATACGGCGCAATGGTGGTGTGCCCCACACGATAGGTACGCGTGATGTCGAGATCGAGCCGCTGTGTGGTCGGGAGCCGCGCCGCGTTGCGCGCCCCACCAATGAATTGGAGCTGGCTGCCGCTGCCGCGCGTGCCGAACGCATTCGAGCCAGGATCGTAAAAGCGCCGCACGATCTCGCCAACGATGTTGGTGTAGGGCGTTCCCGTGGCATAGCCGAACCGCGCGCCAAAGAGGTACTTCTTGAATCGCCAGTTGCCTACCACGTTGAGATCGTGCCGGCGGTCGTGCCCGGGGAAATAGTGCAGACCGTTCAGCTCGCGCGTCGCCACCGCGTAGGTGTACGAGATCCATCCGCTGAACGGGCCGCTCTCGAATTGCCGCAACAACAGGTCGGCGCCGTACGAATCGCCGTCCACCGGAAAGAATTCGTCGCCCCGCACGCTCGGATCTTCCTGCGGGTTGGATTCCAGCAGGCGATCATACTTCTTGTAAAACCCTTCCACGCGAACATACCGCGTGGCGCTCAACCACCGCTCGGTGCCGAGCACGTAGTGCCAGGCGCTCGACACCGGGGTGGTCGCGTCGCTCGCGAGCCAGAAGTCGAACAACCGAACGGGAATGTCCTCGCGATTCAGCGAGTGGGTCCACTGAGAAAAACGTCCCACCGCGGCGGTGAGCGCAAAGTCCTTCGTCACGAAATACTTGGCCGACAGTCGCGGCGACACGGCGCTCCAACGCCGCCCCGTAATGCCCTCACCGCGCAGGCCGGTCTCGAACAACAGCTTGGGCGACACGCGCCACATGTCGTCGATGTACACGGCGGCCGACGTCGGACGTTGGCGCAGGTTGTAGAGACTGGCGCCGCCCTGCGATGACGTGGCCTCGTAGTCGATGTGATACGTTGACACTTCGTAACCGAACGAACGATCGTGGCCGGCAGTGTGGCCGGTCACGCTGCCGTTGAGCCGGTCTTCGGCCACGTCATTGTGCAGTTCGAGCGATCCAGCGCCCAGATCGAGCGCCGTGGAAAAGCGCGACAGCGAGCCGCGCTGCTCCAGCGTTGTGCTGTCGCCCAGGAAGAACCGCCCGAATGCGCCGCGCTCAGTGGATATGAGCGTTTTGGTAAGTGTGGCGCCGGTCACCGTGTTTCCCCAGCTGAACGAAAACCGGCCGCCGCTCGCGTCGGCGTTGGTCGAGTCGCCAAACGACGCGATGTTGGCGTCGAGCTGGTCGCGGCCGTCGTACATCGTTACGGCAAGGGTGGTGGTGGGCGTCACGGCGTAGGTCAAGTGCGCCTGCTCGTCGCGAAAATGATAGGGCAGATCCTGGCTGCTTATCAGCTTCACAAACTGATCGGCGTAGGTGCGCCGGCCGGCCACCATCCAGGTGCCTTTGCCGCCATTGAATGAGCCGCCTAACTCGCCAGTGGACGACAGCACCGACAATTCCGCCGTGCCGTGTACACCGCTCCGCCGCTCCTCGGCGGATTCCACGTCGAGCACCGACGACAATCGCCCGCCGTACCGGGCCGGGAAACCGCCCGTCATGAGCGTAACGCCTTGCACGGTGGGATCGATGAACGTGCTGAACAAACCGCCGAGGTGGAAGGGATTGTAGATCGGATAGCCGTCGAGCAGAATCAGATTCTGATCTGATTCGCCACCGCGCACGTTCAGTCCGGTGGAGAAATCGTTGCGCGCTTCGACGCCCGGCAGCAACTGCACAACGCGCATGATGTCGGGCTCTCCGAACTTTGGCACGCCCTCCGCGGCGCGCGCCGACATCTGCACGGTGCCCACACTCGGCTTCGATTCAAAGACCTCGCGCGCCGACAGCTTGGCTTCGGTCTTCACGACGCCGAGCACCGCGGCTTCAGTCTGCAGGCGCAAGTCGATGCGCGTCGTGTCGCCCGCGCGCACCGTCACCGGTTGCTCGAGCGTCTTGTAGCCGAGCAGGCGCGCGCGCACCACCAGTTGGCCAACCGGCACGCCGGGGATGACGAAGCGGCCGTCAACGTCGGCAATGGCTCCGCGCGTTGTGCCGACCACGGCGACGCCTGCGCCGGCGCGTGCCGAAAGCGTCGTCGCGTCAACCACCCGTCCGGCAATCACGCCCACGGAGTCGCGCGCGGGTTGCTGCGCGTTGAGAGCACGCCGCAGCGGCGCACTCAGCGCGAGTGTGACTGCGAGCAAGAGCGCAGTGACCGGGGCAGCGTAGCGTTTCAGCACGGCTCCGTTTATGTCACGCGCGTCATCGAGCCGGGCATTGTCGAGCTCCAGATATGCGGGCGCGATAAGAAATGGATGGAGTTGATTGCCGCCGGCGGCGCCATGCGCGCCGATCTGGTCGTCGAACGACACGATCTCATAGCCGTCGTAGGCTCCGAAAATGGTGACATCGCCGGCGTTCGACTGGGACACGAGGTGTTCCACTGCGCGGACCACCTGCTCGGTGGACTCATAGCGCTCCAGCGGATTGATACCGTCGAGCACTTCCAGCTGGCCATCGGCAATGATCGCGCGCCCCGTCGTACTCTCCAGATGTACCGAAGGTCCGTTGCGGGTGCCGAGCAGGCCCACGCCGGGATGGCGCAGCAGTTCGAGATAGAGGTTGGCGCGGCGCGGATCGCGGGCGATGTCGGTGAGTTCGAGTGGCTTTTCCTCGTCGGCAAAGTAGAGCAGCGCCAGGCAGGAGCTGTACGTCACCACCACTTGCTGGTCTTCCGCGACGCGGTACTTCTCCGGCAGAATCAGTTCACGAATGCCGTACCGGCTGCGCAGGTAATCGCGCACACGCCGAATGCCGCGCCGAAAGGTGCGCTGCGAGCGCGGCGTCACCTGCGCCACGGCCTCGATCACTTGCGGCCCCATGTCGGCATACTCAGACGACTCGGCAAAGCTCTCGGTGGACTTGAGCGGGCTTTGCCCGCGGCGCGCCGCATCGCCTTCGAGAATTCGCTGCACAGTTTTGCCCAGCGTTTCGCCGTACAGCACGCGATAACTGGCCGACGGCGTCATGCCGTGATCCGACAGGATGACGATATCGTATGCGCGGCCGCTGGCGGCGATCATGCGGCGAATCTCGCGGATGCGCGCGTCGGTGCGACGCAGGTCGCGCAACGCCTGGAAACTGGACGGTCCGAAATGATGTCCGAGCTCGTCGTACTGCATGTAGGTGCTGTAAATCACCGGCACGCCGAGGTAGACGTCGAGCACGATCGCCATGGTCTGGAGCTCGCGCACGATGACGTTGCTCAGCACGCGCACGAAGGGAAACAGTCCTTCGCTGTGCGTGCGCTTGCGCGCGAACTCGCCGGCGGCCCGCTCCCATTCTTCGCGCAGCCACTCGAGTGCCGACTGTACCACCATGCGCGCGACGCGCACGGGGTGAATCGCGATGAGCAGCGCCATGCGCCAGCCGCCCAGTCGCTGGAACACGGACATCTTCTCGCGCGTCGCCACGGTGAGCGCCACGGTCTGGGCGTCGCCGTCGAGCAGATTCACGTAACTCGACCCGCCGGCAAGTGCGCCCGGCGCGCTGATGCGGTCGCGAATGAACTGCACGCCGGACGGGCTGTTACACGTGATGACGCGCCGCTCGGCTTTATCGTAGAAGCGAAAGGCGGGAATGCCTTCGTTCTCGCCGTGGAAAATTCCCGCCTGGCAGTAGGGCGTGGCCGACGGCAGCCCGCAGAACCAGCGGCGAAGGGTGTATCCTTCTTCACGTACCATCTTGGAGATGGTGGGGCAGTACCCGAGCTCAATGGCGCGCCGCAGCTCCACGTACGACAGCGCGTCGAGCTGCAACATCACGAGCCCGCGCCGGCCGTCGTCCGGTCGCTGCTCGCGGCGAAAGACGCGATATTTCAGGGCGAAATACCACCGCAGCATACGACTCGCCGGTTTGCGTTCCCCGGCGGACGATCCCTTTCCGGAGAGCTCATTGGCGGGTAACGTCGCCGTCCCCATCGCATTTGGCGCTGGCTTAGCCAGCTTCCTGTCGCCGTGTGTGCTTCCGCTCATCCCGAGCTACATCACGTTCATCACGGGGATGACGCTGGACGACGTGCAGCGATCCCGGCGGGTGGCGCTCGTGCACGCCCTGCTCTTCGTGCTCGGCTTTTCGCTCATTTTCCTCGCGCTCGGCGCATCCGCCACGCTACTCGGGCGGCTGCTCGTGACGTACAGGATCTGGATCAGCCGCGTGGGCGGACTGCTCGTTCTGGCGTTCGGGCTTTACCTGCTCGGTGCCTTCAACCTAGGTGTTTTCTCGCGCGAGCGCAGATTTCACATTACCGACAAGCCATTGGGCTACCTCGGAACCCTGGTCGTGGGCATTGCGTTCGGCGCCGGGTGGACGCCGTGCATTGGGCCGATCCTTGGGAGCATTTTGACGTACGCGGCGTCACAGGGCGACCTGTCGCGCGGTGTGCTCCTGCTCGGCGCCTACTCGCTCGGCCTGGCGATTCCCTTCGTGCTCGCCGCCGTGGCGATGGAGCGCTTTCTGTCGGCGTTCCAGGTCCTGCGCAGCAAGATGGTGTGGGTGAACCGCATCTCCGGCGCGGTGCTCGTCGTGGTGGCGGTACTGATGATGACGAACTATCTCGTCGTCATTACAAATGCCATGCAAGGGTGGACGCCGGACGTGCTACGGAAGTTTCTGTAGCTAGTCCCTTTGTCCTAGCGTGTCCAAATTGCCACCAATCCGCAGACCGAGCCGCTCGCGCTGCGGAGGAATTGGGGCGGTATGGTCGCTGGGCCGGCAAATACTTCGACTCCATAAATTTCGTTCGGCCCGGGGAGCTCGTTTGCGTTGACCGAGCTGCCGGTCGCATTCAGCACCACTCCGTCGACCGCCACAAGCACGGGGCACCGCACTACGGCATTGTGCTGCAGGATTTGTCCGCGCGACGATTCGAGCGTCACCAAGCTGCCGGTCTGCGTGACAGTCAGCGATGTCACGTTGGAGAGCAACTGCCAGACGTCGACCGGATTCCGTTTCTCGATGTCGGCGCGCGAGAAAGCCGCGGCGGCGACGTGATGAAGCAGCCGCGCGTCGAAATCAGTGTGGCGCACATTCGAGGCGCGTGCCGCGACGATGCGTACCGTATCGAGCCGCGGGAGTGCGACGTCGGACAGAACGATCGGTAGCGTGTCGCTTCCGGCTTGAAGAATCGCCGTCATCAGACCCGGCTTGAATCCGATGCGCCGTGCCTGAATCGAGACTTGGCCTGGAGCGATATTCGGCAGCTCTGCGCTTCCGTGCTCGTCGGTGGACGCCTCGCGAGTTTGACCCAAACGGTCGGAAACGCTCAACACCACGCCAGGTATGGGTTCGCCGCTGCCGTTCGTAACCGACAGGGCGAGGGAAGCGTGCGCGGACATGTCGGTGTTCACCGCCGTAGCAAGTATCGGATGGACGACCAACGGCACCGTTGTCCACGCCTGCGACTCGGCGATCTGCGTGCGTTGTACGTCCGACCCGTCTGCGGTCGAAACGCGCGCGGTGAGCACCGCGCCGCGCGGAACGCCGCAAAGCCGCCATTGCCCGTTCGTGTCGCTTGCGACGCGAACGGATCGTTCTGCGAGCGGTCCCGTTGGATTCTGGAGCTGTACCGCATTCGACAACGTTCTCCACGCCACGGTAACCGTGCTGCCCGGAACAGGGCGACCGTGCACATCGGCAACGCTGCCGCGCAACAAGGCTGCGCCGTCGCGAAGCGATTGCTTTGTGCACAGGCGTTCGAGTACCTCCTGCGGCGTAGGCAGGCGCAGGGAATCCACTGTCCCATCGGTCCGGGCTTTCACCTCACGTTCGAGCGGAGGCGCGCCGAGGGTGTCGAGCACAGGGATGTGAATGTGGGCGAGGTAGACGCCATCGATCACCGAACGAAGTTGTGCGAGTCCATGTGAGTCGGCGATCGCCGAGTAGTCTGTGCCGTCGAGCGACACGCGGGCACCGGCACCAGTCACGGATGGATCGCGCTCGATCAGCTGAAGCGCCACTCGCGGACCTTGGCTCTCGAACAGCGTAGAGTCTCCACGTCGCACATTGGTGACTCGACCACCCGTCATTTGAATGTTCTTCAACTCCAATCGATCGGTCGCGTAGACGGTTCGACGCGTGCCGCCGTCGCGCACGACGTCCCTCTTCTGAACGATCGGAAAGCGCACCTCCCAGCTTTCCACGAGCCATGCCCCATCCGGCAGCCGCAGAAAGGCGACGCGACCGCCGGCTCCCGCTCTGATGGCCTCGTCCGGAAGATTGGTATAAGCGAATTCGAGCGACGTGAGCTCGTTACTCGTCGCGTCCACCCAGATCGTGCCTTTGATGTCCCGCACTCCCGTGCGCTCGTCGCTGGGCTCGAATTGCACGCCGATTAGATTTTGCTGATTGGCGGGCCGCGGCGCGAGGCGGAAACAGTGCGTGCCGGCGAACTGGTCGCTCAGGAGCACGCCGGGGTCCGGTGCAAAAAACGTGGTGCCTTCCGCTGTGGCCACGACGTACCCGTACTGGGCGAGCGAGTCCGCGGGCACACTCTTGAAGGCATGCGTCGTTGGATGGGTGGCCGTCCGCACCGACTGTTGTTCAACGCGCCGCCCCGAGGTATCGAGCAAACGATCATACTCCACCCACGATGCCTGGAGGGGTGCCCCCGAGGGACCGATCTGCGTGGCCATCATTGCTGTACGCGCTTCCTGCCATACGCGGCTAACGAGCAATCCGGTGTCCGGATGCACGCGGCAGCTTTCTGCTGCCCGAATCGTGACGGCGGCGAGTGAGATCGGCGAGCCGTCGGCGATCAACGTCACAGTGTTCGTCCCGTTTGCGCTCACGTCGATGGACGGAGCATCCGACGGCCGGAAGCCGATGCGCAGCACGCGAAGCGAATAACGACCGGCGTGTGGCAGGCGGAGAAGAAAAGTGCCGGCGTTGGCGCTCAGCGCGCGAGTGATCTGCCCGTGCTCGTCGGTTGCCACGATGACGGCGCCGCGGGCGGGTGTCGCCCGGTCGGACTGAACGATGGTGCCCGCGATCGTTTGGCTAGAGGCGTGGCTCGCCAGTATTGCGGCGAGTGTCGCGGCAATAACGACGGCTCGGCGCACCAGTCGGTGCGACGAGCGAAGTCCGAGAGTCACTGTGCTCTTACTGACCTCGTATCGACCGGAGCCTGCCCGGCTCTCAGGTGATCGAGGATTGCGGCGAGAGAATCAAAAGGCGGATTGCGGAAGCGCCATCCATTGATGACCACCGTGGGCGTGCCTTGAACCTTGATCCTCGTCCCCGCGGCTAGGCCTTCTTCAATTTTGGAAAGCTTGCTTGCGCCGGCAGTGCATTTAACGAACTGGATAGTGTCAGAGATCCCGGCCTCGGCGGCGAAGGATCCCCACGACTTTAGTCCTAGAGAATCCTGCTTTGCGTACACAATGTCGATGAATTTGCCGAATCGGGATTGATCGTTGGCACACTCCGCGGCGCGAGCGGCGGGGCGCGCGAACCTGTGCATCGGCAGCGGGAAATGCACAAAAACGAGCGCAGCGTCGCGGCTTGATGGCGTGATAACCTCTTGTATCCGCTCATTGAACGTACGGCAGATCGGACACTCAAGGTCCGAAAACTCAACAATTTTTATTGGTGCAGTACTATCGCCGATCGTTCGCCCCGCCTTTACCAAGTCATCGAAGTGTTCCACTCGACTTACGTCGTTGGCCTCCAAATGTGTTGCCAGTTGATTCGAGAAGAATTCGCGATGAACTGCCGCGGTACCTACTCCCAACGCTGCCAAGCCGACGACTACTGTCGCTAATTGCTCAAGCTGCGCGCGCATGGGCTGCCTCCTGGGGATAGAACGTTCACGAACCCATTGCTTAAAATGCTCGCGGTCCGAGACCCCCTCGGCTCCACTCGAGAGGGGCTCGTGAAGCGATCGAACTTAGCAATCTGATGCTACCATTGTACCGTCCGAGCCGCACAATCCAGCTCCACAGTTATAGGAGCTATGACATCCTGAGCCCTCGAACTGGCAATCGGCCTCCAGTTGGTCGCGGCCAGGACAGACATAGTAGCAGTTAGGACCACAGAGGCGTGCCGCGCCTTTCGCGGCAATCGCCGAAGCATTGTTCGGCATGGACAGTTGAGCTACGCCCATCACCAGCACAATCGTTGACAATGACAGCAGGCGATGCGACTTCATGTCTTCCTCCTGAGTTCAATGCGATGACACCAGATGACACCAATCGA
>JBEPWA010000009.1:0-92626 GCA_041690755.1 Gemmatimonadaceae bacterium | reverse complement strand
CAGAGCGGGAGACGGGGCTCGAACCCGCGACATCAAGCTTGGAAGGCTTGCGCTCTACCAGCTGAGCTACTCCCGCGTTTCCTGCACCCTACTCCACACCGCTCGCCACACACGATCCCACGGCGGTTCCACCAAAATGGTGGGGGAAGGATTCGAACCTTCGTAGGGCGTTAACCCGGCAGATTTACAGTCTGCTGCCATTAGCCACTCGGCCACCCCACCGGATGTACGCGCACGACCAGTCCCATCGCGGTGACGAGTCACCCACATCCACCAACGCCCCTTCAATCCCAGAGCTGACGGCGAGACTTGAACTCGCAACCGCCTGATTACAAATCAGGTGCTCTGCCAATTGAGCTACGTCAGCAGACGTCAATTTTGCGCGAGAATCGTAGGATAGTCAGGGCTGGAAACTGTGTCAAGCCGCGCTGGTACCGCAGCTTAGCACTATCGAGCCAACTTCCACTTCGTTCCGGCCGCCGAATCCTCAATCGCAATGCCGCGCTCGGCCAGCTCACCCCGAATCCGATCGGCATCCGCGAAGTCCCGGCGCTCCCGTGCCGACCGCCGCGCCGCCATCCGCTCCTCCACCCACACCACCAACTCGGCGTCATCCACAGTGCGGTCCGGCACAATGTCGAGCACACCATTGATCCGCGAGAAAACCGCACGGGCCCGCTCCAATCCGTCCGCGTCGTTCCCGTTGCGGTCCAGCTCGACGTTTGCCCGGTTGATGAACGTGAACAGGCCGGCCAACGCGTTCGGCGCGTTCAAGTCGTCAAACAGAGCCGCCTCCACTTCCGCCATGGCCGAGTCCGCCGCCTCGCCCAGCTCCGCGGTGCCGCCGGTGGCCGTCGCCAAACGTTCGGCGAAATCCCCCACTCGGCGAACGGCATTCATCGATGCCTCGAGCGCATCGTCCGAGAGGTTCAACTCCTTGCGGTAGTGCGTGTTGAACACAAAGTGCCGTACCGCCGCCGGCGATATCGCCGCCTCGCGCATTCCCTTGACTGTGGTCGTATTACCCAAACGTTTAGCCATCTTGGCGCCGTCGGTCAGCAAGAATGCACCATGGCACCAGAATCGTGAGAACGTTACGCCAGTAGCCGCCTCTGACTGCGCTATCTCGTCCTCATGATGCGGAAAAATCAGATCAATTCCACCGCAGTGGATGTCCAGCGTCTCACCCAATAAATCGATCGCCATCGCCGAGCACTCGAGGTGCCAGCCGGGACGCCCCCGACCCCAGGGCGAGTCCCACGCGGCGCCCGCCGTCTCATCCTCCGGCTTGGCCGACTTCCAAAGCGCGAAATCCTGCGCGTTTTCCTTGGAGTAGTCGTCCTGCGCCACTCGCGCGCCAGACTTCACCTCGCGCGTGTCAAGTCGCGACAACCGCCCGTACCCCGGAAACCGGTCGATTGCGAAATACACCGAATTGTCTTCCGCCTGATACGCCACCCCGCGTGCGATCAGCGTCTCCACCAGCGCGATCATTTGCGGGATGTAGTCCGTCGCCTTGGGATAGACCTCGGCGGGCTCGATCCGCAGATATTCGCGATCCTCATGAAAGATCTTGGTGACCGGCTCGGTCACCTCGCGAATCGTCTTCCCCTGCTCCGCCGCGCGACGAATGATCTTGTCGTCAACGTCCGTCAGGTTCATTACCTGGCGCACCTTCCAGCCGCGGAGCCGCAGCGCGCGACGCATCAGGTCGGCAAACAAAAACGTGCGAAAGTTGCCGAGATGCGCCGGGTTGTACACGGTCGGCCCACAGCTATAGATGTGGACGGTCTCGCCGTCGGCCGGAGTGAACGGCTCGACCGCGCGGGTCATCGTGTTGAACAGACGGAGCTCGGCGAGAGGCATCGACTCGCGGTTGTGAGAAGGTTTGTGAATGCTAGACACGTCGCACAGGGCGGTCAACAAACCTGCTCAGTCTACGTTCGCTATCCTCGAGCGCGCTCGGCCACCCGCGCGGCCGCTGGAACGGGGGGATGGAGCCGGCCGGCGCGCAGTGTGAGCACACGAACTCCGAGGCGTGATGCAATGGCCTCGCCGTCGCTCGCAATGAGCACGGCGTCACCGCGATCGCACCGCTGGGCAATCCAGGCGTCCACGGCCTCGCTTCCCTCGCTCGACATAGCAACGTCGAGCAGGTGGACGTGCGGTTCACCGGCGGCTCCGGTGCGCAGCAGATCGATTGGCGCGTGATGGTACAACGCGCGCCGGTGCGCCGCAGCACGCGCGCTGTCGCCAAACCAGCGCACTTCGCCGGCGTCCGCGGCGAGCAGTCCGGCAGCGCACAACATCAATGTCGTCTTGCCGGAGCCGCGTGGGCCGACCACGGCGAGCGCTTCGCCCTCACGCAGCACGACATCGACATCGCGCAGTACGTCGGCAACAGCAAGACAACCGCCCACCCCAACAGTGTAGCGTTTGCGAAGGCCGCGAATCTCGAGCGCAATGGACATGCGACATTGATATGAAACGCGGCGCCAAAGTGTGTGACCCTGGCGCCGCCATTACAATCACAATGACGCGGCGGCCCTGTCGCTACGCGCTCCGCGTAATACCGGCGCGTTCTGCAGCGCTCACCACGTCGTACTGCCGTCCGGCATGCGCTGCCACGCCGCCGCCGGGCGCCGGCAAGCGCAGTACGAGCGGGCGCTCGCGCGTGGTCTTGCGGAAGCCCTGGCCTTCGTAAATGCGCGTGATGAGAATACGCCGCACAATCACCATGACCGCGGCAAGTGTTGGCAGCGCGACGATGAGCCCCAGTCCGCCAAGCAGTTGTCCGATAACGAGCACCGCCATGATCGTGAGCACCGGCGGTAGGTCAACTTTTTTCGACATCACGAGCGGCGAAACGATGTTGCCCTCAATGAGATGCACCACCACGCCCAGGCCCACCACGAGCAGCGCGTGTCCCAGCGGACTGAATCCGCGATAGGGCAGACCGGTGAGAACGAACAGCGCCGGTAGCGTGGTGGACAGCAGCGTGCCAAAGAACGGCACGATGGCCACGAGGCCGGTGAAGATGCCGAACGGAAGCCAGAACGGCACATTCAGCACGTACAACCCGAGCGCGGTGATGGCGCCCAGGAACGTCATCGTCATGAGCTGGCCAACGATGTACGCGCGCAACGAATCGGCGAGATCGGCGAGTACGTCGCGCACGAGATCGCGATGCCGAGGCGGAAAGAGCGCGATCAACCATTCGCGATAGAGCGCCGGGTGCAGGGCGAGATAGATGCCCATCACGCCCACGGCGAAAATGTTGATTGCCGCATGCACGATCTCAAACAGCTTGGTGGGAAGCTCGCCGAATGTCCCACTAATCTCATTGTAGAGCGCCTGGACGGTCCGATGCTCGCCGGGCGCACCAACCATGTCGCGCAACGCGGGGAACTGGTTCGCCAGATGGTCGATGCCCGACTCCCACGACGAAATGAACGTGGGCATCTGTTGCACGAGCTGGCGCGTCTGGTTGATTACCGGGGGAACGAGAATGAACCCCAGCAGCACGAGCGCGCCAACCGACCCGAGAATGGCGGCGGCAAGTGCCAGCCCCTCGGGGAATCGGCCGCGTCGTTTCAGCCAATCGGCCACCGCGCCCAGATAGAGCGACGCGAGAATGCCGAGCATGAGGAGCACAAAAACCTGAGCGACGGTCTTGAACAGCCAAATACCAAGGACTGTCAGGACCGTCGCTGTCAGAATGGGACCGAACTTCAAGCCCCGGTAATCAGCTTTCAATGGCTCTTTTTGTCACTGGATTCTTCGATTTCGGCGTGCACGGTCTCTTCGTCGTCTCGCCCGGCGCCGAGTGCTTTCTTGTCCGGTGACCCAGCAGGTAGCATGCCCATTTTTTGTTTGAGCGCCATCAGCTGCACGTCAACGCTGCCGGAGGCCGCGCCCTTTTCCAGCTGTTTGAAGTCGCGGGCCAGTGCGTCGCCCGTGAACTCCTCTTCGATTTCGATGGACGCCTTGAGCTGGCGTTCGTTCGTCTCGATGCGCTCTTCCATGCGCGCGAACGCTTCGAAGGCCGATTTTTCGGACATCGACGACATCGTCTCGGAGATCCGCTTTTGCGCCTCCGCCCGGCGCTGTCGCGCCACGAGCAGGTTCTTTTTGCGCTTTGCCTCTTCGATTTTGTCGTTCAGGTCGCGGAGCTGATTCTTAAGCTTCTCCGTCTCCGCCCGGTGCAGCTCCCACGTTTGCTCGAGCTGCTGGCCATGCGACGTGTGTTCGCCCTGACGCATGAGCGCCTGCTTGGCCAGATCGTCACGACTCTCCTTGATCGCGAGCACGGCCTTCTGCTCCCAATCCTGTGCCTGGCGGTACTCGGCGTCCGTTTGATCGCGCAGACGCTTTTCATCGGCGATCGCCGTGGCAACCTGCTGCTTGGCTTTGGCGAGCTGTCCGCGCATGTCGACCAGGATCTGATTCAACATCTTCTCGGGATCTTCTGCCCGGGAAATCAGATCGTTGATGTTCGACCGCATCAGGGACGACAGCCTATCGATAATACCCATGGATTAGTGTACCTCGCGATACGAGCCGAGCTCACGCAAGTGCGACGCGAGCGCGACAGTGATGCTTTCGTAGGCCGCGAGGAACTCCTCGTAATCCAGGTGCGAAAGCTCGAGCGCCTCGGTCATGACGATCGACTGCTCTTCGATGCCGTACGCTCCGTGGACGAGATCCGTCGCATTGAGCTCGAGCAGCCGCCGGCTCAACGTGGCGAGTGCGCCCGCGTCGGTGGGGAGCGTCATGACTTTCACACGGAGTACCACGACGGGCGGCGAAAAGTGGACGACGACGCCGAAATCCAGCTCGCCACTGGGACGAATGATCCACAGTCCCGGCTCCACTTCCGTATGACTGACCCCGTCGGAACTCAGCCGATTGAGAAAGCCTTCGATGTCTTCCTTGGTGACCATCTCGCGAGTCCTTGCGTGAATGCTGTAGAAACTACGCATGAGCGGATCGGACGTTTCAACGGATCGGCTAAAGTATGGCGCCCAGCGCGGGAATTGTCATCCCGAACGGAGTGAAGGATCTTCCGTAACGTCCTTATCGCCAGCCACCATCACGTTACAGTAGATCCCGCACTGCGTTCGGGATGACACTACGCCTTCTTTATTTGCACGAGGCGTTCCTTGGCCAGTCGGCGGCCAGTTGGCGTGGCCGCCAGGCCGCCCCCGGCGGTTTCGCGATACCGCACATCCATTTCGCGGCCGATCTCGCCCATAGTATCGATCACTTCGTCAGCCGGAATGGCGAAGCTGATCCCGGCCAGCGCCATTTCGATCGCCGCCATGGCGATGGCGGCACCCGTCGCGTTGCGGAACACGCACGGTAGCTCGACCAATCCGCCGAGCGGATCGCAGACGAGGCCCAGCGTGCCTTGCTGCGCGAGGGCGACGGCGTTGGATACCTGGCTCGGAGACCCGCCGAGCATTTCGGTGGCGGCACCGGCCGCCATACCCGCTGCCGCGCCGGTCTCGGCTTGGCATCCGCCTTCCGCGCCGGAGAGCGACGCACGCTCGGCGACGACGGCGCCGATCAGGCCGGCGGTGGCGAGGGCGTCGATTAGTGCGTCTTCGGAAATGTTCTTTGCCGCCGCCAGTCCGGTGAGCACGGCAGGGAGCACGCCGGCGCCGCCGGCGGTGGGCGCAGCAACGATCACTCCCATGGCAGCGTTGACTTCCTGCACGGCGAGCGCCCGGGCGAGGACGTCGCGGAATGGCGTTCCGGACAGCGGACCTGGCGGCCCGTTCACCAACTTCGCGGCGTCGCCGCCCACCAGACCCGACGCGGAATACAGATCGCCTACGAGTCCGCGGTCCACGGCGCTCTGCATCACGACGAGGGCGCGCCGCAACGCGGCGCGAATCTCCTCGACGGGGCGGCCCTGATCGTCCGCCTCGGTTTCCAGCGCGAGTTGCGACAGCGGGATTCCGCGCGCTTCGGCGTCACGAACAGCGGCAGCAAGTGAGCGATACATTAGTGTATATTGATTAACAATAGCTCATGCAGATACTTTATCGAGCCGATAGGCCCAGCGCACCCACGGCAAGGAGCGAATGGCGTCGCGAACGTCCGTGTTCGGGTACTCGTCGGTCTCGATGACCATAAAGGCATCGCCGCCCCTCCGCTGCCGCGTCACGCGCAGCGTCGCGATGTTCACACCGTTGTCAGAGAGCAGCGTGGCGATACGCGCGATCGAGCCGCGCGTGTCCTCGGCCACGAGCACGACGGTGTTGTAGTTGCCCGACACCTCCACCGGAAAGCCGTCGATCCGCGTCACCAGCACGCGGCCGGCGCCGAGCGACGAGCCGGTCATAACGGCCTTGCGGTCGCCCCGTTCGATGGAGAGGCGCACCGTGTTCGGGTGGGCCTCCTCGTCCAGCGTCGTTTTCTCAAACGTGTAATCGAGGCCTTCGCGCTCGGCGATCTCCAGCGCGGTGCGGATGCGCTCGTCGTCGGGGCGAAAGCCCATCAGGCCGGCGACGAGTGCCTTGTCGGTGCCGTGCCCTTCGCCTGTTCGCGCGAACGAGCCGTGCAGCTCCAGCCGCGCGCGGTCTGGAGTTCCACCAACGAGCCCTCGCGCCAACAGGCCAAGCCGGCAGGCGCCAGCCGTGTGCGAGCTGGACGGGCCAACCATGACGGGGCCGATGATGTCGAGCAGAGAGACCATGTACGGAAGCTAATGCGTGAGTGGCAGCATCGAGGGAAGCCGCTCGGGCACGCCGTAACGATTGGATACTGAAAAGAGCACGGATCGAACGGCCAACAAAACGGAAACGGCTCAGCGATCATTGTCGCGCGCTGCCTTATCCGTTGGTGGTCCGTTTCATCCGTTCGGTTGTCAGTATCAAATCGTTATGACCTGCCCGAGCGGCATTACTCCCGCTCCCCCACCCCCCTCGATCACCCAACTTTTTTCTTCCGTTTCGAGTTCTGCGCGAGCATTCCTTTCAGGTAATGTCCGGTATACGACGCCTGGATTTTCGCCACGTCTTCCGGCGTTCCCGCCGCGACAATATTTCCGCCGCGATTTCCGCCCTCGGGTCCGAGATCGATGATCCAGTCCGCGGTCTTGATCACGTCGAGGTTGTGCTCGATGACGAGCACCGTGTTCCCGCGATCGACCAGGCGGTGCAGGACGTCGAGCAACACGCGGACGTCTTCGAAGTGCAGGCCGGTGGTCGGCTCATCAAGGATGTAGAAAGTGCGGCCGGTATCCCGCTTGGACAATTCGGTGGCAAGCTTCACCCGCTGCGCCTCGCCGCCCGACAACGTCGTGGCACTCTGGCCAAGATGCAGATAGCCGAGCCCGACGTCGGCCAGGGTCTGCAGCTTTTGATGAATGCGCGGCTGATTCTGAAAGACGTCCACGGCATCGTCCACCGTGAGCTCGAGCACGTCGGAGATGCTCAAACCGCGAAAGCGAACTTCCAGCGTCTCGCGGTTGTACCGCTTGCCCTTGCAGACCTCGCACGGCACGTACACGTCGGGCAGAAAGTGCATCTCGATCTTTACAAGGCCGTCGCCCTGACACGCTTCGCATCGACCGCCCTTCACATTGAACGAGAAGCGGCCCGGCCCATAGCCGCGAATCTTTGCCTCAGGCAACTCGGCGAACAGCTCGCGCATGGGCGTGAAGATTCCGGTGTACGTCGCCGGATTCGAGCGTGGCGTCCGGCCAATGGGACTCTGGTCGATGTCGATCACCTTGTCGATGTGCTCGAACCCGGTGATGCGATCGTGTGCGCCGGGAATAACGCGCGCCCGGTAGAAATGCCGCGCCAGGGACCGGTGCAGGATGTCTTCGATGAGCGTTGACTTGCCGGATCCGGACACGCCCGTGATCGCCACGAACAAGCCGAGTGGGATCTCCACGTCGAGGTCGCGCAGATTGTGCTCGCGCGCGCCGTGAATGTGAATCGTGCGGCGCGGATCCGTCTCACGACGAATTGCCGGCGTGGGAATGGACATCTCGCCACTGAGGAACTTGCCGGTGACGGACGCGGGGTTGGCGATGATTTCGTCAACCGTGCCCGCGGCGATCACTTCGCCACCGTGCTTGCCGGCGCCCGGCCCCATGTCGATGACGTGGTTCGCGGCGCGCATCGTCTCCTCGTCGTGCTCGACCACGATCACGGTGTTCCCGAGGTCGCGGAGCTGCTCGAGTGTCGTGAGTAAACGTGCATTGTCGCGCTGGTGCAGGCCGATCGACGGCTCGTCGAGGATGTAGAGCACACCCACGAGGCGCGATCCAATTTGCGTCGCCAGGCGAATGCGCTGCGCCTCGCCGCCGGAGAGCGACTCGGCCGCGCGGCCAAGCGTGAGATAGTCGAGGCCCACGTCCACGAGAAAGCGAAGCCGCTCGCGCACTTCCTTGAGAATGGGACCGGCGATCTCTGGATCAAGCCCCGGGCGCCCCTCGGCGCGAACCGGAATGCTCTCGAAGAATTTCAGCGTCTCCGTCACGGCCAACTCTACGACGCTGCCAATGCTGCGATCGTGCACCGTCACGGCAAGCGATTCGGGCTTGAGACGCTGGCCTTTGCACTCGCTGCACGGCACCTCGATCATGAATTCCTGCAGCTCGAGACGAACCTGATCGGAGTCGGATTCGTCGTAGCGACGTTCGACATTCGTCAACACGCCTTCCCACGGCGCGTCCGACTTCTTGGCGCCCTTGGCCGTTTTCTCACCGTGCAGAATTGTTTCGCGCACGGCCTTGGGCAGCTCACCCCATGGGGTGTTGAGATCGAACTTGAGCTGCCGAGCCAGCGCGGGAAGCACGATCTTGCGTAGGTAGCCGGTGGGTTCGCCCCACGGCAGGATCACGCCTTCGAGAATGGAAATCTGCGGCGCGCCAAGGATGAGCTGCTCGCTGACGCGGCGGCGCGTGCCCAGACCTCCACACGTAGTGCAGGCGCCAAACGGCGAATTAAACGAGAAGTGCCGCGGCTCGAGCTCGGGGAGTGAGGTGCCGCAATTCGGACAGCCATACCGCTCGGAGAACAGCTCGACCACTCCGGATTCGGCATTGCTCACTTCTACGACACCATCGGCCAACTTCAGCGCCGTCTCGATGGAATCGGCGAGCCGGCTACGGTCTTCCGAACGGACGACGAGCCGGTCCACGATGGCCGAGATAGTGTGATTCTGGCGGCGATTGAGTTTGGGCGGCGACGCGAGCTCAATCAGCTCGCCGTCCACGTACGCACGGATGAATCCCTGGCGTCGCGCGTTCTCGAACAGGTCGCGAAATTCGCCCTTGCGACCCTGAATGAGCGGCGCGCGCACTTCGATGCGCGTTTCGCGTGGCCAGGTGAGGACAATGTCGGCAATCTGGACGGGACTCTGCCGTTGCACAGCACGCCCGCAGTCGGGACAGTGCGGTGTACCCGCCCGCGCCCACAGCAACCGGAGATAGTCGTAGATCTCAGTGACCGTTCCGACGGTGGATCGCGGATTGTGGCCGGCCGTCTTCTGCTCAATGGATATGGCTGGCGACAGCCCCTCGATGGAGTCAACGTCCGGCTTCTCCATCAATCCCAGGAACTGCCGGGCGTACGCCGAGAGTGATTCGACATAGCGCCGCTGGCCCTCGGCATAAATAGTATCGAATGCCAGGGACGATTTGCCCGATCCGGACAGGCCCGTGATGACCGTCAGCTGATCTCGCGGGATCGTGACGTCAATATTTCTCAGGTTGTGCTCTCGAGCACCGCGAACGATCAAAAAATCTTCGGCCATAGCCGAAGAAAGCTGCGGACGGGACCGATTCGAGACAAGCCGCTATATTGCGAGCCATGCCCCATACCGACGCCATCGTTGTGCTCACTACGGTCGCGTCCGATGAAGAAGCGGTAACCCTCATTCGGACGTTGCTGGATCAAAGGCTCATCGCATGCGGTACTCTCTTTCCGGGTGCCAGGTCGCTCTATCGCTGGCAGGGCAAGATTGCGGACGAACGTGAAGTGGTCGTGATGCTCAAGACGAGGTCGGCGCGGCTCGATTCGCTTCGCACCGCGTTCTCGGAGCTTCATCCGTATAAGGTTCCGGAGCTGTTGGCGCTTCCTGTCGAAGCGGGTCTGGAGAAGTACCTCGAATGGATTAACGGCGAGACCACTCTCGCATTGGCGTAACTCAATGACGTTGGATGTCGCATCATGACGGTGAAGGCTGAGAAGGCTGATGAAACGAGCGCCGAAGCGCAGCTCGAACTTGGTATTTCGCTTTCGCGCCGCGCACGGTGGCGGGAGGCGATTGAGCCGCTCCAGCGGGCAGTGACGCTCGACCCCACAATGGTCGCGGCGCACTACCAGCTCGGCGAGGCGTATAATGCCACGGACCAGTTGGCGGAGGCCCTCGGTTCATACGAGGAAGCCGCGCGACTGCAGCCGGACCATTTTCGCGCTCTCAAGGGGATTGGCGTGGTGCTGGACCGACTGCACAAGCCGGTGGAAGCGACCGCAGCGTACCAACGAGCGCGCGACGTACAACGACGGTGAAGAACCGGCGCGCGATGGTCGGGGGGGCGATCATTGCCGCCTGGCTCATCGGGCTCGCGGTTCTCGTTCGGCAGGAATACTACCGGCCACAGCTCGAGCGGCTCGCCCAGGCCGGCATACGGGTTAGCCCGGGCGCTGTCTTTTACGGCGTGATGCAGGGCGACCATCAGGTGGGATTCGCGTCGTCCACCATCGATACGGCGCGCGCGTCGATCACGGTGAGCGACTATTTCGCCGCCGACCTGCCGGCAGGCGGCAAGACGCATCGAGCCACGGCGCGCATCAACGTCACGCTGTCGCGCGCGCTCCGGATGACGGAATTCGACCTGTCGCTCGACACCGAGGGCGCGCCCGTCAAGGCGACGGGCCAGGTCCTGGGTGACAGCATCCTCGTGCTGGCAACGACGTACGGCACGGCCGCGCCGGACACGCAACGCATTGCGCTCACCGGGCCGATCCTCCTCCCCACCCTGATCCCGATTGCCGTAGCGCTCGGCGAGACGCCGAAAGTCGGCAAGCATTACATCCTGCCGATCTTCGATCCGTCGAGCATGTCGGCCAAAGACATTGGCGTGGACGTTCGCGGTGAATCGACATTCGTCGTGAACGACAGCTCGGCGCTGGACCGGACCACCGGCGTGTGGCATGGCGTGCAACCCGATTCGCTGCGCGCGTGGCGCGTGGTGGCGGAGACCGGCGGCGGATTTTCCGGATGGGTAGACGAGCAGGGACACATCGTCGAGACCAGTCTGCTGGGCTTCGAGCTCAAACGGATGCCGTACGAAGTGGCGTTCGACAATTGGCGCACGGAGGCGGCCAAGGCGTCGGTGAGCGAGGGCCGCGACATTCTCGAAACCACGGCAATCGCGGCGAACAAGCGGCTGGATGCGCGCGTCAACGCGCTCCGCGTGCGATTGACGAACGTCGATCTCACCGGATTCGATCTCGACGGGGCGGGCCAACGGTTGAGCGGCGACACGCTCGCCATCGTGCAGCAGACCGGCCGCGCACTCCTGGCGACCTACACCTTTGCGCAGGGATTCAGGATCGACCCCGCAAACACGCGCCCCGAGCCGCTGATTCAGAGCTCGGCACCGGCAATTCGCACGCTTGTGGCACGGATTCTCGCGGGCGAAAAAAATCCGGCGACCGCGGCGCGGATCATCAACCAGTGGGTGCACGATTCGATCAGCGACCGAGTGACGTTCGGCGTGCCAAGCGCCTTACAAGTTCTCGAAAGCCGTACGGGCGATTGTAACGAACACACCCAGTTATTCGTCGCAATGGCACGTGCCGCCGGGATTCCGGCGCGGATCGCCGCCGGTCTCGCGTACGTGGACGGCAAGTTCTACTACCACGCCTGGCCTGAGATTCTGCTCGGCGATTGGGTGCCCGTCGATCCGACGTTCGGCCAGTTCCCCGCCGACGCGTCACATTTGCGTTT
Organism: Gemmatimonadaceae bacterium; assembly: GCA_041690755.1. Lineage (GTDB taxonomy): Bacteria > Gemmatimonadota > Gemmatimonadetes > Gemmatimonadales > Gemmatimonadaceae > JAQBQB01. The sequence continues at coordinate 80,647 of JBEPWA010000009.1, read as the reverse complement.
TGTGATCGGCGGTCTGACTCGACAGACGGAGCTGCTGCGCCTGATGGGCAATTTGAACATCGACGTGCTGTCCGTGAACGGCGCCGGCGTTTCGCGTCGCACCCCGGGCGGCAAATGATCAAGCTCACGAAGCTGACCAAGCGATACGGCGGTTTCACCGCCGTGAACGCGATCGATCTCGAGGTTCCCGCCGGCGAGCTGTTTGGCTTCCTCGGGCCGAACGGCGCCGGCAAGACGACCACGCTGCGCATGATCGCCGGAATTCTCCGTCCCACCGCGGGGTTGGTGCAGATTGGCGGCATCGACATCGCGGCAAATCCCATCGCCGCCAAGTCGAAACTCGGATTCATTCCCGATCGCCCGTTCATTTATGAAAAGCTCACAGGCGCCGAGTTCCTGCGGTTCGTGGCGGGATTGTATGGCCAGGACGGGCCTGTTGTGGAGCACCGGGCGCGCGAGCTGCTCGCGCTGTTCGATCTGGAGGAATGGCGCGACGAGCTCGTGGAGAGCTACAGCCACGGCATGCGGCAAAAGCTCATCATCTCGAGCGCGTTCGTGCACCGGCCGGAGGTGATCGTCGTCGATGAACCCATGGTGGGCCTCGACCCGAAAGCGGCGCGCATCCTGAAAGATTTGTTTCGCGAGTACACGCGGCGTGGCCACACGATCATGATGTCAACGCACACGTTGGAAGTAGCAGAAGCGATGTGCGATCGCATTGCGATCATTCAAGGCGGTGTGATTCGCGCCTCGGGCACTATGACGGAACTGCGATCGAACGCCGAGGCCGGCGCCACAGGGTTGGAAGACATCTTCCTCAAGCTCACCGGTGAGAACGCCGCGCGTGCTTTGGTCGATGTGCTCGATGCCTGAACCGCTTCGACAAACCCCCGATCCATCGACCCTGCACCTGCTCACGCCCAAGTGGCTCACGGCGCGGGCGCGGTCCGTGTCGGCGGAACGCGGACACGGTATGCGGATGGCGTTCCTCGCCGTGTTCGGATTCGGGTTCTGGGCGTTCATCTATTTCATGCTCTACCGGCTGCTCGCCTATTTTCGCGGCGTGCTCGAGATCGGCCCGTTGCTCGCCGGCAAGCTGCTCGGGCTGATTCTCGTCGGGTTCTTTTCGATTCTATTGTTATCGAATGTCATCACGGCGTTGTCGAGCTTTTTTCTCGCGCGCGATCTCGACCTGCTCGTGTCGGCGCCCGTAGACTGGCTGAATTTGTACATGGCCAAGCTGCTCGAGACACTCGTGCATTCGAGCTGGATGGTGGTGTTGATGGCGGTGCCAATGTTCGCCGCGTATGGCGTGGTGTATTCGGGCGGTCCGCTCTTTCCGCTGATCGTGCTGGCGACGTTTCTGCCGTTCCTCATCGTGCCCACGGTAATCGGAAGCGCGTTGACGCTGGTGCTGGTGAACATCTTTCCGGCACGGCGCACGCGCGACATCCTTAGCGTCATCGCCGTGCTTGCGGCGGGCGGCATTGTCGTGCTCTTTCGCGTCGTGCGACCGGAGCGCCTGGCGCGGCCGGAGGGTTTTCGTTCGCTCGTTGACTTCATCGCGATCCTGCGCGGGCCCACGTCGCCAATGTTACCGAGCGAATGGGTGCAGCGCGCCGTGATGTCGTGGCTCACGAGAAAGACGGACCTGCTCCCGTACTATTTGCTCTGGTCCACGGCAGCGGCGGCGTTCGTCATTGGCGCAGTGTTGCATCGATGGCTCTACGCCAAAGGATTCAGCAAGGCGCAGGAGAGCGGGGAGAAGTGGGTGAAGAGTGGCGGACTGGCGCGCATCTCTCGGCGCGCGCTTACGCCGTTCGGCATCGTCAAGCGCGAACTGGTACTCAAGGAAGTTCGCCTCTTTTTTCGCGACACCACGCAGTGGTCCCAGCTCATTTTGCTGGCCGTGCTCGTAATGGTCTACGTTTTCAACATCAAGTTCCTGCCGCTCCGCGGCGACGGGATGACGTTCTTCCTCCGAAACATCGTTCCGTTTTTGAACCTGGTGCTCGCCGGGTTCGTGCTGGCCTCGATTGCGGCGCGTTTCATTTTTCCCGGCGTGAGCCTGGAGGGCCGCACCCTCTGGCTGCTGCGCTCGAGTCCAATGTCGATGCGAGAACTGCTCTGGTCCAAGTTCTGGGTCGGCACGTTGCCCCTGCTGGTCCTGGCGTTGGCGATCGTCGGACTCACGGATGTGCTGCTCGAGGTGAGTGCGTTCATGATGGCGGTGTCCATCTTTTCGATCACGTTCATGACCATGGCGATTGCCGGCCTGGCAGTGGGATTCGGAACGATGTTCCCACAATTCGAGACGGAAAACGCCGCCCAGATCCCGACGTCGTTCGGCGGCCTCGTGTTCATGATGACGTCCATCGCGTTGATCGGGGCCGTGGTGATTCTCGAAGCAAAGCCAGTCTACATGTACTTGCAGACTCAGGCCTTTGGCGCCGAGGCAGATCCGATCGGGATGATCGTGGGTTTCGGACTGGCGCTAGTGCTGTGCACGGCGGCGACCCTAGTCCCGATTCGGGTGGCGCTGCGGCGGCTGGAGGCGGGGGAGAGTTAGTTAGGGTCTAGGGTCTAGGGTCTAGGGTCTAGGAGCTGGGAGCCGGGAGCTAGGAGCTAGGAGCTAGGCAGTACTAGACCCTAGACCCTAGACCCTAGCCCCTAAGAAAGTTGTGACCAGCCCCTCCCCCCCGGGGTGTATGTGTCGGAAACCCGACGCATGCTCGGGCACCATACGATCACAAAAAGGGTCTGCTCGTCCTTGTTCGCGTGAGGCGGGTGGATAGACCCCTACCCTCCCGGAGGATTTTCTCATGAAGCGCATTTCTCTCCTCGCTGTCGCAGCGCTGCTCGTTGCTGGCGCCCAGCTCCACGCGCAGTCTGCCAAGCAGGATTCGACCAAGAAGGCAGTGACGACCGCCGCGAAGTCGGCCACCAAGGCCGCCACCAAGGCGACTGCGTCCGCGAAGACGGCCAACAAGGCCGGCACCGCTGCCAAGACTGATGCCAAGGTTGCCGACAAGGCCGCCGTGAAGGCCGATGCCGCCGCGAGCAAGGCTGTCGCGTCGACCAAGCCGAAGTCCAAGCGTAGCCGGAAGTCCGCGATGGCGAAGAAGGACACGACGGCGAAGAAGGGCTGACCGGCTGCGGCGTAGCTACTGCATAGCTTTGGCTACGCCGCCAGTTGGTTCCCGCAGCTCATGCAGTACCGCGCGTCATGCGCCTCGACAGGTGCGCCACAATCGGCGCACCTGTCGTGTAAGTACCGTCCGCAGTTGGAGCAGAAATCGGCATCCAGCTCCGGACGAGGGCCGCAATCGGGACAGGCGGCATGCTGCGCACGAAATGCCTTGACCGCGGCTTCGATCTGGTCCAGCGGCTTGGCCGCTGCGGCCTCGGCCGGCGCGCTCTCTTCTTTGCGCATCGCAACCACGGCGGCCTCCGTATACAGGGCTTTGAGCTCCGTATAGTCGGTGTCAGACAACTTGCCGGTGACGCGATCGAATTCGATTTCGCGCAAGGCAAACACCGCGGCGTCCTTATCCGTCTGACGCGGTGGAATCGCCGCGTAGTTCCGACGCGGCGGCGCCCCAAAGAACAACGGGTAGAGGACGAACGCCAGTGCACCCACGGCCAGCATCGTCCCGATCACGAGCGCACCAATCACGCGTCCTCGTCTCCCTTGATTGCTGCAGTGAGGCGCGACAACTCGTCCGCGGTGGCGCCAACGCGGCTGCCTGGCGCGGCGTTCTGCACCGGCGCGGGCATGGCCGGCCGGCGCGCACCCCAACGCCTGAGCATTAGTGAAAGTGCGCCGGCCGCAACAACCAGCGCGAGCCCCGGCGTGATCCAGGCCAGCAGATTGAAGCCTGACTTGGTGGGCGACATCAATACCCGCTCACCGTACGTCTTGGTGAACGCATCGAGAATTTCCTGCGCACCGTAGCCGCCCTGCACAAGCGCAACGACGTCGCGATGCATGGCCGGAGACACCTGACAGGAAAAATCAGTCGTGCGGCAGGTGAAGACGTCGAGCGTGCATCCACACTGGCAGTGGAGGTGGCGCTCGACCGCGTCGCGTTCCTGCACCGTCATCGACTCCATGGCACCCGGTTTGGGCGGCAGCTGCACCGACTGGGCCGCCATCTGGTCCATGGCGAACAGATTCGCCGAATCCTTCACGACAAGGCTGCTGTCGTGAATCATGCCCCGCTGCTGGGCGCCCGATTGCCGGGCGCCCATGGTCAATGCCACCGCACCGGTCGCCAGACCGGTGAGGAAATCGCGCCGCGAGTTCATACTCCGGCCGGAACCGTTGCCGTGCGCGCCGGCGGCATCACTGCCGAGTAGCCGGCCTGTGCCCGGCGACGCTCAGCCTGCGGCCACATGATGATCAAGCCACCGATCATCATCACGAAACCGCCGATCCACACCCACACTACGAGCGGGTTGAACGTCAGCGTCAACTCGGCGGTATCCTTGTCGCGCACGCCGGCGAGCACCAGGTACGTGTCGAGGGCGGCCGTGGAGTGAATTCCCACGCCGGTAATCGGCTGGAAGAGCTGGTTGTGCTGTGAATCGTAGTACGTGCGCTTTTCGCTTTCGATGATTCCGACGCGCTTGCCGTCGCGGAACGCTTCGAGGCCCACGGCCACGACGGAGCGATCGCGCAGCTCCGAGGTAGAGATGCCTTGGCTCACCAGCCGCCAGGTGTGCCCGTACGGATCCTTCGTCTCAAAGGCTTCGCCGGTCTTGAGTGTCACGTCGAACTGCGACTTGAAGGCCAGTCCGGCGAACGCCGCGAACAGCATCACGATGCCGGCGTGGACGATGTATCCCCCGTACCGGCGGCGGTTGCGGACCACGAGATGATAGAATCCTGTAATAATAGATTCGTTATGAATCGACTGCCGCGCCCGAATGCCCTTGTAGAACTCCTGGCAGATGGTGCCGGTGACGAAGCCGCAGAGCGCGTACGTCATGAGCGGGTAAATGGAGTGCATGCCCGCGGCGAACAACGCCACCCCAACCACGACGCCGGTCGCGGCCGGCGCGGCGAATTGCCGCTTGAGGTTGGACACCGACGCCTTGCGCCAGGCGATCAACGGCCCCACGCCCGTCAGCAGCAGCAACAACAACCCGAGCGGCACGTTCACCGTGTTGAAAAACGGCGGACCCACCGTGACCTTGGTGCCCTTGGCCCACTCGGACAGGATCGGGAACACCGTGCCCCACAGCACCGCGAAGGCGATGCCGCACAACACCAGATTGTTATAAAGGAAGGCGGCCTCGCGGCTCACCATGCTCTCCAGCTCGGCCTTGGCCTGCAGATCGGTCAAGCGCGTGCCAACGAGATACACGCTGATGCCGACCGACAGGAAGAAGAACGTGCCGAACCATGGCCCGACCGGCGACTGCGCGAACGAGTGCACGCTCTCGATGACGCCGCTGCGCGTGATGAACGTGCCGAAGATCGCCAGCAAGAAGCTCATCACCACGAGCACCACGTTCCACTTGCGCAGCATGCCGCGCTTTTCCTGGATCATGATCGAGTGCAGGAACGCCGTCGTGGTGAGCCACGGTAGAAACGACGAGTTCTCCACGGGATCCCACGCCCAGTAGCCGCTCCATCCGAGCTCGACGTACGCCCACCACATGCCGAGGATGATGCCGATGGTGAGGAAGAACCAGGAGACCAGCGCCCAGCGGCGAACCACCGCGAGCCATTCCGCGTCGAGCTTGCGGGTGAATAGCGCGGCAATCGCAAAGGCAAACGGAATTGCCGTGGCGACATAACCCAGATACAGACACGGCGGATGGATTGCCATGCCGGGGTTCTGCAACTGCGGGTTCATTCCCTTGCCGTCGGCGGGAATGAAATTGAGGCGGGCGAACGGATTCGCCTTGAAGAGCATCGTGAGAATGAAGAACACGAGGATCGCCGCCAGCGTACCCGTCGCCCACGGCGTCAACTCGGGATTGCGCTTGCGGCTCGTGGCGATGGCGATCGTGGCGTACATCGACAGGATCAACGCCCAGAACAACATCGATCCGGCCTGACCGCTCCAGAACGACGTGAAGATGTACACGCTCGGCATGGTGGAGCTGATGTGGCTGGCCACGTACTCGAGCGAAAAATCCTTCGTGAGCAGCACGTACCACAGCCCGATCGATGCCATGCCCACCATGGCAAACGTGGCGTACAAGCCACGCACGCCACTGTTCACGAGATCGTTGCGCTTCAGTGTTGCGCCGGCAAACGAAACCGTCATCGACCAGGCCGCCATGAGGAGCGCGACCCAGAGCGATAGCTCGCCAATGAGACTCACGCTTTCCTCGCTGCCGCTTTGTAGCCGGGCGTCTGCTTGTACTTGTCGGCGGGATTGGTGGGCGCGTTCTCATAACGCGACGCGCACTTGGCGAGCAACTCCGTCGCCTGGAACGTGCCGTCCTTCCCCATGCGGCCGCTCACTACGACGTCAACGCTGTCGGTGAACGTGTCCGGCGCGATTCCGCGATACACGACGGGAATGGTCTTCGCACCGTCAGTTACCCGGAATGCGTACCGTTTGCCGCCCGGATCACGCTCCACCGATCCGGGCACGACGCGCGCGCCAACCTTGACGCCGGCGTTCACAAAGGAAGGATCAATTTGAACCTTGGCTTCCAGCTCGGTGGGCGTCATGTAGTAGACGCCCGTCTGTTCGATCGAGCTTGCCATCAAATAACCAGCGACACCCAGCACCAACACGCCGCCGATGAGAAATTTCGTGCGTGGCTTCATTTCCAGGGCCTCGAGATGCCAGCAACTTGATGCGCTTTCAACGCATCCCACCGCAAGTGGTCAATATAATAAATGTACGCCCAAGGGCGCCCTAAGGTTGCGTGCGTCGCAGCACTAGAGTCATTGCGACGATTCCTGCACCGTCCCAGGTCAGGTCCTTGAAACTGGGATCACCACCAAACCGCTTGTCGTACAATTCTTTACCGATGCCGGTCGCCGACGAAACCGCTGTTGCGCCTAGCAACGCCGCGTGTCGCCCCAGCCCCGCGTCGCGAAGCAAGCTGAACGACCCGCTTTGGACGAACGCCGACATGAAAAAATGCTTCGCCTTGTCGGCGGCAAACCACGGGTCCGACGCCGGCCTGTTTCCGAAGTGGAGCGTGAATACCAACAATACACCGCGTATCACGCTACGCTCCGTTTTACGAAACCCGTGCCGATCCGCAACCCCTGGAACTCGGCGGCAATCAGTTCGAGCGCCCGATCCAGCAACTGCGGGTGATTCCCCTGATGGATCCAGCTGCTCGCTCCCGATGGGTGCGGCAATGGAATCGCCAGCGACCGGCCGCCCGCATGATCTACCGAATGCGCTCGGCCGATCAACTGATCGAGCGGCAGATTCGGCAAGAAGCGCGTGATGGCCAATCGCCCCACCGGTATGAGCAGCCTGGGGCGAATGATCTCCAGCTCGGCGTCGAGCCAGACAGCGCAGGTGTCCTGCTCCGCTTGCGACGGCACACGGTCACCGCGCCCGCTCGGGCTCGGCCCGGGATAGCATCGCGTGATAGCGGCGATGTAGATGCGATGGCGCGCCGTCTCTTCATCCAGTCCGGCGCGCTCGAGCCAGCGGAAGAGCACCTTGCCCGCACGTCCGGCGAACGGCTTGCCGCCCGCAGCCTCAACCTGGCCGGGCGCCTGCCCCACGAGCATAACTTTCGGCGTAGTCGCGTTGGACACGATCGGAGCAACCGCGCCGCCCAGGCCGCACAACCGGCAGGCAGCCAGCGCGCTGCAATGTTGAACGAGTGGAGTGCGATCAGCCATGAGCGTCAATCCTCGCTCCCGGTATCTCGCGCCCAACTGAGCGCGGCGCGAACTGCACGCTGCCAGCCATGCATCAGGCTCGCCGCGGAATCCTCGCCGGCCTGCGGCGTGAAGGACGTGAAGCTGCGCATACCTATGAACTCCTCGGCGTCCTTCCAGACCCCCGCCGCCAAACCCGCGAGCCCGGCCGCGCCGAACGCAGTCGTCTCGACCATGTCCACGCGCTCCACCGGAACGCCAAGCATGTTTGCCTGAAACTGCATCAGCCAGTCGTTGGTTGACGCGCCGCCATCGACGCGAAGCCGATCGAACGGTGCGCCGCTCGCCTCGCGCATGGTGCGCAGCACGTCAGCCGTTCCGTACGCCATTGCCTCGAGCGCTGCGCGCACGAGGTGCGCCTTGCCGCTGCCGCGCGTGAGCCCAACGATCGTACCGCGCGCATTCGCTTCCCAATGCGGCGCACCGAGGCCGGTGAGCGCGGGAACGAAGTAGACGCCGTCGGTGGACGCGATCGAACGGGCCAGCGCGTCCGTTTCAGTGGCGCTGTCGATGATGCCGAGTCCGTCGCGCAACCACTGCACCGCCGCGCCGGCAATGAAGATTGCGGCTTCGAGCGCGTACGACGGGCCGCCCGTGGCGTCGCAAGCAACAGTGGTGAGCAGGCCACCCGTCGCGCGCGGGCGCTCCTGCCCCGCGTTCAGCAACAGGAACGCACCGGTACCGTACGTGTTTTTTCCGGTGCCGCGTGTCCAGCATCCCTGGCCGAATAGCGCGGCCTGCTGGTCGCCGGCGATTCCAAGAATTGGTATGTCGGAGCCAAGAATGCTGCCGTCGGCCACGCCGAAATCGCCGCTCGACCGCCGCACGTCTGGCAACATCTCCATCGGAACGCCAAAGAGATCGCACAGCTCAGCGCTCCATGCATGCGTGTTGATGTCATAGAGCAAGGTACGCGACGCGTTCGTTGGATCGGTGGCGTGCACGCGGCCGCACGTGAGCTGCCACACCAGCCAACTGTCGATCGTGCCCACCGCGAGGTCGCCTGGCTGATAGCGGTCGAGCAGACGCTCCTCGCGAAGCAGCCATTCAATTTTGCTGGCCGAGAAGTACGGGTCGGGCAGTAGTCCCGTGCGCTGCGCGAGCCACTCGGTGCGCGGCGCCAGGTCCTGGCAGCGCTGCGTGGTGCGGCGATCCTGCCAGACGATGGCCCGATGTACTGGTTTTCCAGTAGCACGTTCCCAAATGACGACAGTCTCGCGCTGATTGGTAATTCCGATCGCCGCCGGTTGGGCGCGTGCACCAGCGATCGCGTCGCGCGCCGCGAGGCGGACGCAGTCGAGGATTTCCATGGCGTCGTGCTCGACCCAGCCGGCGTTCGGGAAGTACTGCGGAATTTCCCGATAGCCGCGGCCGGCCACGCGTCCGTCTTCGCCGATCATGAGACAGGTGGCGCCCGTGGTCCCCTCGTCGATTGCCAGCACGTATTTCACGCTGCACGCTCCGCGAACCCGTACGGCGGCCGGTGAACGCCGCGATCGCTGACAATGGCCGTGATGAGCACCGCCGGCGTGATGTCGAATGCGGGGTTGTAGATCGACACGCCGGCCGGTGCCGAAACCCGGCCGAAGCCGCAGCGCACTTCATCGGCGTTGCGCTGCTCGATGAGAATTTCCTCACCAGAGGCGATTGCCGGATCGAAGGTGCTCGCCGGCGCAGCAACATAGAACGGGATGCCGTGATAGTTGGCCGCGATGGCCAGCGCGTAGGTGCCGATCTTGTTCGCCACATCGCCGTTCCGGGCGATACGGTCCGCGCCAACGATGCAGAGATCAACGTCGCCACGCCGCATGAGCGACGCTGCCGCACCGTCGATCAGCACCGTGGTGGGAATGCCGGCGCGCGACAGCTCCCACGCCGTGAGCCGGCTGCCCTGGAGCAGCGGCCGCGTTTCGTCGGCGAACACTTCGACCCGCTTTCCCTGCTCGGCGGCGACGTAAATCGCGGCGAGTGCGGTGCCGATTCCGCCCGTTGCCAGCGCCCCGGCGTTGCAATGCGTCAGCACGCGCGCGCCGTCTTTAATCAACGCCGCGCCGTGCTCGCCGATGGCGCGACACATAGCGCGGTCTTCGTCGAGGATCCGCGTCGCATCGGCGCGCAGTGCGTCGAGCAGCGCGCGAACACTTGCCTGCTCCGCGTGCGCCGTGCGCTTCATGCGTTCGACGGCCCATTGCAGATTCACGGCGGTGGGACGCGACGCATTCAGGCGATCGCAGGCGTGAGCCAGCGCACGGCGGGCCGTTGCGACATCCACGGTGGCGTCATCGATCGCCAGCGTCGCGCCCATCGCGGCGGCAATTCCAATGGCCGGCGCGCCACGCACGGCCAACGATTGAATCGCGCCGAACACGGCCTCTACACTTCGCAGATCCTCGTAAACCTCTCGCGCGGGAAGCGCGCGCTGATCCAGAATGCGCACGCCCCTTCCATCGTCCGACCACCGCACGGGCTCAATGACGTCCATAGTCGAAACGTAGGAATGGGCGACGCGTGCCGTAAGCCATCGCGCCGGCGTCCGCTTCACTTATCCTTTCGCACCGCCGACCGCCTGTCGGGAAAGTGACGGTCGAGAAAGACGATCAGCGCGCGTTCTTCCGGCGAGTGGGCCTGTCCGCGATTGGCGGCGCGACGACGCGCCTTGGGCAACGCAATGGTTTCGCCGTCGTCGAGATAGCGCGCCACTATCATCGGATGGACATACGACTTGCGGCAGATTGCCGGGGTGTTCCCGAGTTCCATGGAGACCAGCCGCATAGCGAGAGCAACGTTTCGCTTTGCTTCGCTGGGCGTCTTTGCCGGCCCGAGCTCGGCAAGGATCGTCGCTGCGCGAAGCGTCCCACCCCAGGTACGAAAATCCTTGGCGCTGTACCCGCCGACGCGATCCTGGAGGTATTCGTTGACATCGCGCGCCGTGATCTGGTGCCAGCGACCGTCACGACGATAGCGAAACAGCTTGCTGCCCGGCGTGCGAAGCTGCCGGCCCACGAGGCGCACCAACTCGGGATCGGTCACCACCTGTCGTTGGTTAATGCTGCCTTTGCCGCGATACTCGAACCGCGCCGTGCCGTCGCATAGCGCGACGTGCGACTTGCGCAGGGTAGTCATGCCGAACGTTCCATTTTCCCTGGCGTACCGCTCGCCGCCCACTCGGCAGAATGTCTCACTGATCAATCGCAGAACGGTGGCAGACACGATGCGCGCATCCAGCGTGTTCACCCGGGCAGACGGCCGAGCGTCGGCGTGCAACGCGCGCCGAACGCGCGGCATGTCCTTGGCGAGCTGTCGCACGCGGTGGTACTTCCGCAGGTCCCGGCGCTCAACCGCGCGATCGTTGTAGCGATACTGCTTCCGTCCGCGCGCATCGAACCCCCACGCCTGAATCGCCGAACGCGGCGTGGTGGCGACGTGCACGTCGCGCCACGCTGGGGGAACTCGCAGCGCGTCGATACGTTCGAGGTTCCGCTTGTCGCGAACGGGGCGATCGTTCGCATCGACGTAGCGGAAGCCGGCGCGCGGCGTGCCGAGGCGGCGGTACCAGGGGGAGGGCATGGATTTGGGTGGGGGCAAGAAAGGGGCTAGGGCCTAATGGGGTCGAGGGTCTAGGATCTAGGGTCTAGGGTCTAGGAACTGACCAGCTGTGAGCTGCGAGCTGTGAGCTGCGAGCGGTCAGCGGTGAGCCACTAGACCCTATACCCTAGACCCTAGACCCTTAGTTTTCAGCATGGCATATCAAACCATCACGTTCAGCGTTACCGATCGCATCGCGACGGTGACCGTCAACCGGCCCGACAAGCTCAATGCACTCAATGATCAAGTGATCGCCGAGTTGGGCGAGGCGATCGATGAGGCGCGGAGCAATCCAGATGTCGGCGGTGTGATTCTGACCGGGGCCGGTCGCGCGTTCGTTGCCGGCGCGGACATCGCCGAGCTCGAGCAGCAGACCGGGGTCTCGGCAAAGGGCGTGTCACAGCGGGGGTCGGCGGTGTTCCGCAAGTTCGAAACGTCGCCCAAGCCCACGATCGCCGCGGTGAACGGCTTTGCGCTGGGCGGCGGATGCGAGTTGGCCATGGCGTGTCATTTTCGCGTCGCGTCGGAATTCGCCAAGTTCGGCCAACCCGAAGTCAAGCTCGGGCTCGTGCCCGGATACGGCGGCACGCAACGCCTGCCGCGGCTTGTGGGCAAGGGACGCGCGCTGCAACTGTTGCTCACCGGCGAGATGATCGACGCGCAGGAAGCGTATCGCATCGGGCTGGTGAATCGCGTGCTCCCGGCGGCGGAGCTCATTCCCGCGGTAACGGCAATGCTGCAGACGATCATGTCGAACAGCCCGTTGGCGGTGAGCCACTGCATCGAAGCGGTGAACAGCGGCTACGACCTCCCGCTCCTTGACGCCATGACGCTCGAGGCAACCGCGTTCGGTCTGCTGGCGTCAACGCAGGACAAGCAGGAAGGCACGCGGGCCTTTCTGGAAAAGCGCGCGCCGAAGTTCACTGGGTCGTGAGCGCGCCGGCGGCGCGGCTCACCGCGCTCGACGTGCGCGACTTTAGAAATCTCGCACGCGTCGAGCTCGCGCCGCCGGCCGACGGGCTCGTCGTGATCGGCGAGAACGGCCAGGGCAAAACGAATCTGCTGGAAGCGATCTACTATCTGCAGATTCTGCGTTCGGCGCGCGGGGCGCGCGATCAGGACATCGTTCGCTTTGGCGCCGACGGCTTTCACATCGGCGCCACGGTGGACACCGACACCGCCCACAGCGTTGGCGTTGGGTTTGAGCGCGCCGGCAAGCGCAAACGCGTTCGCGTGGACGGCGTGGTGCCGGATCGGTTGAGCGACGCCCTGGCCGCGCTTCCGTCGGTGATGTTCTCCCCGGCCGACGTGGAGTTAATCGCCGGCTCGCCGAACGTACGGCGGAGATTCCTCGACATCATGCTCGCACTCACGGCGCCCGGCTACCTCGCCGCGCTCCAGCGCTATCGCGCGGCGCTCGCTCGGCGCAACGGCGCGCTGCGCGAAGCAGCGCACGCGGGGCGTAGCTCTACGGCGAGCGTGGCCGTGTGGGAGCCGCCGCTTGCGCAGTATGGCGCCGCACTGTGGACGGAACGCCGAGCGTGGGTGGCGTCGGTAGAAACGCGGTTCGAGGCATTGTGCCACGACATTGGCGAGTCCGCATCCGTGCGCCTGCGGTACGCCAGCACGATCGGCCCCACCGACGATCCCGCCGCGGCGCTCACCGCCGCGCTGGAAGAAAAGCGAAGTCTCGATCTACGGCGCGGGATGACGCACGCCGGCCCGCATCGCGACGATCTCGTGATCACGCTCGCCGGAGCGGATGGCACGCCGCGGGATTTGCGGTTGTTCGCCTCGGCCGGACAGCAACGCACGGCAGCGATCGCGTTGCGCATGCTGGAGGCCGCGACGTTCACTGAACGAACTGGCCGAGCGCCGGTTTTCTTGCTCGACGATCCGTTCGCCGAGTTGGATGCGCGGCGGTCGGCGCGAATTCTTGGCTTGTTGACCCGTGATGGACTCGGGCAGACCATGCTCGCCGTGCCGCGCGAAAGCGACATCCCGCCGCAGCTCACACGTCTCGAGCGGCTGTACGTGCAGGATGGCGTAGTGACGAGCGGCGGAGCGTCATGACGGACCGAAAGAAGAAGCCCGAGGCAATCGGCGATCTCGTGGCGAGCTGGCTTGGGCAGAGCGGTCTCGCGAAGCGGATCGATCAGGCGGGCGTCATTCCTGAGTGGCCGGAACTGGTGGGGCCACAGATCGCACAGGTGACGGTGCCCAGATCGATCACGGCGAACGGGACGCTGTTCGTGGAGGTCACGACGAACGCGTGGATGAACGAACTTTCCATGCTCGAACCCGAGTTGCTGCGGTCGCTGAACGCCAAGGGCGAACGGGTTCCGGTGAACAGAATCAGGTGGGTGCTAAAGCATTGAGCGACAAGCGCTTGCATTCAGCGTACATAGTTGCATAAGACGGCCCGGCGATGTATCTTTACAAGGATATTCTTACCCGCATTTTCGGGCTGTATTCGGGCGGTATTTTCCGGGTGAAAAATGGCGAATAAGAACGGGGAAGAGGAAGGCAGATACGACGCGGGGCAGATCCAGGTTCTCAAGGGACTGGAAGCCGTTCGGAAGCGTCCTGGCATGTACATCGGCTCGACGTCCGAGCGCGGGTTGCACCATCTCGTGTACGAGGTCGTCGACAACTCGATCGACGAAGCGCTGGCCGGTCATGCGGACACGATTCGCGTGGCGATTCACCAGGACAACTCGATCACCGTCGAAGACAACGGCCGCGGCATTCCGGTCGACATGCATCCGACGGAGCACATGCCCGGCCTCGAACTCGCGCTCACCGTGCTGCACGCCGGTGGAAAGTTCGACAAGGACAGCTACAAGGTGTCCGGCGGCCTGCACGGCGTGGGCGTGTCGGTCGTGAACGCGCTGTCCGAAATCCTGAAGGTGTGGGTGAAGCGTGGCGGTCACGAGCACTACATGGACTTCGCGCGCGGCGACACGACGACAAAAATCAAAGTGTTGCGCGATGTGCCCAAGAAGGAGACCGGCACCAAGACCTGGTTCAAGCCCGACCATCTCATATTCACAGATCTCATATATCGGTACGACACCATCGCGCTGCGGTTGCGCGAGCTGTCGTTCCTGAACAAGGGCGTGATGATCACGCTCACCGACGAGCGCGTGGGGCAAGAGAAGTCCGAGACGTTCCATGCCAAGGGCGGCCTGCGGGAGTTCGTCCAGCACCTCAACGCGAACCGCAAGCCGCTGCATCCCGAGATCATCTACGTCGAAGCGACGCGTGACGACGTGGGCATCGAGCTGGCCATGCAGTACAACGACGGGTACACCGAGAGCGTGTTCTCGTTCGTCAACAATATCAGCACCCACGAAGGCGGCACGCACCTTACCGGCTTCAAGTCGGCGCTCACGCGCGTGATCAACGCGCACGCGCAAAAGGGCAACTTCCTCAAGAAAGCAGACTTCACGCTCTCCGGCGACGACGCGCGCGAAGGGCTCACGGCCGTGCTGTCGGTCAAGGTTCGCGAGCCGCAGTTCGAGGGACAGACCAAGACGAAGCTCGGCAACTCGGAAGTCGAGTCGGCGGTAAAAACGCTCGTCAACGAGTTCCTCGCCGCATACCTCGAAGAGCACCCGCGTACGGCGAACATCATCCTGGAAAAGGCCGTATCGTCGGCGCGGGCGCGCGAAGCGGCACGCAAGGCGCGCGATCTGACGCGCCGCAAATCGGCGCTCGACGTCGGCAACTTGCCGGGCAAGCTCGCCGACTGTTCGCTCACCGATCCGGCGCTCTGCGAGATCTATCTCGTCGAGGGCGACTCGGCCGGCGGCTCGGCCAAGCAGGGCCGGCGGCGCGACTTCCAGGCGATTCTGCCGCTGCGCGGCAAGATCATCAACGTCGAGAAAGCGCGCTTGGACAAGGTGCTCTCGAACGAGGAAATCCGCACGATCATCACCGCGATTGGCAGCGGCATCAAGGATGAGTTCGAGATCGGCAAGGCGCGCTATCATAAAATCATCATCATGACGGACGCCGACGTCGATGGAGCGCACATTCGTACGCTCCTGCTCACGTTCTTCTACCGGCAGATGCCGGAGCTCATCGAAGCCGGATACGTCTACATCGCGCAGCCGCCGCTGTTTCGCGTCGCCAAGGGCAAGGACGAGTACTACGCGTACGACATGCCGGAGCGCGACGAGATCTTCAAGCGGCTCGAGAGCGGCGAGGGACGCGGCAACATCAACGTCCAGCGCTACAAAGGTCTGGGCGAAATGAACCCCGAGCAGCTCTGGAACACGACGATGGACCCAGCCCGCCGCACGTTGCTCAAGGTCGGAATCGAAGAGGCATTCACCGCCGATCATATTTTCCAAACGCTGATGGGCGACGAAGTGGAGCCGCGGCGATTGTTCATCGAACAGAACGCGCAGTTCGTCAAGAACCTCGACATCTGAGGCGTAGGAATGACCATCAGAGTCTGTCTGGCCGGTGCAACGGGATGGGCAGGCTCTGAGCTGGCGCGCGCCATCGCGCGGACGGATGACGCGGCGCTCGTCGCCGCGGTGTCCCGCACCCATGCGGGGCACAGCCTGGGTGACGCGCTCGGCGAACCGACGCTCACCTGCCCCGTGTACGCATCGGCGACCGAGGCGCTCGCCACTCCGTGCGACGTCTTTGTCGAATACACAAAGCCCGCCACCGCCAAGTCCAACATCCTGGCGGCCATCGACCATGGTGCGCACGTCGTCGTGGGCACATCGGGTCTCACCAACGACGATTTCGCCGAGGTCGACGCTGCGGCACGCGCACGGCAGCGCGGCGTACTCGCCTGCGGCAACTTCGCATTGACAGTGGTATTGCTACACCGTTTCGCCGAAGCGGCAGCGAAATTGATTCCGCAGTGGGAAATCATCGACTACGCGCACGATGACAAGCCCGACGCGCCAAGCGGCACCGCGCGCGAACTGGCATCCCGCCTGGCGAGGGTCCATGAACCTGAGCCCACGATTCCCATCGATCAAACTGTTGGCCCGCGAGAAGCACGCGGCGCCACGTTGTCGGGATCACAGGTCCACTCGATCCGGCTGCCGGGTTACGTGATCGGCGCGGAAATCATTTTCGGGATGCCAGATCAGCGCCTGACCATTCGACACGACGCCGGCAACAGTGCCCGGCCGTACGTGGACGGCGCGCTGTTGGCCATTCGAAAGGTGTCGGGGCTCGTAGGCCTGCACCACGGACTCGACACCGTACTCGATCTCTGATCGGCGCGATCAACGACATCGGCAGAGCGCAGCCGTGCGTGGAATGCACACGCACTCGATGCTCGAACGTGCGTCTATTGATGCGCCAGGAACGCGAGGATGAGCGAATCGGTGAGCGCGGCACGCTCGAGAATCGGCAAGTGCGCGGCGCCGTCGATCGCGTGGAACTCCGCGTCAGGAATCGCCGCGCGGACGCCGGCGTTCCGCGCGAACGGGACGGTCCTGTCCTGCGTGCCCCACAAGAGTAGCACCGGCACTCCCGTTTTCCCTACGCGTCCATAGAGCGTGTCGGTGTTCATGCCGGCCGTTTCGCGTCGCGTGGAGCGCAGCGCCCGGCCGAAGCCGCGAAATTGCATTTGCGGACGGTAGCGATCGGCCCAGTCGGGGAAGCGCGACGGATCGACCAGATCGCTCAGTTGACCTTGTGGCATCGCTGGTACGGCGAGCGCCTGCCAGAGAAAACCGCCGACGACCGGCCAGTAGAACATTCCCGATGCCGCGGCCGACGTGCCAGCCACGGGGTCGGAGAGAATCAGCGAGCGCACTCGCTCCGGATGGCGGTTCACGAACGTCGCCGTCACCCATCCGCCCATCGACACACCACCCAGGTCAATGCGGTCGTGAACGTGCAGCGAGTCGAGCAACTGAACGAGCTGGCGATCGTAGAGATCCGCGTCGTATTTCACGTCAGGACGATCCGACCAGCCGCGCCCGTACTCATCGTAGCGCACCACGCGATACCCGGCGGCGGCAAGCGCCGTGGCCGTGGAATCCCAGATGTACGCCGGAACTGAGAACCCGTGAACGAGCACCACGGTACGCGCGGAATCCGGTCCGGCGACATCGTAGTGCGTCACGCCGTCAGCGAGTCGCACGAAGTGGCCGGGCGCGTGCGCGCGGGCGGCATCATCGAGCGGTTTGGTCTCGGGATTTCGCGAGACATAAAAACCGCCCGTCGCGATGATGAGCAGCGCGACGATGCCGCCTATGATCGCCGTATGACGCCGTGCGGGACTCATGTCCTGCCGAAGTCTGGCAGGAGACCGCGCTTGACGAGCAACGGTTCCACGTTCGGATCACGTCCGCGAAAGGCACGGTACAACGTCGCCGCGTCTGCCGTTCCGCCGCGCGACAGAATCATGTCGCGTAACCGTTGGCCATTCGCGCGCGACAGCCCGCCGTGTTCGGTGAACCAGGCGAATGCGTCGTGATCGAGCACCTCGGCCCACAGATATGCGTAGTAGCCCGCCTGGTATCCGCCGCTCCACATATGCGCGAAGTAGGTGGACATGTAGCGCGGCGGCACCTGCGGCACGTCCATGTGAAACCGATCGAGCGCGGCGCGCTGGAATGCATCGACGTCCTGCGCTGGGGCATCGGCCGGCAAGGTGTGCCACGCCATGTCGAGTAGCGCGGCCGAGATGTACTCGGTGAGCGCGAACCCCTGATTAAACGTCTGTGATTTCTTGATCTTGTCAACGAGCGGCTGCGGCATTGGCGCGCCGGTGCCGTGATGCTTGGCGTAATTCGCGAACACGGTAGGCTCGAGCGCCCAGTGCTCATTGAACTGCGACGGAAATTCCACGAAGTCGCGCGGCACGTTGGTGCCGGTGAGCATCGGATATTCCACGTTCGACAACATGCCGTGCAACGCATGCCCGAACTCATGGAACATCGTGTTGACGTCGTCAAAGCTGAGGAGCGCGGGCTGTCCCGGCGCCGGCTTCGCAAAATTTGCCACGTTGTAGATCACCGGCCGGGACCCAAGCAGCGCGGACTGGTCAACGAAGCTGTCCATCCAGGCTCCGCCGCTCTTGTTGTCGCGCTTGAAGTAATCGCAGTAGAACAGCGCCAGTTCGCTACCGTCGGAGTCGTACACCTCGAACAC
This sequence comes from Gemmatimonadaceae bacterium, assembly GCA_041690755.1. Lineage (GTDB taxonomy): Bacteria > Gemmatimonadota > Gemmatimonadetes > Gemmatimonadales > Gemmatimonadaceae > JAQBQB01. Next base: position 62,049 of record JBEPWA010000009.1, on the reverse strand, counting down.
GCGCACGTCTGGCTGATAGACCGGCAGGTCGTTGCGTTCCGTGAACGTGATGCCGTACAACCTGGTCGCGGCGAAGAAGACGCCATCGCGCAGCACGCGATCGAGCTCGAAGTACGGTTTGATCTGCGACTCGTCCAGGTTGTATTCGGCTTTGCGCACTTGCTCCGAGTAGTACTGCCAGTCCCACGGCTGCAGGGCAAATCCGCCCTGTTGGCCATCGATGATCTCCTGGATGCGTGCCGCTTCACGCCGCGCTTTGGCCGTGGCGGTCGTGCCGATGTCGGCGAGCAACTTGATTGCCGCCGCCGGCGTCTTCGCCATTTGGTCGTCGAGCACGTACGCTGCCGCCGTGGGATAGCCCAGCAGCTTCGCTTGCTCGGCGCGAAGTTGCGCGAGTCGCTGAATGATCGCGCGGGTGTCGGAGGCATCGCCGCGGTCGGCGCGATGGATGGCCGCTTCGAACAACCGCTGCCGCGTGTCACGGCGCGCGAGGGTCACCTGTTCCGGCTGTTGTGTGGTGTTCTGTAGAGGCAGCACCCACCTGCCCGGCAACTTCCGCTGACTCGCAGCCTCCGCCGCCGCGGCGATGTCGGCGTCGCCCAATCCCTCCAGTTCCGCGCGATCGCCGACGATCAACGCTCCGTCCTTCGTCGCCGCGAGCAGCCGGTTCTGAAAGTCGGCGGAAAGCACGGATTCTTCCTGATTGAGCGCGCGCAAGCGGGTCTTGTCAGCGTCGCCGAGCTGCGCTCCGGCACGCACGAAATCGAGATGGTAGCGCTCGACGAGAAAATTCTGCTCCGGCGTGAGGTCCAACGTGGCCCGCGAATCGTGGATCGACTTCACACGCTGGAACAGCTTGCCATTGAGAAAGATTGCATCGTTATGCGCGGCAAGCTTTGGCGCCTCGTCGCTCTGAACCGTCTGCAAGGTGTCGTTGGTGTTGGCGGACGTGAGTCCGGCGAACACCTTGAGCACACTGGTCAGCAACTCGCCAGACCGTTCGAGCGCTACAAGAGTATTGTCGAAAGTCGCAGGTTCCGGCTGGTTGGCAATCGACTCGACCTCGGCGAGATGCCGGCGCATGCCCTCCTCGATCGCCGGCTGGTAATCGCCGTTGTGGATGCGATCAAAGCGCGGCGCGCCAAACGGCAGCGTGCTGGGCGCGTAAAACGGATTATCGCTGGTGAATGCAGGCGGCTGTGTCGATGGCACGGAGGAGGCTTAAGGGCTGACCAAACTACTCGTCGCCGGGCTCTGTCGGTCGAAAGCTCAAGTCCCAGGCGAGCCACAACGTACGCGACAGCGGAAAAAATGCGAACGGCAATCCGATGCACAGAATCATCGCCACGATTTCGATCTGCGTCCACGGCTGGTGCGGCGCCGACAAGATCATCCAGAGAATCGGAACGCCGAGGGCGATGACTTCTCCGATCACGAGGTTGAATACGTAGGCCCCGATCCAGAAATCCGACGACTCGCCCCGCTCGAGTGCCAGACCACACGTGGGACAGTGCTCTTTCATTTTGAGCCACGAGCGCAAAATTCCTTTGCCGCCGCATCGTGGACAACGCAGGAGCAACGCACGCTCGAATTTTTGCGGCACCGTCGAAACTGGTATCGCGTGACGCGGCTCCAATGTCGAGCGCGCCGATGCAATCATCTGCTATACCGGCCGCGGACGACCGTCCGCGAGCGCCTGCAGTTGCTTCGCGAGCACTACGTGCAGACCGATCAGCGCAACGAGCACGAGAAAGAGCGATATCCAGGTCACGACGGAAAGCCCAATCATGATCCCGCCCGTAGGCGTTGGACGGCTGATAAACGCCACGATAGCGAACAGGGCGACGAATCCGACGCAGGCGGCGTACGCGCCGAGCGCGGCAAGTCGTGCGAATTTTGGGGGCATACGGTCCTCGTGACGGCGTGGTGAAGCAAGAAAGTTCTCCCGTCGGGTGACGCGACGCAACCGGTCGTGTTCGACCTCAGTTCTGGTAGACCTCGACGCCGCTCGCAGATACACGATGCGAGATCAGCGGCAACGGCGGTTCTGCCTCGTCCGCAATGATGATAGCGGTGCGCAATCCTTGACGTCCGCTGCCCACGCCGCTGCGGTCGCGGGCGAAAATGGTGGCCAGCGGTTCTCCGGCCTCCACCCAGTCGCCCGGTCGTGCGGTGATGACCAGACCGACGGATGGATCTACCACGTCCTCGACGCGCGTGCGTCCACCGCCCATCTCCACGATGGCGCGGCCAATCGCTTTGGGCTCGACACGCGCAATGAAGCCGCGACGAGGCGCCGTGTAGATCTCGCAGTGCTCGGCCTGCGGCAGCACGCCAGGGTCGTCCACCACGCCGGGATTCCCGCCCTGGGCCTCGATGATCTTTTGAAAATGCTCGGCGGCGCGGCCGGTGCCGATCGCCTTCTCCATTTCGCGGCGCGCATCGTCAGTATTTGCCGCAGCGCCGGCCAACACGAGCATTTCGGCGCCAAGCGCGTACGTCACCGACATGAGATCCGACGGACCCTCGCCTTTGAGTGCGGCGATGGCCTCCTCCACCTCGAGCGCGTTGCCGCACGCCCGCCCAAGCGGACGATCCATTGCCGTGACCAACGCCACGGTCGGACAGTGGTGATCGGCGCCGAGCGAGATCATCACTTCGGCTAGTTCGAGCACGCGATCCAATTCGGGGAGAAAGGCGCCGCTTCCCCGCTTCAGATCGAGCACGAGACCCGTCAGGCCCTCCGCCAGTTTCTTGCTCATGATGCTCGAAGCGATCAGCGGAATCGATTCCACGGTCGCGGTGGCATCGCGGAGCGCGTACATCTTTTTATCGGCAGGCGCGATCTCCGGCGTCTGGCCTATCATGGCGCAGCGGATTGTCTCGAGGAGCTTTTTCGCCTGCGCGAGCGACAGGTCAGTCCGAAAACCGGGGATCGATTCGAGTTTGTCGAGCGTGCCGCCAGTATGTCCAAGCGACCGGCCGGACATCATGGGCACGGCCACGCCAAGCGACGCGATGAGCGGCGCCAGGATCAGCGACACCTTGTCGCCCACGCCACCGGTGGAGTGCTTATCGACGCGCGGACAGCCGAGGTACTCGAGATCGAGCCGGTCGCCGCTAGCGAGCATTGCTTCGGTAAGCGCCGCCGTTTCGCCGCGATCGAGCCCACGGAGAAAGCAAGCCATCAACAGCGCCGCCATCTGATAGTCCGGCACATGCCCCTTGGCATAGGCGAGCGCGAGCGCGCGCCAATCGCCGGGATCGATGCGGCCCCCATCGCGCTTTCGTTCGATCAGCCGATGTGCGAGCATTTACTGGCCTGTCGGGTACAATTGGGCATCATTCGCTTTGCGAGGAGTCTGTCATGCGAGCATCCACTGTTCTGGCTATCGCCCTACTGTCGCTCAGCCGTACCGCGTCGGCTCAGAGCGCCGCCGAGCACGTGGCGCTCGGCGACCGGGAGCACGATGCACGTAATCTGCCGGCTGCGCTGCAGCACTACGACGCGGCGATCAAGGCCGACCCGTCGAATTACCCCGCGCTCGTTAAGGCCGCGCATGACGCCGTGGACCTGGGGGAGTTCGACGCGAACCACACGGAACGCGACTCACTCTACCGGAGCGCAGAACAGTACGCGCGGCGAGCGGTGGCGGCAAATCCCAACGACGCCGAGGGACATTTCGAGCTGGCGCGGGCGATTGGCCGCAGCGCGCAGACCATGGGCACGCGTGACAAGGTCAAGTACGCCGCCGAGGTCCGCGAGCAGACATTGGAGGCGCTCAAGCTAAATCCGCGTCACGCCGGCGCCATGCACGTGCTGGGAGAGTGGAACGCCGAGGTCATGCGACTGAACGGATTCTCGCGCATGATCGCCAAAAACTTTCTCGGCGGCAAAGTTTTTGGCGAGGCGAGCTGGGACAACGCGCAGAAGTACCTCGAGGAAGCTGTAGCCCTCGAGCCGAACCGGATCATTCATCGCCTCGACCTTGGCGCCGTTTACACCGATCGCGATCAAAAGGCGAAGGCGATCGAGCAGTACGAGTGGATCGGCCGGGCCCCGGTCACCGAGTACAATGACGCCAAGTACAAGGCAGAGGCCGAATCGCGGCTCAAGGATCTTAGGTAGAGGGCTCAGTCGAGCGAGTCTGGGTCGTCGATCGGGTCGTTTCGGTGTCGAAAGGCCTGACGACGCCGGCGCACGGCGCGGCTGAGCTCGTCACGTAGGTCATCCCAGGCGTCGTGGCCCCGCTGGGCGGCCCGGCGGCTGGATCGTCCGATCGCGCGGCGGGTGTCGGCCCCCGCCTGTGGCGCGACCATGAGGGCGACGCTCGCTCCCACCGCCAAGCCCAGGACGATGCCGGCGGCAAAGATCAGGGTTGGGCGGTGGTCGTCGGACTGGCTGGGTGACCGGCGCGCCGGAGTGCGACCCTTTTTGGTGCGGTCGCGAGCGTCAACGGGGCGATTTGGAGGAGCGGCGGAAGCGCGTTTGGCGCGCGACACTGGACCGGCGTACGACATCTGTAGGGGATCTCCGTATTCCGTGGTAAGAAAATTGCGGCGTACTGGGACGAAATTGGTCTTTTCCTTCGATGGTTGGGAAGTTCGAGCCTTGGTTCGGCCATCCCGGTCATCTTCTGCTACCCTGCAGTCATCACCAGCTGGCTCAGCGCCTCGGCGTGGACGTCCATTCGTTCGCGGGCGACGGTGTGAGGACACGGATGACCACGAACGGCAAAACAGTTCTTCTCGTCGAAGACAACGAGGACAACCGCATCGTCTATTCCACGATTTTGCGGCACTTCGGGTATTCCGTCACCGAAGCGTTGAATGGCGAGGAGGGCATCGCGAAGGCCCGAAGCGAGAAGCCGGATCTCATCCTCATGGATATTTCCATTCCGGTGATCGACGGCTGGGAAGCGACGCAAGTGCTCAAACACGATCCGCAGACGCGCGAGATCCCCATTATCGCGCTCACCGCGCATGCGCTGGCCTCCGATCGGGAAAAGGCTATGGAAGTTGGGTGCGACGGATATCTTGCCAAACCTTGCGAGCCGAGAGCGGTCGTGGCTGAAGTTCAACGCTTCCTCGGAAAGGGTGATGGCAGTCCCTCCTGAACTGCAAACGGCTCGCATTCTCATCGTCGATGACCATGAGGACAATGTCGAGCTGCTCCGGGCGCGGTTGGAGTCGTGGGGATTCACCGCCGAATCAGCAGGCGACGGCTTGGAAGCGTTGGCCAAGGTCGAGGCGTCGCCGCCGGATCTGATCCTGCTGGATGTGATGATGCCTGTGATGGACGGCATCGAAGTCGCGCGGCGGATCAAAGGCAATGCCGCGCTGCCGTTCATTCCCATCATCATGCAGACCGCGCTCGACGCCACCGAAAACAAGGTGGAGGGACTCGAGGCCGGCGCGGATGATTACATCACCAAACCGATCGACTTCGCCGAGCTCAAGGCGCGGCTGAATTCCATGCTTCGCATCAAGCGCCTCCAGGAACAGCTGGAGGAGCGGGAGCGTCAACTGCTGGAAGCGAACGAACGTCTGCGACACATGTCACAGACAGACGTCCTGACCGGCCTCGATAATAGACGGCATCTCGAGGAGCGGATCGACGAGATGTTCGAGCACGCCAAGCGGTTGAACGAACCGTTTTCCTGCGTGATGTGCGATCTCGATCGCTTCAAGACCGTGAACGACACGTATGGCCACCAGGCGGGTGATGCGGTGCTCAAGCAGCTCGCTCGCATTCTCCGCACGGAAATTCGCGAGATCGATCGCGCGGGCCGCTACGGCGGTGAGGAGTTCATGTTGCTGCTACCAGGCACTGTACTCGATGCCGCGGTGACGTTCGCTGAAAGGGTGCGGAAACAGATCGAGGCGCATACATTCACGTTCGAAGGCGGGAGCATTACGCGCACGGCGAGTTTCGGCGTGTCGGCGTGGCCACACCCGCGCATTCAGCACTGCGACGGATTGGTGCGGGCCGCAGACGAGGCGCTGTACGTCGCGAAGGAGACGGGCCGGAATCGAGTCGTGCGTTTCGACAGCGACGAATTCAACGAGCACCTTGCGGCAGACGATGGATCAGACAAAGCCGGACACGATGTTGGAGTCACCGCCCCCGTCGCCGAACCCAAGCCACAGCCCGAACCACAGTCCGGAGCTGGACGGGAAGGCTGACGAAGTCGCTCGCCTGCGCGCTCGCGTTGGCGAGCTGCAGCGCGAGCGTGATCATCTCGTCGCGATTGTTGACATCCTGCAGGAAATCTCCGCGTCGCTTCACTTCGTGGACATCCTGCAAGCCATTGCGCGAAAACTCGGCGATGCATTTGGGCTCGACCGCTGCGCCATCTTCCTGTCCGGCGAGCAAAACGAGGTTCGCCTCGTCGCGAGCTACGAAGATCCGACGATTCGCAATCTCGTCGTCGATCTCAACCGGTATCCCGAGCTCAAGAAAGCGTTCGACTCCGGCGAAACGGTGTTCATTCCCGACGCGGCGAGCGATCCGAGCCTGAAGAGCATCAAGGCGACGCTGGACACGCGCAACGTGCGGTCGATCATCGTGGTGCCAATTCAATGGCAGGGCAACGTGATCGGGGCCATTTTCCTTCGCACCGACCGCGACGCCGAGGCGTTCTCTGACGCCGATGTGCGTTTCTGCCAGGTGGTGGCGTCGCTCACCGCCAAGGCATTACGAAACGCTCATCGCTTTGAGGCGCTTTTGCGCGACCAAAAGGACGCGCCCAACACCCAGCGCCGCGCCGATCTCCAGCGCGTCGCCCTGATCGCATTCGTGCGCCGGCTGCTCGATCGCTACACCAAAACCGAAGATCACGTCTGGGCGGAGACCCTGCTTCCCAAGGCGTCGGACGAAGAGCTCGAGCGCCTCGTGACCGTGGCCATGCAAGTCATTGATGAAGAAGCCAAAGGATGAGCTGAGCGCACGCGCCGCCACGTTGCGCGCGGAGCTCGGCCAGGCCTCCTACGAGTATTACGTGCTCGACCGGCCGGCCATGCCGGATGTCGAGTACGACAAGCGCTATCGCGAACTGCTGGCACTCGAGACCGAAAACCCCGAGCTGCGCACCGCGGATTCCCCCACGCAACGCGTTGGTGCCGAGCCGGCGAGCAACCTCGCCAAGCACACCCACCTCGTACCCATGCTGTCGTTGGCGAACGCCTTCAACGAGGAGGAACTCGCCGCGTGGGAAGAACGCATTGTTCGGTTGGCGGGCGACGACGTTAAGAGCTCCGGTTACAATTGCGAGCTCAAGATCGATGGTGCGGCGATCAGCCTCAGCTACCGCGAAGGCGTGCTGGAACAGGGCGCCACGCGTGGCAACGGCACGATTGGCGAGAGTGTCACGGCAAATCTTCGCACGCTGCGCGACGTTCCGCTGCGGCTCCGCGGATCGGATCATCCGTTCATGATGGAGATCCGCGGCGAGGTCTACATGCCGTTCAGCGGGTTCGAACGCATGAACGAGGAGCGTGTGGCGCGCGGCGAGCCGGTGTTCGCCAATCCGCGCAACGCTGCCGCGGGGGCACTGCGCCAACTCGATCCGAAAATCACCGCGTCGCGGCCGCTACGCTTTTTTGGCTACGCCATCGTCATCTCCGACGGCGAAGAGCTGCCGGTCAATACGCAGGACGAGCTCCTGGATCTCCTGGCGACGTGGGGCATTCCCGTTGCGCCAAACCGGCGCCGTTGCGCAACGCTTGACGAAGTGCACGCCTGGGCGACCGATGTTGAACACACCGTTCGCGGCGCGCTCGACTTTGCGATCGACGGCGGTGTGGTAAAGGTCAACGCGTTGCCGCTCTGGCAGGATCTGGGCATCATCGGCGGACGCGAGCCGCGCTATGCCATTGCCCGAAAGTTTGCGCCGGACATCGCCGAGACCACGCTCGAGGCGATCGAGGTGAACGTGGGCCGCACCGGCACGATCAATCCCTACGCGGTGCTCGCGCCGGTGGAGATTGGCGGAACCACCGTGAAGCTCGCAACGCTGCACAACTTTGATCTCGTGGCGCGCAAGGATCTGCGCGTGGGCGACGTGGTGCAGGTGAAGCGCGCCGGTGACGTCATTCCGCAGGTCATCGGACCGGTGCCCGACAAGCGCGATCCCAAACACCCGCCCGTGCCGTACGAGCCGCCGGAGCGTTGCCCCTCGTGCGACACATCGCTCGTGAAGGGCGCCGAGCTGGGCATGCTCTACTGTCCGAATTTCGAGTGCCCCGGCCGCCAGCTCGAGAGTCTCGTGCACTTCGCATCGCGCAGCGCCATGGACGTTCGCGGTCTGTCGTACGCCCGTATTACGCAGCTCGTGGACGCAGGCGTCATTCACGATGCCGCGGATCTGTACGACATCAAGACTGACACGCTCGTGCAGCTCGACCGGCTGGCGCAGAAGAGTGCCGAACAGCTGGTGTCGGCGATTCAGGAATCGCGGACGCAGCCGTTGTCACGCCTATTGTTCGCACTCGGCATCGAACATGTGGGCGAAACGGTGGCCAAGCAGATCGCCAAGCATTTTGGCAGCATGGACGCCATTGCCGCGGCGAGTCTGGAGAACGTCACCGGTGTGCACGGCATTGGCGAGACGATCGCCGAATCGCTCGTATCATGGTTCTCTGATCCCAAGGCGCGGCGCCTGATCGAGCGGTTTCGTGCACGCGGGTTGACGTTCGATGAGCCGACGACGCAGACTGGTGACGCGCTCGCGGGGATGACCGTCGTCATTACGGGATCGCTCCCCACGCTGTCGCGCGAGCAGGCCGGAGCGCTGGTGGAACAGAGCGGCGGCCGGGTAGCGAACAGCGTCTCGAAAAAAACAACGTTCGTCGTCGTGGGCGCCGACGCCGGCAGCAAGCTCGAAAAGGCGCGCACCCTCGGCGTTGACACGATCGACGAAGCCGAGTTCCTTCGGCGGGTTCGCGGATAACCTCAGGAGAAATTCGATGACATCGTCGATCGACTTGCCGGCCAACGCGCTCGTGGCCATGACGCGGGACTCGCTGCTCACGTTGCGCGCCGCACTGTTCCGCGATCTTGGACCGGGCGCGGCGACGCTGCTGCAGGAAGCGGGATTCGCCGGCGGCCAGGCGTTGTTCGACGCATTCTCGCATTGGTTGGAACTGAATGGCGCTCCATCACCCGACGTGCTCACCGCCGCCGAATTCGGCGTGCGCGCGAGCGAATTCTTTCGCGACACCGGCTGGGGCACCATCGAGTTGGGCGCCATGGAAACGGTAGCGACGCTGGATTCCGCGAACTGGGCCGAGAGCGACCCCGCCTTTCCACTCGAATTCCCCGGCTGCTATTACTCGGCCGGTGTGCTCGCCGATTTCCTGGGACGGTTGGCCGGAGAGCCGCTGGCCGTTATGGAAGTTGAATGTCGCTCCATGGGGGGAGATCGCTGCAGGTTTCTGGTGGGGAGCGGAGAGACAATGCAGGCGGTGTACGACGCCATGGGGGAAGGGTCGTCGTACGAGGAAGCGATAACGCGCTGACTGCTGGGAAAGGGTGGCGCGGGGTAGAGATTGTGTGACGGGGTCGGGTTTGCGGGTTTCGGGGCTGAAGAGTTTCGGGTTACACGCAACAGTCTCATCCAAAACTGAGCGACCCTACACCTCCAGAACGAATCACCGCAGCGACGTCAGATTATCGCGCTGCCTTGAGTGCTTCGGCATACAACGGATTCGCGAGAAGCTCCCCGTCCACCAGCACTTCCCTGTCCCACGGCAATACGATTGTGCTTTCCGTGGCGAGCGCGTGGAAATCGGCCGCGTACGGTCCGGTCTGAAACGACACCGCGGTGCGCACGTCGGCCGCTCCGGCGTTGACGATTGCCGCGATCGCCAGGCGCATCGTGTCGCCGGTGTCGCACGTCTCGTCCACGAGCAGGACTCGGCGGCCGTAGACTGCGGTGGGCGCCGCGCTGAGCACCGCGGGCGTTTCGCGCACGGTATCAGTACCAAAGCGCCGGCTCACGACGATGGAGTGAAATTCTCGGCCCAGAATGGCGGCGATCACCGCGCCAGGTATGACGCCGGCGGTCGCGATGCCGACCACGATCTCGGGGTCGTACTGGCGCGCGACCTTGAGCGCGAGGCCGCGGGACAGTTCCCCGAACAGCGGCCACTCTACCTCGAACACACCCTTGGATTGCTCGACGATCGTGCGGCGTGGCGACATGGTCGTAAACTACCCGGCGCTTGGAAGCGGTGAAAGCACGATACCGAGCCGAGCCGGGCGCGTTCAGAGGCAAATACGGTTGCTCCGTTTGGTTCGATCGCGTAGCTTTGCCGACAAGCCCGGTGGTTCCTCCGGCTAGCCCCAGAGGGCTGGATTCGTCGTCCTCAACACCTCTCGAGTCGCATGTCCTGGTGGAGTCGCCTGACCGGCGGGAAGTCTGATGGCGGCCCCAAGCCCCAGCGCCTGGATTACCTGAGCGAGGCCATGGCCTTGGAGCGGCAGGGCGATTACGACGCCGCCCTGACGTCGTACCGGCTCGCCCTTCGCGACCGCCCGAACGACACCAAGATCCTGCAGAACATGGCGATTGCGTTCACCAAGACGAATCGCCCCGAAGAGGCCATCCGCGCCTACAAGAGCGCGCTCGACGTGGAGCCGGAGTTGTCCGGCGCGCACTACGGATTGGCGTTCCTGCTGCTGAAGCGCGGTGACAATTCCGGCGCCCAGGATCACCTCGGCCGCTTCCTCGCCAAGCCTCCGGCAGGAGCCGAGTCCGAACGTTGGGTTCGTCACGCCGAAGACACGTTGGGAAAGCTACGGAGCGCGCCCTCGCTCTCTGACGAGACAGGGAAGTAGAGTGGGCCAGGTCCTCGCTGTCGTTAGCCAAAAAGGCGGCGTCGGGAAGACCACGACGGCGATCAACCTCGCGGCCGCGCTCGCTCGGCGCGGAAGCAAGGTGTTGCTCATCGACGCGGACCCACAGGGCTCCGTCCGATTCGGGCTGGGACTCAACGCGTCAACGACGCGAATTGGCCTCTCCGACTTTCTCGCAGGCACGCATGAGATGCGCGAGGTCGTGCGCACCACCAGCTTGCCGTGGCTGCGCGTGGTGTCAGTCGGCAGCGTGAGCGAGAGTCCCACGCACGATCAGTATCAGCAAGACCTATCGCACTCTCCGCGCACCGCTGAGCTGTTCGATCGGGCGCGCGAGCGCGGCTACACGGTTATCGTTGACACGCCTCCAGGCCTTGGCGCTGTAGTGCACCGTGTGCTCGCGTGCAGCCAGCACGTGCTGGTGCCGCTACAGTGTGAGCCGCTCGCACTGCAGACCACCACGCAGATCCTGCGCGGCATTCGCGCCGCGCTGGCGAGCAATCCAGGCCTGGTGCTCGACGGCATTCTGTTGACCATGGTCGAGCCGAACAATCCCGCGTCCGAACGCGTGGCCAAATACGTGCGGGAACAGCTTCCGCGCGGTTTGGTACTGGATATGTCCGTGCCGCGCACCGCGGCCGCCGTGGACTCCTTTGCGGCGGGACAACCGGTGGTACTGCGCGCGCCGAACGATGACGCGTCACAGGCATACCGCGCGCTGGCTGACTATCTCGCTGGACGGATTGGGTGAAACACCGTTTGACCAAAGTGTGGCTCAAGAGCACGATCGCCGTGACCGCGATCGTTGCCGTGGCCTGCATCGACATGTCCGCCCCCAAGGGCGCGGCGTCGATCTCGACCCTGTTGCTGCCGTCGCCTTCGGTTGTGGCGGGCGACCTGATGCGCGACAGCAACGGCGTGCCGGCACCGATCACGCTCGTGGCGTACGATGCAGGTGGATCGCCGATTGCTGGTTTGACGTCGCAGTTTTTCTTCACCGACTCGGTGCACTACGCGCATCTGAGCACGGGGAACCTTCTGATGGGCGACAGCGTGGGGTTGGCGCACATCGTTGGACAGATTGGATCGGTGCAGACTGACGTCACGCCGGTGACAGTAACGTCGGCACCGGACACGTTCTTCGTGCAGGCCAAGCCGGACTCGATCCTCGAGCCGGTTGGCGTGGATTCGAGCTCGTCGCTCGGCCTTGCGCAACTCAGCGTGTCGTTGCGCAGCGCCACGCAGGCGCCGGTTGCCGGGTTCCGCGTGCTGTATACTCTCAAGAGCGCGCCGGTAAGCAGCCCCACCGCGTCGTCGCCGGCCGTGTTTCTCATGGGCGACGCGAGCAAGGGTTCGTTGATCGATACGACCGACGTGGCGGGTAACGCCAGCCGCACACTCGTGGTGAACGTGCGAAACCTTGGCGATCTGGATCTGCTCGCCGGAACGAAGACGGACAGCGCCGTGGTGAAGGCCGAGGTATCGTACAAGGGGCTACCCGTGAAGGGATCGCCGATTACGTTCGTCGTGCCTATAAGAGTTCCCTAGGTCTCCGCACCGAGGACGTCGATGATTACCACAGGTGGCCCCCGGAACTCGAAGCCCGGCACGCTGAACCAGTTGTTCTTCGACGCGGTTGCCGCGTACCGCAAGCCCGACGCGCTGCAGGTGAAGCGAAACGGGCGCTACGAGGCGATCTCGCACGACACCATGGTCGAGCGCGTACGGCGAACGGCGCTTGGTCTCGAGGAGCTCGGAATTCGGCCGGGCGATCGCGTCGGGATTTTGTCGGAGAATCGCCCCGAGTGGGCGATCGCTGACTACGCTTGCTTGCAGCTCGGCGTTACGGACGTACCGATCTATCCGAATCTGCCGAACGATCAGGTGGCGTACATCCTACGCGACGCCGGCGCGGTGGCGATCTTCGTGTCGAACGCCGAGCAGGCGGCGAAGGTGGCGTCGGTGCGCGGCGATGTCCCCGGATTGCGCCACGTCATCACGTTCGCCGACTCGCCGGCCGGCGCGGATCTCACCCAAGCCTCGCTCGAGACGTCCGGCGCCGGCGTGGACTCCGAGTCGCGGCGCGACGCCTTGCGTACGCGCGCCATGGCGGTGCTTCCAGACGACGTCGCCACGCTCATCTATACCTCGGGCACCACGGGCGATCCCAAGGGCGTGATGCTGACGCACGACAACATCTACTCCAACGTGCAGGCAGCGCGCACCGCCGTGCCGTTCGAGGGCGCGGACACCTGCCTCAGCTTTCTGCCGCTGTCACACATCTTTGAGCGAATGGCCGGCCACTACCTCATGTTCTCAACCGGAACGAGCATTGCCTACGCCGAGTCGATCGACACGGTGGCAGCGAATCTCGTGGAGGTTCGGCCAACGCTCGTGCTGTCCGTGCCGCGGCTGTATGAAAAAATGTACGCTGCGGTGCTCGACAACGCGCTCTCGGCGGGCGGAGCGAAGAAGCAGATCTTCTTTTGGGCTCGGGGCGTCGCCGATCGCTGGGCCGACGTCAAGCTCGCAGGCGGCACGCCGCGCGGGCTGCTGGCGCTGCAATACCAGATTGCCCAGAAGTTAGTATTCTCAAAGCTAAAAATACGTACGGGCGGCCGGTTGCGGTACTTTGTATCCGGCGGTGCACCGCTTGCCGCCGAGATCAACAAATTCTTTTACGCGGCGGGTCTTGAGATTCTCGAGGGCTACGGCCTCACGGAGACGTCGCCAGTGATCTCCGTGAACACCCCGGCCAATTTCCGTATCGGCACGGTGGGCAAGCCGGTGGCCGGCGTGGAAATCGACATCGCCGGCGATGGCGAGATCCTCACGCGCGGCCCGCACGTGATGAAGGGGTATTTCAACAAGCCCACGGCCACCGCGGAAGCAATTGACAGCGAGCGGTGGTTTCACACCGGCGACATCGGCGAGATCCGCGACGGCTTTCTTGCGATCACCGACCGCAAGAAGGACATCATCGTCACTGCCGGCGGCAAGAACATTTCGCCCCAGCCGATCGAAAACAAAATCAAGACGAACAAGTTTGTGAGCCAGGCCGTGATGATCGGCGACAAGCGGAAGTTCCCGATCATTCTCATCGTGCCCAATTGGGATTCGTTGAACAAATGGGCGCGGCAGGAAAACATCACCGCGCCCAGCCCGGCGCAGATGCTGGCGCTGCCGGCGGTGCGCAAAAAGATGGAGCAGGAAATCGAAAGCGAGATCTCGGATCTCGCGCGATACGAGCGGCCGAAGAAAATTGGACTCCTCGAACGCGATTTCTCGATCGAGCAGGGCGAGCTCACCCCAACGCTCAAGGTGAAGCGCCGCGTCGTGGACAAGACGTACAAGGCGTTGATCGACGATCTCTACGCGAGCGGCGAAGAGACGGATCTCGAACACGGGCGCTCCGCGGAGTAATCGCGGGCGGCCCGTATCACCCCGTGCTGTCGCGCCGCTTGAGTTGAACCGGCGCGCTCACGGTGATCTTCATGTTTAGGCTGGCTACCCACACCTCGTCGTCCCGCGCAATCTCGACGAGACCCTCCGGAATGACGAGCGACACCGGACCGAGCATCCGCCCCTTGGCGCGCAGGCTGCGAACGAGGGACTCGAGCATTGCGGTAGATGCCGTGTCGTCAACCGCCACGGCATCCACTGAGCTCTGCGCCAACGGCGCCGTGTCCGACACCACGATCGACACGCCGTCGCCGCTCACCATCGCCGCCGGTCCATTGATCAAGAGCAACTGCGACGGCGACATGGCGCGTACCATCTGCGCCGCGGCGGCCCACGCGCCGTGCAGCACCGCCGTCATCCGGATGTCCGTGAGGTCGAGCGCCGCGGCCAGCCGTATCGCATCTGCTTCCGTCACGGAGGCAGCGGCATCGCCGGCGTCGGCGCGATCGTTCGCGAAGTACACCACGCCCTCACGCACGGGATACTCCGTGAGACAAATCGGGCAGCCCAATACACCGTCGAGCATGTCGCGGTCTTCGGCGCGCTCGATCGACGCGACAAGCCACGTCTCGTCGTGCGGGCGCACACAGCGCAGCATGTCGATGAGCGGAATGAACACGTGTGGCTAGCTGCGCGAGAGCCGAAGCTCATCGACGTTCACCGCCGCAGGCTGCGAAACGGCGTACCATACCGCAGACGCTACGGCCGCAGCCGACAGCATCGAGCGGCGCGGCGTGAATCCGGGGCGCGTGTCGGGGTCGATCTCGTCCCACAATGAGGTATCGACTGCACCCGGCGACACGAGCGTCGCCCGCACCCCGCTGCCACGAAGCTCGGCGCGCAGCACTTCGTGCAACGCGCGCAGGCCGAACTTGCTCGCCGCGTACGCGCCGTTCTCGGGAAACGTGACGCGATCGGCGATCGAGCCGATCGTCACCACGTGCCCGGACTTCCGCGCCTGCAAAGCCCCGAGAAACGCGTGGACGATGAGAAACGGTGCCACGAGGTTCACGTCGAGGGCGGCGCGAAAATCTTTCGGAGCGGTGCGTTCGACGACGGCGAGCTTGAACAGCCCGGCGTTGTTAACGATGACGTCCGGCGGCCCGCCGAATTCCAATGTCACTCGCGCCGCCATGCTGGCCACGGCGCTGTCGTCCGAGACATCGCACGCAACGGGCAGCGCGAGTGCACCGAGCTCCGACGCGCGCGCACCGAGCGCATCGACCGAGCGAGCGAGCATGGCGACGCGCATGCCTTGTGCGGTCAGCACCCGCGCCACCTCGAGGCCAATGCCGCGCGAGGCGCCGCTCACCAACGCCGTGCCGCCGGTGTATCCGCTCATTTGCCGTCGTATTCCACGTAGTTGTTCTGCGTCTCCCAGAGCACGAGCCTGGTCAACGTCGCCGGGCGGATGGCCGGCTCGAGCACGCGCCACATCGCCACGACGATGTTCTCGGTGGTGGGAATAAGGCCCACCATGAAGTCCACTTCGATATTGAAGTTGCGATGATCGACTTTGACGATCACTTCCCGCTCGACGATGGCCTTGAGCGCGCCGAGATCGATCACGTAGCCGGTGCGGGCGTCGATCGAGCCGGTGACCGACACGTCCAGCGTATAGTTGTGGCCGTGCCAGTTCGGATTGTTGCACTTGCCGAACAGGGCCGTGTTCTCGGCGTCGGAAAGCGCGGGGTTGTGCACGCGGTGCGCGGCGTTGAACAGCATTCGCCGAGTGATCGTGACCTGCGGATCCTGTGTCATGACGCTCAGCGGCTTGGGTCGGTCGAAAAAAAACGAGCCCCGTGAAAGTGCCACGGGGCTCGCAAGACTCGGAACGGAGAGGGTTTACTGAAGCCCGGTCGAATGTGTGAGGTCCTCACCATCAACCTTTCGTCTTCCCCCGCACTGAGGGCATGGCGTCGGTGATAGATTGTCGAACCAACCCGAAGGACTTATCGGCTCAAAAACGTGTTTCTCCGCCCGACTGTTGCTTCTGACTCGTGGGAAAGCAAGTTAGACACCAACGCAACACAGGTCAATAAATGGATCTCGGCATACTGATCGGCATCGCGCTCATCGTCATCTGGGGTATTGGCGCACTCGTGTTCGACGCACCCGGGTGGGTGCATCTTCTGCTCACCGTGGGCGTGTTCGTCGTCATCTGGCGCATCGTCGTCACCGGCGATCGGCGGCACCCGGAGCCGAAATAGCGCAAAGTCAGCGTGAGGGCGCGCTGACCACGAGCATTGCGATGCCCCACGCGATGGTGAGCAGCGTGATTGGAATACCGACCTTGGCGTACGCCGCGAACGGCAGCGACTCGCCCCGCCCCTCTGCTCGCTCCGCGACAATGAGATTCGCCATTGAGCCGAGCAGCGTGAGGTTTCCGGCGAACGTGGAGCTCATGGCCATCACCAGCCAGATGAACGTAGGTGATGGAGTCTTTGGCACAACGGGCAGCCAGAGAATCACGGCCGGAACGTTCGATATGAGATTTGACAAGGCCACCATTGCGCCGGACGTCACCACGGCGTCGTGAAGACGGGCACCGTGGAGCTGCGCCCCAGCCGCCGACGTGAGCGCAGCGATCACCGGCAAATCGCGCGCGCCACGCATGACCACGAACAGGGCGGCGAAAAAGATCAGCAGCGGCCACTCGACCTTTTCGAAGGCCTTGGCGGGATCTCGATTGGCCACCATCAGCAGCACGGCAGCCGCCGAGATCGCAACCAGCGGAAGCGACAACCCGGCGAGCCAGCCGGCGAGCGCCCCGGCGAACACGATCAATGAGCGCGCCACGAGCGGCGCGTCGAATGGCGTCTCGGGCTCCGACGACTGCCCTGCGGATGTAGGCAAGGTGGCCGCAAGATCGCGCCTGTACGCCAGGAGCAGCACGCCGAAGACGATAGCCAGCCCGCCGAGTGAGGGCAGCGCCAGGGCGCTCATGAACCGGGCGAAGTGAATCCCGCTCGCCACGCCAATCAGCATGTTCTGGGGATTGCCCGTAGGCGTCATGGCGCTTCCGACATTCGACGCAAGCGCCACCGCCAGCAGGAACGGCGTCGCCTTCACCCGGAGCGGCTTCAACACCGCGAGCAGCAACGGCGTGAGCACGAGACAGACGGTGTCGTTGACGAAGAATGCCGACAACACCCCGCTGGCCACCACGACGGCGGCAAGCAGGGCGCGTGGCGATCGGGCGCGTTTCACGATGTGCCCCGCCGCCCACTCAAAGAAGCCGCCGACCTCGAGAAAACCGGTGATCAGCAACACGCCGAGCAGAAAGACGAGTACGTCGAGATCGATCGCGGCGTATGCGTCGCGTAACGGCAGCCGGCCAATCGTCACCATCGCCACAGCACCTATCAATGCGGCGGCCGGCCGGCTCAACTTCAGATACGGTACCCGCGGAAACGCAATCAGCAGGTACGTGACGACGAGAATGACGAGTCGTGCCGTCGTCACGCCGGTAGGTCAGGGATCATGGACCGTGGCGTAGGTCTGCCGAAGCACCGAGGTAATTTTGAAGTCGATCACCTGGCCCGGACTCACCGACAGGTTCAACGACTGTGCACTCCCCTGCCCGCCGATCGTCGTTGCCATCATCACGACGCCGCCGGCAATTGCATTCGTCCACTGAAATTCGTAATCCGCCTTGTTGTTGCCAATCACCGTGCCCAGACGACGGACAACGCCGCCAACGATGATCGAGACATTGGCGTCGAGAAAATTCTCGCTTTCAACATGGATCGAGATCGGGTCGGGACGCTCGTAAACGTCCGAGCCGTTGTTGTGGTGCCAACATCCGGCGAGCATAACACAGGCTGCAATCCCAACCCATGTGCGCACAGCGTAGCTCCGCAACGAGATCGTTCGGGACGAGAACTTCATGGCTGGAACTCCCGGGGGTGGCCGGCATGAGTGACCGGCGAGCCTCACAACTCGCCGGCGGGTATTTCGAAGATACTACGGGGACGCGGTCTCGGCAGCGCCTGACTTGAAGAGCGGGCTCCCACATGTTCGGAATCTGTGAACTTTCCCGGCCATAATGCGCTCAGCCGGCTGTTGGCCGCTCCGATGCGTGTAGCCCGCGCGAGTTCATGGTGCTCAGATCTCCCAGTTCGACAACATCATTCCGCGCTCCGGGTGGCGTTCGCCATGCTCTGCGAGCGACATCCGCAGGTCCGTCCATCGCACGTGGCCGCCGAGCGCGATGATCCGTTGGTAGGCTTCGACGTAATCGCCTTGCACGCGAATGGAGATGCGGCGCGTTCCGCTCCGGCGTGCAAAATCGCTCACGGCGAGCAACAGGTCCACGAGGCGTGCCTCATCGGCCACCGCAAGCTTGAGTACGCGAAGCTCGTCTTTCGTGCGTCCTTCCACAAGCGGCGTCGTATGCGTGAGCGCAAACCCCACAACGCGCCCGCGGTCGCGCAGGAGCACGGTGTCGCCGAGTTCGAGTTCCTGCGTGAGAAGAATCTCGCGCGTATAGTCGTATCCCGGCTGCATACTGTGAACGAGCGCCCGGCATTCCTCCAACACGTCATCACGCGCCTGCGCCGGCAGCCGGCCGAGCACCTGCGCCGGCTCGGTGCCGTGCGCCGCTTCGATGGTGGTCGTGATGGTGAGACGGCCGGGCAGGAATCCCAGCCGTGAATAGAATCCGATGTTGTCCATCGTTCGTGGCATGGTCTCGAGGCCGATCACGCGCGCGCCTTGCGCCTTGAGCCACTCCACACCGCGTGTCACCACTTCCTTCCCAATGCCGCTGGCCTGAAATTCCGTGCGAACGGCCAATGGTCCCATCCAGCCCTCGGTGCCGGAACGATGCACCATGTTGAACGCGATGATTCGCCCGCGGTCGTCACGCCAGAGCATGGCGCCCTCGTCGGCATCCTCAATGGCGTAGCGCCAGATGACCGGATTGAGAAACGGCACGCGCACGCCAACCATGCCATCGCGGCGATACCGCTCAGTGAACGCATCGCTGAACACCTGGTTCAACTCGCCAATGTCGGCCACCACGGCGCGGTGCGGCCCGTCAACCGGATGCGATCGCCAGGATCTCGATGTCGCCATCAGTCGGCCGCTCCCGCTTGCAGGTCGAGCGCCGCACCGCCGCCCGGCAATTCGGTTTCAACGCGCGAGATCCCTGATTCTTCGTCATAACGCACCGTCACCACCCGGTCGAGGCCTTCGCGCACTGATTCGATATGTGTAATGAGAATCACCTGCTCGAAACGGTCCTGGAGGCGGCGTAGCAGGTCCACGACGTTGTGCCGACGCGCGTCGTCAAGCGAACCGAACACCTCATCGAGGATCAACAACGAGAACGACTGTCCGGCACGTTCGGCAATCATCTCGGAGATCGCAAGTCGCAAAACGAGATTGGCCAGATCCTCTTCGCCGCCCGAGATCACCGGCTTGGGGATTGCGTCTTCGAGCACAATGATATTGTACTGCTCATCGAGCTCGATTTCGGAATACCGGCCGTCCGTGAGCTCGCGAATGTACCGGCTGGCGAGCTCGGAGATTTCCGGACGCAGCGTCTGGTTCAGGTCGGTGCGCAGGTCGGAAAACGCCCGATCGAGCTCGTCGTGCAGCCGGCGCTCGCGAACCAGAACCATTAGTTTTTTCTCATTCTCTGCCAGATCGGCCCGCGCACGGTCGGCGGCCTCGAGCGACGCGTGCGCCGCCGTAAGCTCCGAATTGGCTGCCACCGCGGACAGTTCGGCCGCGCGCAGCTCCGCCGCCGACAGCTCGTACCGCTCGCGCATCTCGCCAAACGTCTCTTCGGAAAAGCGCAGGCCTTCCCATTTCGCCGTGAGCTGCGCGAGCCGTGTGTCGATCTCGGCGATGCACGCGGTAACGCGATCGCGCTCCGTCACCAGCTCGGGCGCGCGTTCGAGTTGGGCCGACAGCCGGGCCGCCCGCGCGGAGCCGGGCGTCAGTCGCTCCACCAGCCCGCGCACCTCGGTGTGGCGCGCGGCGTCGTAACTCACTGAGATCGTGCCGAGTTCGCGCGCGACGACCGCGCGGCGGTCGTCCTTCGCGCCCACGTCGCGGACGAGGGCGGCAAGTTCCACCACGGCCGCCTGTACTTTCGCCAACCGGCGTTCGAGCTTGCCCACGTTGTCGAATTGCACGCGCCGCCGTTCGTCGAGCGCCGTGAGTTCCGGCGGCGTCGTGGCCAGTTGTTCGATGCGCGCGCGAAAGTACTTGCCGTCCACCTTGATCGATTCCAGCTGCGAGTCGAGAAACTCGAGCACCGTGCGGAAGTGCGTCTCCAGCGGCCGCGCGCAGATGGGGCAGATGCCGTTCTCTCCAAGCTCAACGATCTGCTCGCGCTGCTGCTCCGTGTCGCGCAGCTGGTCGAGCAGCGCCTGGCGCTTTGTCTCGGCTTCCTGACGATCGCGAACCCAGTCGGTCTGCGCGTCTTCAAATTGCCGTTGTCCGAGTTCGAGCTCGGTGCGCGCATGCGCCAGCGCTTCGGTAGCTTCGACTTCCAGCACCGGCGCCGAGTCGATTTTGCCGCGACGTTCGCGCAGCCGCGCCAACTCTTCGTCGAGCGACTGCAGGGTTTCGTCCAACGTCCTCCGCCGCCCCTCCTCGTTGCCGGCGCGGTCAAGGTGCGCGAGTTCGGCCTGCAATGCAGCAAAGGGCGCGAGCTCGACAAGCAGCTGATCCAGCTCCTGTCGGGCTGCGGCAATCTCGGCCAGTTCGCGCTCGATACGCACGGCGTCGCGTTCCTGCGAGCCCCGTTCGCCCTCGGCCACTCTGATCTCCGCGGTGAGCGCCTGGAGTGCGTCACGTTCGCGCTGCATCGCCTCCCAGCGCGGCGTAACGCCGTCCATCGATGCCCGGGCCGCCGCGCGCCGCACTTCTGCCGACGCGGCCCGAGCCTTGGCGTTTCGCACGCCGGTCTCGGCGTCTGCAAGGGCGCGATTCACCGCGTCTACGTCGGGCATTGCTGCGCGCAGACCCGCCGCTTCGGCGACGATGGCGTTGCGGCGATCGCGAATGAGCTTCTGCGCCGTGCGAAGGCGTTCGTACCCCAATACGCGAGACAGGAATTGCGCGCGTTCCGCCGGCCCCATGGCGGCCATCACGCTCAGCTCCTTCTGTCCCGTGAAATACGTGTTGAAGAATTCGTCGTGGCTCATGCCGAGCCGACGGCGCAGCATGTCCGTCACACCGGTGATCGTTGACGCGATCGGCGCCGTGGCGCCGTCGAGATACAGATCGGCATTGGTGAGCCGGCGCGACACGAGATAGCGGTGGCCGCCGAGCTCGAAGTCGAGCTCGACTTTCACCGACGCACCGGGCAGCGCGCGGTACGAACGAATGGAGTCGCGCGTGCCGCGCGCCGCCGGGTTGCCGTAGAGCGCCCAGGCAATCGCTTCGAGAATGGTCGATTTACCGGAGCCGTTCGGACCGATGATGCCGGTGATACCCGCATCGAATTCGATGTGGGTATCGATGTGCTGCCGGAAGTTGCTGAGATGCAGGCTGTTGAGCCGCATCAGATCTCGTCGATCGCGGACGGCGCCACGTTCATCGCCTGCGCCTGATCCAGATAGGCAATCGCGCGGGTTACGAGCGCTTCGCGGTCTACGTCCGCATCGAGCGGCCGGGCGAGGAGCTTTTCCTTCACCATGTCGTTCAACGACGGGCGACGCCCCGGCGCACCGGTCGCGTGTGAGCGCAATGCCTCGGGCGCACGGAAGTCGAGCTGAAAGTTCAACGCCCGTCGTTTGTATTCTCTAATCGCCCTGTGATCGAGCTCGCGGGGAAGATGCCGCGGCACGTCGCGAACGAGCAGTCGCACGACCTTGTCGTCGATGCCGCCGCCGCACGACTCCACTGCGGCGCGAATCCGGTCGTCCACCTCCGCGGCGGTGAGACCGCGTGCGACGACCGCCTCGAGGTCCACGAGCGGGCGCGCCGCCGACAATGGGTGGAAGGTGTGCGTGCCGGTCGCGAGATCGCGCTCGATGAATCCCTTGCCCGGTAGGCCGGCTGCGCGCTCTTCCTGCAGCTCGCCCCAGGTGTTGGCGCTCGTATAGTCGATGGAGCCGGAATAGAATGCGTTAGGCGCGACCTCGCGATAGACGTGGTAATGCCCGAGCGCCACGTAGTCCCAGCGCGACGCACCAAGTTCTTCATGAGAAATTTCTAATGATGCGCGCTCGGCTGACGCAATGTGTGCCGGGAGCATGCCTTGCACCTCCCCGTGCACGACCATGACGTTGTACCTGGCGACCGCGGTCGGCCGGAGCGACGGCCGCGTTTGCCCATGCACGTCCGGCACGCCGAGCACCGCAGTGTCGAGTTTGGGAAATGTCCACAGCTTTGCTTCGCGGTCGGCGATGTGCAAACCGATTTGGGCGAACAGCTGAAGAATGCCCCCGGACTCACTTGAACGCGGCGTGTCGTGATTGCCGGCAACGAGCACGACTTCCGCGTTTGGCAGCGCACTCTTGAGCCGCGCGAACTGCATGAAGGCGTGCAGTATCGCCTGGTTCGTGGGCCGAACTGTGTGGAAGATGTCGCCGGCGACGACAATCAGATCCGGCTGCAGCGCAATGACGCGGTCGATGGACGTGCGAAAGGTCGCGGCGACGTCTGCTTCCCGCTGGTTGACACCACCGGGAGTGAGCCGCTGATACTGCCGGTAACCGAGATGAAGATCGGAAAGATGGACCAGGCGCATGCGGCGATTTAGCTCCGCCGTAATCTAACGCCGGGCCAGGGTCTGCATGTGTTGGGTGACCCTAACCTGCACGTGCATCGAGAGGATACCCGTGGACGGCGCCGGCGTCGTCATTGAGCTCACCACGATGCTGAACCACGATTCGGTGAGCCACCCGCGTTTCCGGTCCACGAGCATGGTACCGTCAACGGTCCCCTTCTCCAGCACGACGTCTGAGGACGCGCCGGGTCCCGTAGCCGGCTGCATATCCCCCCGCATCGACACGAACGCCCACTCGCCACCGTGCGTCAACGAGTCGAAGCGGAATGTCACGTGCAGCTTGCCCGATAGCTGGGCGCCAAACTGTGCGCCGGTGGGTAGCGGCATCTCGCGAACCCAGCTTTCGCCCACCTTGATCGGCCCCTTGGGAAACGCCGCCGGCATCAGCGACACCACCTGCGCAACTTCTCGAGATGCGCCGCCGTCGACCTCGTTCATTCCCACCGTTCCGTCGGGCGACACGCGGAACCTCACCCGTTGGCCGCGCATCACCGCCTCGGCGCTCTGCGCGGCGGCGCGCGCGCGGTCGTCCGACGTCGCGAGGATCACCGAGTCGGTGACGGCGAGCACCGTTGTGCTCTTTTCCGCGTAGCCTTCGACGATGGCGCGCGAAAACATCTTCATGCTGTTCATCACCATCGCGGTGGATTCGCCGGCCTTGGTGTGGCGCACGCCGGTCATCTCGCTCTGCTGATCGAGACGCATGCGAAGCGTATCGCCAAGATGCGGCTTGATCTGGAGCGTGATCGACTGCGCGCCCGCACATCCCGCAACAAGCAGCAACATTGCCACCGCGCGGCGAGCGACCGACAGCGCCATGTCGCTCAGAATCCGTACGGATCGTCGGCCGGCGCACTGCGCACCGGCGAGGTCACCGGGCGCGCCGCCGGCTGGGCGGCCACCACCGGCCGCAATTGCGCGAGAAAGAACTTCCGCACGTCGGCCGGTCGCTCGCGAAGTGTAGCGTTTCGCGCTTTGACAATTTCCTCCTCGTCCCGAAGGCCCACCGCATCCTGCACCCAACCCAGGGTGATGGACGGATCGAGCGTGCGAAGGCTGCGCACCACGGCCGCGTCGAGGCCCACGTCCACCGCCTGCGGGTACCGCTCGGCGCCATCGCGGCCGCGCATGATTGCCGGCCGAGGAAAGCGCAGAAAAATCGGCTGTGTGAAATGCGGATGGCGAACCATGAGCTGGCCTTTCTCCAACGTTGCGAGCTTCGTCTTGACCGCTGGGCTCAGCACGGCATACCCCGGTGTCGCCAGTTCGTCGGCGTCCATGCGGCCGTAGAGCGAGCTTCCCGAATTTCCCACGACACGCCGGTGTACCTGCGAGCGAAATTGCTGCGCGCTGAACAGCACGAGGCCGAGATACCGGCCGCGTTCCGCGAGGTCGAGCAGCATTTTTCGAACATAGGTGTCCTGGCCGTCACTCGGCGCATATTTGTTGAGCTCGTCCACGAAGACGACGACATGATTGACGCCGAGGTCGCGTTTTTCCAGGTGTTCACGAAGCTTGGTGACGACCCGCGCAAAGATGAGATCCTGCGCATCCTCTTCGAGCGACGCGACGTCGATCACATACACCGTGCGGTCCTGAAAGCTCCCGAACGGCAGGTCGCTCACCGCCCCGTCGTCCGTCACGAGACCGGCACAGCGCGTGGAGATATTGGAGAGCCGGTTCCTCACCTTCCGAATCGTCGCCACGTGGTGGGTGCGCCACCCGTCGTTGTTCTTCCCTTCCATGGCGGACAACACATCGCGAAACCACGTTTCCAGGTCGGCGAACGACCGCACGTGATAGTGCTTGTTGCCAAGGAGCTGCGGATCGTTGAAATCGCGGTCCACCACCCGCTCACGAATGAAGTCGATGAGCGCGTCAGCCTTGGCGTCAACATCGTCCTTGTTGAGTAGCACCTCCGCGTACTGCAGCACTTCGCGCAGTCCCCACGTGAGCGGCGACACGTTGTGTAGCAGCGCCTCGTTCGACCGGAGCGTGTTGAGGGAAAACCCATCCGATTTGTACGGCGCGAAATATTGCACGTGTTCGAACGGCGTTGCCGGCACGCCGCACTTCTCATAGAGTGCCGCGTCGGCCGCGTCGATCACGCCCGGCTGGTCGAGAAAACAGAGATCCGGCCCTTTGACGTTGAAGCACACGGCAGCGACCGAGCCCTTCTGCGCCGGGAAATGCGCAAAGATCGACGACAGGATCCACTCGATCGCGCTCGTCTTCGTCGCCAGGCCCGACACGCCGCTGATGTTCAGATGCGCCGCCTCCGGCCCGATGAGAAAGTCTGCATCAAGAAAAATTGCTGCCTCCGTACCCCCGGCCCGATACACGCCGATCGGAATGCCCGTGTTTGCCTCCGGCCGCAGGTAGCCGTCCATGCGCAGCGCAATCGCCACATCGGAATTCTCGGCGAGGTACACGGCGCCCATCGGCACCGGCTGCAACGGTTCTTCCGGCACGTGGCGGAGCACCGCCGCCGTATACAGCCGGATCTCGGCGCGCTTGGTGGCACCATATGATGCGCCGTCCGGCGTGCCGTCGTGACCAAGCATGGCATGGAGAGGCGTTTGCAGATCTGTATAGCTGAAACCCTCAACAACGATTCCATAAACCTGGAGAATCTGCCCGTTCACGGGGTCCGAGCCCTCGACACGAACTATCGTCCCGATGCCCACCGGTGAATCGAGCGCAGTCCAAAAATGGAACTCGTGCGGCGTATTGGGCTTGCGCTCCGTTGCCACGACGCGCCCCAACATCGGACTCGCCGCTACGTCCGCGGCGGACAGATCAGAACGAGGTGAGTCGATCATACACCAGCTCTCGAATGAATCAGGTAGCCTGCGATCGGTGCGAGACTCGTCATCACATTACGGCGCGCAGGAATTCTTCGCAGTCGCGGACTCCGTACACCATCTTGTCCCAGCGGGCGTCCGGCAACGCCACCGGCGCGGACTCGGCCAGGATCCAGCCGGACACTTCGTCGGCGCGACGCGTAATCTCTGACATCGATGCGTCGGACGACGCCACCTCCACCCGCACCAGCCCCCACATTGGTTCGCGTCCGCGTGGATCGCGAACGCGAAGATACCAGCTGGCGACGCTGGCGCGCTTTGGCGACGTGACGAGAAATACGCTCGACCGTTCGGCGCAGTCCAGCGCGAGCACCGTCTTGAGCGCATCCCCGCTCACGTATAGTGTGCGGTGGCTCTTGACCACGCCAATGGCATACTGCGCGTGCGCCAGCGATTCAGCGTTGCTGATTCCACCGTCGATCAGCAGCGGACGCGGCTCGCTCCGGCACCAATCAGTGCCAAGCCGCTGTTCGGCACGTTCGCGATCCCGCTCCACGCGGTGCTTTGCCGACTCGCGCAACACCAGCGGGTGTTCCACTTCTCCCACGGAACCATCGCTCGTGTCGCACAGTTCAAGTCCCGCCGCACCAATCGTCTGCCACACGGCGTCTGACACGTGGACGCGCGACACGTACAACCGCCGCTCGATCGCATGGCGCCAGGTGCGCATCCGCTGGTCGCGACGTTCGCGAATGACGGCGGCCACGGTGCCGTGCACGATCGGCACACCGCCGGGCAGATACGCCGCGACCCGACTCTTTTGCGTCCCGTCGAGAAATGCCGCAAATCCGACGGCCGGCGCTTCCGAGATTCGGCGGGCTCGCACATCGGTGCCTTCCACGATCGTTGCGCTGATCAGACGCGCCGGCTGCGACGCCGCGGGCATGAGTTCCAACGCCGTCTCGCCCTCCACGGTATGGCATTCGGGGAGCGTGCCCGCCAACCGCCTCGCCACGCTCTCGAACGTCGTATTCAGGATAGCAGACGATGCTACAGCCACAGCGGGCCCGGTCACCGCACCACGGCGACCGCCACTCCGTCGTGCGTCGGAACGATGATGCCGAGCACGCGGGG
The DNA here is from genome assembly GCA_041690755.1 of Gemmatimonadaceae bacterium. Classification (GTDB taxonomy): domain Bacteria; phylum Gemmatimonadota; class Gemmatimonadetes; order Gemmatimonadales; family Gemmatimonadaceae; genus JAQBQB01. The sequence goes on along the minus strand of JBEPWA010000009.1, from coordinate 35,039 downwards.
ATCCGTTGCCATCCGACGGTTGAACTCGCGCACGGCGCGCGTCTTCTCGTCGGAATCTTCGCTGCCGTAGACTTTGCCGCCCCAGAGAGCGTTGTCGCCAATGATCAAACCGCCCGGCCGCACAAGACGCACCGCCCATTCGAAATACGTGGGAAGCGGCTCCTTGTCGGCGTCGAGAAAGATCGCGTCGAACCGTTCTCCGTCGAGCGACGGCAGCACATCCAGCGCTCGCCCAACGCGCACTTCGATCTGGTCGGACAACTTCGCGCGCTCCACGTACCGCCGCGCGAAGGCTGCGTGCGCCTCCTCGATCTCGATCGACAAGACCCGCCCGCCCGGCGGCAGCGCGCGCGCCATGCAGATGGCCGAATATCCGCCCAGAGTGCCCACCTCGAGCACGCGGCGCGCATTGATCGCGGTCAATAGCACCTGCAGCAACCGACCTTCATCGGTGGAGATGGAGATCGGCGGTAGGCCGGTCCGATCGGCTTCCTCGCGCAACGACGCAAGCAGCGCATCTTCGGCACCGAACAATCCGGCTATGTAGTCGCCCGCGCGGTCCGACATCAATGTCTCGCAGTGATTGCAGCAGTTGAAATAGCCACCTCACTCATTCCACGCCAATGTCCCACGCCTGCTGCATGTCCTTCTTGGAGAAGGCGCGAAACGCCGTGAGCGTTTGCGTGCGCTGAATACCCGGCACCGTGGGAAAAATCTCGGTGATCACGTGCGCAATCTGATCGTACTCGGACACGCGAACGATGGCGACCAAGTCCCAGTCGCCGGATACCGAATAGACCTCGGTGACCCCTTCGACCCCGGCGAGCATGTTCGCGGCCGGCTGGATGAGCGTGGGATCGACGCGAATGAGGACGATGGTAGTGATCACGAGTCGTCGGGACAGGGTGGAACGTTGAGGAGCCAGAGACCTGTAATGTGGCTCTTGTCGTCCACGTCGAGAAGAAGGTCGCGCGCAACCCGAACCGTTCGACTTGCTCCGGGCCTGCCCATTCTGAAGTGAAAGTTCCGGCTTGCCGGGTCCGCTTCCGCAATCATGCGGAGCGGTTTGCCGGGCAGCGTCCCGGCGTCGCCCGCGTGGCGGAGGGAAACTGTAACCCTGGCGTCCTCCGTCTCGGCGGGCGCCACGACAGCCTCGCGGCGGACGATTTCCGGCCACACGGCCACATCCAGCCCGTTAATCCGGCCGCCTGCGACATCAAGGATGATCCAGGAGTCGGCGCCCTCAAGCGTCACTGACCGCGACAGCCGGCGCTCGTCGGCCGTGGCAGCCAAGTTCGCCGATAAAATCTCGGTGTCGGCGTCCCAGGCATATCGCACGTCGGACAGGGTTTCCGTGACCGCCTCGAGGCGAACGGAGATTTTCATGGCAGGTTCCCGGCGTCTGGGTGGATTCGCTTCACCACGTTCCTCGAATCTCGGCGTTCGCACCCCCCTGGCCGGGACCAGGATCGCGCCCGCGTCATCACGATGCCTCAGCGAATTTTCCCCTAAGCCAACGCGAGATTGGAGACCGGAACCGCCGCTGGCTATACTTCAGTCTCTGTTTGAAATCCTTTGTGGAGGCGGTGCTGTGGAACAGGACGGACCTGAAGTCGGAGCGGTGTCGCGCGGCCAGAATGTGTTGTACGTCATGCCGCACGACTGGGCGTCCATTTCGCAGTTCCTCGGCCCGGCCGTTGAACGGGTTGACGCCGGCGTGCGCGACCTTCAGTTGCTGGTCATCACGTCAGACGCCGATGTTGCTGCCGTAACAGCAGCCGCGGCAGTGAGGCTGCTCGAAGGCCGTGATATTGGCGTCGTTGCGGCAACGTCGGCGCGACGCGCCACCACGCTGCTTCGCGCTCGCCCGGCGCAGATCGTGACTGGCACGCCGGAAACGATCGTCGAGATGCTGACGTCCGCGGCCATCAAGCTCGACACGGTGCGCTCGGTGTGCATTGCCTGGGCGGACGAGCTCGTGACGCGTGGCGCGGCGGCGGCGCTCGAAACGCTAATGGCCGAGTTGCCGAAAGAGGGTGCGCGAATCATCGTGGCGTCCGAGCTGTCGCCAACGGTTGAAGAATTGCTCGAGCGCTACGCCCGCCGCGCTCGGCGCGTCGTGATGCAGACCGCCGAGTCGGACCAGCCGGTGAGTGTTGACTACGTGACCACGTCCGCACACTCGCGGTTGCCCGCATTGCGCCGTCTGATCGACGAAGCCGACCCACGGTCCGCCATGGTGTTCGTGCGCGACGGCGAAAGCAGGGTAGCCGTGGGAGATCTGTTGCGCGCCCTGGGCTATGACGACACTGGCACCGTGAAGGTTGGACTCGTCGCGTCTCCCGGCACGGACCTGGTCATTCTGTTCGACCTCCCCGCATCGCGGGAAGAGCTGCGCGAAGCCGCGGCCGGGGCCAGTCGCGCCATTGCGCTCATCCAACCGCGACAACTCAGCAGCCTCCGCTCCCTGGCGGCCGGCGGCGCGGTCAAGCCGTTTACGTTGCCCGACGCAGGAACCAGGGCCCGCGGGCGCGACGAGCAGCTTCGCGCCGACGTTCGCGGCGTGCTGGTGGAAGCCCAGTTCGGGCGCGAGCTCATGGCACTCGAGCCGCTGCTGGACGAGTGGGACGGCATCGAGATAGCCGCGGCAATAGTGCAGCTGTTGGATCGCGAGCGCGCCGCACGCGCTGCCGCTGTTGCAGCGGCCAATGCTCCGCGCGACCGCTCGTCGGCGAGCATGACGCGACTGTTCGTAAGCGTGGGATCGCGCGACAACGTGCGCCCCGGCGATCTGGTGGGGGCGATTGCGAACGAAGCCGGCGTCAGCAGTTCGGACATTGGCAAGGTGGACGTGCGCGAGTCCCATTCCGTAGTCGAGGTGTCGAGCGACATCGTCGGCGCGGTGATCGAAAAGGTGACCGGCACTGAAATTCGCGGTCGGCGCGCGATCGTGCGCCGCGACGAAGAGCGGCCGGCGCGTGGTGGCTCGAGTGATAGGTCACCTCGCGGCGAGCGGCCGGGCCGCGACCGCAAGCCGCGTCCGGAGCGCGGACCGCGTCCGTGATATCGGACGGCTACTTCTCAGCCGGTGGCGGTGGCTGGATCGAGGTCATTTGCGGCGTGATGTTCAGCGGCAAGAGCGAAGAGCTCATTCGCCGCGTACGGCGCGCGATCATCGCCAAGAAGCGCGTCCAGGTGTTCAAGTCGCACTTGGACGAACGCTACGAGGGCATCTACCGCATCTCGAGCCATGACGGCAGAAGTGTCGATGCAGTGCCGGTTGACACCTCCGAGGAGATCGGGCGGCTGGTGCTACCAGATACGCAGGTGGTGGCGATTGATGAGGCGCAGTTTTTGGACGCGTCGATCGTGGAGATTGTGACGCTACTGGCGAACCGCGGCGTGCGGGTGATTTGCGCCGGTACCGACAACGACTTTCGCGGCGAGCCGTTCGGTCCAATGCCGCTGCTGCTGTCGGCCGCAGAGATCGTGGACAAGCTCCACGCCATCTGCGTCATCTGCGGGAACCCGGCGAGCCGCAATCAGCGGCTCATCGCCGGGAAGCCCGCGCGCTACGATTCGCCAACGATCATGGTTGGCAGCACCGAGTCATACGAAGCTCGGTGCCGCGCGTGCCATTCCGTGCCGCGGCGCGACGAAGACCAGGTGCGGTTGCTCTAGCTCCCGGCCACGTCGTTAGGGAGCCGGCGCGAGCCCCTTGAACAATTGCGCCACGTTGAAGCGCACCGGATCCAGCTCATAGTATCGGTTGTCCTGAAAGCGCCCCGTGGTGGGGAAATACGGTGGGGGGTTGGCCACGGCGCAGCGATCGTAGCTGTAGCGCTTGAGGAAGCCAGTACCGCTGAGCGTGGCCACGGCACCGCGTGTCTGCTGAATGATGCCGCCGGTGAGATACAGGCAGCCGCGGCCCCACGTCGTTGTTTGACACGGTCCGCTCGCGCTGGAGCCGCTGTCGTAGTTCTCCACGCCGAACGACGAATTGAGCGCCATGATCACGGCCTGCAGGTACAGATCGGGGGTGTCGTCGAGACTGCGAACGATGTCGGTGCCCGTAGTGCGAACGGTTTCCGGCGAGTTGAGCGCGTTGTCAGCCACTGTGACATTCGTTCCGGCGAGTAGACCGAGGATGTCCACGCACACGCCCTTGGCCGGGTCGTTGGCGTACCGCAGGTCGTCGAGAATGACGATTGTCGCCGGGGTGTAGAGCGTGATGTCGCCGCGCAGCACGCCGCTCACGCCGACGGTTCCGCTGAAGTACATCACGCCTTTGGTGTTGTTGTTGTAGCCGCGGTAGAGGGAGAACAGATACTTGTCGTCGTTCGGCCGCTTGGCGGTGATCGCGCCGATCGGCGTAGCATTGGCTAGGGTCCAACGACCGCGGCTGTCGGTCGGCGTAAAGGTCGTATCCTCGCCGCCAATCTGTTGCTTGGCAGTCGAATATGTCGCATTTCCGTCGCGCGTCACAGGCGCCAGGTGCGGATCGCCGCCGAGATAACAACGCGCTCCGGCGTGCATCATGATGGTGCTGATGTTCGCCGAGCCCTCGTTCGTGCCGGCGGTGGTTCGTTGCGACAAAGTACTATCGGTGGTCATCCCGGCGGTGACGAGCGCGGGGAACCACGTCTTCGCGTGAATCGACGCGGGAAAGAATTTGAGCGGGCCGTTGGCCGTCGTGCGATGCCAGTCGCCGCAGTTGATCGTGCTGGCCAGACTCGGTACCGAGTTGAACGCCGCATTCCAGTCGCCGCGTAGCCACTTCTGATTGCCGGCGTTAGCGGTATAGACGCGAAAGAACCCGTCGTTTGCCGCCGTCGAATCACCAGTGATGCCGTTCATGTCCACCGCCACGAACTCCACGCGCGTCAGTACCGTTGTTACGTCGCCGGAGGTGGTAGTGGTGAAGTTCATTCCGCTGGCCGTCGCCAGCCCGCTCAACGACGACAGCGTGCCGAGCGACGGCAGCGTGATCTTCTTCTGCTTGGTCTGGTAGCCTTTGGCGAACGTTCCGTAGCTGGCGCCGATGATGCTCCCCGCCGTTCCGACGTCGTCGTGAAAACCGGCACCGCTCGCGGCAATCTGGATGTCGTCGTTCGACCAGACCGGCCCCCAAAGTTGATCGCCGCCGCCGAACACGATGTTGTTGCCCTCGCTGTTCGTCCAATAGGCGAACTTGGCAAAACTCTCCTGCGTCAGCTCGAGACGCCGTACGAACCCGGTGCCATTCGCGTCGCGCGCCTCGGCCACAACACTGGCAAAACGGCCGAACTGCCCGCTCTTGGAGCCCGTTTGACCGATGTACAGGTTCACCGTGGTGCCACTCAGCGGCTGGCCGTCGGCTGACTGTAGCGTCTTGTTGGACATCAGCGCCACGTAACTCGAATTCGGAAGCGCCGCCGGGTTGAAATTCAGCTCCGACTTGCCGATTGCCAGCGCGGCTTCGGAGACGTACTTCAGATCGTCTTCCTTTTCATACGACTTTCCTAATAGAGTCGCGTTGGCCGTCAAGTAGATGGCCGACAGCGCCAGAGCGCCGACACCGGCCACGAAGAACATGGCGACGAACAGCGCGATACCCTGACGCGGACGGTGGCCGAGCGCGCGACGAGATTGACGTTTTCTCATAATCGAGTTCCTCACGGAATCACCACCGGCTGCGAACTGCCCATGATCGAACTGGACGGCGTGCAGTCTTGCGCTGTCACGCCGTAAATCCAGGTCTGCCCGCTCAGCACATCCGTATCGACGAACGAGTAGCCCGAACCACCGCTGGGAATGCTGGCGAACGGCATGTCGAACGTGGAGACGCTGGATAACCGCCGGTACAGCGCGTAGCGCTCCACATCTTTCTCTCCTGCCCCGTCGTCCACCGACTTGGCCCAGCTGATAGTGACGAACGGCTGCAGCACGGTGGTGCCGTTGGCAGGCGTGACCACCGCCGTGGGCGACACGTCGAGCGGCGCATTGCCGCAGGTGGTGTGGTGGATCAATCCCGCGTTCATGAGATGGATCGTCAGCTGTTGCCGGCGCGGCGTGTCCTGGTTCGTGCGCGCATCGTGATAGATGCTCGTGAACTGCACTCGAACCTGGCGAATGCTGTCCGTGAGCGCCGACTTTCCCGTGTCCGCCTGCGAGCCGTGGACCGCGGCCGTGTGCAGCAGCGGCAGCGCGGCCGGAGAAATGGGCGTCAGATTGCCGAGCGTGTCGCCCTTGAAGTATTGAAAGATCGTGTCGCCCGACCCTTTGTACACCACGCCGCGCGCTACCACTTTCACAGGCCGTGCATTGACGCGGCGAAACAGGATGTATGAATTCACGTTCGACGTTGTGGAGTCGTGCGACAACCAATACGAAATCGTCTCCGCGTTGCTCGGCACGCCCGCGCCCTGCATGTACGTCGAGTCCGGATACATGGTGGTGGTACCGGGCAGCGTGATCTTGGAGGCGGTTCGCAGCACGTTCACGCCGGCCGAGTCCGCGTCGGGATTGATGTACACCGCTGTCAGATCGCCGGTGTCCAGCGCCACGAGATCGGCGTTGAACGTGATCGCCAACGCTCCGGCCTGCACGAGCAACGGCTGAGCGTCAACCACGCCAACCCCCGCCATTCGCAGCTCGCGATCGAGCATCGAGAGGGCGTAGCGCGAGTTGGATTGCGCATCGAGCCGGCCGGTCTGCGTCGCAACCATGCTCGACTGCCGCCGGAACAGCTCCGTGCTCAAGCCGATGAGCGTCAGCATCAACGTCATCGAGAGAATCATTTCGGCGATCGTAAAGCCGCGTCGTGCGCGAAGCGTCGGCGTGGGAGAAGGCACGGGAACCCCGTTAGAAAGGTGCAATGACGGTCGTCTTGCGCACGTTCCCAGTCATCTGGGTGTTCGTGACCTGGACCGTGACGATCTTGTAATCGATGGTGTCGGTGGGGGCGCCGCCCACGCGTGTGACCCAGGTGCGGCGCGCGTAGCCTGGATAGCCGATCAGCGACGCCTCCGTGGCGACGAACAGGCTCTCGATGGCGGTGTAACGCACCGCGCCCTTTGCCGCCTCCAGCCGTTCCGCCGCCAGTTGCGCCGCTGTCACCCGAATGCGCGCCGCCGACGTGGCCTGCGACAGTCGCACCGAAAACATGCCAAGGCCGAGCATCACGGTGCCGAGAATCGACAGCGCCACGATGACCTCTACGAGCGTGAGGCCGCGGCGGCGGCGGCGGCGGCGCGCGCGCGGCAAATGGGATGATCTCATTGGGTAGCGAGAATCCATTTGTTGGTGGACGTATTGAGCCGGTACCACTCGGTGCGGCCGGTCGCCTGCGTCAATGTGATGGCGCGGTACCAGGGTGGACCGTGCGCGGCCACCGACACGTAGATCTCGGCGTCCGTGCTTACCGATCCGTCGCGATGGAAGACCACCGTCGGCCAGCCGCCCAGCGTGGTGATGTTCGAGCCGCTCACGGGCTTCTGAATGGCCACGCCGGACACGCCAGCCACCGACGGATCGGTGAACAGCACGCCCACGTCCAAGCCGCGCCATGTCGTGCGCTCACCGCCGCCGAGTTGGCCGTTGTTGTTCGCGTCCCAGAACGTGCGAATGCGCTCGCCCGAGGTGTCAAAGCTCACTACCATGTCGTGCTGCCGCGTGATCGCCTGGCGCTGCGCGTACTGCAGCGTGGTGCGCACGATCTGCGCAATGGCGTCGGCGCGGTATTTGGTGGTATCGATTCGGGGCAGCGCCAACACGACCATTATTCCGGCGATCACGACGACGACCATCGTTTCGATCAGCGTGAATGCCGACCGGGGTCCCGTGGTGCGAATGTGGCGGAGCTGCGTTCTGCGCATGAAATGTCCTGATGACGGCCTACTGGTAGGACGACAACATCGGGTCTGAGGGTATGGCTGGATGTGATGCTCACCATCACGCTCCCGGCAGAAATCGTCAGATTCTATGTGACTTTACTGCCGGCGTGATAGTCATCTGCGTATGGGTGTCATCGCCACGCTGCTTCCGACCTCCGCCCACCTGCAACGACTGCGCACAGCGATCCGCGACCGCCACCAGTTGGCGACGTGCGACGACTGGGCCACGCTGCTGCACACTTGCGAGCAGCAACCGGTCAGAGTGGCGGTGATCGACCTGTTTGCCGGAGGCCAGGCAAGCTTTGAACGCGTGCGGCAGGTGAAGCAACGGCTCCCGCGACTCACCCTGATCGCCTACGTGTCGTTCAGCGCCGACCGCGCGCACGACCTATTCGACGCAGGCCGCCAAGGTATGGATGGCTTGATCATCGCCGACCAGGACGACGCACCGCGCGCGCTGCTCGCGCTCGTGGAGCACGCCGAGTCACGGAGCCTGGGCTCAGTGGTCCGTCAATCGCTTGAGGAAATGGAGCCGACGATTCGGGACGCCGTGCTCCTGGCCGTGACGCGGGCGCATGAACGGCTGTCGCCAGAAGGGCTTGCCCGCCTGCTGGCGCTGCCGCGGCGAACGGTGTCGCAGCGGCTCATGAACGCCGGATTCCCGCCGCCGCAACGACTGATCACCTGGGGCCGGCTGATCGTGGCGGCCCACCTGCTCGAGGACCGCCACCGCAGCGCCGACCGCGTGGCGCTGGCGCTGGATTTCCCGTCGGGCAGCGCGTTCCGTAACACCTGCCAGCGCTACCTCAGCGCCACGCCGAGCGAGCTGAGGGCCCGCGGCGGTGCGGCGTACGTCCTCGGCGCACTGATGAACGAAGTCACGCCACCGGGATTCGCGCCCGGCGCCTAGACGCGCGGGGCGTAGGCCAGCGTGAGGAATTCGTCGCGCGTCCGCTGATCGGAACGAAACAGCCCACGGACGGCGCTCGTGATCGTTTTTGAATTCTGTTTCTCTACACCACGCATCATCATGCAGAGGTGGTACGCCTCGATGACGACGCCCACACCTAGGGGGTGAAGCACCTCGTCCAGCGCGCCGGCGATCTGCTCCGTGAGCCGCTCCTGCACCTGCAGGCGGCGCGCAAACACTTCGACAATGCGCGGCAGCTTGCTCAACCCTACGATCTTGCCGTCCGGGATGTAGGCAATGTGCGCCTTGCCGAAAAACGGGAGCATGTGGTGCTCGCACATGCTGTAGAGCTCGATGTCGCGCACCATCACCATGTTGCTGGCGCCCTCGGCGTCGAACAGCGCGCCGTTCACCACCTGCTGAACGTCCATCTCGTAGCCCCGCGTGAGCCAGGCGAGCGACGTCGCCACGCGATGCGGTGTGCGCAGCAGCCCTTCGCGGTCGGGGTCTTCGCCAATGAGCTCGAGTTGGCGGTGAATGAGCTGTCGGAACTCCTCGCTCGACTCGTTCTGGTCTACCGATTCATCTGTAGTACTCACGCCCGCTCCGTGGATTGGCGTTGACGCCCTATTCATGCTTTCATACCTTGGGCTCGCCGAGTGCAGGCCCACGTGTCATCACCGAGGAATCCGTCATGCTCCTGGTTGGACTCACCGGCAACATCGGCAGCGGCAAGTCGACCGTCGCGCAGCTCCTGTCGGAGCGCGGCGCAACGATCATCGATGCAGACGTGCTCGCCAGACGCGCCGTGGAGACCGGCACGGCCGCATTCGAAAAGATAGTCGCCCGCTGGGGCGCGGAAGTCCGCTCACCCCAGGGCGATCTGGATCGCGCCGCGCTCAGGCGGGTGGTGTTTTCCGACCACGAACAGCTCGAAGAACTTAATCAGATAGTACATCCCGAAGTCGAGCGTCTCAGAGGCCGGCTCGTTGACCAGGCGCGCAAGCGCGGTGACCGGATCGTGGTGTGCGACATCCCGCTCCTGTTCGAACGCCATATGACCGACAAATTCGACCGGATCATCCTGGTGGACGCTCACCGCGGCGTGCGGTTGGAACGTCTCGTCAAGGATCGCGGCCTCACCGACGCTGACGCGATGGACATGATCGCCGCGCAGATGCCGGCCGAGCTCAAACGCGCTCGCGCCGACTATTTGATCGAGAATGACGGCACGTTGACGCAGCTGGAACGCCGCGTCCAGGACGTGTGGGCGGCGCTCGACGGGCAGGCAGCAGTTCCCCGAAGCGCGGCAGCCGTTCCTTGACACGCATTTTCTGCTCGGATAGACTCCGCGCGCAACACCGTTCGCTACACCCCGTCACACACTAGGGAGCACGTCGTGTCCGAGATTCCGAAGGACCTGCTGTACACCGAGGATCACGAATTCGTGAAACCCACGGACGATCCGAACGTTTTCGCCATCGGCATCACGGATTACGCGCAAGGCGAGCTGGGCGACATCGTGTTCATTGAGTTGCCAAAAGTCGGATCAACGTTCGGTCGTCACGACGTGTTTGGCACTGTCGAGGCCGTGAAGGCGGTCTCCGAGCTGTACTCGCCGGTGGCGGGCGAAGTCGTGGCGGTGAACGATCGCCTCGACAAGGAGCCGGCACTCGTGAACTCATCGCCCTACGGCGACGGCTGGCTGGTGAAGGTTCGGCTCAAGGATGCGTCGGAGAAGGATGCGCTGATGAACGCGGACGCGTACGAGGCGCACCTGGGCTGAGGCCAGCGCCCGTTGCCGTCCTGATCGCAGCGAAGGATCGCTTTCAGTCGAAAGCGATCCTTCTTGTTTCTGTTCGACCCGCTGGCATCTCGGTCTGGCAGAGCCAGTCCAGTTGAGAGCGCCTAGTCGAGAGGCGACAGTGATGTGGCCTGCCGCACGCCACAAGCGCCACGCATGACCACCAGATCCGCCGCTGAACCAGAGGGCAGGCCTCACGCCTCTTTCCTCTAAACTAGACGCTCTCCACTGGACTGGTCATGCCAGGCCGAGATGCCCGCCACGCGCCGAGAGGCCATTAAAGGCCGTAGGACTCAGAGATCCGCAACAGCTTCGGCGTACGCGTCAGTCGGCAAGCACGAGCACACCAGATTCCGGTCGCCGTACGCGCTCTCCACGCGACCCACGGCCGGCCAGAACTTGGTGACCCGCGTCCACGGCGCCGGGAACGCGGCCTTCTCGCGTCCGTAGGCATGCTGCCAAGTGTCGCTCAACACGCGGTTCAGCGGGTGCGGGGCATTCTTGAGCGGGTTGTCGGTCCGATCAGAAATTCCTAGTTCAATTTCTCTGATTTCTTCGCGGATCGATATCAGTGCATCGCAGAACCGGTCGATCTCGGCTTTCGATTCGCTCTCCGTGGGTTCGATCATCAGCGTGCCGGCCACCGGGAATGACACCGTCGGGGCGTGGAAGCCATAGTCCATCAATCGCTTGGCGATGTCTTCCACCTCCACGCCGGCCGACCCCTTGAGCGCGCGCGGATCCACGATGCACTCGTGCGCCACCGTGCCGTGCGAGCCCTTGTACAGCACCGGGTAAAACGCGTCCAGACGTTTCGCGATGTAGTTGGCGTTGAGAATTGCAATCTTCGTCGCCCGGGTCAGGCCTGCACCGCCCATCATATCGATGTACATCATGGAGATTGGCAGAATGCTCGCGCTGCCCCACGGCGCCGCGGACACGGCGCCCACCGCGTGCTTGCCGCCCGTTTTCACCACCGGGTTGCCCGGAAGGAAATCGACGAGATGCGCGGCCACGCCGATCGGCCCCATGCCCGGGCCGCCGCCGCCGTGGGGAATACAGAAAGTCTTATGCAAGTTCAAGTGGCAGACGTCACCGCCAATGTCCCCCGGCCGCGCCAGCCCGACCATGGCGTTCATGTTCGCGCCGTCGAGATACACCTGGCCGCCGTGCTCGTGCACGATCCGGCACACATCGGTGATCGTCTCCTCGAACACGCCGTGCGTTGACGGATAGGTCACCATTAACGCCGACAGATTCGCCGCGTTGGCCGTGGCCTTTGCCTCGAGATCGGCCATATCGATGTCGCCGTCGTCCAACGTTTTCACTACCACCACCTTCATGCCCGCCATCACGGCGCTTGCCGGATTGGTGCCGTGCGCCGACTGCGGAATCAGGCACACGTTCCGATGCGTGTCGCCGCGCGATTCGTGATATCCACGAATCACCAGCAATCCCGCATACTCGCCCTGGGAGCCGGCGTTCGGCTGCAGCGACACCGCGGCGAATCCGGTGATTTCGGCCAACGCTTTCTCCAGCCGGTCGAACAACTCGCGATAGCCCTCGGTCTGATCGGCCGGCGCGAACGGATGAATCTTGCCGAACTCCGGCCAGGTCACGGGATACATCTCGGCCGTCGCGTTCAACTTCATGGTGCACGACCCGAGCGGAATCATCGACGTGGTGAGCGATAGATCCTTGTTCTCGAGACGCTTGAGATAGCGCAGCATCTCCGTCTCGGAGTGGTAGCTGTTGAACACCGGATGCGTGAGGAACGCCGTGGTGCGCGCGAAGCGTTCGTCGTAGCGCGAGTCCACGGTGGGTGCCAGCCGGTCATACGTCGGAGCCGCCGCCGCTCCGCCGGCAAAGATCTCGAGCAGCTCGTCTACGTCATCTTCCGTCGCCGTTTCATCGAGCGCCACGATGATGCGTGCGTCGCCCGACCGCCGCAGGTTGATGCCGCGCTTCCGCGCCGCCTCGATCACGTCGGCTGCGGAACGGGCGCCAATCTCGACGCTCAACGTGTCGAAGTAGTCGCCGTGCGTGAGCGACAGTCCGAGCTTCTCCAGGCCGGCGCCAAGCGTGGCCGCGAGACCGTGAATCTGCCGCGCAATTGCCTTGATCCGCTCCGGCCCGTGCCATACAGCGTACATACCGGCGATCACCGCCAGCAGCACTTGCGCTGTGCACACGTTGCTCGTCGCCTTTTCGCGACGGATGTGCTGTTCGCGCGTCTGCAGCGCCATGCGCAGCGCCGGCTTGCCGTCCGCGTCGCGCGACACGCCAATGATCCGGCCGGGCAACTGGCGCTTGAACTCGTCCTTGGTCGCGAAAAACGCCGCGTGCGGTCCGCCGTAACCGAGCGGCACGCCAAAGCGCTGCGAGTTGCCCACGGCCACGTCGGCGCCCCACTCGCCCGGGGGCGCCAGCAGCACGAGGCTCATCAAGTCGGTGGCCACCGTCACCATGGCGCCCGCGGAGTGAGCCCGCTCGCAGAACGCCCGGTAATCGTACACGGCGCCGTCTGAGGCGGGATACTGGAGTAGCGCGCCGAACACGTCGTCGCCAATCGACGCCTGGCGCCAGTCGCCAACCACGATCTCCACGCCGCGAGCATGGGCGCGCGTCTTCACGACCTCGATGGTTTGCGGGTGGCACTCGTCGGAGATGAAGAAAGTCTCCTTGCCGGTCTTGCCGCGCGCGGCGTACGACATGGCCATGGCTTCGGCCGCGGCCGTGCCCTCGTCGAGCAGCGACGCGTTGGCGATCTCCATTCCGGTCAAATCCATGACCATGGTCTGGAAGTTGAGCAACGCCTCGAGCCGACCCTGCGCAATTTCGGCCTGGTACGGCGTGTACGCGGTGTACCAGCCGGGGTTCTCCAGAATGTTGCGCTGGATCACGGGCGGCGTGACGCAATCGTAGTAGCCGAGCCCCAAGTAGGAACGGAATATCTGATTCTTCTGCGCGATGACACGCAGGTTCTTCAGCGCTTCGTATTCGGACATCGGCGCGTGAATCGCCAGCGGAGTGCGGAGGCGAATTCCGGCCGGCACGGTGACGTCGATCAACCCGTCGAGCGACTCGTAGCCGAGCAGGTCGAGCATGGCGCGCACGTCGGCGTCAGACGGGCCGATGTGCCGCGGCACAAAGCTCGTCGCGCTGGTCGCCGACGTCTCATGGCTGTGAAGGGTGGTTGTCATCCAGTCCTGTATGTAGAGGCACTCAGCACACCGAGAACAAAATCGGCGCGCGAAGGAAGCGAGAGAAGTGCTAGGAATTTATCTTAGGGTCAAACCGTCTGCCGCACTTCCCCCACCATTCGCAATGCCTCGCTCCCGCTGGCGTCTCATCGTCACTCCGCCAGATACCGGCGCCGGCAACATGGCGCTCGATGAGGCGCTAATGGAGCGGGCCCGCGATGTGGACGAATGGGTGTTGCGAGTCTACTCCTGGTCGTCACCCACCATCTCTCTGGGCCGAAACCAGACCGCGCATGGCAAATACGACCTCGAGCGTATTCGCGCCTTGGGCGTGCGCGTCGTACGGCGTCCCACCGGTGGCCGCGCCATTCTGCACGATCGCGAGATTACCTACAGCGTGACGGCCCCTGTTGCCGGCGCCGGGGACCTGCGAGAATCCTATGAACGGATCAGCGCCCTGCTGGTCGCCGGCCTCGGGGCAATTGGCGTGCAGGCGGCCACCGCTGCGCCGACGAGGCGAGCGGCCGTGCCGGGCATGTCGCCGTGTTTCGACGAGCCGGCCCGCGGTGAGCTCACTGTAGGCGGTCGCAAGCTGGCCGGCAGCGCGCAGTGGCGGTCGGAAGGCGCGCTGCTGCAACACGGGTCCATCCTCGTGGAGGACGACCAGAGTCTGCTCGCCACGCTCGCGCTGGAAGACCGGGGCGCTATCTCGGCGCCGGCCACGCTCGCTGCGGCACTGGGGCGGGTACCGTCGGTCGGCGAAGTGGCGTCTGCACTCGGGGCGGCCGTGCGGAGTCTGGAGGATCCGGCGGCGGCAGAATTGGTGCTCGACGATTCGATCAGTGCCCGAGCATCGGCCCTCGTCGTCCGATACTTAGATGATGCATGGACTTGGCGGCGGTGAACGCCGTCGGCCCGGTTTCCTGACCAACCCAACCCGATCCCGTCCCCTCGCAATGCGCACTTCCCTGCTGCTGCTCGCTTCCGTCGCCGTACTCGGCGGCTGCACGTCAAAGGACAGCGGGTCCGCCGCCGGCACGGGCGCGACTGGGGGCACGGTGATCATGCCGACGCCGGGCGACGCCGTGGAGGTCTTTCCGCCGTTCGTTAACGACCAGATTGGCCGCTGGGTGCAGGATATGGTCTTCGAACGGCTCGCCGACTTGAAGACGGGCTTGGTCACGGTTGGGGACAAGGGGTTTGCGCCCCGACTGGCCACGAAATGGACTTGGGCCCCCGACTCGCTGTCGATCGCATTCTCGCTCGATCCGCGGGCCCGCTGGCACGACGGCAAGCCGGTGACGGCGAACGACGTCCGCTACAGCTTCAAGGTATTCTCCGATCCGAAAGTCGGCTCGCCCACCGCGCCGAACATCACCAACATCGATTCTATCTCGGTGCGTGATTCGCTCACGCCGGTAGCCTGGTTCAAGAAGCGCACACCCGAGCAGTTTTACGATTTGGCATATCAGCTCATGATCATGCCCGAGCACGTGTACGGCAGCATTCCGGCCGATCAGCTGCACACCTCGCCCGCCACGCGAAAGCTCATTGGCAGCGGCCCGTT
This sequence comes from Gemmatimonadaceae bacterium, assembly GCA_041690755.1. GTDB lineage: Bacteria > Gemmatimonadota > Gemmatimonadetes > Gemmatimonadales > Gemmatimonadaceae > JAQBQB01. The sequence goes on along the minus strand of JBEPWA010000009.1, from coordinate 19,681 downwards.
CAAGCTGGTGGCGTGGGAACCCGGGACACGCATCGAGTTCATTGCCGACACCGCCAACTATCGCGGCCGCCCGAGTCTCGATCGCGTGATCATGACGCCGACAGACGCCGCCACTGGCGCCACGCAGATTCTCGCCGGTCAGGCCGACTTCATGGTCGCGTTTCCCGTTGACCAGGTTCCCAAGCTCGAGAGCAGCCCCGTGGCGCGATCCATGGTCGATCCGCAGCTCGGCTACACGTTCATGGCCATGAACCCGCACCTCGCCAAGTCGATGACTGCGCCCAACCCGGTTTTTGCCGACATCCGCGTGCGACGCGCACTGTCGATGGCCGTGGACCGGGTCGCCATGTTGCACAACGTGTTTGGCAACACCGGCCTGCTGGCGCACGGCCCCTTTCCAATGACCGCCGGCTACGCCGACAGCACGCTTCGCGTTCCACCGTTCGACACCACCGCGGCCAAGGCCCTGCTCGATTCCGCCGGTTGGCGCGCCGGTTCCAACGGTATGCGCGCCAAAGATGGCCGCCCACTGCGCTTCTCACTGATGCTTCCCAGCACGAGCCTCTTTCGTCGCCGCTACGGTGTGCTTCTTCAGGAGCAATTTCGAAAGATCGGCGCGCAGGTGGACCTCGATGTCGTTGACAGTCCCACCACCATACGACGCGAGCAGGAGCACGATTGGGAGGCGGTGCTCCAGACGCCCGGCACCGACCCAAGCATCACCGGGTCCAAGCAGTTCTGGGGATCGGGCGCCATTGGCGCCAATGGACAGAACTTCATTCCCTACTCCAACCACAAAGTGGACGTGTTGCTCGATTCCGCCGCGTCGGCGTTCGATCCGGCCAAAGCGAAGGACGCAGCCTCGCGGGCGTTCCAGACGATCATCGATGACGTGCCGGCCATCTGGCTTTACGACGTAACGTTCAGCTACGGCGTCAACCGGCGCATCACCATTCCGGCGCCCACGCTGGACGGCTGGTGGATGAACCTGCAGTCGTGGTCCATTCCGGCTGACAAACGCATTCCGCGCGATCGCATCGGGCTCGCCGCCGCGAAGCCCTGACCCATGCGGCGACAACTCGCCGCCCGGCTCGCACAATCGCTGATCGTCGTCATCATCGTGACGACGATCAGCTTCTTCGTCATTCGCTCGGCGCCCGGCGATCCGTTCTCCTACGAGTCGTCCACGATCACGCCGGCCATCCGCCAGCACTGGCGCGAACAGTTCGGCTACGACAAGCCGCTGCCCACGCAATTTGTTCGCTACGTCGTGAGCGTGGCGCACGGAGAGTTGGGCTACTCGTTCCAGATGCACGAACCGGTGAGCGAAGCGCTCGCCACGGCGGTGCCGCGCACGCTGTTGCTCACCGGCATTTCGCTGGCGCTGAGCTTTGTGATTGGCGTCATCATTGGGGTGTTGCAGGCCACCCACAGCGGCGGTTGGTTCGATCGCCTCAGCTCGGCCGTCTTGCTCTTCTTTTATTCGCTGCCCGATTTCTGGGGCGCGTTGATGATTCTCTTAATGTTCGCCTATTGGTGGCCGGTGTTGCCGGCCGGCAACATCGTGGATCCGGTGCTGCACGGCTACATGGGCGGTTGGGACGCGTTCGTAGACCGCGCTCGGCATCTCGTGCTACCGGTGCTGTCGTTCACACTGCTCACCATGGCCGGCATCACGCGCTATCAGCGCGCCGCCATGCTTGAAACCCTGCCGATGGATTTCATTCGAACGGCACGGGCCAAGGGGCTGTCCGAGCGTCGGATCATCTGGCGCCATGCGTTGCGCAACGCGCTCACGCCCATGGTCGCGCTACTCGGGCTCATGCTCCCGGCGCTGCTCGGCGGCGCGCTGTTCGTCGAAAAAGTCTTTGCCTGGCCGGGCATGGGGTTGCTTGCCGCAGGCGCCATTGCCGCGCGCGACTATGACCTCGTCACCGCCACGGTGATCGTCGGCTCGGTGATGGTGGTGATCGGCAACCTTCTCGCCGACTTGCTGCACCTCGCAATCGATCCCCGCGTTCGTGAGTGACCACATCGCGGCTCAGCGCTCGGTCGCCTCGCGCCTTTGGCGGCATCGTTCGGCGCGATGGGCGGCGGCGGTGATCATTTTGCTCGTTTTGGCGGCGGTATTCGGTCCGCTGTTTTCGTCGTACGGCGGAAATCAGCAACTCGATATCGTCAAGCTCAAGAACATTCCGCCCTCGTGGCAACATCCGTTCGGCACGGACCAGTACAGCCGAGATCTGCTCACGCGAGTGCTGCTCGGCGCGCGGATCTCGCTCGCCGTGGCGACGCTGGCCGTGTTGATGTCGATGACGGTTGGCACGGCCTATGGATTGGTCGCCGGTTATGCCGGCGGCGGCGTGGATGCCGTGATGATGCGCGTGCTCGACGGATTCCTTTCCATTCCGCGCGTGCTGCTGCTGATCGCTGTGCTCACGCTCTGGAATCCCGTGCCGCTAAGCGGATTGATCATTCTAATCGGCGCAACCGGGTGGTTCGGCGTATCGCGCATCGTTCGCGGCCAGACCATGGCCACACGGCAGGTTGAATTTGTTGACGCCGCACGGACACTCGGGGCAAGCGACACACGGATCATTATCCGCCACGTGCTGCCGAACATCATTACGCCCGTCATCGTCACGGCCACGCTTGCCGTGGGGAACGTCATCGCGCTGGAGGCCGGGCTGTCGTATCTGGGCGTGGGTGCTCGCGAGCCGACGCCCAGCTGGGGCTCGATCTTTCTCGACGGCGTGGAGTTCTTTGCCGGCAACTGGTGGGTCGTGCTTTTCCCTGGCATTGCCATCGTCGCAACCGTGTTGGCCTTCAATGTGCTCGGCGATGCCTTGCGCGACGTCCTCGATCCGCGGCAGCTTCACGGCGGCCCTGGATCGTCGGCCGTCCCGCTGACCGCATCTGCCGCATCGACCGCACCGCTCACGCCTGGAACCGACCCGATTCAGAATGGCTGAACCGCTGCTCCGCGTCCGCGACCTTCGCACGTATTTCTACACCGAGAACGGCGTCGCCAAGTCGGTGGACGGCGTGAGCTTCGAGATTGGCGCCGGCGAAACGGTCGGGCTCGTTGGCGAGTCGGGATGCGGCAAGTCGGTCACGGCCCTATCGCTGCTCCGGCTCATTCGGCCACCCGGGCGGATCGAAAGCACCAGCGAGATTGTGTTCGACGGCCAGGATCTCACGAAGCTCGACGAAAAGTCGATGCGAAAGATTCGCGGCGCGCGCATCGCCATGGTATTTCAGGAGCCCATGACTGCGCTCAACCCGGTGTTCACCGTTGGCGACCAGATCGCCGAGGTGGTGCGCGTGCATCACGGCGGTTCCAAGTCGGAAGCGTGGGCCCGCGCCGTTCAAATGCTCGAGGTGGTCGGCATCTCGTCGCCCGAACAACGCTCGCACGAATATCCGCACCAGCTGTCCGGCGGCATGCGCCAGCGCGTGGTCATTGCCATGGCGCTGGTGATGAACCCCGCCCTCGTTATTGCCGACGAGCCCACCACCGCGCTCGACGTCACCATCCAGGCGCAGATCCTCGAGCTGATGCGTGACCTGCAGCAGCGGCTCGGCACGTCGATCCTGTTGATCACCCATGATCTTGGGGTGGTAGCGGAAACGGCGTCGCGCGTCATCGTCATGTATGGCGGCGAGATTGTCGAGGAAGCGCCGGTGAACGAATTATTCAAAAGTGCTCATCATCCGTATACCGAGGGGCTGCTCAACGCCATGCCGCAAGTGGGGCACGAGCGCGAGCGTCTGGCAACCATCCCGGGATCTGTACCGCCGCCGACGGCGTGGCCAACGGCTTGTCGCTTTCACGACCGCTGTCCCTATGCGTGGGATCGCTGCAGCAGCGAGCACCCACCGCTGTATCAGATTGGCCCCGGGCACATCTCGCGCTGCCATCTGGCGGACGAGCCCCAGCGGCGTGCCGACGTGCACGAGCCATTCGTCGTCAAGGCGCTCGCATGACCGATCCAGCGTCCGCTCAACCGCTGCTCTCGGTCCGCAACCTCGTCAAGCACTTCCCGTTGAAAAAGGGATTGCTCGGCAAATCCGCCGGCGCCGTGCGCGCCGTGGACGGCGTGTCGTTTGACGTGATGCCCGGTGAAACGCTGGGGCTCGTGGGCGAATCGGGCTGCGGCAAGTCCACCACCGGCCGCATGATTCTGCGACTCATCGAGCCCACTGCCGGCACCGTGGAGTTTGACGGCGTGGACCTGATGTCGCTCAACTCTCGCGCCATGCGGAAGTTGCGCCGCAAGATCCAGGTCATTTTTCAAGATCCCTTCTCGTCGCTCAATCCGCGTATGACCATTGGGGCCATCGTTCGCGAGGGCCTCACAATTCACAAATTGGCCGAAGGCGCCGCGGCCGATGCGCGCGTGCGTCAATTGCTGGACGAGGTTGGCCTGCGGGCCGAGTACGTGTCGCGGTATCCGCACGAATTTTCCGGCGGCCAGCGGCAACGCATCGGCATTGCGCGGGCGCTCTCCGTGGAGCCCACGTTCATCGTGTGTGACGAGCCGGTGTCGGCGCTCGACGTATCCGTGCAGGCGCAGGTGATCAACCTGATGCAGGACCTGCAGCGCGACCGCGGCCTCGCGTACTTGTTCATTGCGCACGATCTCTCGGTAGTCGAGCACATCGCCGATCGCGTCGCGGTAATGTATCTGGGCAAGATCGTGGAGCTGGCGTCGTCGGCCGATCTGTATCGCGAGCCGTTGATGCCGTATACCCAGGCGTTGCTGTCGGCCGTGCCCGTGGCCGATCCGACGGCGAAGAAAGCGCGCATCATGCTCGAAGGCGACGTACCGTCGCCGGCCAATCCGCCGTCGGGGTGCGTGTTTCATCCACGGTGCCAGCATCCGGCCAAAGACGCGTCGTGCGCCGCGATCGTGCCGCCGCTGGAGGAGAAAGCGCCGGGGCATTGGGTGGCGTGCATCAAACAGCCGCCCACGAGTGTAGACTGGAAAGTGCAGCAGGCAGCAGGGGGCACCAACCCGCCAAGTCGGTATCTGCCGGTCATCGCCGTCTAACCCAACGACATGTCATCTCCCATCACCGACGTCGCCGCGGTCGCCACCGACCGCCCCGGCATCTTCGATGACCGCGCGCTGCTCGGTCACCCGCGCGGCCTCGGCCTGTTGTTCATCACCGAAATGTGGGAGCGCTTCTCGTATTACGGAATGCGCGCGATTCTCGTGCTGTATCTCGTCAACGCGCTCAAGTGGGACACAGCGCATGCGGCGAATCTGTACGGCACGTACACCATGCTGGCGTTTCTCACGCCGGTCATCGGCGGCTATCTCGCCGATCGGATCATCGGCACGCGCCGCTCGCTGGTCATTGGCAGCATCGTCATCGCGTGCGGTCATTTCGTGCTGGCGTTCCCCGGTATGACAACGTTCTACATCGGCCTCGCGCTCATCATCATCGGCACGGGCTTCTTCAAGTCGAACGTGTCTACCATGGTGGGTCAGGTCTACCGCGAGGGCGACCCGCGTCGCGATTCCGGATTCACAATCTTCTATATGGGAATCAACCTCGGCGCGTTCCTCGGCCCGCTCGTGTGCGGCGGGCTGGCGCAGAGTTCACGGTTCGGATGGCACTGGGGATTTGCCGCCGCGGGCGTGGGGATGATTTTTGGATTGATCGTCTACCTGTGGGGCCGCGAAAAGTATCTCCCCGGTATCGGTGTATCGCCCGATCGCGCCACTGTGGCTCGCGAGCGTGCCGCCCTGACGCCTACCGAGAGCACCGCAAACACCCTCCTGCACGCTGTGCTCGGCGCCGTGGTTGGCACCGCAGTCGGCTGGTTCCTGGGCAGCGGCAGCTGGACCGGCTGGATGATGGGCATGGTCATTGGCGCGGCGCTCAGCGTCACCGTGCTCGGTACGCAGGGCGAGGAACGCAAGCGCGTCATCGCGCTGTTCATCGTCGTGTTCTTCGTGATTTTTTTCTGGGCTGCGTACGAACAGGCCGGCAGTTCGATGAACCTGTTCGCCGACAAGAACACCAACCTGCATCTCGGCTCGTTTGCGATGCCGTCCAGCTGGTTTCAGTCGGTGAACCCCGCCGTGATTCTCATCTTTGCGCCGGTCTTCGCGGGGTTGTGGACGTCGCTTGGGCGCACCGGGAAAGAACCGTCCACCGCTCTCAAAATGGTGCTCGGACTCGTTCTGCTGGCCACCGGATTCCTGTTCATGGTGATCGGCGGCACCAAGGCCGACACCGGCGTTCTCGTGAGTCCGCTTTGGCTCGTTGCCGCGTACACGTTCCACACGTTCGGCGAGCTCTGTCTGTCGCCGGTGGGCCTGTCGTATGTGACGAAGGTGGCGCCCGTGCGCTTTGCGTCGCTGTTGATGGGAGTGTGGTTCCTCGCCAACGCCGTAGCGAACAAGATCGCCGGCGCACTCGCCGCCTTCACACCAACGCCCGGCGAAAAACCGCCCGCACCCGCCGCAGGGCTGGGCGGTTTCATTCAGTCAGTGAGCTCCACGAACCACGGCTTCTACATGATCTTCGTAGTTGCCGGCTTCGGCGCGGCGGCAGTCATGTTGCTGTTCGTGCCCCTGTTGTCGCGATTGACAGCGAGCGTGAAGGCGTAGGGCAACTGACGGTGGAACGGTGGAACGGTGGAACGCAAACCGCCTGTCATTCCGAGTGGAGCGTAGCGGCCGAGGAATCTCGTATCGTCCGGCTAGATCCCTCGACTTCGCTCGGGATGACAGTGTGCCGTTGTTCTCGTTCCACCGTACCACCGTACCACCGTACCACCGTACCACCGTACCACCGTACCACCGTACCACCGCACCACCGTACCACCGCCCTCACTGCGGCCATCTGAAAATGCTCGACGGCACCGTCCGTTCGCGCGTCTGCAGAATGTCACTCGGCTCGGCAAGAAAGAACGTCGTCTTGTCCTGGCTGCTCATCCGCAGTTCGAACCGGTGCCCGCCCATTTCCGGATTCGTCGCGATAGCCAGATCGAGTCGCCAGAGGCGCGCCGAGCCGGGCGGTACTGTTGCGAGCAAGCTGATTCCGACCGACTGCCGCACCGGTGTCGTGACTCCATACGGCACGTCCCCCGCCCAGAGCCGGCCCGCGTCGGCGAACACCGCAACGCCCATGTCGGCAAGCCCGAATGGCTCCCCGGTGAACATGCGGTCTTCTACGCGCGCAACCATGCGCTGACCGCCCGGCGTGTTCGATCCCGCATACCCGCGAACTCCGCCGTCGCGATCACTGAGCGTGAGTGCGAACGGAAGTCGCTGGCGCCAGCCGCCGCTGAACTCCAGTGACGCCGTGAACGTGTTGTAGTTGGACGGCTTGAAATATTCGACGGCGCGTGCCGTGGTGAGGACGCCGTCCCATTGCCCGTCGTCGAGGCTGCGGCGGCCTTCACCTTCGAGCTGAAAGCGCAGCGCGTTGTTGTAGCCCACGGCGCCGGCGTACAGGTCGCCAGCCATGAACACGTCGTTGTCGCGGGATCCGAGTATCGACAGGCTTTTGCCGAACATTGTACCAAGCTGGATTCCCACCGGCATATCCTGCGTGGCCGTCAACGCGTCGAATCCGCGCACGCGTTTGAAGCCGATGTCACGAATTCCCAACAACAGGTTGGCGCGCGCAATTCGGTGCGACTCATAGCGTCCGAGCAGGAGCGAGCTCGTATCGGTGGCGAATCCTTTATTGGTCACCAGCACCTGCGTCGTGCCCGGGCGCTCATCGTCGCCCGAGATCGACGCGCCAAACAAACTCAATCGTCCCGGCGGACCCACGCGCACAATTCCGCCCGCGTCGAAATAGTTGCGGGTCACACGCAGCGCATGCCCCGAGTTGATGTCGTTCTTGAACTGCACGTAGTCGTCGTATCCGCCCGCGCGCGCGCGCCACGCCACACGTTGAATATCCGTGTAGAACGGGTGCGCGACGTCCGAATTCCAATCTGAGCCGAGCGCATTCCGCCGAGCCTCGCTCGTGAGCGTGTACGGTTGGCCGAAAAGTTGGTTATCGACGAATCGGCCGCCAAAGCCGTTGCGATACGCGCCGCCCGACCGCCACTCACCGGACAGATACACGCCCTCGCCTGCGATATTCGCATCGCCCAACCGCAAAAAGCGCACTGGCGTAGCGCCCTTGCCCAACGCGCCGGTGAACACCAGCGACAGCTCGTCGGTAGTGCTCACGTCGATCAGAACCCCACCGTCAGAATCCGGCAACACACGCACCGCCGCCTGCGCAATGAATGGCTGGGCGCGCAGAATGCGCTCCGACTCGGCTCGACGCAGTTCGTCGCAGCGATCACCCTCGCTAAGCAACAGAAACCGGCGAATGACCTCGGGGTTCGTCGTCACATGAATCGTGCTGACGACTTTGTTGAGGAACGGAACCTTGCGGATCGCCGCCGCCGTTGGCGCAAACGATCGCACCACGATGCTGTTGATCCGTTGCCCCGCACAGGGCACGGCCAACGTGTCTTGCGCGCGCACGCCGCGGGCGGCGGCGAGCAGCAGCGCTGCGCCGGCAAGAGTACGTCGCATGCGGACTTTCTACTTCCCCATGCGTCGTTTCAACTCGTCCAAGCGGCGGACGGCGTCTGCCTCGCGCTCGGCGTTCGCGCGCGACCGGCTCAGCGCGTCGATTTCGCTGCGAAGACTCGACGCATCGGCGTTGTGATCACCACTGCCAGCAGGCGCTGTGCCCACCTCGGCGTCCAACGCCGGACCCGCGGACCGCGGATCAGTTCCCGCCAGAACCGCCTTCAGTTCGGCGGACATGCTACCGACGTCGCGCTCGCCCAGCGCGAGCTCCGCTTCCTGGGCCGCGACCTTTTGCCGCACCACCTCCACCCGCTGCCCGTGCATCTCCTCGTACTTCGCCGCAATGTCCACGGTTTCCTTGTCGCCAATCCCTTCGGCAAGCTGCCTCCGGCGGCGCACCGTCTCCAACTCCTTCTCTTCGGCCGCAAGACGCAGGCGAGCCTTGTCCAGCGCATCGCGCATTTCGCCGAGGCCCACTTTGGCCTGCACCAGCGTGTCGCGCATGCGAGACGCAACGATCCGGCGCTCCTCCGGCCGTGTGGCGCGACTCAGCAACTCGTCGAACGATTGGCGAAAGCCCTCAAACACCATGGTGCGTTGGCCCCGATGTGAATTGGAGTGTACGATATAGATTGAACGCGCTACCACGCAACCACACCCGAGCCCATGACGTTCGCGCCTTTCGTAGTTGTTACATCCACGACAGAGGTCATCCGCGGTCTGTCACGGGTTCGCGTTAATGAGGCCTACACGAGCGCGCTAGCCGCTGCTGGCCTGCTGCCGATGGTTCTGCCCCCGCTGGACCCGCATCTCGCCGTCGCGTCGCTCGCCGACATCGCTGGCCTGGTGCTTACCGGCGGCGAAGACATCGATCCCGCCCTGTTCGGACAAACGCCGCATCCGGCAGCCGGCGTCCCACACGGCGCGCGCGACCGTTCCGAACTTGCGCTCGCCCGTACCGCAGCGGAACTGCGGATTCCCACACTCGCCATCTGCCGTGGCGCGCAGTTGATGAACGTCGCGCTTGGCGGCACGCTGATCCAGGATATTCCGTCGCAACTGCCGAGCACGATCGATCATGCACCCGCGAACAAACGCGCCCAGCGAGTACACGGCGTGACGATCGAACCAGGCTCAATGCTCGAGGGAATCGTTCGCACCACGGCCATTCGCACGAACTCATCCCACCATCAATCGATCGACCGACTGGGCGCCGAGCTCCACGTCACCGCGAAAGGCGACGACGGCGTGGTGGAAGCCATCGAGTCGTCCGACCCACTCTGGTGGATGCTCGGTGTCCAGTGGCATCCGGAGGAGCTCACGACGACGCCGGAAGACTGGGACAGGCGGTTGTTCGAAGAATTCGCTGAAGCGGTTCGACGAGCCGGGCGGGACTGACACGATCGCCGCAATCGCCAAATGCATGTCAGGTGGCGAACCTCCAGCGCGCTTCGTCGCGCACCTGTCGCATGAGGCGCTCCGGAGTGTTGACAAAGGGAAAGAACAACGCGTCGCTCACCGAGTTGAGCGCGGTGCGCAGCACGCCAAAGCGCTCGGCGGCTGTCGCATACAGTCCGGAGAGACCATGTTCGCCGGCAAGCCGATGGTCGGCCGCCAGCTGAAAGCCCCGCCGTCCCATGTCCTCGTAGTAGTCCAGATCCGGACCGCCGCGGCGATAGTGGCGCTGCTCGATGTAGTCGGGGAAAATGCCGCTCAGCCAGAGCGCGTAGTTGCCAAGATGCGTCCGAACGAGAAAGCTGCGACGCGCATCCGGATCGTTGACATCGCCAATGAGCTTGGCCAGCGCATCGTATATTTCGTCGTCGCCGGTACCGATGCGGCTGGCACGGTCCCGGACACCGAAATGGATGACGATGGCGCTCACATAGTCGGCGAGCGAGCGGTCCGATTCACCGGCGTTTCGCAGCGCCTCCCGCACCATCACGTAGGCGAACAGCGAGAACGAGGCGTGGGCGCCGCGGGGATGCCGGAGCAGTGCGGCCGGCAGGCGCGGGTCGTCCAGCACCGCGTCAATGCCTTCGTCGGCAATACGAGCCTCCAGCTCGGAGAGCTCATCGCCCGAGTCCCGGGCCAGAATTCGTGCCGCGAGTTGCGCGTCGTCGCGCGTCAAATGATGACGTGTGTCGGCGAGAATCATTCTCTCCTCCTGTCACGTAGGCGTACACCAGCTTGTACCCTGTCGTGCCCGTCTGGTTCAGAGTATCGGCCAGGTTAGGCTGCAGGTAAACCCAGCCGGCCCGACGGTTTTTCCCGTTCCAGCGTTCCACCGTTCCACCGTTCCACCGGACTGCCTCCGCCCCTACCTTTCAGGACGGACGGCCCCGGCCGCAGCGACTCTCGAGGATACGTGCTGTACATCTGCATTCCGTCATACAACGAAGCTGAAACCGTCGGCGTTCTACTCTGGCGCATCCGCAAGGTGTTCCAGGAGTATTCGCGCGAGTACGAGATACTCGTCTACAATGACGGCAGCACTGATGCGACGACCGAGACCCTCGAGCCGTATCGCGACGTGCTTCCGCTCACGATCCTCGGCGGCACGGAACACCTCGGCTATGGTCGTGCGCTCGACGCGCTCTGCCGCGCGGTGTCGACGCGCACGCGCTATCCGCGGCGCGACGCCATGATCACCCTGCAAGCCGATTTTACCGATCAGCCCGAGCATTTGCCGGAGCTCATCAAGCGCTTTGAAGGCGGGGCCGATCTCGTTGTGGCGGAGCGCACGTTCTCGCCGTCCACACCCGCTCCCGTGCGACGCCTCCACTGGATTGCGTCGTGGGCCATGCGTGCGTCAAAGGGCATTCCCGGCGTCGCCGATCCGTTCGGCGCGCTGCGACTCTACCGCATCTCGCTCATTCGCGACCTGCTCAAGGAGTCGGGCGACGAACCGATCGTGACCGGGCAAGGCTGGGCGGCGAATCTCGAGTTGCTTCGCCGCGCGGCACCCCTCGCCCGCCGCATGGAAACGGTGGCGCTCGACCCGCGTTACGACGTCCGCGCCCGGGAAACGAGAATTCGTCCCTGGGCCGACGGCCTCGCGCTCTTCCGCCCTGGGAGGACGCCCCGCACTTCGAGCACGACGCAATGAAGTGCGGCGCGCGGCATTTGCTGGCGTTCGCTCTCGTCACCGTCACAATGATGGTCGCGCCGGCGCTCGCTCCCGCCGCGGCTCAGGAGTCCGCGCGCGCACCGCTCGATGCAGCCGCACCGGCGCCGGCCCGAGCCACCGTCCCATTCGGTGTGGGCGAGCGAATGGAGTACGACGTTCGCTTCGGCAAGCTCCACGTGGGCAGTGGAAGCATGGAGATTCTGCCGATGGACACCGTGCGCGGCCACGAAACGTGGCACACACTCTTTCAGCTCAGCGGCGGCATTCCGTTCTACCACGTCAACGACCAGTACGAAGCCTGGTTCGATTCGCGCACCCTCTCGTCACTGCGCTACTGGCAGAACATTGACGAGGGTAACTACGAGCCCAAGCGACACTACGAGATCTACCCCGATCGCCGCGAATACATCGAGAACGACAAGCCGGCGAATCGCAGCGTCGAGCATCCACTCGACGAGGCGGCGCTGCTCTACTACCTGCGCACCATTCCGCTGCGCGTTGGCCTCGACACCACATTCAGCGATTACTTTCGCGCCGACCGCAACCCCATTCGCCTCAAGGTGGTTCGTCGCGACACGATCGACGTGGAAGCCGGACGATTCGCCGCCATCGTCGTGCAGCCCATCTTCGAGTCGAAGTTGTTTCGCGAAGGCGGCCATGCCGAGATCTGGCTTTCCGATGACCAGAACCACATCATGCTGCAGATGAAATCGAAGGTGAGTTTCGGATCCCTCAACCTGTACCTCAAATCGTATCGCCCCGCGCCCACGACCCACGCGCCGCTCAATCGCTTGACCACGCCGCCGCGTTGACCCAGCCCATTCGCGAGGCGGACCTGTCCGCCGTTCGCACCGTTCCCGTTGGACTGCGCGCCAACAAGGTGGGCGCCGCGGAATTCGCCCATCCGCCGGCCGACGATCGGTCATTCGCTGCGTTCATCGACTCACTGCCCGACGTCCTCGTTGCCCGCGACTTCCGCGCTGTGGTTGCCGCGATCGTTGCCGCAGCTCGCGCCCAGCGGGGCGTCGTCGTCATGCTCGGCGGACATGTCGTGAAAACCGGGCTCGCGCCGCTCCTTGCCGATCTGATGCGACGTGGCGTCGTCACACACCTCGCCATGAATGGCTCGGCGGCAATTCACGATTACGAGGTCGCGCGTTTCGGCGCGACGTCGGAAGACGTCGCCGCAGGCCTGCGTGACGGAACATTCGGCATGGCCGAGGAGACCGGGCGCGAGATGAACACCGCATTCGTCAACGGAATGCAGTCGGGCCAGGGCATGGGCGAAGCGCTCGGCCGCGCACTGGATGCACGTACCGACCTGGCGAACCCCGAGCTCTCGGTGCTGCTCGCCGCGTTTCGGCTCGGTGTCACGGCCACGGTGCATGCCGCATTGGGCGCCGAGATCATCCATCAACATCCCGCGGCCAACGGAGCGGCGATCGGTGACACCAGTCATCGCGATTTTCGTCGCCTTGCCGCAGCGCTCGTCGATATCGACAGCGGCGGCGTGGTGCTCAATCTCGGCAGCGCGGTGATCATGCCCGAGGTGTTTCTCAAGGCGCTCACGATCGCGCGCAATCTGAATGGCGGGCTGCCGCAGAACTTCGTGACGGTGGATCTCGACATGCAGCGCCATTACCGGCCGCGCATGAACGTGGTCCAGCGTCCCACGTTACAAAACGGAAAGGGCTACGAGATCACCGGGCACCACGAGATCATGGTGCCGTTGCTGGCGTGGGCCGTAGTGGATCAACTGTCGCGCACCCCGTGAACGGTCATCCTGAGCGCCCAGTTGTCACGCTGAGCGTCCAGTTGTCACGTTGAGCGTCCAGTTGTCATCCTGAGCGCAGCGAAGGATCTTCCGTCGCCCGTCTTATAATTGGCATTCCAGAAGGTCCTCTCCGCTCACTCGGAACTACATCGAGCTCACATCGACGGGCCAGACCACCGCTCCCGCAGCCGTTGCGCGGTGGACGGGCTCACGATCCGGATGATGAAGTAGACCACGAGACCCACCAGGGCGACTTTGAGCGCGGCGAACAACAGCCACACGAACAGCCCAACCGCCACTCCGAAGATCCCGAAGATGAACTTGAGGGCAATGAGACCGAGCACTGCGAACAGCCCGATCGAAAATACGGTGCGGAGCATACGGGGGTTCTCCCGAAGGTCGAAGGTCCTTTCCGATCAACCGTACGACGGGCGCGGACGCACGGTTTCAATCGTCATTCCCGCTCGGCAGGTCTGACATGCGATTCAACGCGGAGGCGAGCCGAACCGCTGATCCGGTCACAGAAGTGATCATAATCGGCGACGGCGTGATTGGTCTGTCAACCGCTCTCGAATTGGCCCGGCGTCACGTCCGCTGCGTAGTGATCGGCGACCGTCAGCCGGGAATTGCGTCCGAGGCGGCTGCCGGGCTCCTTGCGCCATCGGTTGGCCAACTGGCCGATGCTGTTCGTCCGTTTTTCTTTGGCAGTCTCGAGCTGTACCCGGAGTACGTGGATCGCCTTCGGGAGTTCGACCCATCGCTGGCAATGGTCCGCGGCCTCATCGACGTGACCGCACCCGAGCCTGGCCGCGCACGCCACCTGCCAGCGCGCCTCACTACCCACGACGTCACCGCACGCGAGCCGTCGATCCTGGCGCCACACGGGGCCACGTTTCATGCGAGCAATGGCGCTGTGGACAACGTGGCGCTGATGCGTGCCCTCCGGCGAGCAGCGGCAGCCGAGCCACAGGTGGAACTCGTGGAAGGCGACCCCGTGGTGACTGTAGACCTATTCCGCGCTGATCCGGCGGTAGTGCTTCGCAGCGGAGCGAGGCGGAGCGGCGCGGCCGTCATCGTTGCTGCCGGCGCGTGGTCCGCCGATCTGCGTGGCTTGCCTCACGCGCTGCCGGTAACGCCGCTCAAGGGTCAGATGCTCGCCGTCGCATCGACGGTCCTGATCCACGCGGTCATGGGAGTTGACGTCTACCTCGTGCCGCGTGAAACGGAACTCGTGATTGGTTCCACCGTCGAGCACGACGGATTCGACGTGGGCACACGCCCCGAAGCCATCGAGCTCCTCCGCCAATCCGCCGAGCGCATTTGCCCAGCCTTGGCTGACGCTCCGGTGCTCCGCGCATGGGCGGGCATTCGCCCCGCCACACCGGACATGCTGCCCATTATCGGATCGGACATCGGCGACTCGCGAGTGATCTACGCATGCGGACACTCGAAGAACGGCATTCTACTGGCGCCCGCTACGGCAGCGGCTGTAGCCGACCTCGTGCAGAAGCAACGACCTGAATTCGACCTTGCGCCATTTTCCATGGCCCGATTCGCCCGGATTTCCTAATCGGAGTTTGCTAACCGTTTTGTAGTATTTGAACAGTTATCAATCCCTACCACGCCCATTTAACTGGGGGTAGATTACCCCTGCTTGACGGGTACCGGCCGTTACGGCTTGGCGGTATTCGAGCACCTGCGCTGGATGTGTTCCTGCCCTGCGCCCTCACCGGGCATGCAGGCGATTGCCTGACTTCACTTCGCCTCGAGGAATATGGGCGAGACCCTATATCAGATCTCCGGTCGTCATCGCGTCGAGCCACTGCCTGACCGCAAGCCGAGTTGGCTCAAGGTCAAGGCGCCCGGCGGGCCGCAGTACTTGCGGCTCAAGCAGATGATGCGCGACCTCGACCTGCACACCGTCTGCGAGGAAGCCCACTGTCCCAATGTGGGCGAGTGCTGGGAGCACGGCACAGCCACGTTCATGATCCTGGGCGACGTGTGCACCCGGAACTGCGCCTACTGCGCGGTGGCGCACGGCCGGCCGCCCAAGTATGACATTGAGGAGCCGTCGCGCGTCGCTGACGCCATTGGCGAGATGCGGTTGCAGCACGCCGTCATCACGTCGGTGGATCGTGACGACCTGCCCGACTTTGGCGCGTACATCTTCGCCGAAACCATTCGTCAGATCAAACAGCGGCTGCCGGATTGTTCGGTCGAAGTGCTCGTGCCCGACTTCCAGGGCAACCAGGACTCCATCCGTGCGGTGCTCGAGGCGGGCCCGGACATCTACAACCACAACACCGAGACGGTGCCGCGCCTGTACAAGCGGTGTCGGCCCGGCGGCCGCTACGAACGCGTGATGGAGATTTTCCGCACCGCCAAGCGGATCGCGCCGCATATCCCGACCAAGACCGGCATGATCCTGGGAATGAGCGAGACGATCGAGGAAGTCGAGGCCGTAATGCACGATCTGCGCGCCGTGGACGTCGACATTCTCACGCTCGGCCAATACCTGCGCCCGTCGGAGTCCCACATCCCCATTGACCGCTACGTCACTCCCGAAGAGTTCAAGTATCTTCGCGACGTCGGCATGGCGATGGGCTTTAGACATGTCGAATCAGGCCCGCTCGTCCGCTCGAGCTACCACGCGTGGGAACAGGTTCAAGCAGCAGAACTCAATGCATAGGGTTTAGGGTCTGGGGTCTAGGGTTTAGAAAACCCTACTCGACCCTAGACCCCAGACCCTAGCCCCTCACTTCCCCCCATGGCTAAAAAGAAACCAGAGTCACCCAAGTCGTCCGACGCCGAGCTCAATCGCTCGATGCTCCATTCGATGCTGCTGCAGCGTCGATTCGAGGAGCGTACTGCTGAAGCGTACGCGCTCGGCAAGATTGGCGGGTTTTGCCATTTGTACATCGGGCAGGAAGCGGTGAGCACCGGATCGCTCTCGCTGCTTCGACCCGATGACTACATCATCACGACCTATCGTGATCATGGCCAGGCGTTGGCGCGCGGCATGACGCCGCGCGCGGTAATGTCCGAGCTCTTTGGCCGCGTGGACGGATGCGCACATGGCAAAGGCGGCTCCATGCACATGTTCGACAAGAGCCTCGGCTTTTTGGGCGGACACGGCATCGTGGGCGCGCACGTGCCAATGGGTACCGGTGTGGGTTTCGCGATCAAATATCGCGGCGGCGACCAGGTGTGCCTCTGCTTCATGGGCGAGTCGGTCGTCAACACTGGCGCCTTCCACGAAGCGCTGAACATGGCCGGTCTTTGGAAGCTGCCAGTGGTGTACGTGATCGAGAACAACCGCTACGGCATGGGCACGTCGCTGGAGCGAGCGTCAGCGATTCACGACATCTACGAACGCGGCGCCGCCTACAACATGCCGCGCGCGCAGTGCGACGGGCAGGACGTCTTCGCCGTGCGCGCCGCAATGCAGGAAGCCATCGATCGCGCCCGCACCGAGTCGACGCCCACGCTGCTCGAGGTTCGCACCTATCGCTTCATGGGCCATTCGATGTCCGACGCCGTGAGCGGCACCTACCGCAGCAAGGCCGAGCTCGACGAACATATGAAGCGCGATCCGATCACGCTGTTGCGCATGCACATGCACGAGCAGAACCAGCTGACCGATGAGGATCTTCAGAAGATGGACGAGGAGATCAAGGCGGTGTGCCAGGATGCCTGGGACTTCGCCGACGCCAGCCCGGAACCGCCGCTCGAAGCGCTCTTTGAGAACGTGTTGGTGGATACGACATCTGAGGGTCTAGGGTCTGGGGTCTAGGGTCTAGAAAGCCCTGATCTCTGTTTCCTCACTAGACCCTAGACCCTAGACCCTAGACCCTCGAGATGACAGTAATCACCTACCGCGACGCGCTGAATCGTGCTCTTAGAGAGGAAATGCTCCGTGACGACCGCGTCTTCCTCATGGGAGAGGAAGTCGCCGTCTATCAAGGCGCATATAAAGTCTCTAAAGGCCTGCTCCAGGAATTCGGCGAGATGCGCGTCGTTGACACGCCGATCACCGAACTCGGATTCGCCGGCGTTGGCGTTGGCGCCGCGATGGTGGGGCTCCGGCCGATCATCGAGTTCATGACCTGGAACTTCGCGGTGCTCGCGCTGGACCAGGTCCTCAACTCGGCCTCCAAGCTCTTGTACATGTCGGGCGGCCAGTTCAACATCCCGATCGTGTTCCGCGGACCAAACGGCGCGGCGCTGCAGCTGTCGGCGCAGCACTCGCAATCGTTCGAATCGTGGCTGGCCCACATTCCCGGCCTCAAGGTCATTGCGCCCGGCACCCCGTACGACGCGCTGGGCCTGCTCAAGTCGGCGATTCGCGACGACAATCCGGTGTGCTTTCTCGAAGGTGAGATGTTGTACAACACGAAGGGCGAAGTGCCCGACGAGGAGTACACCATTCCAATCGGCAAGGCCGATCTCAAGCGCGAGGGCAGCGACTGCTCGATCATCACCAGCGGCAAAATGGCGCTCCTCGCCATGCAGGTGGCCGACCAGTTGGCCAAGGAGAACATTCATATCGACGTCGTAGACCTTCGCACCGTGCGCCCCATGGATATCGAGGCGATCAAGACGTCGGTGGAAAAGACGAATCGCGCCGTCGTGCTCGAGGAGGGCTGGGAGCTTGCCGGCATCGGCGCTCAGATCGTGGACTACATCCAGCGCGAGTGCTTCGACTCGCTCGACGCGCCGGTCGTCCGCGTCCATCAGGCGGACGTTCCCATGCCCTATGCCAAGAATCTTGAGCGTGCAGCAAAGCCGGACGCGGCAAAGACGATCGCGGCGGTCAAGAAGGTCATGTACTTGTGAATGAGGGTCTACGGTCTAGGGTCTGGGGTCTAGGCCTCGGAGCTTCTAGACCCTAGACCCTAGACCCTAACCCCTGAAGTACACATGGCCACGAAAGTATTCATGGAGGCACTCTCTCCCACCATGGAAGAGGGACGTCTCGTCAAGTGGATCAAGAACGAAGGCGACGTCGTGAAGTCGGGCGATACCATCGCCGAGGTGGAGACGGACAAGGCGATCATGGAGCTCGTCGCGCGCGGCGACGGTGTGTTGCGCAAACGGCTCATAGCCGAGGGTGACTCGAAGCCGGTGGGTACGCTGATTGGCGTGATCGCGCCGGCGGACGAGAACATCGACGCGTTGGTTAGCGGCGCGGGCGCGCCGGCAGCTGCTGCCGCGCCGGCGCCGGCCGCCGCACCTCCAGCTGCATCCGCTGACGCACCGGCACCGGCGCCCGCGCCACAGCCACAAGCACAGCCTCAAGCGACTCAACCGATGCCGGTGCTGACACCGGCTCCGGCGGCGACTGACGTCGGCGGTACCGTCGTACGCTCGTCGCCGCTGGCGCGCCGGTTGGCGTCTGACAAAGGCCTGGATCTCACGCAGGTGCGCGGCTCTGGGCCCGGCGGCCGCATCATTAAGCGCGACATCGAGTCGGCGTCGAGCAGCGCGGCACCCGTCGCGGCAATGGCCGCCACGCGCGCACCGGCGTCTGGCAACGACTTCGACGATATTGCCCTCACGCAGATTCGGAAGACGATCGCCAAGCGACTCGCCGAATCGATCGGCCCAATCCCCACGTTCTATCTCACGGCGGAGTTCGATCTGAGCCGCGCCACCGAGATGCGCACGGCGATGCTGGAGATGGGTGACGAGTTCAAGGTGTCGGTCAACGACATCCTCATGAAGGCCGTGGCCACGGCGCTGGCGCAACACCCGGAAGTCAACGCGCATTGGCTCGGCGACAAGATTCGCCAGCACAATCGCGTGCATCTGGGCATGGCGGTGGCCACGCCGGACGGCTTGATCGTTCCAGTGATCTTTGACGCCGACCGCAAGCGCATGAGTGAAATCTCACGCGAGGCCCGCGAGCTCGCCAAGCGCGCCCGCGAACGGAAACTTAAGCCGGAGGAGTACACCGGTTCGACGTTCTCGATCTCGAACCTTGGCATGTTCGGCATCGATCAGTTCACGGCAATCATCAACCCGCCGGAAGTCGCTATTCTCGCGATCGGTGCATCGACCGACGTCGTGGTGCCGGACGGGGATGAGATCACGATCCAGAAGCGGATCAAGGTCACGCTGAGCTGCGATCATCGCGCGGTGGATGGCGCGGTTGGCGCGGCGTTCCTGCAGACGCTGCGTCGGCTTATTGAGAATCCGTTAATGCTGGTATTCTAA
>JBEPWA010000008.1:0-100262 GCA_041690755.1 Gemmatimonadaceae bacterium | reverse complement strand
AGGGTGGTGGGTAAATGATGGACCGCGACGGCCCTCCCCGCGTCGGTCGGGGTCCGTCGCCTACGGACGCGGAGTACGGTGGTCGAGCGAAGCTCGACATGCGCGCCGAACGCCCCCCAGGAATGAGATAGACCCCGCCGGGTCCACTCGACCCGTCGAGGTCCATCAGTCACCCAAGAACGCTCAACCCAAAACCGTAGTCCACCCGACCCCGTTCAGGTCTCTCTCGCCGGGCGAACTCTATTTCCGCGGCAGCGCCAACGCCGTCAACCCCGTCTTGCTCCCCTGCCCCGTAGCAAACACGATGTACTGTTTCCCCTGGTACAGGAACGTCATTGGCACCGCAGTATTCCTGGCCGGAATTGAAACCGCCGCCAACTGTCTCCCCGTCGCCTTATCGAGCGCGAATAACTTTGGCGACAGGTCAGGGGCACCACGCCCTCCGCGTGCGGCCGCTCCACCGCCGCCACCGCCGCGTCCGGTTCCGTAGATGACCAGCGTCTTGGTGTTGATCACCTCGGGTTGTCCGTTCACCGCCGGTGCCGCTGGGAGATCAATGCCGGCAAACAATGGGTCGGTCGTCTGCGGCTTCACCATCACGCCGCCGTTGGCCATCCACCATTTCTTGTCGCCCGTGTTCAGATCGTACGCCGTGATTCCGCCAAGCTGCCTGGGCTTGAGAATTGACACGCCGCCTATCGCCGTCGGAACGCGCGCGCCAAATCCACCGCGACCGCTGTTCTCCTCCGGCTTGTAATCCGGTGGTGGTGGTGCCCCGCCCGGCACGAGACAGCTGTTGTGCGGCTGGCTGTAGCGATGCTCGGAGCAAGGATCGTGTGCGACCTCGATGGTGTTGAGGCCCGACTGCCCGCCCACGTAGATCATGCCGGTTTCCGGATCGGCCGCGGTGCCGCCGTCGATGTTCACGCCACCGCTGGCGCCCGGCGCGTACCACGAACAATCGAAGTGACTCGCCCCAGAGCCGTCAGCGAGCGAGGGCGGAATGAAGTACGGGCCCATGCGGCAACGCTTTGCCAGCTTGAGCGCCGAGTCCTTGATGGCCGGCGTGTAGTCGATCAAGTCGGCTTCCACGAGACCCTGCTGCGAGTATGGCGCGGGACGCGTGGGAATCGGTTGCGTGGGCGACGTTTTTTCGCCCGGGACTTCGCTCTGCAACACGGGCGTCTCGTTGATTGGCCAGATCGGTACGCCAGTCTCGCGATCGAGCACGTACACCCAGCCCTGCTTGGTCGTGGACGCAATGACCTTGCGGCGCTGGCCGTTCACCGTGACGTCGAGCAGGTTTGGCGCCATGGGAACGTCATAGTCCCAAATGTCGTGATGCACCATTTGATAATGCCACTTCCGTAAACCGGTCTTCACGTCGATCGCCACGATGCTGTTGGCGAACAGATTGTTGCCCGGACGATGGCCGCCGTACTCGTCGCTCAATCCCTCGCCCACGGGGATGTAGACCAGCCCCAGGTCGGGATCAGCGCTGTACGTCGCCCACGCGTCGTTCTTGCCCACGCCCGGCGTGCCCGGTGCAGAACCGTTCTGCCAGGTTTCGACGCCGAACTCACCCTTCTGCGGCACGAGGTTGAACTTCCACAGCTGCTTGCCGGTGTGGATGTCAAATCCGCGAATGAATCCGGGAATGTTGTGCAGCCGCACGGGATAGTAGCCGTGGATCGACGAGTTGCCCACGACTACGACGTCGCCAACAACGATTGCCGGCGAGCTGCTGGCGATCTGCCCGTTCACCGGGTCGATGCCTACGGTGCCGTCGGCGCCGGTCTTGGTAGTGGCATTCCATTTCTCGCCAGGCTTGGCCTTTCGAGCCGGCGCGCCTTCACTGATGATGTTCGGGCCGGAGTCGTCAACGGCGAGCGGCACAAGCGGATAGCCGATGCCCGCCATCAGATCCACGACGCCGTTCGTGCCGAACTTGGGATCGAGCTTGCCGGTTTTGGCGTCGATCGAAGCGAGGTGATAGCCCGGCGTGATGACGATGGCGCGCTCCTGCGCGCCGTCCGTCCAGTACGCGAGCCCACGGCCCGCGTACTGCCGCGGCGCCTTCTGCCAGCGAATCCCTTCGTCCATCGTCCACTTCCACAACTCGGCGCCGGTGGCCGGATCGAGACCAAACGCAATGCGGCGGTTGGTCGCCACCGTAAAGAGCCGGCCGTTGGCAAAGAGCGGCGTCGTACGATAATACTCATCGTCGCCATATTTGCCGGCGTCCCACTGCCACACCACCTTCAAGGAATCGAAGTTGCTGGCATTGACCTGGTCCACCGCCGAGTACCGCGTGCTCCAGGCGTCGCCGCCCCAGAATCGCCACTCGCCCGGCTTGTTACCACGCACGAGCGCTGCGGACTGGCGCGCACTCGACTGGGTGGCGTGTACGAGAAATGCCCCGGCGGCCATGCCCGCGGCGAGTGTGGCCATTCCGATCTTTTGCCGCGTCATCCAACGTCCCGTCATGGCTTGGTCCTCATTGCAGTGGTGGGCCGGCTGGTGCGTTGCTGCGCTGGTTATCGATGCGGAAGTGCGCGAGCGAATCGGCGTCGGGCGGCAGCTCCACAGCTCCCGCCGGAATCGCGTTGATCGCCAGCATGTAGGCGACGACATCGGCTGCGTCGCCCGGCGCCAGACTTCCGGGATCGTTGTCCGGCATCTTGGTGCTCACGTACGTGAAGAGCGCGGCGAGTGATTTTCCGCGCCACCGCACGTTGAACGGGGTGCCGGCCTGCGAGCCGGTGGAATGACAGGACATGCACGTACCCGCGTACACATCCTTGCCGCGCGTGGCCTGCGCCATGGTATAGACGCCGACCATCGTCGAGAGCATTACAGTCGGCCCTGCGGCGGCCGGTTTCGGCGCTGTTGCCGGTGCGGCAGCGGCGACCGGAGTGACGGCCTCGCTCGCCTTTGGCGGAGAACCGCAGCCGAGCGACGAGATGAGAGTGCACGCGACGAGAGCGGTGGTCCATCGGAGCGGCATCGTTGTCATTCTGTGCATGAAGTTGAGTTCGAAATCGGAGCGCGTGTCATTCCGAGCCAAGCGAGGGATCTTGCTGCCGGGGATAATAGCCCGCACCAACGGCAGTCCGAAAGATTCCCCTGTCATTCCGAACGAAGCGAGGAATCTTGAGTACCGCGATATTGGCCGGATACAAGCACGGGACGGAAGATTCCTCGTCGCTACGCGCCTCGGAATGACAAGGGCGTGAGGTTCCTCGGACAGTCAGGGGTCATTCCGCCAAGCCGGCGCCGGATCGTCGCCCAAGTCTCCCATAGAGTTCGAACAGCCCCCACGCCGCCCCCACAACGATCAGCAGTAGCATGAGCGCGTGCAACGCGCTTGCCGCCAGCGCTGCGTCGAACACGGGCATCTGAAATCGGTACTCCATGAGTACCGTGCCACGGTCGAGCATCCAGTGCCACGCCGTGTGCGCCACGATGGCCGAAAGAATGATCGTCCCCATTCGCTCGTCCACGACGTGCTTGAACGCCCAGCTCAATGCCGGCACCGCAACGGCGATGAGCAAGAGCTGTCCAAGCTCCACGCCAATGTTGAACGAGATGAGCGAGGTGAAGAGGTGCGTGCCGGCAAACTGCATGGATTCGCGGAGCGCAAACGAAAATCCGAAGCCGTGCACGAGGCCAAAGCCAAAGGCAATGATCCATCGTCGCTCCAGCTTGGCGCCAACGATGTTCTCCAGCGCCATGTAGACGATGGACGCCGCGATGAGCACTTCGATGAGCGGTGGAAACCAGAGCGCAGACGGCGCAAACCCCAACGCCGACGCAATGAGCGTGATCGAATGCGCGACGGTGAACGACGAGATGATCGCGATCAGCGGCTTGATCTTTCGGAACGGAATGACAAGGCAGAAGATGAACAGCAAATGGTCGATGCCGCTCATGATGTGGTCGAACCCCAGATGCACGAACCGCAGCGCCGACTGGTACCAGTGCGGATCGAGCCGGATCAGTCCGGGGTCGCCAACGTACTCGAACGCATGCTCGGCTCCGTCCGCGGGCAGGAACCGGAGCACGGTAGTGGTGCGAACGCCGAGCCTGGCGAACGCGGGGTCGATGGAGAATCGCGAGTGGTCGGACGTGATCGGATACTCCAGCACCACGTCGAGCATGGCCTGCTGCCACACCAGCTGCGTCGATTCCGGCAGCGGCGCGCCAAATACATGGGCCGCCGCGGATTCATAGTCTCCAAACGACCGGTCCGACGGCAGCGACACCTGCGTGGCGACAATCCGCGGTGCTGGAAGCTTCGCGTCATTCTCATAGAGCGTCACTTCGTCGGCCAGCCACACCTTGGCGGCATCGCGCATCATAGGGGCCGCGGCGTCAAAGTCGAGATACCCCGGGCCGCGAAAGGGGAAGTTCACGTCGCGCATGGCCTCGAGTGGCACGCGCATGACGAGGCGGAGCGTGTGCCCTTGCGGTCGCACGAACGCGAGCACGGTGACGCGGCTCGGGATGTCGTGCGCGTACTGGAGGCTGGGAAAGAGCAGGACCAAAACTGCGGCCAACAATACCGCAAGACCTAGACGGACCCGACTCAGGCAACGTAGAATCACGGACTCACTCAGCGATGATTGCGACGAGCGAGTATACATCGCGTGCACGCTTGGCGCAGGGTCCCCACGTACCACCAAACGGCCACGGAGATCTCAATGCAGCGGCGCAGTCTCGTCCTCGGCGGAACGTTCCTCACGTGCGTCAGTGCGCTCGGTGTCGCGCAAGGCGCTGCCCGGCCCAAAGCCACACAGCCCAGGGCGACGCAACCGGCGGTCATGGCGCCGGTATTCGAAGTTGACCCGATGTGGCCGAAACCAATGCCCAACCACTGGATTCTCGGTTCGGCCGTTGGGCTGGCAGTGGATAAGAGCGATCACGTGTTCGTGCTGAACCTCACTGACAGTTTCAATGCCCGCACCGAAAGTGGGTCGGGCACCAATCCACCCACAGGCGAATGCTGCACGCCCGCGCCGAACGTCCTGGAGTTCGACACGGCCGGCGATCTGGTGGGTCACTGGGGCGGGCCGGCCGAAGGGTACGTGTGGCCCACGTCCAATCACGGCCTCGGTATCGACGAGGCGGGCAATGTGTGGGTGGGCGGCAGCGGTGGCACCGATACGAGAATTCTCAAGTTCGCGCACGACGGCCGGTTCTACGCGCAGTTCGGCAACGCCGCTAGCGGCTTCGGCTCGCAACCCACCGTGGTGCGAGCGGACACGGCGTACGGCGGTGTCTCGCCGGCTCGCGGCGCGGCCGCCGGTCGCGGTGGCCGCGGCGGCCGGGGTGCGGCACCCGCCGTTCCGGCCAATAGCAATAGTCTCAACACGTTCGGCGGCGCCGAGGCGTTTGCGTTCGATACGCAGAAGCAGGAAGTGTACGTCGCCGACGGCTCGCGCAATCACCGCATTGCCGTACTCGACATGGGGGCCGGCGCGGTCAAGCGGTACTGGGGCGCATACGGCGCCAAGCCGGTTGACGCCGACGTGGTGCCCTACTCGCCCGGCGCCGCGCCATCCAAGCAGTTCGGCAACCCGATCCTGTGCGTGAAGCTGTCGAAGGACGGCCTCGTATATGTGTGTGACACCGAGAACGATCGCATTCAGGTGTTCAACAAGGATGGCTCGTTCGTGAAGGAAAAGATTATCGCGCCAAACACGCTCGGCACCGGCTCGGTGTGGGACGTGGCATTCTCCGCCGATTCGGCGCAGAAGTATCTGTACGTGGCCGACGGCATGAACATGAAGGTGCACGTGCTCGATCGTGCGTCGCTCGAGGAGCTCACGAGCTTTGGCGACGGCGGGCGACAGCCCGGGCAGTTCTACGCCATCCACAGCATTGCCACTGACTCCAAGGGCAACATCTACACGGCCGAGACGTACGAAGGCAAACGCGTGCAGAAATTCAACTTCAAGGGCGTGCGCAGCGTGACCAAACCGAATCAGGGCGTCGTGTGGCCCGCCGCGAGGACCAAGCCATGAGAAAATCCCGTAAGATCATGCTGGCCACCGCGCTCGCCGTGGCGATTGTCGGACTCGCCGCCGGACAACACTCGCTAAACGCGTTCGCCAAGGGCGCCACCGTGCTCGCGCCGCGTTTCGAGGTTGACCCATTGTGGCCCAAGCCGCTGCCTAATCACTGGGTGTTGGGGAACGTGATTGGCGTGGGAGTTGACGCGCGCGACCACGTGTTCATTGTGCACCGCAACGACACCTTCGACGCGCAGAAAGAAGTGGGCGCGGTACAGAATCCGCCGCTCAGCGAGTGCTGCGTGCCGGCGCCGCCGGTGATCGAGTTCGATCCGCAGGGCAACGTGGTGAATGCGTGGGGCGGCAAGACCACCGGCTACGACTGGCCCCAATCGAACCACGGCATTTCCATCGACAACAAGAACAACGTCTGGATTGGCGGCAACGGAACCTGTCCGGCAAACGGAGCCGACGACTGCCCAAAGGGCGCGGTGGACTCGTTCATTCTCAAGTTCACGCACGATGGAAAATTTCTGATGGAAATCGGCATGCCCCATCAGATGGTGAACAGCAATAGCAAAACGAGCTTCGGGCGCGTGGCCAAAATCTCGTTCGATTACAAGGCGAACGAGGCATTCCTGGCCGACGGCTACGGCAACAAGCGCGTGGCCGTGATCGACATGGACAACGGCAAGATCAAGCGCTTTTGGGGGGCGTACGGCCACGTGCCGTCGGACTCCAACCTCGGCCCCTACAATCCCGAAGCCCCGGTGGCGCAACAGTTCCGCAATCCCGTGCACTGCGCCGAGCCCACGCCGGATGGTCTCGTGTACGTGTGCGACCGGGTGAACGATCGCATTCAGGTGTTCAAGAAGAACGGCCAGTTCGTGAAAGAGAAAATCATCAAGCCCCTCACCAAGGGCGATGGCTCAGTGTGGGACATCGCGTTCTCACGCGATCCGGCGCAGAAGTACATCTTCCTGGCGGACGGCAAGAACGAGCAGGTGTACGTGATGGATCGGCAGTCGCTTGAGATTCTCACGAGCTTTGGCGACGGTGGCCGGCAGCCGGGGCAGTTCTTCGCGGTGCACAGCATTGCGACGGACTCCAAAGGCAACATCTACACGGCCGAAACGTACGAGGGTAAGCGCATTCAGAAGTTCGTGTACAAGGGCTTGGCGAACCTGCCCGAGCATCAAGGTGTAGTCTGGCCCACTAAACCCTAGCGAGGCGACCGATGGCGCTGAAAATCGGACTGCTCGTCGTGCTGGCGATCGTGGCGTTTCTCGCCTATGCCGCCACTCGCCCGAACGAGTTCCGGATGCAGCGCAGCACGCTGATCAATGCGGCGCCGGACCAGATCTTTCCGCACATCAACGACTTTCACCGGTGGTACGCGTGGTCGCCGTTCGAGAAGCTCGACCCGGCCATGCGGAAGACGTTCAGCGGCGCGCCGAGCGGGCCGGGCGCAGTGTATGAGTGGGCGGGCAACAAGAAGGCCGGCAGCGGACGCATGGAGATCACCGCCGCCGCCGCGCCCACCCAGGTGGTGCTCAAACTGGACTTCATCACGCCGTTCAAAAGCCACAGCATCACGACGTTCACCATGACGCCCACGGCAGGAGCCACGGACGTCACCTGGGCCATGTCCGGACCCACCCCGTTCCCCATGAAGGTGATGCATATCGTCATCAACATGGATCGCGTGATCGGCAAGGACTTCGAAGCCGGGCTCGCCAGCCTGAAGTCGGTCGTCGAAGCACAAACTTGACGTACCGATTGTCATTCCGAGCAACGCGAGGAATCTTCTTTCGTCCGGCCTATAATCGGCGTGAAAAGAGATTCCTCGCTGTCGCTCGGAATGACAGAGTTACGCCGCCCGAGCCGGATGCATTCGCGCAGCAGCGGTGTCGCCGCAATGCAGCGTAACGAGGGTGACTTCCGGGCTTGCGCCAATGCGAAACGGAATGCCCCAGTACCCAGTGCCCGGGCTGATGTAGAGCATTGAGTCGCGCTCCACGTGCGCACCCATGGCGTGCTCGAGAAAGGGCGATGCCAGGCTCCAACCGCGTTTCGGCATGGCCAACTGTCCCCAGTGCGTGTGGCCGCTGAGCGTCAACGCCACGCCGCGTGCCGCCAGCAACGGCCAGAGCGCGGGATTATGGGCGAACGCAATCACCGTGGTATCGCTCGGCACCTGTGCCATGGCGCGTTCGATGTCTGGCGCGACGCGCGAACTGCCGAGGCCGCCGCCGGCCGGATCGCCGGTGCCCACAAGCGCAACCGTCGCCGCGCCACGCTGTATAAAGGCGGCCTCGTTCACCAGCACGGTCCCAATGCCGGCCGCGCGCAACGCACGCTCTACGGTGTCCCAACCGGCATAGACATCGTGATTCCCGGGGATCATGTACACGCCCATCGGCGCCCTCATTCTCCCGAGGATTCTGGCATAAACGCCCACGTCCTCGGCGCGATCGTCGATCAAGTCGCCGGTCACCGCAATGAGGTCGGGCGACAGTCCATGCGTCGCCTCCACCACTCGTTGCAGAAAGCGCCGCGGCGTGTGCGGCCCCACGTGCAAATCGGACAGTTGCACGATTCGCAGGCCGTCAAAACTCAACGGCAGACCGGGGACGTCGACATCGACGCGCCGAACGACCAACCGGCGCGACCCGAGATATCCCCACACAAGTATCGCGACGACTATCGCGAGGACCGTGGCAGCCAGCACCCGGCCAACGATAAGCGCATGGCCCAGCGGCAATCCGATCAGCATGCCCAGCAAGCCACCGGCGGACACCAGCGGGAGCGCGAGCTGCACGTACCAGAAGGGCCGCACGACGAGCAGCCGAAAGGCAGCGTTCGGATAGAAGGGCCAGCCGCGCCAGCGCAGGAACACGGCAAGCGGCAGCGTGATGTAGACGGCGGCGGCGATCGTGACCGGCAGCGCGCCGGGAAAGAGGCCCGTCGCCAGAACGGCGACGGTGCCCCATGCAACCACGAGGTAGGCAATCAGACGGAACGCGATCGTGAAACCGCGGGGGAAGGACCTCCCGCGTGCTGAATTCGTCATTCCGAAAGATACCTCTCGCCGGCAGCCCTTACGGCTTGGTGATCGTCAACCCCGTAACCAGGCCTTCTGTGTTGTGCGCGAACCGGATACCGTAGACGCCATCCGTGGACTTGAGCTTGCCCGCGGTGACCAGGGCGGACTTTTCGTAGCTGGCGACCACGGAACCGTTGACCGAGCAGCTCACTTTGTCGCCCTTCACCGTGATCGCAATCATCTGGGACACCGGCTCACCTTTGCCGCTGGCCTTGTGCACGGCGGCGTTCATCTCGCCCTCGCCGCCATTCATCTGGAAAGGCGTGGGGCCGAAGCCGCGAACGATAAACCGTCCGTCGCCGTAGGCGGCGCAATACAGGTACGACTGGTTGTCCGTGCCCAGGTCATTCCCGCCAATGAACAGGCCGTACGGGTGGTCGTGCGATGCATTGAGATTCTGGAAGTGCGGCTCGGTGAACGTAGCCTTGACCGTGTAGTCGCCGGATCCCTTGTTAGCGGGGTTCCAGTACGCCACAGCCGGACCGGTCACGATGTGGAGCGCATCCCCGTCCTTTGTAAGCTTGTCGTCGTTCAACGTCATGTTGCGAGACTTGTCGATCTTGCCTTCCCAGCCCGGCACCATGATGCCACCGCCGGCTACAGCGTGCGACATATCGCCCTGGGCCAGGGCGACACTCATGACTGGGGCGAAGGTGGCAGCGGCAAGCGCGAACGCATAAACGCGACGCATAGACTATCCTCTCGAAGAAGTGGTGGCGGCTTGAACGATACGTCACGGACACGACGCCGCGCCACAGCGGGCGGACGGCTTCGCTCAAACATTACACCGCGGTTGCCAATAGGTCACCTGCTGGCGGCGGAAATCGGGAGCAAGGACACATGATCGTTCCGGAAATTGAGACCGAGCGCTTGTTGCTGCGCGGATATCGCCAGTCGGACTTCGACGCATACGCCGCCATGATGGCCGACCCCGACGTGGTGCGCTATCTGTCCGACGGCAAGCCGATGAATCGCGTGGACGCTTGGCGCCAGATGGCCATGTTCGCCGGCCACTGGGAACTCCGTGGCTTTGGGGTGTGGGCCGTGGAGGAACGCTCGACGGGCGCCTTTATCGGCCGGATCGGCTGCTTCGAACCGGAGGGCTGGCCGAAATTCGAGATCGCCTACACGCTGGCTCAGCACGCGTGGGGTAAGGGCTACGCCACCGAGGGTGCGTCGGCCGCCCTCAACTACGCGCGGACAGAGTTGAAGCGCGCGGGCATTACGAGCGTGATCCGTCCCGAGAACTCCGGTTCCATTGCCGTTGCCACCGGGCTCGGGGCTACGCTCGGCGAAACGGTGCCGTTTTACGGCAAAACCGCGCTGATCTACCGGTATCCGGATACCGAAAATTAGTCGTGTTCGGGCACGGCGCCTCTTGAGCTTCGTCGATGGACGCGATCTGTTACTGTGAGCGGCGCGCCGGTGGATGCGGCAACCGCAACCGATCGGATGTTCATCGTACTTCTCGAACAGGTAAACTCCCGTGCGCAGATCACTGACGCGACCTCTCCTTGCCGCGCTCGCCGTCGTCGCTTCGGCGTCGATGGCCGGTGCGCAGACGCCTGACCCAACGTCGGCGCTCCATTGGCGTGAAATCGGCCCCACCCGCGCTGGCCGCGCCCGCGCGGTGTCCGGCGTGGCTAGCGAGCCCAACGTCTCCTACATCGGTTTCGATAACGGCGGCGTGTGGCGCTCCACCGACTACGGCTCAAACTGGGAGCCTGTGTTCGACGGCCAGTCCACGGGCTCGATCGGCGCGATTGCTGTGGCCCCCTCCGATCCGAATGTGATTTACGTCGGCACTGGCGCCGGGATCATCCGGCCCGATCTCGCGGTGGGCGACGGCGTGTATCGCTCCACGGACGGCGGCAAAACCTGGACGCACCTCGGCTTGCGCGACAGTCAGATGATCGCCCAGATCGACGTGGACCCCACCAACCCCAAGCGGCTGTTCGTCGCCGCGCTGGGCCACCCGTACGGGCCGAACGCCGAGCGTGGCATTTTCCGCTCGACAGACGGCGGCGACACCTTTCAAAAAGTCTTATTCGTAGATGATTATACGAGCGGCAACGACATCCGCATCGACCCGCGCAATCCGAACATCGTTTACGCCGCGCTGTGGGAGCAGCAGCAGAGCTTCATCGAAGGCGCAGAGTTTGGTGGCGCAGCGCGCGGCATCTACAAGTCAACCGACGGCGGCACCACCTGGAAACAGCTGACCGACGGGCTTCCGGCGGTGCTGGAAGCCAACCTCGCCATTTCGCCAAGCAACCCAAGCGTCGTTTACGCCATGGTCGCCGCGGCAGTCTCGCCGACCGCGGGACGCGGTGGCGCGGGTGCTGGGGGCGGTGTGGGCTTCTATAAGTCCACCGACGGCGGCGAGCATTGGTTCCTCTCCGTAGACGGCCCCAACGCCGCAGCGGGCGCGGCACGACGCGTGGCCGACAGCCGGCCGCTCGTGCGCATCGGCGGCGGCGACCTGCCCACGATCGTGGTCGATCCCAAGAACGAGAACGTCGTCTACAGCTCTTCCACCGTGTTCTGGCGCACGGAAGACTCAGGTGTCACCTGGACCGCCGTGCGCGGCGCGCCGGGCGGCGACGACTATCAGAAAACGTGGATCAACCCAAACAACCCGAACATCCTGGTGGTCGTTGCCGATCAGGGTGGCGTGGTGTCTGGAAACCGCGGCAAGTCGTGGAGCAATTGGTACACCCAGCCCACCGCGGCCATGTACCACGTCTCCACGGACAATTCGTTCCCGTACCGCGTCTGCGGTGGCCAGCAGGATTCCGGATCGGCCTGCGTCGACAGCCGCTCAATGGACGGTGAGATCACCTTCCATGATTGGCATCCGGTGAACATTCAGGAGTATGGCATCGCGGCATCCGACCCTAAGGACGCAGATCTCGTATTCGGCAGCCAGCGGAGCAACGTGTCGCTGTACAACCGGCGCACGGGACAGACCACGGTCGTTGGCCCGGACATGACGGCCCGCGGACCCAACGGCGAAGCGTACAATCGCAACGTCCGCACAATGCCAATCATCTGGTCGCCGGTGGATCCCAAGGTGTTGTTCTATGTGTCGAACGCCGTGTGGAAGACCACCGATCAAGCGCATAGCTGGACGCGTATCAGCCCCGATCTCGCACGTCAGACGTGGGCCGTTCCGGCGAACGCCGGCAAGTACGCGGCGGGCGTCACCCCAGGGCCGCGCGGCACCATTACGGCGCTCTCGGCGTCGCCGCGCGATGTGAAGGTGCTGTGGGCCGGTACGGACGACGGCAACATTCAGACGACGGCCGACGGCGGCACCACGTGGCGCAACGTTACGCCGACGGTGATCAAGCCGTGGACGCGCATCTTCAATATCGAGGCGGGGCATTTCGATAATCAGACCGCCTATGCCGCGGCCAACACGTTCCGCCTCGACGATTTGAATCCGCACTTTTTCCGCACGCACGACGGCGGCAAGACGTGGACGGAGATCGACAACGGCATCGCGCCGGGTGCCGTGGCCAACGCGATTCGCGAAGACCCGCGCACCAAGGGACTGCTGTACGGTGCCACCGAAACACAAGTCTGGGTGTCGTACGACGACGGCGATCACTGGCAGTCGCTCCAACTCGGCATGCCGGCCATCTCCGTGCGTGACCTGGCGGTGAAGGACGACAGCACCTGCATGTGCTCCGACCTCATTGCCGGCACGCACGGCCGCGGATTCTGGATCCTTGATGAGGTCACGCCGCTGCGCCAGACGGCGGAGTTGCGCGCCGCGCAGGCGTCACGCTCGGCGTATTTGTTCAAACCGGCAACGGCCATTCGTGTGCGCTTTGCAACGAATGACCCCACGCCCTGGCCGCCGGAAGTTCCGGCCGGTGAGAACCCGCCGCCCGGCGCGTTGATCGACTACTACCTGCCGGCCAACGCGTCGGGCGCCGTGAAGCTCGAGATTCTCGATAACGCGCGGAAAGTCGTGCGCAGCTACTCGAGTGAGAATCAACTCGTGCGCGGCACCGATCCGGCCATGGATCCGGCCAAGTACAACACGCTCTGCCAACAGAATCCCTCGCTGCCGGATTGCGGCCTGCCGCTCTACTGGGCCGCACCGCAAATGCTCATCTCTACCGCGGCTGGGACGCACCGCTTCAACTGGGACATGCGCTATGATGCGATCGCTGGCGATGCCGGACGCGGTGGCGGCGGCTCCGACGGCGCCGTTCCGCACCGTACCTACGCCGCGGTGAACGCTCCGTGGGCACCGACGGGCTCGTACACGGTTCGCCTCACGGTGGATGGCAAGAGCTACACGCAACCGCTCGCGGTACGCATGGATCCGCGCGTCAAGACCTCCGCTGTCGCGCTCACGCAGCTCGCAACGCTCACGCGTCAACTGTATGATGACGCCCAGGCATCGCACGCTGCGTACACATCGGCGCGCAGTCTGGTGTCGCAACTCGACAAGCTGTCGGGTGACGACATTACCGCGTTCAAGACGCGTATAGACTCCATTGCTCCAGCACCGGCCGCCGGCGGACGCGGTGGACGCGGCGGCGGTGGTGGGCGCGGCGGAGCGGGACCCGCCGCGGCACCCACTCTCGCGAGCGCGAGCACCGCATCTCTCGCCGCGGCAATGGCCATGCAGTCGGCCGACATCGCGCCAACCGCAAATGAAGTCAAAGCCGCTGCAACGGCACGCGCGGAGAACGCCGATGCGCTGCGTCGCTGGAACGCGCTCAGAACGACCGGGCTCGCGGCGCTCAACGCCAAACGGAAGTCAGCCGGCCAACCGGCGATCGTTCCATCAGAGAACTGAACCGCAGTCGCTGAACACAAAACGGCCCGCGCAATTGCGCGGGCCGTTTTGTCTTCCTAGGCCGGTGCGAACTCGGTCCGCCGTCGTTTTTCTTTCCACCGCCGCCACCCTTCCCACAGGTTGGCCACGAGCAAACCGGCGAGAAGGAAATACGCCGCGTGCACGAGCGAGAAAAACCCGAACGCTGCCACGGCGACGATCACGCCGAACACCACCTGGTCACGCCCCTTCGGCGGCGACGTTGGCGGGTCCGTCACCATGAAAAATGCGAAGAACAACGCGGAGTGCAGCTCCGGTGCGCGATAGAGGCCGGCCACCCGCGAGGGGTCGCCGAGGAACGCTTCCGCGGTGACCAGCGCGTAGTAGACGCCGAGAAACGTCACGACCGACGGCAGCTTGTGCACGCGTCGCGTGATGTAGAGGCCCGCGGCAAAGAGTGCGGCCACGGCGAGCGGCGGAAGCTCCGGGAGCGCGCCCCACCAACTCTGCCCCGTATTAAAAATGTAGAATGTTCCGACGAGCGCCACGGCCGCCGGATTGAACACGTTGGCCGTGCGAATGCGCAGGAGATACTTGCTCACGATGGCCAGCACGGTGGTGCCCGCCGCCACGTACCAGGTCTGGTACGGACTGAGAATCATCGCGATGAACAGGCCGGTGAGCAGCGCACCGTCGGGAAATACCCAGTGCGTCTTGCGCAGGCGAAGGAAGATGGCGTCGAGCAGCACGGCCGGCAGCACCGCCCCCACCACCACCGGACACACCGTGCGCACACCCTTTCCCGCCGTGGCGAGGGCGAGGAGAATGACGAGCACGATCAGCATCTGCCCCTTGGGCGTGCGAACGAACCGGCTAGGCCGCATGCGTCTCGAAGCGTTCGAGGGCCGGCGTCACCAGCAAGCCGCGCACGCCATGGCGGCGCAACAACTCCGTTCCCGCCGCTGGGCCCAGCACGAACGCCGCCGTCGCCAGCGCGTCGGCAACCATGGCCGACGACGCAATCACCGTGACGCTCGCCAGCGCCGTGGCCGACGCTCCGGTTCGCGGATCCATAATGTGAGTTTCCTCATTGGAGGCGCCGGCGCGCCGTTCGTAGTCGCCGGAGGTGCACACCGCTTCGTTCGACGCGTACACCGTCTCGACGATCTCTCCGGCAATTCGCGGATGCCGAATGCCCACGGCCCACGGCGCCCCATCGGGAGCGTGCCCGCCGAGATAGACGTCGCCCCCGGCGTCGATGGAAAAATCGCCGAACGGTGCGAGCTCCTTCGCCGCGAGATCCACCGCGAGCCCCTTGGCCACAGCCCCGAGGTCGAGGGTGAGCGGGCGCAGCAGGGTGATCGTTCGGGCGGCGGCATCGAGTTGCACATCGCGGTAGGTGGCCGGCGCGCCCGGTGCGATGTCGGAACGCACCACCGCGCCGGTACGGTAGTTCCGGTCGAAGCCGCGTGCTTCCATCCGCCGGCCCACCGTGGGATCGAACGCGCCGTCGGTGTCCGCGGCGAGCGCCAGCGCAAAGTTCACGGCGGCAAACAGCATTTCCGTCACCGGTACCGCCGTACCCGCAGAATCGGCGAGCCGCCGCACTTCGCTCTCGGGATCGAACCGGCTGCAACACGCTTCCACGGAGCGAAACCATTCCACGGCGCGGGCCACCGCCGCTGCCCGGGCGTTAAGCGCGTCCGGGTCGCTGCCACGTCCAATGACCTGAAAAGTCACCACGGTGCTCATGAGCGCCGTGGCGTGGACGTAATTGTCGCTCACTTCGCCTTGTTCAGCGCCGCAACGACCGCTGCGTAAAACGCGTCGCTGCTCGCCGTGGCGCCGGACACGATGTCCACTTCGGCGCTCTGGCGCACCACGACCTCCGGCGGAAGGTTCACGATCCACGAGCACGGATACTCGGTGGCACAGTCAGTGATCGTGGCGGCCACGATCTGGCCATCGACCACGTCCACCGTCGCCTCGATGTTGCCATGGCGCGACCGGCCGTAGCCCACGAACGTGCCATCCTTGAATCCAACGCGCTTGGAGGCAGCAGCGGCAACCACCGGTGCCGGCGTTGCGGTGGTGGCTGCCGGAGCCGGCACTGGAGCGCTGGGAACGGGCGCCGGAGTGGGAGCGGGTGTAACTGCGACGGTGCGCGCCGGCGCCGGAGTCGCCGCGGCAGCGACCGGAGTCGCGGCGACCGGCACATGCGTCGCAGCGGAGACAGTCGCCGTGCCGGGCGAGACGCTCGCCACAGGGGTGGGCGCAACCGTTGGCGCGACTTTCGTCGGAGTCTTGGGCGCAACATTTGGCACCGTTGCGGCGACCGTTGTGGTCGCCGGTATCGCCCGTGTCGCCGGTACCGCCTGTGACACGGTTCGGGCGGTAGCCGAAGTGGAGTCGCGCGGCGGTGCGCTCGCCGAGGGCTGCGGCGCTGCCTGCTTTTGGAGCACCGGCGTTGAAACCGTAGGGGCTGGGGCAACTGTCGCCTCGACAGCCGGCGCGATCGGCGCGGCAGGCGAGCGTCGCACTGGCTGGTCGGCGAAGCTGTCGGCCGCAGCCTTTGTGCGAACGAATCCGGCGGCGTACACGGCAAAAACCGTCGCCGAACCGAGCGCCGACAGATTGCTCTTTAGCCACTGGCCAGTTCCGCCATTTTGTTCGGGCGGCGTGTCGTTACGCGTCAAGGGCTTTCACTCCGCAACAGGGTCGAGATTGCTTCCAAATATATTGTATATACGCATCAAGTGCCGTCAGTCGTTGGCACCATGCTTCGCCCGGTCAACCTTGATCTGCGGAAGTGCATCTGCCAGGCCGCCGACGCCCAGCTTGCTGGGCTCTGCCGTGGGCGGCAGACCTGCCCCCGTGGGAGTTGGGGCGGCGACCGAGTTATCGGCGCGCTGGATGAACGCACTGATAAGGTCCATGGGCAACGGGAAGATCGTCGTTGTGTTGTTCTCGGCGGCGATCTCGGTGAGCGTTTGGAGATAGCGCAGCTGGAGCGACGCCGGCTGGCTGGACAGCATGCGCGCCGCCTGCGCCAACGTCTCCGACGCCTGCAGTTCCCCTTGGGCACTGATGATTTTCGCCCGCCGCTCGCGTTCCGCCTCGGCCTGACGGGCAATGGCCCGGCGCATTCCGTCCGGCAGCAGCACGTCTTTGATCTCCACAGCCGACACTTCGATGCCCCAGAAATCGGTGCGCTCGTCGATGAGGCGCTTGAGGATCTCGTTCACCTTGCGGCGATCGGCCAGCAACTCGTCGAGCTCCACTTGGCCAAGCACAGAGAGCAGCGTCGTTTGCGCGAGCTGCGCCGTGGCGTAGAGGTAATCCTGGACCTCGAGGATGGCGAGCGACGCATCCATGACGCGGAAGTAGAGCACCGCGTTCACCTTGGCGGAGATGTTGTCACGCGTGATCACGTCCTGCGCCGGAATGTCCATCACGATGACCCGCATCGAGACACGCTTCATCTTGGCGAGAATGGACGGCACAATGATCAGTCCCGGTCCCTTGGCGCCCGTGTGGTGCCCGAGAAAGAACACCACGCCACGCTCGTACTGATTGAGAACGCGGATGCTCGACAGGACGTACGCAACGGCGATCGCGCCGGCCATCAGGAGGAATTGCATGGGGCCTTGGGGAGAGACGGTGGTTCGGTGGAACGGTGGAACGGTGGAACGCTTCGTAACTATCGCGGATGGGGCGGTCAGCTGCCAGAGCAATGAGAATCAGCGGCGGTATTGAGTTCTGGGCGCGGCGAGCGTCAGTTTCCAGAGGTTCGCTTCCCTTTCCTCTCCCCACCCATGAAGACGCTTCTCCTTCCCTTGCTTGGCGCGGCTGCGTTGGTCAGTGTCGCTACCGCTGCCGGCGCGCAAAAGCCGTCGAGTGCCCAGCTCGCCTCGTGGAATCGCCAGGCAAAAGCGGCGACGATCGTCCGTGACGACTGGGGCATCCCCCATGTGTACGGGAAGACTGATGCCAACGCCGTATTCGGGCTGATGTACGCGCAGTCGGAGGACGACTTCAATCGCGTGGAGACGAACTTCATCAATGCCATGGGCCGGCTCTCGGAAACGGAGGGCGAGGCGCAGGTCTACACGGATCTGCGGATGAAGCTGTTCATCAATCCAGATACCCTCAAGGCGCAGTACGCCAGATCGCCCAAGTGGCTCAAGTCACTGATGGACTCGTGGGCCGACGGATTGAATTTTTACCTGTACAAGCATCCGCAGGTGAAGCCGCTCGTCATCACCCACTTTGAACCGTGGATGGCGCTCAGCTTCAGCGAAGGCAGCATTGGCGGCGACATCGAGAAGGTGAACGTGGGCCAGCTCAAGGCGTTCTACGGCAAGGGACCGGCACCGGCAGTGTCGCCGGGAGAGGCGGAGATCTACAAGGAGCCCTCGGGTTCGAATGGCATTGCCATCTCGCCCAAGAACACGGTGAACCACCACGCGCTGCTGCTGATCAATCCGCACACGTCGTTCTTTTTCCGCGCCGAAGTGCAGATGACGAGCACCGAAGGGCTCGACGCGTATGGCGCAGTGACGTGGGGACAATTTTTTATCTACCAAGGGTTCAACCCCCACGTCGGCTGGATGCACACCACCAGCAACGTTGACGACCTCGACGAATATCTCGAGACAGTTACGAAGAAGGGCAATCACTACGTCTACAAGTACGGCAACGCCGAGTTACCCGTGACTGAGGAAACGATCACGGTGCCGTACAAGACAGCGAACGGCATGGCGAAGAAAGTGTTCACAGTGTTTCGCACGCAGCATGGCCCCATCATTCGCTCCACCGACGGCAAGTGGGTCGCCTTCCGCTCGATGAACGATCCGCTCCATGCGCTGGAGCAGTCGTACTCGCGCACCAAGGCGACGGACTACAAGTCCTACCGCGCCACGATGGAGCTCCACACCAACTCGTCGAACAACACGATCTTTGCCGACAAGGACGGCGACATCGCCTATTTCCACGGCAACTTCATTCCGCGGCGGAACGCGCGCTTCGACTGGACCAAGCCGGTGGATGGAAGCGACACGGCGACAGACTGGCATGGCCTGCTGTCGATCGACGAGAGCCCGCACCTCTTGAACCCGGCCAGCGGCTGGCTGTTCAACGTCAACAACTGGCCGTGGTCGGCGGCCGGTTCGAGCAGCCCCAAGCAGGCCGACTATCCAGTCTACGTGGAGACTGGCGCCGAATCGCCGCGCGGCTTGCATGCCATCCGCCTGCTGTCGGACAAAAAGGACTTCACTCTCAACTCGCTGCTTTCCGCGGCGTTCGACAGCTACCTGCCGTCGTTCGCGATCATGATGCCGTCGTTGATCAAGGCGTATGACGCCACGCCGGCCACCAGCGCGCTCAAGGCCACGGTCGCCGACCAGATTGCGATGCTGCGTCCGTGGGACTACCGGTGGGCGGCGAACTCCATTCCCACATCACTCGCAGTGTTCTGGGGCGAGGAAATTGGGCGGACGACGCGCGGCGGCGCTCGCCCAGCGGGCATGTCGTCCGACGATTACGTCGCCACCAAGGCGACCAATGAGCAAATGCTCATGGCTCTCGCCGCGGCGTCGGACTCGCTGACGACGGACTTTGGCACCTGGAAAACGCCTTGGGGCGACATCAATCGCTTTCAGCGCCTCACCGGCGACATCGTGCAGCCGTTCAGCGACGCGGGCCCCAGCATTCCCGTGCCGTTCGTATCCTCGCGGTGGGGGTCACTGGCGTCGTTCGGCGCGCGAGCCTACGCGGGTACCAAGAAGTGGTATGGCACGAGCGGCAACAGCTTCGTAGCGGTGATCGAGTTCGGCGACAGCGTTCGCGCGCGGGCCGTGACGGCCGGCGGCGAGAGCGGCGATCCGAAGTCGAAGCACTTCAACGATGAAGCCGAGCGCTATGCGTCAGGCAATCTGCGCGACGTGTACTTCTATCCGTCACAGCTCAAGGGTCACACGGAGCGCACATACCACCCCGGCGCGTGAGCGAATACCGCATTCGAGCTGAGCGGGGCACATGAGAATCGTCAAGGGCAAGTTCGGCGGCCGCGATCTGGTGTCCCCGAATGACTCTCGCGTTCGGCCCACCGCGGAGCTCGTCCGCGTGGCGATGCTCGACATGCTGGCGCCCGATCTGCCCGAGGCCAAGGTTCTCGACCTGTTCGCCGGAACGGGGGCCTTGGGGCTGGAGGCAATCTCGCGCGGCGCCCGGAGCGCCGACTTCGTGGAGACACGGCCGTCGAGCCTGCATGCGCTCCGAGCCAACGTGGCGCTGTTCCGGATTCGCGAGCGCATTCGCATTTTCAAGCGCGACGCCGTGCCATTCGCGGCCGCGCTCACGGCAGGCACGTACGACATCGCCTTTGCCGACCCGCCGTACGGGTCCAAGATGCTGGATCTGGTAATCGAATCGTGGCAGCGGACAAACTTCTCACGTCTGCTGGTCGTAGAACACAGTAGGGATCACGCGCTGCCGGCGGGTGCGCAGCGCCGATCCTTTGAGGATACGACGGTCACGATTTATGCGGGTTGAATGATGAACCTCACATGACAAATCTCGATCTTGCGGGAAATTCGCATACGAATTAGTATGCAGTTATCCACCTCGGAGCGGACTATGTCCCGTTTCAGCCGTAGCGCGCTGTTGGCCGCTGTGCTCGCCGCGACCCCAGCGCTTGTACACGCCCAGGACCAGGGGAAGGGCTTTCTGTTCGGTGCGCCGAGCGGAAGTTTCAGGATCGACGCCGGCTGGGCACTCGCCAGCGCTCAGAGCGACCTCTTCGCCTTCACCACGAACGAGCTCACGCTCCGACGAGCAGACTTCAGCTCGCCAACATTGGGCGGCGAACTGGCCTTCAACGTGCGAAATCGCACCCAGCTCGTGGTTACGGGCAGCCTGTCGCAGATGAAAAAGGGCTCGGAATTCCGCAAGTTCGTAGGCAGCGACATGTTGCCGATCGCGCAGACCACCACGTTCCGGCGCGTGCCGCTGACGGTGGGCGTGAAACAGTATCTGGTAGCGCCCGGTCAGTCCATTGGGCGCCTGGTGTGGATTCCCAGCCGGTTCGCCCCGTACGTTTCGGCGGGTGGGGGCGCCACGTGGTATCAGTTCACCCAGAGCGGTGACTTCGTGGACTTCAGCACGACCAATGTCTTTCACGACGACTACAATTCAAAGGGATGGGCGCCGGCCGGGTACGTCGCGGCAGGTCTCGATTATGCCCTGGGACCCAGCTATGCGCTCACGACGGAACTGAAGTATCTGAAGTCGAGCGGCGGGCTGTCGAGCGATTTTACCGGATTCCACAATCTCGATCTGTCGGGCGTTGCGACGACGATCGGCTTTACGATGCGCTTCTGACGGCCACTCATGTGGAGAACATTATGAATACTCGCATGGCAGGACTCTCACGGCTCGCGCTCGTTGCAGCCGCGTGCGTGATGGTCGGCGCGAGCGTCGCGTCGGCACAGATGGCACAGGTGGCACAGTCGGCGACCGACTCGCGCTGGGACACCTTCCTGGGCTGCTGGACGGCCGCGGATCCCGGTCTCACCGCCAAATCAACGCCCATCGTCTGCGTCACGCCTACGAATGCGGCCACCGCGGTGCAGGTTGCCACGGTGCGCAATGACTCGATCATCGGCCGCGACACCATCGACGCCAGCGGCGCGCACAAGACGGTGAACAAGCAGGGCTGCGCCGGCTGGCAGAACGCCGAGTGGTCGGAGGACACCAAGCGGGTGTATCTGCACTCGGAACTCACCTGTGCGGGCGGGCTTAAGCGCACCGGCACCGGGCTGTTTGCCATTGCGCCGGCCGGTGATTGGCTCGACGTGCAGGGCATGGTGGCCGGCGGCAATGAAGGGCTGCGGGTAAATCACTACCGCATGACCCAGACGCCGGCGGCCGTCGTCGCGGCATTCGGCGCCAACCCTGTGTCCAACCGCGAGCTCTCCGCGTCGAGTCAGCGAACGGCGGCCGGCGGCACCATTACCGTGGGCAACATCGGTGAAGTGGTGTTCAAGACGGATACGGCCGTGGCGCAAGCGTGGATCGTCGAGCGCGGCGCGCGGTTCAATCTCGCAGCAAAAGAGCTCGTGGCCCTGGCGAACGCCGGGATCCCCGGATCGGTGATTGACGTCATGGTTGGCGTATCCTACCCCGACCACTTCGCGCTGCAGGGCCAGCAGGTCGCCATGATGGGCGGCTCGAACATGCTCTCTCCCCGCGACTCGGCGCGCATCGCATCAGATTATTTGAATGACCGGTGCGGCTCAACCTACGACCCGCTTTGGGACATGCCAGGTTCATTCGACTCCTGCGGATACCGGCCGATGGGATATGGCGGCGGTTACGGCTACGGGTACGGGTACGGCTACGGTTCGCTTTACGGCATGGGGTACTCGCCCTACGGCTTGGGCTACGGTAATTACTACAACGGCTACGGGTATCCAGGCGGCTACTACACGTCGCCGATCATCGTGGTGAAGGGAGACCAGGCGGCGCAGCAGCACGGGCGCGTCGTGAACGGGCGCGGGTATTCGCAGGGTACCAGCAGCAGCCCGAGCAGCGGTGGCGCGTCCAATCCATCGTCGAGCCCATCGACGACGAGCGGATCCTCCAGCGGGTCGAGCGCACCGGTGTCGGCGCCCGCGTCGTCAGGAACGTCGAGCGGCACGCGGACGGCCGTCCCGCGCCCGCCGCGCTGATCTGGCGAGTTGTTAGCCTGAACGCAATGAAGGATCGCTTTCCATTGAGAGCGATCCTTCATTGCATTCAGGAGTACGATCGTGCGAGTTCAGGATGGCGGAAGGATGGGGAGAGTGAGGTGCGTCGGGAGGGCCTTGGTCCGATAGACGCGCATGGTCGCCGCCTTGAAGTCCGACGCCTTGGCCTCGTTGATGTTCGGCACGTACGTCTGCGGGTTGCGATCGATCAACGGGAACCAGGTGCTCTGCACCTGTACCATGAGTCGATGACCCTTCTTGAACGTGTGGAAGACGTCCTGGAGCTGGTAGTCCACTGACGCCGGCTGTCCGGGCACCATGGGCTTGGGCGTGACGTAGCTGTCGCGCCAGCGCGCGCGGAACACGTCGCCCTTCACAAGTTGCTGATAGCCGGCCAACTGCTCGCCGGTGAGCGCCGTGATGGCGGGCGAAATGTCGGGGTTCGGCGTCGCGTCGTTGGGGTAGACGTCGATCACCTTCACGATGAAGTCCGCGTCGGTGCCGGTGGTCGCAACCTTGAGCGACACACCCACCTGCCCCGCCAATGTGAGGTCGCTCTCCAACGGCGCGGTCTCGTACACGAGCACGTCCGGCCGCGCCGTGGCAAAGCGCTGGTCCTCGGCGGGATAGTTTCGGAAATACCCAAACGACAGCGCGTTCGTATAGGGCACCGGCTTGGCCGGGTCGCTCACGTAGCTGTCCACGCCCTGCGATTCGGTGGGCGCGTCGAACGACAACGCGCCGCCGGCGTGCAGGTACAGCGCCCGTGGCGTTACGCCTCTGGGCGGCCACTGATCGAAGGTGCGCCATTTGTTCGTGCCCGTCTCGTACATGATCGCCCGCGCCAGCTTGGTGGGACACTTGTCCTCGAGCGCGCAGGTAAAGAACGGGAACTCTACCGAGTCGCGAAAGAACGGGCCGGTGGCCTGGCCGAACGGGAGATAGCTGAAGCTGCTCAGATCTCCGTTGCTCCACGCACCGTGCGACCATGGGCCCACGATGAGCGTCTGATTGGTCTGCGCGCTCAAGGTGTCCATGGCCTTTGATGCGCGCAGCGGACCGTACGGATCTTCCGAATCGTACCAGCCGCCCACGAACAGCACCGCCGGCTTGATGTTCTTGAGGTGCGGCGCCAGCGACCGCTTTTGCCAGTACGCATCGTAGTTGGGATGGACCATCATCGAGTCCCAGAACGCGAGCTTGGCGCCGAAGTACTTGGCGTCGGCATTCTTGTTCGGGCCCATGTCCATGAAAAACCGATAGCCGTCGGGATTGACGCGGTTCATGTCCATGGGCGTGCCGTAGTTCTCGACGGTGGGCGCAGGACGCGCGCGCGCAAAGCCCATGAGGAAATTGAAACTTTGCGCCAGCGTGAGGGCGCCGTTGTGATGGCGGTCGTCGCCAAAGTACCAGTCGATGAGCGGCGCCTGCGGGCTCGCCGCCTTGAGCGCCGGATGCGCATCGATCATCCCTGCGGCGGTGAAGAAGCCCGGCGCCGAAATGCCCCAGGTGCCGACGCGGCCGTTGTTGTGCGCCACGTTCTTCAGCAGCCAGTCGATCGTGTCGTACGTGTCGCTACTCTCGTCAACGTCGGTGGGCTTGCGCTTCACATCGATGTGCGGCGTCATGTACTGGAAGTAGCCCTCGGACATGAACCGGCCGCGGGTGTCCTGGTAGACGAAGATGAAACCTTCGTCGCTGAAGTGCACCGAGGGACCGAGGCGGGCCGGATACTTGTCGCCGCCATACGGTGCCACGCTGTACGGCGTGCGCGTCATCATGAAGGCGTATTGCCGCATGGTGTCGCGCGGCGTGTAGATGGCCGTGAAGAGCGTGACGCCGTCGCGCATTGGAATGCGGACTTCGCGCTTGACGTAGTTCGCCGGTATGCGCGCGGCCGCAGGATCGGGCGCTCCGCCGCGGCCCTGCGCGTGCACGACCGGCGGAAATGATACTGCCGCCAGGGCGGCGGCGCGGAACAGGAATGAGCGCAGCATGGTCATTGAGGGACTGGGGTTTTCGGCCAGATGGTGAAATCGCGCATCACCTTTCTGACCACTTGGCCGTGCATGCCGGCAAGTGCCGCGTCGAGTTCGGCGAGATGCCCGACGCTGAGTTGAAGCACGTGTTCGTTCGGTTGATCGACTGTGCCGACAACGTAATCCTCGAACGGCACGCTGCTGTTCTCAATGTGACAGCCGAGGATGCAGGCAATGGGGCGGCGGCGGGTGAACTCGACGAGCCGGCGCACGCTGCGCACATACTCGCCCGGGTCGCGCACGTAGAGGCGGCCCGGCAGCAGGACATCGCCGCAGATCAACACGCCGGTGCGTCGATCGTAGACGGCAATGCTCGCCGGCTCGTGTCCCGGAATGGGAAAAATGTCGAGTACGCGTCCG
This sequence comes from Gemmatimonadaceae bacterium, assembly GCA_041690755.1. Lineage (GTDB taxonomy): Bacteria > Gemmatimonadota > Gemmatimonadetes > Gemmatimonadales > Gemmatimonadaceae > JAQBQB01. Next base: position 75,198 of record JBEPWA010000008.1, on the reverse strand, counting down.
CCGAGGTCGTATTGCACCGCTTGCTCGGGCCAGCGCTCGATGCCGTAGAACGCGGCGACGTCGGCCGGCGCGAGGCCCACGAGCGTGGTATCCGGGCGGGTGGCGAACTGGGCGTCGCCGGCCACGTGGTCGCCGTCCGAATGCGTATGTGCGGCGATGAGATGAATGGAGGCGCGGTCGTGCCGCTTGAGCCAGCTATCGATCACGGCCGATACGGCACCGTTCACGTCGGCATTGCCGGCGCCGGTGTCGAGCAGCAACGCGCGATCGGCGCCGAACAGCAGATACAGGAACGGCTTTTCGTAGTTGGTGCGTGCCGCCTGGCGGAGGATATAAAAATCCTCATTGTAGGCGTGGACCTGGAAATCGGACCGCACGGAGTCGTCCGCAGTGCCGGCATACCACGTGGGCGGAAACCTCCCGGGCTCCAGGCCAGACGCCGCGTCAGCTCTCGGATGGTGCATTTAGTATCACTTTGTGATTAATCACGGACGCACCGGCGCCGGAATCGGCGGCGGCAACTGATCGGCGAAACGCCAGGGCGGCGCTCCGTTGCGAGTGAGCGGAATCTTTTCCAGACGCGCACGCACCATGGCGATCGGCATGGGCCCGCCCTGCAACACCGCATCATGGAAGGCCCGCTCGGTCATCTTCTTCGAATCCACGAGCTCGTGGTGCAGGGCCCGCAGTTGGAGTCCGCCTATCATATACGCCATCTGATACAGCGGCGGATAGCTGCCGTTGAACGACCGCCGCACCTCGCCTTCGGCGTTGGCGCGCTCGAAGTCCACGGTGTCAACGAGGAATTGCACCGCCTGATCGGGCGTCATCTTGCCGAGATGGAAGTTGAGCGAGAAGATGATTCGCGCGCTGCGATGCATGCGCCAGAACAGGGCGCCGAGGCGGTCTTCCGGCGTGACGTCAAAGCCGTGATCCCACACGAACATCTCCCAGTAGAGAGACTGGCCCTCGTTCCAGAACGGCGTGGAGAACAATCGGCGCTGGGTGTTGTATCGGGCATTCATGAAGCCCTGCAGGTGATGCCCGGGATTAAGCTCGTGAAAGACGGTGGCGTTGGAGAAGTGCGGGTTGTTGCCGCGCATGCTCATCAGCTTGTCGTCTTCGGACATCTCGTCCGTAGGATAGGACACGAGAATCAGGTCCCCGCCGAGGAAGAAGGGCGAGACGCGCTGGCGCTCGGGCGTCATCATCTCCATGCGCCAGTCTTCGCGGGCGAGCGGTGGAATGGTGACCCAGTTGTGCGCGTCGAAAAAGGCAATCGCTTTTTGTTGGAGATCTCTTATCAGGTCCGGCTGCTTGCCCGGCTCGACGTAGCTGTCCTTCACCTTTTCCATCGCCGCTTTCCAGTTGTCGCCAAAGCCCATCTCTCGCGACGCTTTTTTCGCTTCGCTGAGACTGAACGCATACTCGCGTTGCGCAATGGCCACCAGTTCCTCTGGCGTGTACGGAACCATTTCATAGGCGAGATCCGCCTCCAGACCCTTGGCGCCGATCGGATCGCCAATGATCGGGCCGTCGTCCGTGGGCGCTGCTGCGCGGCCACGACCGCCGCCACCCGCGCCGCCTGCGGCCGCTCCGCCACGGCCGGCAGCTGCCGCGGCAACCTGGGACGCGGCGCTGAAGCCGACCACGCGTTCGCGCAGCGTGCGGGCGTAGCGATTGAGCGCGTCGTCAAGTTTGCGGTAGGGGTCCTTGAGCCACCAGGAAAACATCGGATCGTAGCCGTTGTAGTACCGGTACCAGGTGCCGACGCCGGCCCGCAGCTGGTCGAGATCGTCGGCGCCGCGATTGGCCACGGTTCTCGTCACGTGTGGCGCCGGTACGCGCGGCTTGGCGCTGTCCGTTTGGACCGTAGCCGCGCCGCCCCGGCCGGCCGGCTGTTCGAACAGCGCGCGAAGGCTATCGACCTGCTTGGTCACGTCGGCAATGGTACGCGCCGCAGTGCGCGGGTCGAGCGTTTCGAAGTCTCGGCGGGAGTCCTGCAGTGCGAGCAGGCGGTCGGCAAAGGGAACGAGCACGGCCGTCTCGCCGCGCTGTAGTTGCTGCCGATCGAGCAGGTCGAGCTGGTGGTGGACATAGTTGTCGAGCAGGACATAGTCCACGCGACCTTCCTGAGACAGCTTGTCGAAATCGACGTCGTGCAGCCGGGCGCGCCAGCCCGTGTCGAACTCGCGCATCCGCACGCGCTGCTCGGGTGAGCCCGTTGCGTCGTACCGTCTATTTAGTGAAGTCTGATCGACCGAAAAGCGATCGACAACGTCGGCCAGTTCGCTCGCGGGCAGGCCCACGAGCGTGGACAGCTGCGGGATCGACGCCATCGCGTCGGGCCGCGGAGTAGCGCGTGGTGCCTGCGCCTGCGCCAGGCCCGCCGCTGCACCACCGGCCGCCACCCCGAGGATACCGTGAGCAATGGCGCGACGAATCGAACGAGCAGTCACGAGAACCTCGAGGATCGTACGGTGGTATTTTCTGCCTCACGCAGCCGGGCATCTCCGCCGAACCTGCGCCGCTGGCGATTTGGCCCTCCAAACCTATGGCCTGACGGCCAGCCTCCGCCACCTCGGCGCGCAGCTCTGGCGCCGCCCCAATGGCGGCAGTAGAACAACGGGCGTTGACGATGTGAAGAACGGCAAGGTGGTGCACACCGGCGGCGTGGAGTAGACGATCAAGGACGGCATTCCCTATAACGGACCGGGGCTCATGCGCGACGTGAAGCAGATCGTGGCCAAGGCGGCTGGCGCCGGCGTATGACACGCGCGGTGCGATGGCTCGCGCTCGTGCTCGCGGTAGCGACGTGCTTCCTCGCCGCCTGGATCGTGGTGCCCGCCCCCACGTATTTCCTGTTGACGTTCGACGTCGCCGCACCGGAGGTGAGCGCGTGGCTGATCGTGGCGTCGCTCCTCTCGCTCTCGCTCGCGCCGGTCGGGCCAATGCGAAGCCTGCTGGCGCGGGTCACGATCGTGTGCGCGTCGGCGGCGCTCGTGTTGTCGGCGTCTGTATTCGCGAGGGTACCCGGCACCATTGCGCGTTTCGATGCAGCCATGACGGGGGTGTCGAGCGAGCCGCCGGCGCCGCTGCGAACGCATCCGATAGTGGTTGCCGATTTGTTCCGCGGTATTCACCGCGATGCCGTGGCCATACATCGCGACATTTTGTTTGCCACGGCTGCTGGAACGCCGCTCAGGCTCGACGTCTATCAACCGCTGCGGCGCGGGACCTACCCGATCGTCGTGCAAATCTATGGCGGGGCTTGGCAGCGCGGCGCGCCGAGCTCGAATGAGAACTTCGCGCAATGGTTGGCGTCGGGCGGCTACGTTGTGGTGGCAATCGACTACCGCCACGCGCCGGCGTTCACGTGGCCGGCGCAAATCGACGACGTGGACTCATCCCTTGTCTGGCTCCGCGATCACGCCGCGGCGTACGATGGCGATACGGCGCGCGTGATCCTGCTCGGCCGGTCGGCGGGGGCGCATCTGGCGATGCTCGCCGCCTACCGCCCCGGCGCGCCCGTCCATGTTCGCGGCGTCGTGAGCTACTACGGGCCAACGGATTTACCGGACGCGTACGAGCATCCACCGCATCCGGATCCCATTCACACGCGCTCGGTGGAGGAAACGTTCCTCGGCGGACCGCCAGCGGCAATGCCGCAACGATATGCGGATGCATCGCCCATCACCTACGCTACGCGTCCCCTGCCGCCCACCTTGCTCATTTATGGACGGCGCGACCACATCGTGGAACCACGATACGGCGCGGAGATGCAGCGCGCGCTTGCAGCGCATGGCGCACCGGTGGCGTTCCTGGAGATTCCCTGGGCCGACCACGCCTTTGACGCCGTATTTAACGGCCCCAGCTCCCAACTCGCGCTCTTCTACACAGAACGGTTCATCCATTGGGCGACGACGCACTAAACGAGCGCATTTCGACAGCTACATGTCATTCCGAGCGAAGCGAGGAATCTTCTCGAACCCGGCGTGATAATCGGCCCGAACGGAGATCCCTCGCGTACGCTCGGGATGACATGCGGCCACCAATAATCCATTTGCAGTTTCCGCGTGTTCCGCGGAATACGCGGAAAGGGCGAACTGCTTTTGGGAGGGGGAGCGACGGTTGGGGAATCAAACCGTCGGGTTGCGCGGTTCGATGAGGTATAGCACTTCGCCAACCCAGTCCGTAGGGGAACCGGAGGTGTGGTGGCGGTCGCCGCGAAGGAGCAGCGTGGCGTTACGGCCGAACGCACTGTGGTGGTCGAGGCTCGAAACGAGCTTGAGCACACGGCCGGCGCGATCGAATGTTTCGGCGAAGAACGCCTTCGCGTCAAATGCCTTGTTCCAATTCTCGAACAGGATAGCCACGCGCGCCGTCGGCGGAAGACAGGCGGCAATTTCGCGAATGATCGTCCGCTCGTAGCCCTCCACATCGATTTTGATCGTGAAGTTCGCATTGGGCCGCAGTTCGGCGAACAGCGCCGGCAACACCTCGCGGCCGCGCTTCACGACGATTGGAAACGACAGATAATCGTCGGGACGGAAGGACGAAAAACCGCTCACCGCGGCGATCTCGTTCGGGGCATACGCGTTCGACCCGTCCGGGATGAACGCGCCGCCGTAATTGCCGCGCGGCGCCATCAGCGCCGTCTCCTCGTTGCGATCGCCCAGCCCGAAGTTGAACAGCTGGATCAACGGATCGCGGCCGAGGTTGGCCGACAGCGCGTGAAAGATCTCGGGGTTGGGCTCAAAGCCGAACACCCGGTCGAACGCATCGCGCGCAAAGTAGGTAGCGAGCCCGATGTTGGCGCCGATATCGAACAGCGCGTCACGGTACCCGTCGCGCGACAGGGCGCGGAGCAGGTACGTGACCGGCTTCTCGTGCGCGGCAATCGTCATGGGCGACGGCGTGATCATGTCGTCGGCCTTCAAGTACAGCGGCGCGGTGTGCTTCGTGAGGATCTTGAAGGCGCGCCGCTTGAGGATTGTCATCAACGTTGACCAGCGGGTCTCGTCGAGCCGGAAATCGTCAACGTGCATCAGGGAAGCGTGTGGACCGTGATGCGCGACTCTTTTCCCGCCGTGTGATACACGCGCATCGTGGCCGCCTTGAAGTCCGCGGGCGACGCCTCGAAGATGTTCGGCACAAACGTCTGCGGGTTGCGATCGATCAGCGGAAACCACGAGCTCTGCACCTGCACCATGATGCGGTGGCCTTTTTTGAACGTGTGGTTGATGTCCGGCATGGAGTAGCCCAACGAATCTGGCTTGTTCGGAACGAAAGCCACTGGCTTGGCCGAGTCGCGGCGGAACTTACCGCGAAACGGCTCGCCGCGAACGAGCTGCTGGTATCCGGCCACGACAAAGCCGGTGGTGTCGCCCGGCCAGTTCGGTGCGTCGTCCGGAAACACGTCAATGAGCTTGACGACGAAATCGGCGTCGGTGCCGCTGGTGGAAACGTGGAGTTCCGGCGCCACCGGGCCGGCCACGGTCACGTCTTCGGTGAGCGGGTCGGTCTGAAACGTGAGGACGTCGGCGCGCTTGGACGCAAAGCGTTGGTCGCCGCTCATGTAGTCACGCGGCATGCCGCTGCGATCGATCCGTCCCACCACCGGCACCGGAGTCGCCGGATCGGAGACGTACTCGTCGAATGCGGCCTTCCCTGCCACCTTGCCAGGCTTCTGCCAGCCAAGCTTTCCGCCGGGCAGCAAATAGAGAGATCTGACATTAGCATTCTTAGGCGGCCATGCGTCGTAGCGGTCCCACCTTTCGCCACCGGTACGATAGACGAGCACCTTGGGCAACGCCGGCGCCGCCGCACCGTTCAGGTAGTGCATGAAGAACGGAAACTCAATCGAGTCCCGGAACCAGGGGCCCGTTTTTGTGGTCCAGTGCAGCGTGCCCTGCGCGTCGCCGTCGCCGCGCGCCCAGCCGCCGTGGGGCCACGGCCCAATGGCGATGTGATTGTCCGAACCCGGCGCCAGCTTCTCGATACCGCGAAACGTCCGCCACGGGCCGGCGAGATCCTCGGCGTCGTAGTAGCCACCCACCTCGAGCATGGCCGGCATGCGCTTGACGTGACGGCTGATGTCGCGCGACTGCCAGTACGCGTCGTAGTTGGGGTGATGCATGACGATGTCCCACAACGGCGCCGTCTCGGGAGGCAGCGACTTGCGAGACCCCGGCCCGATCGGCCCCATGTCGAGAAAGAACTTGTACGCGTCGTTGCCCGATTCAGGGCGCGGATACCGCGGGTCAGGGCCGAGATTCGGATTGCGCGGCGTGCGGCCGTACCCCTGATAGAAATCGAAATTGGCGCCGAGCATGAAGGCGCCGTTGTGGAATAAGTCGTCGCCCATCCAGAGATCCGTCATCGGCGCGCCGGGCTCGCAGGCCTTGAGCGCCGGATGCGGGTCGATGCAGCTCGCCGTGGTGTAGAACCCAGGATACGACGTGCCGTAGATGCCCACCTTGCCGTTGTTGTGCGACACGTTCTTGACGAGCCAGTCAACGGTGTCGTAGCTGTCCGTGGACTCGTCCACGTCCTTGCCGCGCTTGGCGTCGTTGTGCGGCGTCATCTCGGTGTAGGCGCCCTCCGATTCAAAGCGGCCGCGCGCGTCCTGATAGACGAAAATGAAGCCGGCGTCGGAAAACCGGGCGCTCGGCCCGAGCGAGGCACGGTAGGCGTCGGGTCCATACGGCGCAACGCCGTACGGCGTGCGGTCCATGAGGATTGCGTAATCACGCGAGCTGTCGCGCGGCACGTAGATCGACGTGAACAGCTTGGCGCCATCGCGCATGGGGATGCGCACTTCGAGCTTCCGATAGCGGGCCTGCACCGCGGCGGCGGCGGCGGGGTTTCCACCGCGCTGGCCAATGCTCGGCACAGCCAACGACGCCAGCAGAAGCGCTGCGCCGGTCACGGAGCGAATCGAGAGGGAATTCATGGTTGGGAAGCTCGTTTTCGCGAGCAAGCTGCGCAACCCGCTGCGACGCCGGGCCCGGGGGTGCTGCGCTCCGGCATCCAGTTCGTGGCGGCCGCGTCCAGAACTCGATCGATCCGCGGCCGGTGATGTCGCCAACGCCCCGGCACGATTGAAGTCCTTGTCATCCCGAGCGAATGCGGGGGATCTTGCGTATCGACTTAGTCGCTGGCCACGCGGCAAGGATGGTAGATCCCTCGCTCGCTGCGCTCACTCGCGATGACAACGGGCGTTCGCTCGGGATGACAGTCGGGATGACGGCTAGCCCGTTTCGCCGGCGGCTGATACGTTCGCCCGATGCGCAAAACACTGATTGGTCTCGGGCTGGCGCTCGCCGCGCTCGCCGGTTCGCTGGGCGCCCAGCGTCCCACACTCTCGCCCGCGGTTCGGGCCTATGTGCAGGTGGACACCGCCGTGGTCGCCCTGACGCACGCCCGCGTCATCGACGGCACTGGCGCTCCTGTGCGGTTAGACCAGACGCTGATCATTCGCGACGGACGCATCGCCACGATGGGAAGCACCGCTGCCACGCCGGTTCCCGCTGGCGCGCAGGTGCTCGACCTCACCGGCAAGTCGGTGATTCCCGGGCTCGTGATGGTGCACGAGCATCTCTTCTACCCCACCGGCCCCGGCGTGTACGGGAACGTGGCCGAGAGTTTCACGCGGCTGTATCTCGCCGGCGGCGTGACGTCCATGCGCACGGGCGGCAACATGAACGGCTACGGCGAGCTGTCGATCAAGCAGAGCATAGATCGCGGCGAAAAGCCGGGGCCATGGATCGACGCCACCGCGCCCTATCTCGAAGGTCCCGGCCTGGGGCTGGGCCAGGTACACGAGCTGACCGGTGTGCCGGACGCGCTGCGGATGATCGACTTCTGGCACGACGCCGGCGCTACGTCGCTCAAGGCCTACATGCACATCACGCGGGACGAGTTGCGCGCGTCGATCGGCGAAGGCCACCGGCTCGGTATGAAGCTGACGGCGCACTTGTGCTCGGTGACGTATCGCGAGGCCGCGGACATGGGCATCGACAACCTGGAGCACGGGTTCTTTGCCGCGACGGACTTCGTGGCCGGCAAAAAGCCGGACGTCTGCCCGGGCCAGGGCGTTGGTCAGGCGGCCGTGGCGGCCGTGGATCCGAACAGCTCCGAAGTGAAATCACTCATTCAAGCATTGATATCGCACCACGTGGCGCTGACGTCCACACTCACCGTGTTCGAGACCTTCACGCCCGGCCGGCCGCTGCCGCCGGGCCTCGACGTGCTCGACCCGATCCTGCGCGACCAGTTCGAGCAGCGGTACGCGGCGGCGCAGAAGAACACGCGCTCTGTCTACGCCGCGCTCTTTCCCAAGGCGCGGGCGCTCGAGGTGGCGTTCTATCGCGCCGGCGGCACGTTGCTCGCCGGCACTGATCCCACCGGCGGCGGCGGCGTGATCCCGGGCTATGCGGATCAGCGCCAGATTGAACTGCTGGTTGAAAGCGGCCTCACGCCGCTCGAGGCGATCAAGGTGGGTACGCTCAACGGCGCAACGTTCCTCGGTCGCGGCAGCCGCACGGGCTCGATCGCGGCGGGTAAACAGGCGGATCTCGTCGTGATCGACGGCGATCCGTCGGCGCGTATCGAGGATATTCGCAAGGTGAGCATCGTATTCAAAGACGGTGTGGGCTACGATCCGGCGAAACTCATCGCCTCGGTGCGCGGAAAGGTGGGGCTCTTCTAGGCGAAGTCATTTCACGGTTCCGCCGCACAAAAGGCTGAAAGCCGCTAGACTTCATTGGTTACGTACAAAGTCTTTTTTTCTGGAGTCTTGTGTCTTTTTCTACGCTCAAGCTGCACCCCGACCTTCTCAAAGGCGTCAAAGAGCTCGGTTTCACGCGCCCCACGCCCATTCAGGCCGATTCCATTCCGGCTGCGCTCGAAGGTCGTGACGTGCTCGCCTGCGCGGCAACGGGCAGCGGCAAAACCGCCGCGTTCCTGTTGCCGATTTTGAATCAACTGCTCGAGCGTCCGCGCGGCACCACGCGCGCCCTCGTCGTTACGCCCACGCGCGAATTGGCGGCGCAGATTGTCAAGGAGTTCGAGGAGCTCGCCGTACATACGCGCCTCAGCGGCGCGGCCATCTTTGGCGGCGTCGGTATGGGACCGCAGGAACACGCGTTCCGCACCGGCGTGGATCTCATCGTCGCCACACCGGGCCGGCTGCTCGATCATTTGAAGTCGTCCTACGCCAAGCTCGACAAGATCGAGCACTTGGTGCTCGACGAAGCAGATCGCATGCTGGACATGGGATTCCTGCCGGACATCAAGCGGCTGCTCAAGTACGTGCCTGCCAAGCGGCAGACGCTGTTCTTCAGTGCCACCATGCCGGCGCCGATTCTCGCACTCACGCGCGAGCTGCTGCACAACCCGGCGATGATCAATCTCGAACGGAAGCAGGCGCCGGCGTCGGGCATCACGCAGGCGGTGTATCCGGTGGCGCAGGAGCTCAAGTCGTCGCTGCTGGCGGCGCTGTTCGAGCGCGGGATCATGAAGGAGGCGCTGGTCTTTACGCGCACCAAGCACCGCGCCAACCGCCTGTGGGAGTTTCTCGAGAAGCGCGGCCTGAACGTGGCGCGCATTCACGGCAACCGGTCGCAGTCGCAGCGCACCGACGCACTCGACGGGTTCAAGGCGGGCCGCTACCGCGTGCTCGTCGCCACGGACATTGCGGCGCGCGGCATTGACGTGGAAGCCCTTGGCCACGTCGTGAACTTCGACGTGCCGGGCATGTCCGAGGATTACATCCACCGCGTGGGCCGCACGGCGCGCGCCGAGATGACCGGCGAAGCCTTTACGTTCGTGGCGCCGGAAGAGATGGACGACCTTCGCAACATTGAGCGCGCCATTGGCAAGGTGTTGCCACGCGTAACGCTACCCGACTTCGACTACACCGCGAAGCCGTCAGCGAAATTAGAGATTCCTATTGCCGACCGCATCGCCCAGATCCGCGCCAAGAAGGCCGACGATCGCGCGCGCGCCAAGGCGAAGCTGTTGCGCTCGAGCGGCGGGCAGCCGGCGGGGTCGCGTAGCGGCTCGGCCGCGGCCGGCGGGAACGCGGGCGGGGGAAGCAGCAGCTCGTCGAGCGACAGCAAGCGCCGGCGCCGGCCCCGTGGGGGCAGCAGCGGCGGTACCGGCGGCGGTGGCAATCGCGGAGGCGGCGCGGGTGGTGGCAACACCGGCGGCAGCTCAGGCGGGAGTTCGGGCGGAAGCGGCGGCAGTGGTGGCCGTCGCGGACCTTACGCCGACTGAAGCCGCTCCTGTAGCGGTACGCACACGCGTTCGTACTCGGCCGCGATGGCTTCCGCCATCGCGCGCCGATCGCCCGCCACGCCTTCCTTGGCATCCTTCTCCGCCGCGGCGGCTAGCCGAGTCATCTCCGGCGCACCTACCGTTGCTGCCGACCCCTTGAGGGTGTGAGCGGCGCGAGCAAAGATCGTCTCGTCCCCGTCGGCCGCCGCGGCGCGCAACAGTGCAATCTCCTCCGGCGTGCCCTCGAGAAACGCCGAGATCACCACGTGCACAAAGCCCTCTCCGTCATCTCCGACATCGGCAGCGAGCATCTCGAGCATCGACCAGTCGATGGTCGCTGCCGTCGCGTTCGCGTCGCGCGCCTCCCGGGCAAGATCGGCGTCGAATGCCGCGAGCATGTCCGCCATGGCCGGTGCAGCAAGCCGCGGCGTCACAGTCGGTACAGGCGGCACCGTGGGCACAGCCGGTACCGCTGGCAGGGACACCACCGGCGTCTGCGGCCGCGACCACCGCAGTAGCGCGGCACGCAGGTGATCCGGCCGAACCGGCTTCGCCACGTGATCGTCCATGCCTGCTTCGATGCATCGCTCCCGATCGCCCTGCATTGCATTGGCCGTCATTGCGACAATGGACACGCGTCGCCCGCCAGGACCGGCATTTGCCTCGCGCTTGCGAATAGCGCGCGCCGCCTCGTAGCCGTCCATCAACGGCATCATGCAATCCATGAACACAATGTCGTAATGCCGCGACGCCGTCAGATCCACGGCAATCACGCCATTCTCCGCGGACTCGACAATGCAATCGAGCTTGGACAACAGTCCAGTAGCAACCTGGCGATTCACCATGTTGTCGTCTACGAGCAGCACGCGGCGCCGAGTGAGCGGGCCGGCCGCGGCGATTTCGGCCGCACTGTCTGCGAGGGCCTGCGCAGCGTCGGCACCTGTCGCGGGAGCAGCGACGCCAAAGATCGACTGCAGCGCCGCATCCACCTGCGACGGACGCACGGGATCGGAGACCGTCGTGGCAAAGCCCGCGTCGATGAAGCGGCGCAGTTGACGGCGGCGCGTCGGCGGCACGAGCATGACGAGCGGAACACCGCGCAATTCGTCGATCTCACGAATGTCGCGCGCCAGCGTTTCCCCGTCGATGTCGGGAAGCCGAGCCCGCACGAAGGCGACGTCGTATGGCCGCCAAGCCGCCACGGCGCCGCGCAGCAGCGACATTGCCTGTTCGCCGCTCGTCGCCCAATCCCATGCCGCACCAGCAGCTACGAGGCGCTCGCCCAGCGCGTCGCTCATCCGCGAACGATCGTCAACTATCAGCACACGACGACCCTGCGCCGGCAGCGACTGTTCGGCTGACATCGACGCATCGAGCGGAGCGCGAATGGTGAACCAGAACGTGGAGCCGGCGCCCGGAACGCTTTCCGCGCCAATCGCCCCGCCCATCAGCTCCGTCAGGCGCTTGGAGATGGCCAGCCCGAGCCCAGTGCCGCCGTAGTGTCGAGTGGTGGACGAATCGGCCTGGGCGAAATTCTGGAAGAGCTTGGACTTGGCTTCGTCGGAGATGCCAATTCCGGAATCCTCGACGGAAAAGCGAATGCACGTCTCGGTGTCCGTCCGCTCGATGCACTCGGCGCTGATCATCACGTGCCCACGCTGGGTGAACTTCACCCCGTTGCCCACGAGGTTGACGAGCACCTGGCGAATGCGTCCGGGATCGCCGATCACGTTGCGCGGCACATCGGCGGCGCAATGGAGCACGAGGTCGATCTTTTTTTCCTCGACGCGCGGGCCCATGAGCTCGAGCACATCCTCCAGCGTGGCGTGCAGGTCCACGGGAATTGCTTCCATCGTCAACTTGCCGGCCTCGATCTTGGAGAGATCGAGAATGTCGTTGAGAATGGTGAGCAACGCTTCCGCCGAACGCGCAATGGTGTCGGCGTACTCCTTTTGCTGTCCGTCGAGCGGCGTGTCGAGCAGCAGATGCGTCATGCCGAGGACGCCGTTCATCGGCGTGCGAATTTCATGGCTCATGTTCGCCAGGAACTCGCTCTTGGCACTGCTCGCCGCCTCGGCAATGTCCTTGGCGCGCACGAGCGACTCCTGCGCTTCGCGACGCTCGATGGCGTGGCCGAGCTTGCGCGACATTTCGTGGAGCATGGCGTCCACGTCGCCGTCCACGTCGCGCACCGTGCGCAACAGGCACTCAACGACACCAACCACGCGCGTCCCCACGAGAATTGGAATCGCCACGCCGGCGCGAATTCCCGCGCGCTTGGCGATACCCTGGCGGGGATAGTTGTCGTCTTCCATGATGTCGCGGACCCATGCCACCTTGCCGGTGGCCCAGCAACGGCCGGTAAGTCCCGTGCCGACTTTCAACGCGCACGGTTTGGTGGCTTCAACGAAGAACGCCAGTTCCGGATCCTCGTGCCACGCCGCGGCGCATCGAATCACGTTTGCCTCGGCGTCCACCAGCCACAGTGTGCCAACGTCCCATTCCGTCACTTTGCAGGCGAGGCCGAGCACCTGCGGCGCTACCTGCGCCAGATCCACCTGACCGGTGAGCAACTGCGTGACTTCGTACTGCGCCGACAGCCGGCGATTCACCTCGCGCAATTCCGTGCGTTGGCGGGACAGACGCTCAGCGAGCCGCTTCTGATCGGCGAGGCCGGCCGTCTGCGCCTGGATGACCTGGAGAAAATCGACAACCGGATCGTGCAGCGCAAATTCGCCGAACGACAGTCCGTGCTTCTTCAAGTCACCGGGCTCGGTGAGCCAGGGCGATCCGACGAACGCCAGCACGTCGCCGGGCAGCGGGAGCATCTGCCCGCGCATCACGACGCCCGTTTCCAGGCACTCGAGAATGAACAGATCGCGGGCGTGGGCGAGCATCGACGCGTAGTCCCCCGCCTCGGCGGGCCGGGTGACCTTGACGATATCGTGCAACGGCCGGCCAATCGCGACCGCCGGACAGATGCGCGGCACCGCCGGCCCGTGTTGCACCACAGTTAATGACCGGTCGAACACCAGGTGAAACGGGAACGCGAAGTCGAACTGTTCCGGCGGCAGCCCAAAGATCGGGCCCGAGGGCTCGATGTCGTCAAGCTGGAGCCGAACGGCGGCGCTCATGCCGCAGCGGTTGTTGCCGCGGCTAGCACGCCGGCACGCGCCGTTTCGCCCCAGCGGACGAGGAATTCGTCATGATCGGCGCCGTCCGCCCGGCTCACGACGAGATCGGCCGTGACATCGGTCTCGAACATCTTACCGAGGCCGCGTACCATGCCCACCACGAGCGACGCCAGTTCGGGGCGGTGCGAATAGTAGTGCAGCGTGAGCGTTTCCTCATGCACGTCTGTGCACACGAAACGCGGCGGCTGCAGCTTGGGAAAAATCAGGACCACGCGGCTGTGGAAGTTCGGCAGATTCTGCAGGAACTCCGGAAGCGACGTGCCGGCGGCATCGAGCAGGTCGCCGTAGCCCTCGCGTGCCGTGGACAGAATCCAGTGCTCGCCAAAGGTCTCGAGCACCACGCTCGATCGCACGCCGAGCACGCGGGCAGCGGCGCAGACCAGCTTGTAGGTGACTTCGTCCGGATATGTCTCGTTGCGGACAAAGAGCTCGACGTCCACGCCCGCCATTTCCTTGATCCGGTCCCACGCGTCTTCGCCAAACTTGCCGCAGACGAGGTCCTGGATCGCCCGATTGACCATCCCGTACATGAAATTCTCCGAAATCTGGCCGCATCGCCGCGCGCCACAAACGCAGGCGCAGTGTTCCGACTCAAAGTCTCGGTTGCTTGGGCGGCCTACTTTAGCCGGGCGCCTCGGCGCGGCGCAGCGACAGGGTGAACGTGGAGCCCGCCCCGTCCCCAAGGGTGCTGCGGACTCGCAGGTCTCCCCCCATGCCGGCGGCGAGATCGCGACTGATCGTGAGGCCAAGTCCCAGGCCTGTCGCCGAGCGCGCCCGGCCCTCGTCTGTCTGCGTGAACGGTTCGAAGATCGCCGTATACCGTTCCCTGGCGATGCCGCTCCCGGTGTCGGACACGCGAACGAACACGTAGTCTGAGGCGGCGGCACGGACCGCTGTATCGAGTGTGACGTGGCCGCCCGTTGGCGTGAACTTCAGGGCGTTGGAGAGCAACGCGAGCAGCACATCGTGCAACTTTGCCTCGTCGGCACGCACACACATATCCGCGGTTGGCGGCAGTAGCTGGAACGTGATGCCCTTGGCTTCCGCCTGCGCGCCAACCTCCGACGACACGCGCAACAGTGCGTCGGCCAGCACCACATGCTGCATGTCGTAGTGCACGACTCCTGTTTCCAGACGGCTGAACGTCAGCACCTCGTCAACGAGCGCGCGCAGTTGGGCGCTGGCCCGTTTCACCCGAGCCAGGGCGGTGCGCTGCTGCTCCGTCAAATCGCCGTAGGTGCCGTCGGTCACAAGCTCGAGCTGGCCGATGATCGTGTTGAGCGGCGTGCGAAGCTCGTGCGTCATGACGCCCAAGAAGCGACTCTTGGCGACGCTGGCACGCTCGGCGTCGGCCCGCGCTCGGACCTGATCGCTCACGTCGAGACAGATCGACGTGGCGGTGCGCGCGGTGGCGTCGGTCAGCGCGCTGGTGACGAGCAGGGGAATACGGTGGCCGGTGCGCGACACGATATCCTGCGCGTGCGGACCGTGCGCACCCATCTCCACGAGCTCGGCGAGCCGCTCGTCGAATGACGTCAAGGAGTCAGGCGGTATGAGCCTACGCCAGTCGAACGGACCCTCGCGCGCAAAACTCTCACGGTCGTGGCCGAGCATGGCAATGAACGTGTCGTCGGCCGCGGTAATGACCGCACTGTCGCCGGCGAACGTCCAGTTGCAGAGCCCTACGACACCGCTGGCGCCAATGGCGCGCAGGCCGGCGTCGAACCGCGCGTCAGTCGCGTGAGAATCCAATGCGGGGCGCTGTCGCGTCCTCGGCCGGAGTGATGACGATCTCGGCGATGGTCTCGTAGCCAACGATGACACGCACCATTTCGCCGGCGCCTTCGTCGGTGGGCGTCTTTGCCTGCCAGGTTTGATCGACTCGGCCGCCATCGACGCGATGGCGGTATGCCTCGAGTACGACGTGGCCGGGTGTCGCGTCAATCACGGTGCGCACACGGTGGGTGTGTGCGTTGAGCAAATGCACTTCAACCGTCGCCTTGGTACCGGCGGCGGCGAGATGGTCGGGCAGACCGTTCTTGAAATAGGATGCGTCGAACACGCCGTTCTCATGGAAGATGGTGAACCCGTGCCCAGAGCACGGGCGCCAGCGGTACGGGTGTCAATGACAGGCTTCGGGAAGTTAGTCGTTGTCGTCGCGGGGTCGAACGATGGCCGTGGTCACGGGCTTCACCTCGAGAGTTGGATCCAATCCGGAACCCAGATTCGAGATGCCGCGAGCCAGTTGGTCAAATTCCACCCGCGCGAATCCATGATTGGGGACCCGAACGCCTCCGCGCAACATGCGGTAACCGGCAACACCAGCGCCAATTATGCCGCCGGCAACGACCAGCCCGAGCAAAAGCGCGAAGCCGAGCGTCAGCAAGACCGCCCCCACGGAGATGACGCCAACGCCGAGCAGCGCCGCGGCTGGGCGATTGCGAACGGACAGCGAGTACAGTTTGATCATGGCGACACTCCAGAATTCGCACGAAACGTGACATTCACCAGCGGCAGTGCGGTACATCGAGTAGGTTACTGTATCTCCCAATAAGGTAGTGAGAATGGGTCGCTTCGAGTTTGTTGAAGATGGGCGCACGTTCACCTGCGAGCGCGAGTCTTCGCCCGCGACCCCCGGCACGCAGTGGTGGTGGCTGCGCGTCTCCGGTGACAACCTGCGGTACGCGGCGTTCACGTCCAAGGCGGGCGACACCGAGAAGACGGTCAAGCCGCGGATGATCGCGTATTACACGCAGATTCTTGCCGACCGGGCTCGTCCGCCCGCTCCGCGCTCGCCATGGGGCCGTCGCCCAGGTGCAGCCGCACCGGCAGCTCCCACGGAAACCACTCCCGCCACGTAACACCTACTACCCGGCGTGTTCCTGCCGGGTTGCACAGACCACCTCCGAAGTCTATTTCTAGCCGAGTGTGCCTCGCCGTTTGAGGCCGTTCGTCACTAGAGGAGAGTTGGTCCATGTCCCACAAATACATTCGAGTCGGCGTTTCATTGTCGGTGGCGGTCGCCGGGTTGGCGGCCGCGCACCGCGTGAGCCGCGGAGCCGAGCTTCCGTCATCCGCGTGGCGAGCCGCCACACCAGATTCACTGGTGATGAGCGCATTCCATTGGCGCAGCGTGGGCCCGGAGCGCGGCGGCCGGTCAATCGCGATCAGCGGTGTGCGCGGCCAGCCAAAGGCGGGTTACTTCGGCGCCACGGGCGGCGGACTTTGGAAGACCGTGGACAGCGGCACGACCTGGGCGCCGGTGACTGACGGGCAGATTCGCAGCTCGTCGGTGGGCGCGGTGGCCGTGTCGGAATCCGACCCGAACGTCATCTTCATTGGCATGGGCGAGTCGTGCATTCGCGGCGACATCCAGCCCGGCGACGGCGTCTACAAGTCCACCGACGCCGGCAAGACCTGGACGCACGTGGGTTTTGAAAACTCTGATGCCATTTCTCGCATTAGAATCGACCCCAGGAACGCCAACATCGTCTACGTCGCCGATTTCGGAAAGTACGGCACCGACAGTGATGAGCGCGGCGTGTTCAAGAGCACCGACGGCGGCAAGACCTGGCGCAAGGTGCTGTACAAGAACGCGGCAACCGGCGCGGCCGACATCTCGATCGATCAGACGAATCCGAACGTGTTGTACGCGTCGTTGTGGGAGGCCTTCCGCAAAGAGTGGAGTATGTCGAGCGGTGGGCCGGGCAGCGGCTTGTACAAGTCCACCGACGCCGGCGAAACATGGACCGACATCTCGCACGCCAAAGGCTTGCCGGACGGTATCGACGGCAAGATAGGCGTCGCCGTGTCGCCCGCCGATCCGAATCGCGTCTACACGCTCGTGGAAAACGAAAACGGTGGCCTGTTTCGTTCCGATGACGCCGGCGCCACGTGGACGCTGGCCAACGCCAGCCGCGACATCCGGCAGCGCGCGTTCTACTACACCCACATCTTTGCCGATCCAAAGAACAAGGATCTGGTGTACGTACAAAACGTCGGAACGTATCGCTCCACCGACGCCGGCAAAACGCTAACGAATTTCGCGGGCGGTGATTCGCACGACCTGTGGATCGATCCGGACAACACCGATCACGTGCTGCACGCGGCTGATCCGGGCGGCGACATCACGTTCAACGCCTCGAGCGACAACCGCACGTGGAGCGCCAAGAACTATCCCACCGGCCAACTCTATCACGTCGTCGCGACAGCCAGCCTTCCCTATTACATCTGCGGATCGCAGCAGGATGAAAACGAGATCTGCGTGTCGAGCGAGGCGCCGCAGGGCCGCGGCGGCCGCGGTGGCGCGCCGGAAACGTTCAGCCCTGGCGGTTCCGAGGACGGCTACATCGCCCCTGATCCGCGCGACCTCGACGTGTTCTATTCCGGCACCAACGCGAACGGTGGCGGCTTTTTGCAGAAGCTCAACCGCCGCACCGGCGAATCGCGCGAAGTAAGTCCTTACCCGCGCATGTTCTCCGGCGAGGAGTCGTCGCTGTTGAAAGAACGGTGGCAGTGGACCTACCCCATCATGTTTTCGCCGGTGGACTCCAAGGTGCTCTACGCCGGTTCGCAGCACCTGTGGAAGACGACGAACGGTGGGCAGAGCTGGGATCGCATTAGCCCCGATCTCACGCGACACGACCCCAAGACCATGGGACCGTCCGGCGGACCTATCACTCGCGACATGAACGGTCCGGAAGTCTACGCGGTGCTGTTCGCGCTCGGTCCGTCCAAGCGGACGACGAACGTGATCTGGACCGGCTCCGACGACGGCATCGTGAGCGTCACAAAGGACGGCGGAAAAAGCTGGAGCAACGTCACGCCCAAGGGCATGCCCGACTTCGGCCGCGTCAGCATCATCGACGCATCGGCGTTCGACTCGGCTAGCGCCTACGTGGCCGTGAAGCGGTATTTGCTGGACGACAAGGCACCGTACATCTTCCGCACCCACGACATGGGCAAGACGTGGACGAAGATTACGAACGGCATTCGATCCGACGATTTCGTCCATGCCGTGCGCGAAGATCCCACGCGCAAGGGCCTGCTCTACGCGGCGACCGAACACGGCGTCTACATCTCCTACGACGACGGCGATCACTGGCAGTCGCTCAGTCTCAACCTGCCGGACATCCCGGTGTGGGACCTCGTCGTAACCGATCACGATCTGGCCATCGCCACGCATGGGCGCGGATTCTACATTCTCGACAACATCGAGCCCCTGCGGCAGTACACGGCAGCGATGGCCAGCGGCACCGACCCGGTGCTGTTCAAGCCGTCCACCGCATACCGGTCCGCCTCGCCGGCCACTTTTCAGTATATGCTAAAGCAGCCGGCCAAGACGGTGGCCATCGAGGTTCTCGATGCCACGGGGCGGGTGATTCGGACCTACCCGGACACCAGCGCCCCGCCAGGACGCGGACGTGGCGGCGCCCGCGCCGCACCACCACCAGTTACCACAGGGCTGCACACCTTTACCTGGGATCAATCGTACGCTCCGGCCGCGAGCTTTCCCGGCATGATCCTGTGGGGCGGCTCGACGAACGGACCCAACGCGCCGCCGGGCAAATATTCGGTGCGACTCGTGGCCGACGGCAAGACGCTCGCTCAGCCACTCCTCGTGAAGCGCAACCCGTGGCACGAGGCAACCGACGCCGAGCTACAAGCGCAGTTCGCGCTCGCGATTCAGCTGCGCGACAAGGTGAGCGAGGCGAACAAAGCCGTCATTCAGATTCGCGATGTCAAGAAGCAGGTAACCGACCGCCTCGCCAAATCGCAGGACGCGCAGCTCAAAGCGACCGGCGACAAACTGTCGAGCGATCTGAGCGCCGTGGAGGAGGAGATCTATCAAGTGCGGAATCAGAGCGGGCAAGATCCACTCAACTTCCCGATCAAGATCAACAATCGCCTGGCCGCGCTGCTCGGCGTGGTATCACGCGGCGACGGCAAGCCGATTGGCAGCGCCTATCCCATCTTCAACGATTTGAACGGCGAACTGAAGGTGCAAACCGATCGGCTGCTGAAGGCCCTTGGCGCCGACGTACCGGCATTCAACCTCCAAGCCAAGCGACTCGGACTGTCACCGATCACCACCACGTCGCCAATCGTCTTCTAGACGGCGCCGTGGCGAATTTCGACGGCTGCGCGCAGGCGGTGCGCAAGCTCGCCGAGCGACGCAGCCAGCTCGGGATCGGTGACTACGCCGTCCGGCCCGAGCTTGGCGCGAATGAACGGCACGCCGAGTACGCCCACCACCTGCGCCGACATCACGCGGATGGTGCGCTCCAACGCGTCCACCGCGAAGCCCGCGCCGGTCTCCAGCGTCGATGCGCCGAGCAGCAGCACCGGCTTGTTCACGAGCTCACCGGACCCCACCACCCAGTCGAGCGCGTTCTTGAGCGATCCGGCAATACCGAACGCATACTCGGGCGTGGCGAACAGCACGGCGTCGGCACCGGCGAGTTCGCTTCGCCAGCCGGCGACTGCCGCGGGAGGCGGCTCAACGTCGGCGTCGATGTTGAACGGCGGCAACTCGTGCAGCGCCCGCGTGAACGCCACCTCGGCGCCACTGCCCAGGGAATCGCCCAGCGCGTGCAACAGCGCCCCGTTGGACGACCGGGCCTGCAGGCTGCCACTCACTGCAAGAACTCTCATTCTATAATCGTTACTTCACGAACGGCCCGAGCCGCGCGCGCATCTCTGCCGAGAGGGGTTCGGACTTGTTCGTGGCATAGTCAAAGTGCACGACCACGGACCGCACGTCCGCCGCGCGCTCCGTGCCGGCGTACACCGTGTGCAACACGGTGATGCTGCTCGTGCCGAGCTTCTCCACCCACGTCTCCACGTGCACCGGCTGGCCGAACGTCACCTGCTTGCGGTAATCGATCGAGAGGTTCGCGAGAATGAGCGACTGGACGGATTCGCCGAGTGCGCCGAGGAATTCGAGCCGCGCCAACTCCACATAGACGGCAAAGCTGGCATTGTTGAGATGCCCGAGCGCGTCGGTGTCGGAGAAGCGGACCTGAATATTGGTGCGGTGTGATGAAGAGGCCATGCCGAAGGATACAGCCCCAGGTCAAGCCGGCGGGAGCACCGTGTCGAAGCGCGCCGAAGTGTCGCGGCGCACTGCGGTATCACGAGGCACGGTGCTGTCGCGACGGGCCGCCGCGATGCTGTCGCGGCGCGCCGCGTCCGCCCGGCGGATTGCCGCGGCTTTGGAGGCCGCGGCAGCCTTGCGCGCGGCAGCCTGGAGCGAGTCAGCCTTGGCCGCGCTGTCTGCCGCGGCAATTTCCGCAGCGGTTTTCGCGGCGGGAACAGCGCTTGGCGTCGGATTGGATGAAATCGGCGGACCTGCACTTGGTTGTGTCACCGACCCGCCTGCCGTCTGAGTGAGAAAGCCGCCGCGCGGTGTGTTGCCCACGTTGGTGGTGGGCGCAGTGGGCACCACCTTCGTATTGCCGATCACGACGTGAGCGGGCGCAGCGTCGGGGTTGCGATGGGTTGCCGCAAAAATTCCCACGAGCACCACGATCAACGCGGCGACTGAAACGGGAATCAGCCAACCTGGACGACCGCCGCGCTTCACCACTTCGGCCACCGCCGGTTGCCCGGTACCGACGGAGTGCTTCTTCACCGTTTCATCAATCCACGGCTCGGCGGCGAGCGCTACCCGTCTCAGATCTGCCTCGGGTTCGTTAGATACAAGCGACGGCACGTACGCCGGAACCGGCACCGCCGTATCGGCCACGGTTTGCACGGCGGCGGCAATCGCCGCGTCGATGCGCGCGCCCTCTTCGGCGCGAATCCGGTCCACGTCCGCGTGCTTGGCGGCGAGTTCCGCTTCGCGCTCGGTTGCGCGCAGCTCGAAGTCTGCGCGATCCCGCTCCAAGTCGGAGCGCTCGTGCTCGAACTGCGTGCGCTCGGCAGCCAGTTGTCCTTCTTCCTTGGATTTGAGATCGGCGAAGTCGGACTTCACGGCGGCGAGTTGTGCCTGTTCGTCGGCCATCTTGCGCTCGAACTCCTGGCGCTCATTCGCCAGCTGTTCTTCGAGTTCCTTGTTGCGCAGCGCGTAAGCCTGTTGCTCGGCGGCGAACGTTTCCAGCTCGTTACGCCGCGCCTCGAGCATCGCAGCCTGCATTTCGGCGATCTCCAACTCTCCGGCGCGCAAAGCGTCGGCCGCGGCAACCACGGCGAGATACGTCGGCACGTCCGGCGCATTGGCGCCGCTCTTCGCGCGCACCATGGCTTCCGTGTCGTCAGTCACGCGCTTTGCGAGGTCGGCACGCAGCTCGGCGAGTGACTGGCCTTCCGCGTAGCGCTGGCCGGTGAGCATGGCCCAGGCGAGCGTGCCAACTGTCCTGGCGTCAGCCGCAGCGTCAGGAACGCTCTCCATGGGAATGGGCGTGGGCTCCAGGGTCACGAGCACGCGACTCGTGCCGGTCTCGAACTGGAGCGTGTCCGGCGTAATGCCGCGGTGCACCACGCCGTTCGATCGCGCCCACTCAAGCACGGAGTCCACCTCGCCGAGGATCATGGCGATGCGGGGCGGCGAGTAGGTCTCGTGGCGGGCCAGCAGTTCGTCGAGCGTCTCGGTCTGGTACCGGCGGCTCACGACGGCGAATTGGTCCTTGCCCACCCATTTGCCTTCGATGACCTGCGGGATCTGCGGGTGGCTGAGGTTCGAGAGGAGCTGGGTGTCGGCCGCGAAGAGGTTGAGGGCGTTGTTCGCGCCGTCAGTGGGCGCCTTCACCACCGTAATGATGACGTCCTCGCCGTCCACGCGCCGCTTGGCGATGTATGTGCCGACCCGGTCGCCGCTGCGAAGCTCGCCAAGGATCTCGTAACCGTCTTCGAGCACCTTGAGATTGGGCGCCGTCTGTCCTTCGCTCATCGAGACTACTCCGTTCGGGCAAGGGCTACGCAGGTACCGCCGAGAGGGCCGGATATCAGCCGGCCTTCGTTGGGTGAATGCGTGATCCATGCCGTGACGCGGAAGTGTCCGCTTGGACGGCTATTCGGTAGCCAGCACCGTTTTCAGGAACTCCCCGCTCACCAGCGGCGAGACGTCGGACCGCTCGTGCTTGGACTTAACGAACTCCAGAACGCGCAGCCGCTGGGAGCCCGACAGCGAGTCGAAGCGGAGGTTGTAGCCGGTGATCTCGACGCGAAAGCGGCCGCACTTCTCACAGGCCACGTCGATCACGCCCAAATCGGTAGTGAAATTGATTTTCGCGTCGGCGGTGCGGCACAGCCGGCACGTGGATACGGCGAACGGATCGGTCTCGGTCACGGCGTGCTTCCCTCGAGGGAGCGCGTCAAGTCTTGGAGAACACAGGGATGGCGCAGATTGCGCCCCTGGCGGCCGGCGTCGGCCCCGAATAGTAGCACGATGCCCCGGCGAAGCGACTGAGCCAACCTTTTACACTCTTGCGGTATCCAACGGTTAGCCCCGGCCCGTCAAATAATCGGTACGCCCAGGAAGGTCATGCCCAACCTCAAGCTCGCATTCCGCACGCTGTTCAAGACGCCGTTCGTCACGGTGGTTGCCGTGCTCTCACTCGCCCTGGGAATTGGCGCGAACACGGCGATCTTTTCGCTGTTCGACCAGATGCTCCTGCGGCCGCTGCCGGTTGCCGCTCCGGACGGCCTGGTAAATCTGGGCTCGCCCGGGCCAAAGCCTGGCTCGCAGTCGTGCGGGAACGCCGGCAGCTGTGACGCCGTGTTCAGCTATCCCATGTTCCGCGACCTGGAAGCGGCGCGTACGGGCTTTAGCGGCATTGCGGCGCACGACGCGTTCGGCGCGAACGTGTCGTATCACAACCAGACCCTGAACGGCGACGGGATGCTCGTGTCGGGCTCCTACTTTCCGGTGCTCGGCGTGCGGCCGGCGCTGGGCCGCCTGCTCACGCCGGCCGACGATCAGACGATAGGTGGCGAGTTCGTGGCCGTGGTGGGCTACAACTACTGGAAGACGCGCCTTGGAGCGGACCCCAACGTGATCAATCAGACAATGATCATCAACGGTCAAACGATGACCATTGTGGGTGTCGCGCCAGAAGGCTTTGACGGCACTACGCTGGGCGTGATGCCCAACGTCTACGTACCGATCACGATGCGCGGGTTGATGAGCCCGGGCTTCGATGGATTCACCAAACGCAGAACGTACTGGATCTATCTGTTCGCGCGGCTTAAGCCCGGCGTGTCGATGCAACAGGCAGCCGCGGCAGCCAACGTCATCTACACGCCGATCATCAACGATGTGGAAGCGCCGCTGCAAAAGGGCATGAGCGCGCAGACGCTCGTGAAGTTCAAGGCCAAGCAACTGTCGCTCGAGGACGGCCGTCGCGGCCAGAGCACCATGCACAAGGAAACGCGCACGCCGCTCACGCTGCTGTTCGCCATCACGGGCATCGTGCTTCTCATTGCCTGCGCGAACATCGCCAACCTGTTGCTGGCGCGCGCCGCCGGCCGCACCACGGAAATGGCAGTGCGTCTGTCGCTCGGTGCAACGCGGCGCCAGATCCTCACGCAGCTGCTCACGGAGTCGTTGGTGCTCGCCGTGCTCGGCGGCGTGATGAGCCTTTTCGTTGCGCATTGGACGCTGGTGGCGCTAATGCAGATGCTTCCGGTAGACACGTCGTCGGTGCTGCATTTTGAGCTGCACTGGAGCGTGGTGCTGTTCGCCGCGGCAATGTCGATCGGCACCGGACTGCTGTTCGGACTGTTCCCGGCGCTGCAGAGCACCAAGCCGGACCTCGCCAGCACGCTTCGTTCGGGCTCCGGCAAGCTCGCCGGGGCGCGGGCGGCGGCACGCTTCCGCACGTCACTGGTCACGGCGCAGATCGCGCTGTCCATGGCGCTGCTGGTGTCGGCAGGGCTGTTCGTTAAGAGTTTGCTTAATGTCGGCCGAGTGGACTTGGGCATCAAGCCGGAAAACGTTGTGACGTTCGGCATCTCGCCAGAGCTCAACGGCTACACCAACGCCCGTTCGGCGCAGTTGTTCGGACGCCTGGAGCAGGAGTTTGGCGCGCTGCCGGGGGTGAGCAGCGTGTCGGGCGGACTCGTGCCGCTGTTGACGGGCAGCAACTGGGGGAGCGACGTGTCTGTGCAGGGCTTCAAAAAGGGGCCGGACACCGACGCCAACGCCCGCTACAACGAGGTGGGCCCTGGGTATTTCCGCACATTGGGCATTCCGTTGCTGTCGGGCCGCGACTTCAACGGATCCGACGTGATGGGGGCGCCCAAGGTGGCGATCGTCAACGAATCGTTCGCCAAGAAGTTCGGACTCGGGCGCGACGCCGTGGGCAAGTTCATGAGCAGCAATGGCAACGACTCGCTGGACACCCAGATTGTGGGCCTGATGAAGGACGCCAAGTATTCCGAGGTAAAGGGCGAGACGCCGCCGATCTTCATGCGCCCCTACAAGCAGGACTCGACGGTCGGCGCCCTCACGTTCTACGTGAAAACGGCGGCCGACCCGAGCCAGGTGCTGCGGGCCATTCCTGGAGTGCTCAGTAAGCTCGATCCCAATCTGCCGGTGGAACGACTCAAGACGTTGACGCAGCAGGTGAAGGAAAACGTGTTCATGGACCGCATGATCAGCACGTTGTCCGCAGCGTTTGCCGCGCTGGCGACCTTGCTGGCAGCCATAGGGTTGTACGGTGTGCTGGCCTACTCGGTGGCGCAGCGGACGCGTGAGATTGGCGTGCGCATGGCGCTCGGTGCAAACGCCGGGAGCGTGCGCACGATGGTGCTCCGACAAGTCGGCGTGATGACGGTTATCGGGTGCACGATAGGTATTGTCGGAGCGCTGGCGATTGGGCGCGGAGCAAAATCCTTATTATACAATATGCAAGGCTTCGATCCGCTGGTGTTCGGCGGGGCGGTCGTCGTTCTCGCCGTGGTGGCCATGGGCGCGGGCTTCTTACCGGCGCACAAAGCGTCCAAGGTGGACCCCATGCAGGCGCTGCGCTACGAGTGACCGCGCGGCGCGGTGGCTACATAACAAAGGGCGGCCATCGCGTGATGGTCGCCCTTTGTTCTACCTCCGTCCTTGCTTCCCTGTCATTCAGTCGCCGAATCGCCTGCCCTCGCCTCGGCGAACCCCATAGCAAGTCCGTAGTAGTTATATAACTACGATGCGCTGATCGATTGCGCAAGCGTTTTCGCATGACCGAACGCTCACGAGCAGGTGGGCGCCGTTCGGCCGGCCAGGTCGATCTTGCAGGTCCGCGTGACACCGGCCACCGTGACGACCACCGACGGCGTGCTCGTGCCGTTGAACGTCACCACCGATTTGCCGGTCGTGATCACCGAGGGCAGAAAGCCGATCGACGTGACCGCGGTCACGTTGGTGGTTACCGTTCCGGAGGCGGGCCAGGCTGCCGCCGCTCCCTCCTGCGCCAGTACGATATTCGCTGCGGTGGTGCCCGCGTCCACGAGCGAATGGACGGTGGTTACGCCAGTGCTGGTTACGTCGAAGTGCGACGCGGACGTGCCGTTCAGCAGGCGATTCGAACCCAGCAGGTTGCTCACCGTCATGTCCGAGTGATCGGTGAGGGTTACCGTGCTGAGCGTGCCGGCCGTGCTCGGAAGCTCCTCGCTGCCGCGCGTGTCAGCCACGGCCCGAATGGACGCCGTGGCATTGACGTCCGGCGCCGTCTGGCTCCGGCCGCTCGCGTCGGTCAGGAAATACGAAATGTCGAATGTCAGTCCGTTCACTGCAGCAGTGGGGCAGCTAAAGCCCTGGGTTGCTGCAGAGTAGGCGCAGGCCGACGGAAACACCGTGGGCTGTGCGGTGGACGCCGGCAACGACAGCAGCGTGCTCACGCCGGCCAGGCCACTCACGCTTCCATTGGCCATCGCGGCGATCTCCGTGGATACGTCAAGCGAATGCGGCACGGGCGCGGTGGATGAATCCGCGCCGCAACCGGCGAGCGTCGCGGCCACCAGTATCGCCAGAGCCGGTCTGTTCATTCCCTTCATTCTCAACCTCGAGTGCGGTGGTGGTCTTGCCGAGCGCG
The DNA here is from genome assembly GCA_041690755.1 of Gemmatimonadaceae bacterium. GTDB lineage: Bacteria > Gemmatimonadota > Gemmatimonadetes > Gemmatimonadales > Gemmatimonadaceae > JAQBQB01. The sequence goes on along the minus strand of JBEPWA010000008.1, from coordinate 48,701 downwards.
CCTGCAATCCGTTCACGCAACCGCATAAATGGCACAACGCGGGCCTCCGGCTCGAACGCCGTCCAACGCAGACTCAACCGTTCAGCGCCGATTGAACAATGGTTCGCGCTTCGTTCTGGATTTGAGTCAGATGTTCGCGCCCCTTGAAGCTCTCGGCGTACAGCTTGTAGATGTTTTCCGTGCCCGACGGGCGAGCGGCGAACCAGCCGTCCTTGGTCGTCACCTTGAGGCCGCCAATGGGGCTCGTGCTTCCGGGAGCGGTCGTGAGCATTCCCGTGATTGGCTCGCCGGCAAGATCGGTGGCGTGCACCTGCGCGGGCGACAACTTTCCCAGCGCGGCCTTCTGCTCAACCGTAGCTGGCGCGTCGATGCGTTCGTACACCGGGTCGCCCAAATCGCGCGTGAGATCGGCGTAGAGGAGGCCGGGGTCGCGTCCCGTGACCGCCGTCATCTCCGCGGCGAGCAGGCCCATGATGAGGCCGTCCTTGTCCGTGGACCATACGCCGCCGTCGCGGCGCAGGAACGACGCCCCTGCACTTTCCTCGCCGCCAAAGCCCAGCGATCCGCTCACCAGGCCATCGACGAACCACTTGAAGCCCACCGGCACCTCCACCAGCTGGCGCCCGAGCCGCGCGGCGACGCGATCGATCATGCTGCTGCTCACGATCGTCTTGCCCACGCCGGCCGCGGGCGACCATTGCGGCCGATGCGTGAACAAATATTGAATGGCCACGGCGAGATAGTGGTTGGGATTGAGCAGTCCCACCGACCGCGCCACGATGCCGTGGCGGTCGTGGTCGGGGTCGCACGCCCACGCCACGTCGAAGCGGTCCTTCATGCCAATGAGGCGTTGCATGGCATAGGGCGACGAGCAGTCCATACGAATCTTGCCGTCCCAGTCCACGGTCATGAAGCGAAACGTGGGGTCCACCACCTCGCTCACAACGGTAAGAGGAATCTCATAACGGTCGGCGATCATTCCCCAGTAGAACACTCCCGCGCCGCCAAGCGGATCCACGCCTAGCGAAATGCCGGAGGAGCGAATGGCGTCGAAGTCGATCACCGACTGCAGATCGCTAACGTAGGCGTCCATGTAGTTATGCAGGTGCGTCGTGGCTGCGCGCCTCGCCCGCTCGAGCGCCATACGTTTCACGCCCTTCATGCCGTCGGTGAGCAGCGCGTTGGCCCGATCCTGAATCCACTTCGTGATCGCCGTGTCGGCCGGTCCGCCGTTCGGCGGGTTGTACTTGAAGCCCCCGTCCGGCGGCGGATTGTGCGACGGCGTAACGACGATGCCGTCCGCGAGTCCGGTGGTGCGGCCGCGGTTGTAGCAGAGAATCGCGTGGGAGATCACCGGCGTGGGCGTGTACCCTGCTCTGTCGTCGATCATGACGTTGACGTCGTTTGCCGCGAGCACTTCGAGCGCCGACGCGAAGGCCGGCTCCGACAGGGCGTGGGTGTCGATGCCAAGAAAGAGCGGACCGGAAATATCCTGGTGCCGGCGATGCTCGCAGATCGCCTGGGTAATGGCCAGGATGTGCCGTTCGTTAAACGAGCCGTCGGCCGACGTGCCGCGGTGTCCCGACGTGCCGAAGGAGACTCGCTCCGACAATACCGCCGGATCAGGCTGACGGGTATAGTATGCCGTGACGAGGCGCGGCACGTTGACCAGCATCGATTCATCGGCGGGCAGGCCGGCCTTTGGGCTGATTGTCATGGCGTGAACCTACGGCAAGCACCAGACCTTGGACCATATGCTACTCATCAATTACGAGCATCGCGGGCAACGGCCAATCTCCACGCGGTTGTTTTTTGTCAGGATGGTGCGCCACACCCTATTTCTGTCGGTTTTCGTTATCGGTTCGGTGGTCGTGGGCACCGCCGGCTATCACTGGATTGACGGATCGGCGTGGATTGACGGATTCGTCAACGCCTGCATGCTGCTCGGCGGCATGGGCCAAGTGGGCGATATCAAGACGACCGGCGGAAAGGTCTTTGCGTCGCTGTTCGCGCTATATGCAGGGCTCGTGTTCCTGATTGGCGGTGCCGTGCTGCTCACGCCCATCCTGCACCGCGTCATGCACAAGTTTCACTGGGACGCCGACCATCAGGACGACGCGGCCGCTGACGGCTAGCGGCGCAGTGCCCTCACCGCGGCGTTGCGGCTGAAACCATTTGTCGAAGTCCGCTGTCTTATTCTCCGGGTCACAGGCCGGTTCCTCCCACCGCCGGATCGGACATGCGGAATCTCAAGCTGGCGTTTCGAACGCTGTTCAAGACGCCCTTCGTCACGGTGGTCGCCATACTCTCGTTGGCGCTCGGGATCGGCGCCAACGCGGCTATCTACTCGCTGTTCAACGAGATGTTGCTCCAGCCGCTGCCCGTGGCGCAGCCGAATCGGCTCGTCAACTTCGCCGCGCCGGGCCCGCAGAATGGCTCGAATTCCTGCAATCAGGCGGGCGGCTGCGACGAAGTGTTCAGCTACCCCATGTTCCGCGATCTGCAAAAGGCGAACACGTCGTTCAGCGGCATTGCCGGCCACTTCCTGTTCGGTGTGAACCTGGCCATGGCGGGCCAAACACCGATCAATGGCGACGGCGTGTACGTGTCCGGATCCTACTTCCCGGTACTCGGCGTAGCGCCGGCGCTCGGGCGACTGCTCTCCCCGCAGGACGATCAGACGATTGGCGGCAACTACGTGACGGTGTTGAGCTATCCGTACTGGGAGACGCAGCTTGGCGCCGACCGATCCGTAATTGGCAAGCAGATCACGATCAACGGCAACCAAATGACCGTCGTGGGCGTGGCGCCCAAGGGGTTTACCGGCACCACGCTCGGCGCGCGGCCGTACGTGTTCGTGCCCATCTCCATGCGCGGCGTGCTTACCACCGGCTGGACAGGATTCGAGCGACGCAACAGCTACTGGGTCTACCTGTTCGGCCGCCTCAAGCCGGGCGCGTCGATCGCCCAGGCCAACGCGTCGATCAACGCCGCGTACCACCCGATCATCGCCGACGTGGAAGTGCCGCTGCAAAAGGGCATGAGCGCCGCGACATTAGTAAAATTTAAGGCAAAAACAGTCACGTTGGCCGACGGGCGCAAGGGCCAAAGCAGCACGATCAAGGGCTCGCGCACGCCCCTGCTGCTCCTCTTCGCGATCACCGGGATCGTGCTGCTCATCGCCTGCGCCAACATCGCCAACCTCCTGCTCGCGCGGGCGGCCAACCGCGCCATGGAAATGGCGGTGCGCCTGTCGCTCGGCGCCTCGCGGCGGCAACTGATCGGCCAGGTGCTCACCGAGTCCGTGCTGCTCGCCGTGCTGGGAGGCGCGGTGAGCGTGCTCGTGGCGTACGTCACGCTGGCCGGAATCACGGCCATGCTGCCGCCGCAGGACGCCGCCACCATGGAGTTTTCGCTCAGCATGCCAGTGCTGGTGTTCACCGCGGTACTGTCGCTTGGCACCGGCTTGGTGTTCGGACTGGTGCCGGCGCTGCACAGCACCCGGCCCGACCTCGTGACGGAGTTGCGCAACAACTCCGGCAAGCTATCGGGCGGGCGCGGCGCGGCGCGATTCCGCACGACTCTCGTCACGGTGCAGATCGCCCTGTCCATGGCGCTGCTGATCTCGGCGGGCTTGTTCATCAAGAGCCTCCGCAACATCAGCCAGGTGGACCTGGGCATCAAGATCGACAACGTGGTGACATTCGGTATTTCGCCGGCCCGCAGCGGCTATGACAGCACGCGGACGCTGGCGCTGTTCGGCCGGGTGGAAGAGGCGTTGCGCGCCATGCCGGGTGTTACGGCGGTGACGTCGTCGATGGTGCCGCTGCTCGCCGGCAACAACTGGGGCGAGAGCGTGTCCGTGGAGGGTTTCAAAAAGGATCCCGACACGGACGACAACTCGCGCTTCAACTCCGTAGGCGCCGGCTACTTTCACGTGCTCGGCGTTCCGCTGCTCTCCGGGCGGGATTTCGCCGCGAGCGACAACGGCGGCTCCATGCGAGTAGCAATCGTGAACGAGGCGTTCGCCAGGAAGTTCAACCTGGGCACGAACGCCGTGGGCAAGCGAATGTCGATGGATAATGATTCGCTCAACATCACCATCGTGGGACTGGCCAAGGACTCCAAGTACTCACAGGTAAAGGACAAAATTCCGCCCGTGTTCGTGCTCCCGTATTCGCAGTCCGGCCGATTGTCGGCCAATACGTTTTACGTGCGCAGCGCGCTGCCACCGGCGCAGATTCTGCGGGCCATTCCCGGCGTGATGAAGACGATCGACCCCAATCTTCCGCTCGAGCGCCTCAAGCTGCTGCCAACGCAAGTGGAAGAGAACGTCTTCATGGATCGGATGATCTCCACACTGTCGGCGGCATTCGCCGTGCTCGCAACGCTACTCGCGGCGGTAGGACTCTATGGCGTGCTTGCATACTCTGTGGCGCAGCGGACGCGCGAAATTGGCGTGCGCATGGCGCTCGGCGCGAACGGGAGCAACGTGCGCGGCATGGTGCTGCGGCAGGTGGGACGGATGACGCTGGTGGGCGGCGTGATCGGCATTGCGGGCGCCTTGGGCTTGGCGCGCGCCGCGCAGTCGCTGCTGTTCGAGCTGCAGGGGCACGACCCGGTGGTGATTGCCTTTTCCGCCGTGGTGCTGGCGCTGGTCGCGTTCGGTGCCGGCTTCATTCCGGCGTTGCGTGCATCGAGAATCGACCCAATGCAGGCGCTCCGCTATGAGTGATCTGTCATTCCGAGCAACGCGAGGAATCTTCCTTCCCAACCGGTGACAGAAGATTCCTCGCGTCGCTCGGAATGACAGTTATTTCAATCCGCTCACAAAGCGCGTGAACGCATCGCGCTGGGCGGCCACGCGCGCCGACGGTCCAAAAAGCTGAACGAACATCGTGCCGCGCGGCGTATCGGCCACTGCGGCAATGAGCGTCTGGCCGCTGCGCGCCGTCTCCGGCGACCCTGCACCCACACCGCGCGCGTACGTGCCGCGGTATTCGGCGTACGTCACCGGAAACGCGCCGGTTGAATCGTGCGTCACGGCCTCGAACACCGGCGAGCCGTCCGGGTTGGAGAATTGCTCCTTCCACCGCGCCAGGTTGGCGGCGACGTTGCCTCCCTGCCCAACGCCGAAGAAGTACACGACCACCTCAGCGCGCGACAGCGAATCCGGCCCCGGTCCAACGAACTCGGCCAGGCGCATGGACGACGCCGGCGCACGCGGCGTCCATTCGGCGGGGACGGCGGTGTGGTAGCCGAGGAGCGAGACATCAGGCGATTGGGCGCCAGCCAGCGACGCCGTTGCCGCGAGCGCCAGCATGAGCGTGGGCGCAGCCCTGCGAAGTGTGTTAGTCACGCCCCAATATACGTCCTTAGTCCGGTTGCGCGCGATGCAGGCGCAGCGCCACTGTCACGTTGTCGCGGCGTACCGTGCCGAGAATGTCGTTCAGCGTTGCCTGGACGGCGTCAACGTGCTCGGTGAAGCGAGGCATGCCGGCAGTAGCGGTGTCGTCGAAGAAGTTCAGGTCGATGTGCATGGAATCGCGGGATACATAGCCCGTTCCCACGATCACACCGCTGCAGCAGGCTTCGCCGGTCCAGCTTCCGCTGGCGACAACGAGCGTGTCGGTCACTCTGAGCGTCCACTGCTCCGAGGACCCGGGAACCTCACCGGAGCGGAGCCAGGTGCCGTTGAGCGTGGTTGGGGTGAGCGGGATGATCCCGGTAATCGAATCGGAATCGTTGCAGCCGGCAAAGGTGAGCGGTACGAGGGTGAGTGCGAAGGTGATGGCGAGTAGTCGAGTATGTATCATCATACAAGGCAAAACCGGTCGGCCCCGGCAACGGTCACCGGAACGTTGGTTCATTACGAGATGCTAACATCGTGCGCATCGGCGTCGACCTGGGCGGAACAAAAATCGAAGGCATCGTGCTGGCAGACGACGGCAGCATTGCCGCGCGCCACCGCGTCGCAACGCCGCGGAGCTATCCGGGCACGCTCGACGCGCTCACCGCTCTGGTAGGGCAGCTCGACGAAACTGCGCGCCGGCAATGCACGGTGGGCATTGGCATTCCCGGCACATCCACGCCGGCCGGGCTGATAAAGAATTCAAACTCCACCTGGCTCATTGGTCACCCGCTGGCGGCAGACCTCGAGGCGCAGTTGGGCCGGCCAGTGCGTCTAATGAATGACGCGAACTGCTTCGCCATTTCAGAGGCTGCCGACGGCGCAGGGGCCGGAGCGGGCGTTGTCTTTGGTGTGATCCTTGGCACCGGTGTGGGAGGCGGCATCGTGGTGGATGGAGCCTGTCTCCAAGGACCGAATGGAATTGCCGGCGAGTGGGGACACAATCCACTGCCATGGATGCACGACGACGAATTCCCCGGCGGACCGTGCTACTGCGGCCGTCGCGGTTGCATCGAGACGTTTCTTTCCGGCCCGTCGTTCGAGCGGGACTTCGCCAAGCGGGTGGGGCACGCGAAGCTGCACGGCGCCGAGATTGGCGCCGCGGCGGAGAACGGGGATGTGATCGCGCATGCCGCGATGACGCGCTATCACGATCGGCTGGCTCGAGCGCTGGCCTCAGTGATCAACATCATAGACCCCGACGTGATCGTGCTCGGCGGCGGAATGTCGAATCTGCCGCGGTTGGCGGAATCGGTGGGGCTGCTATTACAGACTTATGTATTCTCTGATAGCGTCGTCACGCGAGTGGTTCGGAACGCGCATGGCGACTCGAGCGGCGTGCGCGGCGCGGCGTGGCTTTGGCCAATCGGCGGCGCCGATCCGTCGTCGCGTTCAGGATGACCTCCGTTCCGCCTCGCGCAGGCGAACGAGTAGCGTGTAGTTGTGGTGGGCTTCGTGCACGAGAAAGAAGTCGAGCCAATCGGCGATCGTCACCTCGCCGAGCAGCGGATGGGATCCGCGTCGGGCGAGGTCCAGCGCTGTGAGAGAGCGCACGTCATCGAGCAGCTGCGACCGGATGAGCGCCGATCGCGACATGATGTTTGCATAGGGCAGCGACGACCACGCGGCAAAGCCAGGGTCATCTGGGGCGCGATAGCGACCGACGTTCGGCGCATCCTCCGCCCGCATGCGCGCCAGACGTTCGCGAAACACCTCGTGATACCGGCCAAGGTGCGCGAGGTGTTCACGGGCCGACCACGCGCCGGACGACGGCTGCCGGCTGAGCGCGTCCAACGGTGGCTCGCCGAGCAGCCGGAGCAGCGATTGCTGCTGCTCATTGAGCCGCCGCACGAAATCTCCGGCGGTTGGTGCTGACGCGGTCATTCTTTCGCTCTCCATTCGGTGCCGGTGAACCGGAATATGGATTCACCGGCGAGGCGGCGGAACGGCTGCGTCAGTTCTGCTGGTATACCTCGGTGAGGGCGCCCACGATTTCGGTCATCACCGATCCGCTGAGCGATCCATGGTAGGTAGTGCCGTTGTTGGACTCGGTGAACGTGAACGCGCCATTGTTGTTGTCGTAGTAGCCCTGCTCCACGGCAACGGAACCATCGCTGAGCTGCGCGGCATCGCTGTACGTGCCGTCGTTGAACAGCGACAGCACATCGCTGTTCACGGTCGCGCCGCTCGAGAACGTATATGGAAGCTGTTGGCCGTTGACCGTGCGCAGCGAGAACGTCGCGGTGACGGAACCGTTGGGAGCGCTGAGGTCGGTGTTGGTGCAGCCAGCCAGTACAATGGCGAGCGCGGCGATTGCGAGGCGTTTCATCTGATCTCCTGGTGACACGATGCGGTGTGGTCGTCGCTTGTAATAGCAACTCCCAAACCGCGGGCAACCAGGATTCGGAGAGAACCTGTCGGCGCGGACGACGCGCCGGATCAGGAAGGTCTTGCCTTGCCCTCGGTCGGCGTCACCGTCAGATACACTGGCTTGGAGACGCGGGCGCCAAGCGACTTGAGCTGTCGCTGCCAGGTGAACTGGCACGCTGGGCAATGCCGTTCGTTCGTCACGCGGCCATCGGGCCACGTACAATCGAATGTCGGCAAGCCGGGTTCGATACGTCCACAGCCGTTACACCGATCATTCATCCGGGGTCGCCGTATCGTTCGTGAAGTGATTCGAAATATTCGATCTGGTCGCGCACGCTGGAAAACCCCTTCCGGCATTCCTTGAGCATGCGGGTGGCGCGTCCGTCGGGCAACCCCCGCGCCACCTTTACATGCACGCCAAACGTACTGCGCGGCGGCCTGACGACGGCCACCGCCACTCCGTTTCCCAAGAGCTCGAACCGCACCGCTTGGGTCACGCGGCTCGGACCGTATGCGGCAGCGATGATGCGACGAGCCCGCTGCGCACGATGTGCCTTTTCCGTCGCCACAGGGCTGCTCCGGCAACTCGAGTCGAGCCGGCGGCGCGGCATCACGTCGCCCCAGCTCAGATCAGCAACCTACACGCTGTTTCCAAAAAAGCTAATATTAGCGACTTCTAATGTTTGAATCTCCGTGAGACGACGAATTGTGATAGCGTGAATTGTCGCAGTAAACGGCGCTGGACGAGGCCGTCATGATCGTGGCCGGCATCGGTGGGGACACGGCGTGGCTCATCTGGTGACAACAAAACGGCCACGGCAATGGGTCGCCGTGGCCGTTCTCGGTTTCCTTGCAGAAGTAACTACTCGGCGATCATGCGCCCGGCAGGCAACCCTGGAAGTTCGGGTTGTTCTTTTCGGACTGCGGAATGACAATGTTCGTGCTCGTGCCGTAGTTGCCGATCAGCGGCAGGGTGAGCGCCCCAGTCGGAAACACCTGCTCGGCATTGCGTTTGTATATCTGGACCAGGCGGCGCATGTCGCCGAGACGATGGCCGCTGAGATAATTCCAGTATGCTCGTTCCTGGTACAGCAGGCTAACGGCCGCCGTCATCGTCGTTGGCGAACCGGTGGTCATTGCGGGAGTCCCCGTCGGTGGGCCGCTGGCGCGCAATGCGTTCAGCGCCGCGTACTCGGCATCAAACGAGGTCTGGCTGCCGGCGCCGGCATTCAGATTCGCCTCGATGACCATGAGCTTGGCGTCGATACCGTCGTCGACGACACCGCTGGTATAGCGGCCATACTTGTTCTCCGTGGGAAGCTTCGTGAACGACGAGTTGAATCCGTTGCGAGTCGACGGCGTCCACGACATGCGCGGATCGGAATGATCCGCCAGAAACGGCAAGCCATTGATGCCTTCACTGGTTGTCACTTCATATCGTGTCCCACCGTTGTCCGCGGCCCCCCACATGCCGTTGCTGCCAGCGCTTGCGTCATGGTAGGTCAGCAACTGGAATGACTGCGGAACATTTGCAACCACCGCCGGGATGCCGGCGAAGCTACCCTGGTTGAGGAGCGCCCGAGCCTTGCCGATCTCAGCCCCGTACAGAACCCGCTTGCTGGTGTCGGCGAGCGCGATCGCCGAGTCAAAGCTCGCGGCTGCCCTGATCATGATCTGGTTCGTTGTCTGGGGTATACCGTACGTCTTGGTCGTTCCGTCTTCGCTGGAGAACGGCACGCCCGAACAGAAGGCTTCGCCCAGGAAAAGCTCGGTGTAGCCACGCAGCATGTATAACTCGCCCCGGTTGAACGTTGGGGTGGGCTGCGTAGTGACCAGGATCTTGATGGCGGCGTCCGCATTGGCGCGAGCCCGCTGGAGGTTTGTGTAGACGCCCTGCGTGGTGCTGTTCACCTCAATGGACTGTCTGGCGTTGATCTCCAGACGATCATTGAATGTGTCGCTCGTAATTAGCTCGTCGGACATGTTGCCGACTTGCACCGTATACCCATCGCTACTGCCGTCGAAGCCGGTAGTGAAGTCGCCGATCACGCCAATCCGGAGCGGGTCGGCTCCGGCCGGCGTGTTGTACGCCGCAAGTGGCAGCACGTCAGGATCAGTCACCTGCAGGAGCGAGTTGTCCTTACAGGCGGCCAGTCCGCCGAGCGTGAGCACCAGGCCGGCAGCGATGTAGGCGCGACTGCGCGCCGTGGGAGCGAATGACATCGAGCTCCGAATGTTTTGATGGAGTTTCATGAGTCGTCGCCTCAGAAGGTGAGGTTGACACGAAACGAAAAGAACCGAAGCGGCGGCGTGGAGAAGTAATCTTCGTTGCCGCTGGCGTCGCCGTTGCCGACCGTGGTCTCGGGATCCACACCTGTAAACGGTGTCCACACCGCGAGATTGCGGCCGGTGGCAACGAGCAGCGCGCGCGACGCACGCACACGGGCCGCGAGCTTGTCCGGCAATTGGTACGACAGCGACACTTCACGAAGCCGAGTGAACTTGCCGTTCTCGTACATACCGGTGTAGTAGCTGTACGTATAGTCCGCCTGCGCGGCGGCTTGGTCGGCCAAGCTGGAAGTCTTGTCGTACAAGGCTCGACAGTTCGCCCCGGCAACGGCGCACGCGTTACGCTTCGTGTTGTTGTATTTGGTCATGCCTTCTTTGTGATCGAACTGCGCCGAGATGGCGAGCTTGCGATGCAGGAGCTCGAGGCGCGGGTTTGCCGCCATTTCTATCGTCGGGTACGACGCGCCAATGAAAATGGCTGTGTCGCTGAACGTGAGCTCGCTCGGCTCAATGATGCCGTCCTTATTCGCGTCGGCATAGGTGTACGAGTGATTCCAATAGCCGAACAGCGGGTAACCCGGCGCGCTCAGCTGCTCGTTCCGGGTGCCAGCCGGCACCGGTGTCACGCCCTTACCGAGCTTGAGCAACGTGTTATGGTCGGTTGAACCCGTGAGCTGGAGATCGAAGCCAATGTTGTTGTTGTCGATGATCCGATTGTTGAGCGTATACTCAAAGCCGCGGTTACGGACCGAGCCGATGTTCGCTCTCACGGTATTGATACCGGCCAACGACGGCGCGATCGGCTGATCGATCAGCGCATCGCTCGTGTGGCGATTGTAGTACGTGAGCTCGAGCGTCGAACGGTTGTGGAACAACGTGGCATCGAAGCCGCCTTCCCATTCGGTGGAGAACTCGGGCTTGAGGTCCACATTGCCCAGGTTGCCAATGTGGACACCGGGAAGATCTGAGCCAAGCACCGCGGCCGTGGTGGCGTTGTAGTAGCGGACGGCGTCGTTCGAGCCCGGCTGAACGCCAGACGTGCCGTAGGTGTAGCGCGCCCGGAAGGAGCTGAGCATCTCGCTCGTGGGAAACCAGTGCGCCTGAGACATCAACCAGGAGACGCCGGTCTTCGGATAGAGAACACCCTGGAAATTCTTGCCGAAGGCGCTGTTGCCGTCGTACCGCACGGCGCCATCGAGATAGAGCTGGTCGGCGAAGGACAGCACCTCGTCCACGTAGTTACCGAGCGTGATCGATTCGGTCGTCGAGCTGCTATTCGATGGGGTTGCGCCCTCAGCGGGTGTCGTCGCGCCCGGCGGCAGAATCGCGCCGCTTGCGCCCACAGAATTGATCAAGCTGCGATATGCTTGCGTGCCGACCGACAGCTTGGACCCGATCCCTCTCCAGAGGGTGTTAGTCACCGTGGCACCGAGGTCAACCGTGTAATAATCGGTTTGGCTGCGAGTATCAGTGACCGAACCTTGGCGACTCGTTCCACAGCACGGACCCTGGTTCAGGTAAGTACCGCTCTGGGAGTGTGAACCCGTGTAATCGTAACCGAGGTTGGCGCGGACGTTCAGCCACGACACCGGATAGAAACGCGCGTTCGCGCTGGTGGTGTAGCGGCTGATGTTCGAGAGCCGGTTCTGAGAGAGGACGTCGCCGATCGGGAATCTGCCATAGCCGTTTAGCGGAATGCCGCGAGAGTCCACTTGGTCTGTGGCCTCGAGGCCGGCGATCGCATCGACCATCAAGCCGTTGCCGCTGTCTTCGTTGACCGGCTGGCGATTATTCCGGTCGAGGTATCCCACCGACACGGTGAAGTCGGCCTTTGAGCCCAACTGCGAGGAGAGATTGGTCCGCAGGTTGATCTTCTCGTCGGCGTTCGGATAGATCTGGAAATCTTCCGGCGCCTGTCCGCGTTCGGTGGTCAGCCGGGAAATTTCCGACTGAGGCATCTTGTACGTGCCCATGGTGTTGCTGTACTCGCCCGACACGAAATACTGATTCTTGTCGCTTCCGCCAGAGATCTGGGCGCCCAAGTCCCGGTTGTATCCACCGGTGATGGGCGTGATACCGGGGTTGTTGAGCGGATTGTTATGCGCCAGGCTATCGATGTGGCACGCGGAGGCGGCCTCCTGAATGAGCGTGCACCGAGTGTGTTTGCCCGGCGTGGAGAGATCGAAGCCTTCATAGAGATCGGTGTAGTGTCCGGCCACCGGATCACGCGAGATCCCATTGTCAGACCAGACCGAATACCGGGCCGATCCCGCTTTGCCCTTTTTGGTGGTGATGATGATGACGCCGTTGGCCGCCTCGGTTCCGTAGAGCGTGGAAGCCGCGGGTCCCTTGAGGACGTCAATCGTCTGGATCTCCTCGGGGTTGATGTCATCGAAGCGCGACGCGCTGCTGTTCCGGCCCGTGCCGGCCGTCGAGTTCACCTTGATGCCGTCGATGTAGACCACCGGCGCGTTATTCAGATTGAGCGAGTTCTGGCCACGGATACGAATCCGTGATCCAGCGCCCGCGGCGCCGGAGGAACTGACCTGCACACCGGACGCCTGGCCGGAGAGCATTTCGCCCAGGCTGTGCGCGGACGATTCATCTACCTTTGAGGCGACATCGACGGTAGAGACGGTGTTCGTCATCTCGACCTTGCTCGCGGCGCCGGTAACCGTGGTGACGACAGTGGCGAGCGAGAACGCCGCCTGACTGAGCGACACGTTCGCCGTCGCCGTCTGGCCCGACACCACGGTAACGCTGATGTGCTTGGCCTCGTAGCCGATGCGGTTGACTTGCATGTCGTGGATTCCGGGCGTGACGCCGCGGATGGTATACCGGCCGTCGGCGGTAGTCTGCGCGCCGATCTGTGTGCTCGTCACTCGTACGTTCGCCGCGGAGAGCGGTGCACCGGTGCCGCCGTCCGACACAAGCCCCGTAACGGAGCCGGCCACTGCCTGTGCGCCGGCGCTGAAGCTGCCAACGAGAATGGCCGCGACGGCCATTGCCGCCATGCGCCATCTCGGTGGAGATGTGGGATAATCCGAACACGCAGGCTTCGAGCTGAGGGAACCCCATTGCATATGAGTTTTCTCCCGGACGGAATGACGCGCCAACCGCGAGATACGGTTGACTGGTACAACCACACGCACACTTCAACGATCGCCAAGAGCGAAGATCCAAGACGAGCAAGAGCAACCGGCGCGCGGTCAGCCGGTGGTCGTTATGAGTGGGATGCTGCGCGGTGCTGCGTCGTGCTGCGTCGTGTACTGACCGAGCGGAAAGCTCTGAGGTGGGAGTCAGATCGGCGGGGACAAACCAGGGGAATATTTTATCCCGGCGGCGAACGTACGATCAAAGAATGAGGGTGTCAATCATCCAGGATATCAATTTTTTGCTCGGCCGGAATGACCGTCGAGTGAGACACGGCCGGCCATATTTCGAGCAGCCAAGTAAAACGGCCACGGCAACGTTTACCGCCGCGCGGCCAGGCGAGAATCGACGCCATCGTGGCCGCAGCAAACACTGATTGTCGCCGCGCCAAATCCATCGCGACATCGTCGCCGGCGGCGTGCCTTGCCGATCGTCGATTCCTTTTCGAACTTTGCGGGCGGGCGGCTCGTTCGGAGTCGCCGAGCCGACTTCAGAGGGGGGACTGAGTGGCATTCAAGGATGTTGGGCACTCGTTTGCAGCGGATGTCACGGTCGCCGTGGCGGCACCCGTGGCGGTCGTCGCTCCCTTGGTCGCCGTCGTGCCATTGGGCCTCGGCGCTCCGGCGGTGCTCGGCGGCGGAGCGGCGCCGCCGTATCTCGTGAGCCTCATGCTCCAACGGACGCTCGAGTCAACCCAGGTTCGGCCGGGATACGGGCTGGCCTCGATTGCGCTCGCCCCGATCGACGCAACGACGGCGGTCGCACCCGTCGCATTCGTCTTCGGCGACCACTCGCAGTCCTTCAGCCGCGTGGCACCACCGGCCAACGGCGACATCGAGCACTTCATGGTGTGCCCGGGCGACGGAAATCCGGTGAAGATCCGCTGGGCCGTGCAGCATGCCGCGGCCGGGATGAGTGCCACGTTGGAGTTGTTTCGCTCGGCCCGGCCAACTGCGCCCATCTGGTCGCGGTTGTTCGCGAATGCCGGCGGCGTGAATCTAGCCAACACCGCTCCGTGGGTGCCCGGCGCGCCGGTGCTGAACACGACGTACTACGAGTGCGACGTTCCCGCGAGCATCGAGACCGCCGGAGCCGGGATCGTCGCGCAGGGGAACGGCTTTTTCCCCGGCGGGTTTCTCGAGAACGAGCACGGGCCGTACAAGTTCGTGCTCACGATCAATGCCGCCGGCAACGTGCACCATCGCCGCGCGTGGACGTACTTCAACGTGCCGGCGCACAAGTACAAGCTCGTGCGGTACGTGCCGTCCACGGAGCTCGGTCGATTCGGCATCGAGTTCGATCCATCCCAGCCCGACCTTCGGCTCATCTCGAAGGCGTACTTCGCCTACGAGACCTCGGTTGCGTTTCCCATCGGCCACGACCGGCATACGGCGCTCTGCGACCGAATCTTCCAGGACTGGAGCGCGAAGAGCTCGTTCCGCGTGGGCAGCGGGACCTTTCGTCCACTGGTCTTCATCGTCAACAAGGGGCACGGCGCCACAGCAGCGATGCCCGTGCTGAGCAGCAACTACGCCGCCACGATCACCCCGATCGCTCGCGCGAGCGAAGGCGATTTTCCGATCGTCCTGACCAATCGCGTCGGCGGATCCGGAGTCATTCCGTCGCCCGACGGTCATTTCCTTCGGCTCTACGACCCATCCGCCTTTGCAGAAACGGAAAGCAACCCCGCCCGAAAGGTGCAGGTGTACGAAAAGGATATTGCGACGATCAAAGCGGCGATCGCGCCGTTACTCGCCACGGCGCCGAGCAACGTTCGATATACGGGGAGCGATTTCGATTGCAGCGTCCTGGTCGGCATGCCGGAGCATGCGGTCGATCCCGATGCGCCGACCGATACGTGGCTGCGCGTACTTGCGACTTCTCTAAACGGGGCGATCCCGCTGCTCTCCGGTCCCATGCCGGTGCTGCTGCGGGGGCTGTCGAAGGCCGGAAGCGGGCCGCGCAGCAGCCGCACGCAATCCGCGGTCGCGCGCGTCAAAGCAATTCTGTCGCGAACACTCCAGGCGCCGCCGGGTGGCGCGCCCGCCGAAGCCTCCGCGATGCGCGAGGCGGGCGCAGGCTTCTGTATCGGTGCGGACACCTTTGCTCAAGGTGCAGGCGTACGGCGCGCCGTGCGCATTGACTTCGGCCAGATCGCCACCGGTGCGATGGTCGCCGCCGGCACCCTCCCGCCCTTTCCGTACACCGCCAGCGTCCACGAATTCGGGCACGTATTCGGGTATCCGGACGAATACATGGATTACAACTATCCGGGAAACAATTGCTTCAGCATCTGGCGAAGCCAACCGCGCATCGACGCGCTGGCCGCCATGTATGCCGTCCCGACAATGAGATGGCCAGTTGGGAATACGCATTCGATGAATCCGAACTTGATGTCGTTTGGCACGGTGTTTCACCCGCGGTACTATCTCACTTTTGTAGAAGGCTTGGCCAAGCTGCTGCATCTCGGAGCGGCGAACGCAACGACCTATGGTCCCCCGGTTGCGCTCAACGGAACGCCGGCAACCTACGCGCCGATCGAGGAACCCGCGTTCCTGACCGGCGGCGGAGCGACCGGGATTGGCGACCTGCTTCGCCTTGCCGCGGATGCATTCGAAGCGGCAACGGCTCCGCCGCTGCTCACGCGGGCCAATCTCACCACGCGCATCATGGCCGACGCGGCGGCCGGCGGCGCAGCCGTTCGAAATCTGCTGTACTTGACGAACCTGGACTCCGACGTCGTCGTGCCGGCACTCGCCACCGGGCAAACCGACCGTCGGCATTTCGTTCAAACGGCCGTCGTGCGCGACGACGTCTGTCTTCACGCCGCCGTGCAGGTTGAAGCGCTGCGGCCCATTCTCAAGCTCGATCCGGGCCCGGCGCAACCGCTCGACACAGTTCCATTTCCAGCGGTCACCGGCCCGCGCATCAAAGTCTCGTTGCGCGCGGTTCGCGCCTTCACCGGCAGCGCATACATCCAGTTTGCCCCGCTGGGCATCGTGCAAGCATTCACCCACGCCGCCGGCGGCGTGGCAATCGCGCCAGGGCCGGCGGGTACGGCCCTCATCACTGCGGCCGGAGCCGGCGAGTTGGGCCACGCCGCCGGACAGGACATCTGGTTGGAGGGCGTGGCGCAGGGCACGACGACAATGACGCTGGAGCTGGTGAATGCCGTGGGAGCGGTGATTGCGATCGATTCGGTGCCGATCATTTGCGGGCCGCCGGCGCAGGTGATGATCGACGGCAAGCCAATCGGCGCCAGCCTGGCCATCCCGCTGCAGGCGTCGCTGAACGGCCAGTTCGCGCGCACCAGGATCCAGATCAAGAAAGCGGACGCTGGCCTGGTCGGCGCGGTGCTCGTCCGGTTGGCAAAGGTCGTGGGTACTGGTGACGTCACCGTCTACGCCGCGGCAGCGGGTGGGGCAGCCCTCGTTCTGCCATATGACATTCCTAATGTGTCGTACAACGCGGACATCGCGGAGCTCTTCATCGAGGGAACGACAGGGACAACCGTCGTTGATGATTCCTCGCTCACCTTTGCGATCGGCGGCGGGGCGGTGTTCACGACCGTGAACGTCACGGTCGTGAATCTCGTGAATTTCCGGATCGAGATGACCGACACCGCGCCCTTGACCGCGCGAACCGTGGGTTTGACTCCCGATCCAGGCGGTGGCATTGGAGCCAAGCTGTGGACCGATACGGCGGTCGCCCAGGTACCGAACGCAGCCACGAACCGCATCTTCCGTCCGCATCTCGCAAATCAAGGATTCAACGGTACGGCTATCGCTGTCGGGAATCCCACCGTCGCCAGACAGGCCGCCGTCGGCAGCGATGATTTCGCCGTCAATCGTCCGCTCGTGCTCGTCGAGGGGTCATTCGCCGCCGGCCAAAACGTCTCGGTTACGGCGAGCGTCCGGCCGCTCGCCTTTCCGGGAACGTGGATCATCGAGCGCAGCCCGCTCGACAATGCCGGACTGGCCGGCATGGTCGCCGGACGCGCGCTTCCCACGCTCGCCAACGCCCCCGGCGTGCCGGTCGCCACAGAGGTCGAGTTGGCGGGACAGCTCACACCCGATCACGTCGGATCGTTTCATCTCCGACTCACCGCGAACAACGGGCGCGACAAGCTGATGACGTTGAACGTCGTGCTTGTTCGCGTGAAAGGCCTCAACCTCGACGAGTCTCGCGCGCGCGTGCCGGCAGTGACGCGCAGCGGCACGTACCGCGTGATGTCGAAAGTCATGGGTGGCGCGGCAGGCGATCAACACATCGCGATCCAGGCGGGCGACTGGGTGGGTGCGCTCAACACGCCAACCGAATCGAAGTTCGGCTGTGTGCTGCGCGGAACGGTGCAGTGTATCGGCGGCGGAGCGGATGGACGGCTGGGCCAGGATTGCATCTTCATCGGGTGGCTACAGAACATCACGAGCTACAATGTCGTGGCGCGATACTCGGACACGGCCGCCGTGCTGCCGGCACGCCAGGTCGTCATGCAGGTTGGCACCAACCGCATGCAGGGCGTACTCAAAGCGGCCAACCACGATCACTACTTCAACGCGGGCGCGGCGTTGGTTCGCATTCAGCCGGGCGTCGCCAACGGCACGGAGGTCATGCTCGACACCGGTCGCAACGCGGGCGGCGGCGGTTCGGCGACGCTCAGCCGCACCACGCTCGACAATCCGGTGAACGACGACGTGCTCGGCTGGCGGCTACGCTCGAGCGCCGCGGACTCGCCCGGAACGGAGTTCTACATTCGCCATCCGAACCACCCCACGGCGTTTCTCACCGGCATGGACTACCGACATGTCTTCAAGTCGTACCTCGCGGTCTGGGCCGATGGCACGGCTCCGCCGCTCCTGTCGGTCAACAATCCGGGGCACATCCATGCCGGCGCGGGCAACCGCGTCTTCGGCATTGTTGGAGATCTCGAATGGACGCTCGACGGCGCGTGGAACGTCGCCGTGGCCGCGGGCGGATGGACCGGCGCTGGAAATGGCGCCGTGGCCGTTCCAGCAGCTTCAGTGACCGTCCATCGCAACCGTAACCTGAGCGTGACGATCAACCAGCCGTTCGCGCCGCGCGCGCTAGTGCCCGCGGCGGGCGTTGCCGAAGTCAAAGCGCCGACGATGTTGAACGCCTTCGGCTGGGAGGCCTCGTGGTGACGAGCAGCCTTGTCATTCGCGACGAACAGATGCGCGCCCTCGAGGCGGAGACGCATCGGCTGTTCGTCGAGCAGATGTGCGTTCACCTTCGGCGTCGCTTCTCCGACGAGTGCGCGGCGATGACGCACGCGCAACTCGTCGCACACGTCGAGTTCACCGTGTCGGCAGCGGCGAAATGGCGGCTCGTGTCGCCGAGCGACGTCTGCCGATTCTTGAACCTCACAATGATTTACGGCGCCGGCTTCGACACGCAGCCCGCGCAGCGCTGGATGCGCGACATGTTGAGCGATACCAGAATGGCGGCGCCCGGCGCGCGGCTGCTGGCGGTGTACGGCGAAGCGCTCCGTCGTCTCCGCACGGCGAAGAACGCCGAGGTCCGCTGAAATGTCGGGCACAACGCAAGCCGACAAGCTCGAGGCGAGCGGCAACGATGCCGGCGGAATGCCGTCCGGCGGATCCGCCGGCGCCGCTGTCGCGCCCTGCCCGCTCAAGCAATTCTGGGTCGAGATCGAGCTGGTTGACGAAGACGGCACACCCGTACCGAACGAGCCGTACTGGGCCCGGCTCAGCGACAACCGCGAGGTCACGGGCACGCTCGACGCCAACGGCTATGCGCGCCACGAGGGAATTCCAACGGGCAGTTGTCTCGTGCGTTTTCCGAATCGCGACAAGCGCGACTTTCAATCGTTTAGCTTCACCGAACGCACACCGCCGCCGCAAACGAGCAGCGAAGCGCCGGCGTCCACCGATGCATCCTCCGACGAGTCGGACACGGTGGACGTGTGGTTGGAGATCGAGCTCCTGAACACGGATGGCACGCCTGTGCCGAGCCGCGCCTACAAGGTCACGGACGCCACCGGCGCGTTGCACGAGGGATTTCTCAACGGCCTCGGATTCGCGCGAGTCGAAGGCGTCCTCGGCGCCTCGTGCACCGTCGCGTTTCCCGAAGTGGACGAGTCCGATTTTCTCTCGCTGCAATCGCTCGACACGCCTGCCCTCGAGACCTAGCCATGGCTCAAACGCACACCACTGCCGCAGGCGACACGATGGTGACCGTCGCCTTTACGTACGGATTTCGCGATTGGCGCGCGATCTACGACCATCCGCAGAACGCACCGTTGAAGGAGTCGCGCCCCAACCCGGACGTGCTCAATCCCGGCGACTCGATCTACATCCCCGACAAGGAGCCGATCGAGCGCGACTGCGCAACAAACCAACGGCATCAGTTCACATTGAAGTCGCTCCGCGCGCTGTTCTGCGTTCGGCTTAACGATCCGTTCGGCGTGCCATATGGAAACGTGAAGTATCAACTCGTCGTGGAAGGCGAGACGATTGAAGGCCAACTCGAGAACGGCGAAGTGAAGTGCGACGTCCTCCCCACGACGCACGACGCCGAGCTCACGATCTGGCCCGACGCCGCAGATCCCGACCGGTCGCTCCACTGGACGCTCCGTTTGGGGCATCTCGACACGACGGCCACGAATGCGGGCATCAAGGGCCGCTTGAACAACCTCGGCTATGCCTGCGATCCCAGTTCCGACGCGCTCGACGATGACGCCAAGAACGCCATCCGAGCGTTTCAGACCGACGCCGGCCTGCCCGCGACCGGCGAGATCGACGACGCGACGAAGCAACGTCTCGAAGCGATGCACGTCTCGTAGCGACGTACTGAACATCGCGTCTTGCTCTTCCCCCGCTCACGGTGTCGGTCGCGCGCGGCGAATGGAAAATCCAAGTGGAGGATGTCGATCGCTCGCATCAACGCGAGATCGTGTCCGATACGACTCGCGGAACGGAGGACACGGCGCCGCGACTGATGCCGAGGACCTCGGCCTGTCGCGTGATCGAGAGCGCGTAGGCCCGGTCGGTCATCGCTTGGCGCTCAGCAGGTCGGCCGAGCCGAGCGCGCGTTCTAAAACGTCATGCTCGAGCGCCAACTCGCCGATCTTTGCCTGGAGCGACTGGACGGTGCGCAACGACTGCAGAATGCTTCCTTGCGTGGTTCTCATCAACCACTCTTGTCAAACATGGGTCGGCGCAATGCAAGTGACACAAACGGACATGTGCGCCGGCGCGTCCGTCGGTGGATGTCGTCAATGATTCAGTGCAAGTGATCGGAGACTCGGTGCAAGTCGGCGGAGTCTTAGTGCAAGTCGCCGGAGATTCAGTGGCAGTCGTCGAGGATTCAGTGCGAATCGCCCGCGAGTACGTGGCAACGAGGCGAGAGCCAGGGGCAATCGGCGGTGGAGCAGTGCGGATCGCCGGTGAGCCAGTGGCAGTCGTCGGTTGGTTCATGCAGCGTCAACGGCACCCTCCGGTCGAGTCACCGGTGCGCGCTGTCGGGTGATCGGTGCGGACCGTCAAGTTGCCGAGGACATGCTGCATGGTCGTCGTCGCAGCGGTGCAGGTTCGACGGACCTACCCGACAACTGATCGGTGCGGCGGTGCAAGTCACCGGCGCGCTGGTGCAACTGACCGTGAGCCTTGGTGCAGGTGGCCGGAGTGCGCGAGCAAGTCGGCGGCGACGTCGGTGCGATGCGCGTCGAGTCGCAACAGGTGATCGGAGCACACGAGCCACGTGCGCGGTACATCGCGCCGTGTCCGCGGAGCGTCACTTCATGCTCGCGGAGCGTCGCGTCATGTCGGCGGAGCGTTCCTTCATGTCAGCGGAGCGCCGCTCCACATGCCCGGTCCGGTCGTGCAAGTCGGGCGACGCACCCAACCGGCTCCGGCGGGGCAACGCATCGGGTCGCCGTTGCGCTCCGTCAGGTTCGCGGAAAGTCGCTGCCGGCCGATCGTACCTCGGCGTCAGGTCGACCGCCCCGTCCAACCAGATGCGCGGCGCGCTCCATCAAGTGGGCGGCGAGTCGCACCAAGTCACCGGAGCGCGGCGTACAGTCGGCGGCGAGTGGTGTACAGCCGGCGGTGCGCGGCGAGCGTTCGGCGTACCACAGGCCCGGGTAAGCAGCGCTGAACTTCGTGTGATGCGCTTCCTGCTGTATAGACGTTCTTAATTGGTCAAATGCATAGTACCAATCTCAAACAATGTACACATTGTGCCGTTTGGGTCGGCGTTCTGCCCGGTACGGTCCGCGCGCAGGCGATTCGGGTGGTCGCCGCGGTGCGCCGACCGGCGGGATCGAACGAACCGGCACGATGTCAACTGAGTACGCCGACTCGCCTTCTGTTGCTTGCCATAGTCGCGTGTCTGCACAGTCACCGCGCCGCGGGGTAAAGTCGCGCGCTCGTCCCAGCCTATCCCTGTCAGT
The DNA here is from genome assembly GCA_041690755.1 of Gemmatimonadaceae bacterium. Taxonomy (GTDB): domain Bacteria; phylum Gemmatimonadota; class Gemmatimonadetes; order Gemmatimonadales; family Gemmatimonadaceae; genus JAQBQB01. Next base: position 27,048 of record JBEPWA010000008.1, on the reverse strand, counting down.
CGTTCCGTGATTCGGTGCTCACGGACACCCACCCGGCACGCGGACAATTGGATCAAGTCGATTCGATCGCGTCGGCGAACCTCGATCGAATGCACGCCCTGACAGGAACTAAGACGCGTGGGCACGGCGCCATGGATTGCGAGCGGCCCCCAACTGGTTCGTCGTGGATTCATGATAGCCGAGGCGCCCCTGGCTAGCGCCGAGACGTAGGCATTTGGGCGCGATCACCAACCCAGGGAGCGTCGAGGTCGGCCCGGCCATAGTACATGTCTGCGTACGATAGTTCATCGAGCCCGGAGCTCCCGTGCACCCGCACAATGACCTGATCGAGCGCGAGGGTTCGTCCTTCGCGACGCCATAGCTCGCGCGCAATACGGCGACCCAAGATTTTCGCGGGCGGGCACCCGCCTGCTTCCTCGACCGTCACAGGTGGACCGAACATCCATGCATGCGCTCTCAAGGCGCTGACGGTCCGCGAGGCGTCTTCAACGTCGATCCGGACCGAGTGGCGTCCAAAGAACTCGATGTCGCGAATTGGATAAGATCCGGCGACTGTTTGCAGGTTCGCCTTGAGGGCGTTCGTGACTGGTGCCGACTGGGCGGACCCGAGCTGCCCGCTCATGGCGACGAGCAGAATGGCGAGCGAGCGCGCCCGCCCACGGCTGCATCGTTGACAATCGCTGCATGTTGCCCGCTCCTGAATCAGCCAATTGGCACGCGATAGTCGTCACGGTACGAAAACGGCCACGACGATGTTTCGCCGTGGCCGTTCTTATTCGTTCGTTAATGCGAGATCACGCACCAGGCAAGCAACCCTTGAACTTCGGGTTGTTGTTCTCGGCATCGGGGATGACGATGTTCGTGCTGGTGCCGTACACGCCAACGATCGGTGGGGTGAGTTGACCGGTCGGGAAGACGGTTTCCGCGTCGCGCTTGTAAATGCGGACCAGCCGGCGCTCATCGCCGAGGCGATGGCCAGTGAGCCACATCCAGTATTCGCGCTCGGAATAGAGCTGATCGATCGCCGCCTTCTGCGTGGTCGGAGCGCCGGTTGTCATGAGCGGAACCACCGGAGGACCGCTGGCGCGCAACGTGTTGAGGCTTGCGTACACCGCATCGCGAGTCGCCTGGTTATCCGTCTGGAGCTGGGCTTCGAGACCCATCAACTTTGCTTCGATACCGGTCGAGACGATGGTGTTATCGTAGCGGCCGAATTTCAGCTGGTTCGAAAGGTTCTTGAACGAATCGGCGAAGCCGATACGTGTTGACGCGGACCAGCTGATGCGCGGGTCGTTGTGGTTCGCCAGGAACGGCAAGCCATTGGTGCCCTCGTTCGACGTGAGCATGTAGCGAGTTGCGCCGTTGTTTAGCGAGCTCCAGATGCCGTTGCCGCCTGACCCGGTCGAGTGGTAGGCGAGCAGCGCGAAGGATTGCGGAACGTCCGCCACCGCCGCAGCCGCCGCAGCGAACTGGCCGAGGTTGAGCTGCGCGCGGCCCTTGCCAATCTCGGAGCCGTAGCGAATGCGCTTGTTCGTATCGGCAAGCGCGAGCGCCGAATCAAAGCTGGCCGATGCTCTGGCCATGACCTGATCGGTGGTCTGCGGATCGCCGAACGTCTGGGTGACACCGTCCTCGCTGGAGAACGGAACGCCCGAGCAGTACAGCTCACCGAGAAACATCTCCATGTAGCCACGCATCATGTATAGCTCGCCACGGTTGAACGTTGGCGTGGGCTGCGTGGTATTGAGGATGAGAATTGCCGCCGTCGCACCGGCGCGCGCCTTCTGCAACGCCTGGTACGTTCCGCCCTGGGTGGAGTTAACCGCAATGGACTTGCGGGCGTTCACCTGCAGACGGTCGTCGAAGGTGTCGCTGGCCAGCATCTCGTCGGTCAGGTTGCCGCCGCTGATGACAAAGGCATCACTACCGTCGAACGCACTGGCGAACAGTTTGATCACGCCCACCCGCAGCGGGTCTGCGCCGGCCGGCGTGTTGTAATCAGCGATGTTGAGAATGTCCGGATCGGTGACCTGGAGGAGCGAATCGGAGCTGCACGCTGCCAGTCCGCCAAGCGTCATGGCGAGACCAGCCGCGGCCCAAGCGGCCGTACGGATCGTAGCGGAGAATGACATCGAGCTGCGAATCCTCTGATTGAGTTTCATTGGTAGGCGCCTCAGAAGGTCAGGTTGACGCGTACCGTGAAAAAGCGGAGCGGCGGCGTGCTGAAATACTCTTCGTTGCCGCGCGCATCGCCGCTGCCGACAGTGGCTTCAGGGTCTGTGCCGCTGTACGGCGTCCAGACATGCAGGTTGCGGCCGGTGGCGACGAGCAGCGCGCGCGAGGCGTGAATGCGGCTCGCGATTTTGTCCGGCAGTTGGTACGACAGCGAGAGCTCGCGCAGCCGCGTGAACTTGCCGTTCTCGTACATGCCGGTGTAGTAGCTGTAGCTGTTGTCGGCCTGCGCGGCAGCCTGCATCGCGAAGCCGGCGTCAACGTCATACAGCCCGCGGCAGGACTGCCCGCCGGTGGAGCACTGGTGACGGAGCGTGTTGTAGAACTTGATGTCGCCTTCCTTGTGATCGAACTGCGCGCTGATCGCCAGCTTGCGATGGAGCAGCTCGAGCCGCGGGTTGAGCGCCATTTCGATCGTCGGATACGACGAGCCGATGAAGACGGACGTGTCGCTGAACGTCAGCTCGTTCGGCGTAATGATCTTGTCGCCGTTCGCGTCGTTGTAGGTGTAGGTCTTTCCCCAGTAACCGAACAGCGGATAGCCCGGGGCGTTGCGCTGGGTGGACCGGTTGCCGGTGAACACCGGGGTAACGCCTTCACCAAGCGTGATGACGTTGTTCTTGGTGGCCGAGCCGGTGAGCTGCACGTCAAGACCGACGTTGTTGTTGTCGATGATGCGGTTGTTGAGCGTGTATTCGAAACCGCGGTTGCGGACCGAGCCCAGGTTCGACGTTACCGACGAAATGCCGGCGAGCGACGGAGCCAGCGGGCGATTGATCAGCGCATCGTGCGTGGTGTGGTTGAAGTACGTGAGTTCGATGGTGCTGTGGTTGTTGAAAATCGTGGCGTCGAAGCCGCCTTCGTACTCGGCCGAGAACTCCGGCTTGAGCGCCGCGTTTCCAGTGGACGACAGCGTGACGCCCGGCGTGTCAACGCCAAGCACGTCCGCCGTGGTCGTGCCGTAGTACCGGGTCGCGTCGTTGGAGCCAGGCTGCACGCCCGAGGTTCCGTAGGTGAAGCGAGCGCGGAGCGAATTGAGCATGTCGCTGCGCGGGAACCAGCTGGCCTGCGAGACCAGCCACGAGGCGCCGACCTTGGGGTAGAGCACGCCCTTGAAGTTCTTACCGAAGGCGCTGTTGCCGTCGTACCGCGCAGCGCCGGTGACAAAGAGCTGGTCGGCGAACGACAACACTTCTTCGGCGTAATTGCCAAGCGTGATCGACTCGGAGGTTGACTGACTCGCCGTCTGTACGGCGCCTGCATTGGCCGTCGTGGCGCCGGGGGGCAGCGTCGTTCCCTGCCCGTACGTAGACGACTGGTAGTTGCGATACGCCTGTGAGCCGAGCGACAGCTTCGACCCAATGTTTCTCCACAAATTCGTGGTTGCCGTGGCGCCAAGGTCGATCGTGTAAATGCCGGTCTCTTGGCGGGTGTTTCTCACCGTTCCCAATCTACCGCTGCCGACAGGACCCTGATTGACGTACTGGCTCTGATCTGACATCGACGCCGTGTAATCGTAGCCGACATTGCCGCGGAAGTTGAGCCACGAAACAGGGTAGACGCGGACGTTCAAGCTGTTGGTGAAGCGGTTGATGTTCGACCAGCTATTCTGTGAGAGAATGTCGCCGATCGGGAAGGTGCGATACCCAAGGAGCGGAATGCCGCGGCTGTCCACACCGTCGGTGGCTGCAGTGCCGGCGATGGCATCTACCATCAGGCCCTGCGAATTATCTTCGTTTTGCGGCTGGCGATCGTCGCGATCGAGGTAGCCGGACGACACAGTGAAGTCAGCCTTGGAGCCCAACTGGGCTGACAGGTTCGCGCGAAGGTTGATCTTGAGATCGGCGTTCGGGTAGATCTGGAAGTCTGCGGGCGCTTGGCCACGCTCTGCGGTCAGACGATCGATTTCCGTCTGCGGCATCTTGTACGTGCCCATGATGTTGTTGTATTCGCCGGACACGAAATACTGGCTCCGGTCGGTACCGCCAGACACCTGCATGCCAATGTCGCGGCTATAGCCGTGCTGGATCGGCGTCGTGATAGGCTGGTTCAGCACGTTGTTGTGGAACAGGCTGTCGATGTGACACGAGCCCTGCGACTGCTGAACGAGCTGACATTGGGTAGCCTTGCCCGGCACCTTTTTGAGATCGAAGCCTTCCCACAGATCGGGGTAGTTGCCCGCTATCGGATCCGTCGAGATGCCATTTTCAGCGAAGACGGAGAAGCGCGTCGTGCCCGCCTTGCCCTTCTTGGTGGTGATGATGATGACGCCATTCGCCGCTTCCGTACCGTAGAGCGTAGCGGCAGCCGGTCCCTTGAGGACGTCGATCGACTCGATTTCCTCGGGGTTGATGTCGTCGAAGCGCGACGGGCCGGTGGAGCTACCCGTGCTGGCGCTCGAGTTCACCTTGATGCCATCCACATACACCACGGGAGCGTTATCCGTGGACAGCGAGTTCTGGCCGCGAATACGGATACGCGAACCGCCGCCCGCTGCGCCAGACGAGCTCACCTGCACACCGGCCGCCTGGCCGGAGAGCATTTCGCCCAGGGAGTGCGCCGAGCTCTCGTCGGACTTGGCGGCAACGTCGATCGTTGCCACCGTGTTCGAGATCTCAGCTTTGCTCGTAGCGCCGGTCACAGTGGTCACCACGGTCGCCAGGGAGAACGCGGCCTGGCTCAACGTGATGTTGCTCGTGGTGGTTTGGCCGGCGGTGACGCGGACGCTGGCATGCTTCGCTTCGTAGCCGATGCGGTTGACCTGCACGTCGTGCGTGCCGGCCGTGACACCGCGAATCGTATAGTGGCCGTCGGCGGTGGTCTGCGCGCCAATCTGCGTGCCAGTTACGCGTACGTTCGCGGCAGAGAGCGGAGCACCGGTACCGGCATCTGATACGAGACCGGTGATCGTGCCGGAGGCTGCCTGCGCGGCGGCGCTGACGCTACCAACGAGTATGGCAACGGCGGCCATTGCCGCCATGCCCAATCGCTGTCGAGATACGGGTCGATCCGTGCGCGCAGACTTCGAGGTGAGGGAACCCCATTGCATTTGAGCTTTCTCCCGGGCAGGGTGATGCGCCAACCGCGAGGTACGGTTGACTGGTGCAACTACACACACACTTCTGCGACCGCAGGGGCGGTCGTTCGAACGAGCTGGGGAACCGGCGCCGCGTCAGCCGGTGGTGGTCATGAGTGGGATGCTACGTGGTGCCGTGTCGTGTACCCACCGAGCGGCACGCCCCGGGGCGGGCGACGGATCGGCGATAGGCAAGAGTGTGGAGAAACCTTTATGCCTCAGGCGAACGTAGGGCCTTCCAATCGAGGTGTCAACAATCCGGTATACCATTTTTGACTGTGACCTTTCACTCGATTCGCGAGTTAACGGCTGTCCAAAGTCCGCGTCATGGCCCACAAAAAAGCAGTGCCGGCAACTGCTTGCCGGCACTGCTTTCGTACAATCCTGCGATGCTACGAAGCGGAAACGAATCCGGTTAGAAGCCTTCGGTAGCGAGGCAGCCCTGGAAATTCGGGTTGTTCCTTTCGTTCTGCGGAATCGTGATGCTCGTGCTCGTGCCGTACGTTCCGGCCAACGGCACCGGCAGCGCGCCCGTCGGGTATACCGACTCCGTTCCCCGACCGTACTGCCGCACCAGCCGCCGCAAATCGCCAAGCCGGTGACCGGTGAGCCATTCCCAGTATGCACGCTCGGTGAACAACTGCGTCACCGCCGCGGCCTGCGTCGTCGGCGAGCCGCCGGCGATTGGCGCAATGGGCGTCGAGTTGCCGGCCCGCAGTGCGTTGAGGCCCGCGAACACCGCGTCGCGGTCCGACTGCGCGCCGCCCTGCAGTCTGGCTTCGAGAATGATCAACTGCGCTTCCACGCCGTCGGCCACAATGCCGCTGCTCGTCCGCCCGAACTTCGTCTCGCTGGGCAGGTTGTGCTCCAACGCGTTGAAGGCATCGCGCGTTGACGGTACCCACGGCGTCCGCGGATCCTTGCCGCCGTCGTGTGTCAGGAACGGCAGACCGTTGGTGCCTTCGTTGTCAATGATCGAGTAACGGGTCGATCCGTTGACCGTCGCGTTCCACATGCCGTTCTGCTCGCGGCTGGTCGCCGTGGAGTGGTAGGTGTTGTACTGATAGCCGATCGGAACGCCGGCCACCGCGGTTGCCGCCTGGGCAAACTGCCCGAGGTTGAGCAGCGCACGGCCCTTACCGACTTGCGCGCCGTACTTGATGTAGTTGCTCGTGTCGGCAAACATCAGCGCCGAATCGAAGCTCGCCGAGGCCAGCGTGAAGAGCTGCTTGGTGCTGTTCGAGACACCGTAAACCACAGCGCCCGAGGCATCCGACGGAGAGAACGCTGTGCCGGAGCACCATCCTTCGCCGAACATGATCTGGGTAAAGCCGCGAATCAGATACATCTCGGCGCGCTGCGACTTGTTGTTCGGCAGCGCGGTGGCGAGCACCGAGGCCGCGGTATTCGCCCCGAGGTACGCCTGCATCACGTTGCGGTACGAACTCTCCATGTTCGCGTTCACTTCGAGCGATTTCCGGGCGTTGATCGTCAACCGGTCGTCGAAGGTATCGGTGGTGTAGATCTCGTCGGCCAGGTTGCCAGAGATCACGGTGTATGCGTCGGTATTGCCGTCATAGGCATACGCAAAGTCGCCCATCACGCCGTACCGGAGCGCGTCGGCTCCGGCGGGCGTGGAGTACGCGGCGACGCCGAGCACGTCGGGAGAGCTGACGTTGAGAATCTCGCTCGACTTACAGGCGCCAAGGGCGCCGAGACTGAGCGCCGCCACGGCGGTGTAGACGGCGCGCCTCTGCGCCGGTCGGGAAGCAGGCATCAGATCCTTCGCAGTGTGTTTGGATGTCATTGGTCGTCGCCTCAGAAGTTGAGATTGAGGCGGAGCGTGAAGTACCGGAGCGGCGGCGTGGAGAAGTATTCCTCGTTTCCACGCGAATCGCTGAGGGTGTTTTGCGACGCTTCCGGATCAACGCCCGGATAGGCCGTCCACACGTACAGGTTGCGGCCGGCAGCGGTCAGCGAGGCGCGCGAGGTGTGCAGCCGGGCGGCAAACCGGTCGGGCAGTTGGTACGACACCGAGACTTCGCGGAGCCGCGTGAACTGACCGTTGTAGAACTGGCCGGTGTAGTCCGCATAGTTCTTGGTGGCGATTGCTGCGGCCTGCGCTTTGAGCGACGACGTCGCATCGTACTGTGCTTGACACGACAGGCCGTTCTGGCAGCGGTGGCGCTCAGTATTGAAGAACTTCGTCATGCCATCCTTGTGGTCGAACTGGGCGGCGATGGCGAGGCTGCGATGGAACAACTCGAGGCGGGGATTCACCGCGAGCTCGTTCTCCGGGAACGTCGATCCACGGTACGTGGCGGTGTCGGCGATCGACACCTCGTTGATGCCGAGGATGCCGTCGTGGTTGGCATCGTTGTACGAGATATTCTTGCCCCAGAGCCCGTAGAGCGGATAGCCCGGTGCATTGCGCTGCGTGGAGCGGTTGCCGGTGAAGATCGGCTGAATGCCGGCGCCCAGCGTGAGGATTTGATTCCGGTTCACCGAGCCGGTGACCTGAACCTCCGCCCCAACGTTGGTGTTATCGATGAGCTTCTGGTTGTACGTGACCTCGACACCGTTGTTGCGGATGGCACCAAGGTTCTGGTACTGCGTCGAGATCGCGCCGCCGAGCGACGGGGAGGTAGGCGCGGCGATCAGGGCGTCTTTCGTGTGCTTGTTGTAATACGTGAACTCGAACGAGCTTTTGCCCGAGAACGCCGTCATGTCGAAGCCCGTCTCAAATTCGCCGGAGTATTCCGGCTTGAGGTTGGGGTTGCCGAGCGCGCCGAGCGACACGCTGGACTGCTCGACGCCGGCGATGTTGGCGCCGTTCGGCGTGTAGTACCGGAGGGCGGCCGTGCTGCCCGGCTGCACGCCAGAGGCGCCGTAGGTGCCACGCAGACGGAGCGAGTTGATCGCGTTGATCTTGGGGAAGAAGCTCTCATCCGACAGGAGCCAGGAGAGCCCGATCTTTGGATAGTAGACGCCCGAGAAGCTCTGGCCGAACGCGCTGTTGGCGTCGTACCGGAGACCACCGGTCAGAAAGATCCGGTCGGAATAGGACAATACTTCTTCGCCGTACGTTCCGAGGTTGATCGATTCGGTCGTGTTCTGGCCCGTGGTCTGAACCGCACCCGCCGAGGTGGTGGTGCCGCCCGGGGGCAGGTTGTCGCCCTCGCCTCGCGTTACCGAGTAGTAGTTGCGGAAGTACTGCACGCCCGCGGACAGCTTTGAATTGAACTTGCTGACCGTGTTGGTGGCCGTGGCGCCAACATCGACCGTGTAGACGTCGTTCTCGCCGCGCGAGCTTTGGGCAGTTCCATTGGTGGATGAGTTGCGGAAACTGTCGTTGTACGGGCCCTGGTTGTATTCCTGCAGGAACATGTCATTGATCGCGCTGTTGTCGTAGCCCAAATTGGTGCGCGCCGTGAGCCAGGACAGCGGGTAATAGTGCGCGGTCAGGCTGCTGATGAAGCGATTGGTCTGCGTTGTGGTGCGCTGGGCGAAAATGTCGCCCATTGGATAGTTGCGATACCCGAGCAGTGGGATGCCGCGGGCGTCAACGAGATCCGTGCGCGCGCCGGTTCCGAGTGCGTCCACCATGAGGCCATCGCTGTTATCCTCGTTCTGCGGGCGGCGGATGTATTGACCCGTGTAGCCCACGGATACCGCAGCGTCGGCCTTGGAGGAGAACTGCGTGCTGAGATTGGTGCGCAGGTTCACCTGCTTGAGCGCGTTCGGATAGATCTGATCGTCGCCAATGCTCGTGCCGCGCTCGGTCATCAAGCGATTGATTTCGATCTGCGGCATCTTGTACGGACCCTGCTCGTGCTGGACGTCGCCCGAGAGGAAGTACTGGAGCGCCGTGGCGCCGCCGGAGACCTGCGCGCCGTACTGCTGGCGGTTGCCCGTGTGCAGCGGGGTCGTGATAGGGTTGTTCAACACGTTGTTGTGGAACAAGCTATCGATGTGACACGAACCCGACTCTTGCGACGTCAACAGACAAGGGGTGGGCTTGCCCGTATGGTTGTCGAACCCCACCCACAGCTCGGGGTAGTTGCCCTTGTTGGAATCGTTGAGCAGGCCATTCTCGGCGAATGCGTTCCACCGGGTTGTGCCGGCTTTGCCGCGCTTGGTCGTGATCAGGATGACGCCGTTGGCGGCTTGCGTGCCGTAGAGCGTCGCCGCAGCGGGACCCTTGACGACATCAATCGTCTCGATGTCTTCTGGCGCGATGTTGTCGAGCGCCGATGGGTTCGAGCCACCGGTGCCCTGGTCGGAGACGTTGCCACTCTCAACGCGGATGCCGTCCACATAGACGAGCGGGGCGTTGTTCAGCGAGAGCGACGACTGGCCGCGAATACGAATACGCGAGCCGCCGCCGGTGGCGCCGGCCGTGATGACCTGCACGCCAGACGCGACGCCGGAGAGCAGTTCGCCCGTGGACGTGATCGGCTTCTCGGCGATCGTGGAGCCCACGTCGATGGTGGCGACTGTGTTGGAAATCGCAGCCTTGCTCTGTGCGCCAGTGACCGTGGTGACGACCGTGGCGAGCGAGAAGGCTGCCGGGCTCAATCCGATGTTCTGGCGAGTGGTCTGCCCGGCGGTGACAACGACGCTGACGTGCTTCACCTCATAGCCGATGCGATTGACCTGGAGCTCGATCGTACCCGGGGTGACACCACGAAGCGTGTACAATCCGTTGGTGTTGGTCTGAGTGCCGATCTGCGTGCCCGTGATGCGGACGTTCGCGCCGGTCAAGGGGGCCGTAGAGCCGCCATCAGTGACGGTGCCGGTGATCGTACCGGTGTTCGCCTGCGCGGAGGCGGTGACGCTACCGACGAGTATGGCGACAGCGGCCATCGCCGCCATGCCCCATCGCTGTCGAGATGCCGTCCGATCCGATCGCGCAGACTTCGAGGTGAGGGAACCCCATTGCATAAGAGCTTTCTCCCGGGCAGGTGATGCGCCAACCGCGATGTACGGTTGGCTGTTGCAACTACACACACACATACACACACACTTCTGTGATCGCCAAGCGCGATCGTCCAACGGAGCAGGGGAAATCGACGCCACCCCAACGGTGGTCGTGATGAGTGGGACGAGTGGGATGCTACGTGGTACTCGTGTACTCACCGAGCGCGAAGCCCTAGCGCGGGCGACGGATCGGGGTGGGGCACAACTAGCGAAAATGCTTTAGCACTGAGGCGAACCTACGACCAGAAATCGACGTGTCAATAATCCGACAGACCATTTTTTGTTTGTGACGCAACGGCCTCCAACCGGGTCACGCCCCGCCTCTAGCGATGCCGAGCCACACATTGTCAACTCACGAGTCGAGCAAATCGTCATACGTTCGTTGAAATCGGTGGCCCTCATCATTTCTCACGCATGCGTTGACCACTAGGGCGCACGACGGTACACACCAATGAGCGTGCCCTTGCCCCGCACGTGGGTGTTCATTGCCGCGGCCACCGCGGCCCGTGTCGCCGCCGGCGATTCGCCCACCGCGGGTACGGTCAACACGGTGTCCAGCGCAAACAGTTCGAATACATAATGGTGTACAGGTCCAGTATTCGGGGCGGCCGGCCCGCGATAGTACGGACCGCTGATGCTTATCTGACGCGACCCGTCGGCCCGGTCCCCGCCTTCCGGCGCACCCTCGGCCAACAGTGTGGCGGTGGCGGGAATATTCCACACCAACCAGTGCAGCGCGTCGTCCACACCATTGTTCACCGGTGCGTCGATGTCGTGCACCAACAACACAAAACTCTCGGTGCCGGCGGGCGGCGCGCTCCAACGCAACGCCGGCGACACGTCGCGGCCGCGTTGGGCGTGCTTGTCGGGAATCACGCCACCGTCCTTCCAGTCCCCCGCCGCCAGCGTCATGACCTGCACCCCGCGCGGCCGTCGCGCCGGAGCGCTGCCTCGCGCGCCGGACGGATTCTGCGCCGCTGCCGGCAGCACCGCTGCGACGCCAAGGGCCGCCACTAGCGACAATGTCAGAAATCTCATGAGTATTTCCTACCGGAACGACGCGGGTTGCAACGCGCGCCACACGTTGTAGCGCATGCGCAAGGTTCTCACGGGATTGAGATTCTCGCCGGCGTGTATCGCGTTCGGTCCGCCCGAGCCGGGCTGCACCACCGTGAGATACATGGCGTACTTCCCGTCGTTGTGCGACTTGCCGTTCGTATCGTTCCGATCGGCCATCAGGATATAGGCTACCTGCGCGGTCTTGCCGTCGCAGGGAATGGCCGGAGCCGGACTGCCGGGGGGAATGACCGGACAGGTGCACCGGCTGTCGCCGCCCGCGGCATCGGCAGCGTCCATCGCCGCCATCACGCGGTCGGTGAGCGCGCCGCTCGCGGCGAGGAACGCCTTCACGGCGTTCGGCACCACTTCGCCCGGCCGCAGGATATTGCCCTGAATGGAGTAGTAAATGTCCGTGCCCGGCACGCGGCCCTGCACGTCCTGCGTCACGTAGCTGTTGGCGAGCCCCGAGTGGCCGGCGCTGCGGCCCTGGAGATCGAGAATGCCGAACTGCCGCGTTTGAAAGGCGGTGTCGGCGGCGAGCATCTCGATTATCCGTTTGGGATCGGTGCCCTTCTGTAATTCCGCAAAGACGAGATTCTGATTGGCATGGGTGCCGTCCACGCCGGCCTGGCAGGCGGCAATGCCCTTGCCCGGAACGACGACGGCCTGAATACCCATAAGGAAGGAGTCATCGCGGTCAACGCACGTGGCGGAGGCAATGACTATCCGGCCCGTGCGCATGTCTACGGCGATCACCGACCAGGTGGCCGAGGCGGTCGCGGGCAGGAGCAGCGAGAGCAGGAAGGCGAGCAGGAGGCGGGGCATGGGGAAATAACTTGGGCACCAACAGGACGCGAGCGCAAGGCGGGGGGCGCGGCGCGGGCGGCGGGCGCGAATTGCGCATTGTGATTGGCGCGCGCCCAAATATCTTGCCGTATATGCGTGCATTTCTCGTCGTTGGACTCTGTGCCGCCATGACCGCACCGGTCCTGGCGCAGACTGGCACGTTCGCCGGCACGGTGGCGCGCGATTCAGTGGGCACCGCCGTGGGTCAGGCGGAGGTGCAGCTGCCGCAGTTGAATCGCGCGACCGCGACAAATTACCTGGGCGAATTCCAATTCAAGAACATTCCGCCGGGCCGGTACGCCGTGACCGTGCGGGCGGTTGGCTTTCAGCCGTTCATCGACTCGATTGACATCAAGCCGGGCGCCAAGGTGGACGGGGACATTGTGCTCACGGCAATGCCGGTGAGTCTCGAAGCGCAGCGCACCACGGCTGCGGGAGTCGCCAAGCGGTTGCCACCCGGACTGCAGGAAATGGAGGACCGCCGCAAGGCGAACCTCGGCGGATATTTCGTCACGGACAGCGTGTTGCGGGCGAATGATGAGAGAAAGCTCACGTACTTTCTCGCAAAGGTCAGTGGGCTGTCGCAGGTGCTCGCCATAAACTCGTCGGCGGTGTTCGTCGCCACCGGGCGGTCGCCGCTGGACGCCCACGGAATATCGGACGGTACGTTTCCGGCCGGGAAGTGCTACGTGGACGTGTACTTGAACGGCGGCAAGTTCTTTATCGGCCCCGCCACGCCGTCCAATCCGCCGCCGGACTTCAGCAGCATGTGGGGCAAAGAATATTCGGGAATCGAATTCTATCCCGGAGGTTCCTCCGTGCCGGCGCAGTACAATTCGACAGGCGGTGGCTGCGGCACGATGCTGCTGTGGACGCGTCGCTGACGGATCTCTGGAGCTCGTCGTCGGCAGCAACCTGGCGCGGGGCGCTCGACGCATACCCTGACGTCGTCACCGCGCAGGGCGTGGCCGCACTGCCCGACCTCGATCGCTGGTACCAGCACGATTTAGGGCCGGCAATTGTCGCGCGGCGCGCACCGCACGTCACGGGCGCCGAGCTGGTACGGCTCACCGAGTGGAAGATGGCGCGCGGCGTGTGGCGCGCTCCCAATCTCGTACTGGTGCGTAGCAATGCAGCGGACAGCGTGATCGAGGCGAGCACGCGCGCATTGGCCGCGGTGCCCCACCCGACGTCGCCCATCGCCACGCTTGCCAAGCTCCATGGCGTGGGGCCGGCTACGGCGTCAGCCGTAGTTGCCGCGTTCGCGCAGCAGAGCTATCCGTTTTTCGACGAGCTCGTGGCGGCGCAGGTGCCGGGGCTCGGCACGGTGGCCTGGACGCTCAAGTACTACGCGGCGTATGCGGCCGCCCTGCGAGAGCGCGCCGAACGACTGGGCGGGCCGTGGACGCCGGCGATGGTCGAGCGCGCACTCTGGGCGAACGCCGGCGGGAAACGCCGAGTGTCACTCTGACTCGAGCGAGAGCCAGAGGAATCTCGTATCGTCCGGCTGGATTCCTCGCTCCGCTCGGAATGACAAACAGGGCGGCTTAGTGTGCGTCGGCCGCGGGACCGTGACCGGATGGCTTTTTCAAAATCAGAACCGCCGGCGCCACGAGCACAAAACTGAGCAGAATCAGCATCCACGCATCGTTGTAGCTCAACATCATCGACTGCTTGGCGACGGTGAGATCGATCAACTTCATTGACGCCTGCTGGGCCACACTCGTTGGGAATCCGCGCGCCACGAGCGCCGCCGCTGCCGCGTGCTGCCGCTCGAGGAACAGCGGATTCGTGGAGTACAAGTTCGTCACCAGCTCCGTGCGATGAAGCGCGGCGCGGCTGTCGAGGAAGCTCGCCAGCACGGCAATGCCGAACGATCCGCCAAGCTGTCGTGAGAGATTGATCAATCCCGAGGCCTGCTGCGCGATGCGCGGATCGAGATTGCCGTAGGCCACCTGGTTGATTGGCGTAAACAAAAAGCCGAGCGCGGCGCCGCGTATGATCAACGGCCAGCGCGCATCCGCCTCGCCGGCGGCGGTCGTCAAATGCCCGAGCTGCCACATCGCCACGACGAACAGTCCAATGCCCAGATAAATCAATGCGCGCGCGTCGACCAGCGGCTCCGCGCCATTGAGCAACTTTCCGCAGATGATCGCCGTCACTGCGGTCGCGATACCGCCCGGCATGAGCGTGAGACCGGTTTGCGTCGCTGAAAAACCGAGTAAATTCTGCGTGAACAGCGGAAAAATGAACACGCCGCCGTACAGACCGAAGCCGAGCGCGATAAACAGGAAGATGGAGCCGGCGAGTTGTCGGTTCTTGAGCACGCGAAAGTTCACCACTGGGTGATCGTTGCGCGACGACAGCTCCCACCAGAGCATGGTGGCGAGCGACACCACGGCGGTGACGGTGAGCCGCACGATCCAGGCGTCGGAGAACCAGTCTTTTTCCCGGCCCTCTTCCAGGACGTACTGCAGACAGCCGAGTCCCAGGATCAGCAGGCCGATGCCCAGCCAGTCTGCGGGAATGCGCTTCTGCATGCCCGGCGGGTCGTGCAGAAAAGTGAACACGAGGAACGCCGACAGAATGCCGATTGGCACGTTGATGAAGAAGCACCAATTCCAGGTGTAGCGATCGGTGATCCATCCGCCGAGCGTGGGACCGAGCGTGGGTGCCACGATGATACCGAGGATGAAGATCGCCTGCACCATGCCCTGCTCTTCCGTCGGAAAGATCTGTCGCAGCGTTGCTTGTGCCGTGGACAACAGCGCCGCGCCGCCGACCCCCTGCATGATGCGCCACAGCACCAACTCGCCGAGCGAGTTGGACGTGCCGCAGAGGAAGGACGCGATGATGAACAGGATGATCGAGCCGGTGAGGTAGTTGCGCCGGCCAAAGATCGACGTGAGGAACGCCGTCATTGGCAGCACGACGACGTTCGACAGGATGTAGCCTGTGCTCACCCAACTGATTTCCTGAAACGTCGCGCCGAGATTGCCGGCCATCTGCGGCAGCGCGACATTCACGATTGTGCTATCGAGCACTTCCATGACGGCGGCCGTGATCAATCCAAACAGGATGATCCAGCGATACTGCTCGAACTGCGCCACCTGGCCGGTGCGACCGCCCGGGGTTGCTGCTACGTCACTCGCCACCTAGCATACCTCTGCTGAGACCGTGTTACGTCCGGCGCCTGAAGGCGGCGTGGACTTTGACGGGGGAAAGATACTGGGCGGTGGCAGGCCCCCTCGAGAAGGGTGGAGACACCACCGCCATGTCATCCCGAGAACCAGCGTCGTTGTCATCCCGACGAGCGGAGCGAGGAGGGATCTACTCTCCCGCCAACTCTATAAGACGGGGTACGGAAGATCCCTCGCTGCGCTCGGGATGACACGCGGGCAACGAAAAGCGGCCACGGCAATGTTCGCCGTGGCCGCTTTCATGTGTTCGTTACTGCTGTTCGTTACTGCGTGATCACGCACCCGGCAAGCAACCCTTGAAGTTCGGGTTGTTCCGCTCTTCGAAAGCAATCACCAGGGCGGTCTGGTTGCCGTAGGTGCCCACAAATGGCTTGGGGACATCGCCCGTGGGGTACACCGTTTCGGCATCCCGCTTGTAGATTCGGACCAGTCGGCGCATGTCGGCCAGGCGATGGCCGGTGAGCCACATCCAGTATGCACGCTCGGTATAGAGCAGGTTCACCGCGGCGTCCTGAGTCTGCGGCGCACCGCTGGTCATGGCCGGAACCACTGGCGGGCCGCTCGCCCGTAGGGCGTTCAGACCGGCGTATACCGCGTCCCGGTCGGCCTGGGTGCCACCCTGCAGCCGTGCCTCGAGCTTGATGAGCGCGGCCTCGATGCCATTGCTCACAATGCCGTTGTCGTACCGGCCGAACTTCAACTGCTCATCGAGGTTGACGAAGACGGAGTTGAAGCCTGTACGGGTCCCAGGCTTCCAGTTGATGCGCGGGTCACTGTGGTTTGCCAGAAACGGCAGGCCATTCCCGCCTTCGTTCGTCATGATCTTGTAACTCGAGGCGCCGCTCGACGCCGCGCTCCACACGCCATTGCTCGTGCCGGCTGCGGAGTGATAGTCGTACAGCACAAAACTCTGCGGAACGTCAGCCACGGCCGTCGCCGCGTCGGTGAACTTGCCCCCGTTCTGCAGCGCCCGAGCTTTCCCAAGCTCAGCCCCATACCGAATGCGCGTGTTTGTGCCCGCGAGCGCAATCGCCGAATCGAAGCTCGCCGCGGCCACGGCGTACACCGCGTCGGTGGTCTGCGGCATACCAAAGGTCTGGGTCACGCCGTCCTCGCTCGAGAACGGAACGCCCGAACACCAGCTCTCGCCCAGGAACATCTCCACGTAGCCGCGCAGCATATACAGCTCCCCGCGGTTGTACGTCGGATCCGGCTGCGTGGTATTAAGAATCTTGATGGCGCTGGTGGCACTAGCTCGCGTCCGCTGGAGGCCGGAATACACACCGCCGGCGATGTCGTTCAACTCCACCATGCCGCGCTGGTCGATCCGCACATTTTCCTGGTGCGTGCTACTGGCAAGCATCTCATCGGCCATAGTGCCCGTTATGGTCGTGTACGAGTTGGAACTGCCATCGAAGGCGGTGGTGAACCGGGAAATCACGCCGATCCGGAGGGGATCCGCTCCGGCCGGCGTGTTGTAATCGTCAACGTTCAGGATGTCGGGATCCTTCACGTCGAGCAGCGACGCGGTATCACATGCCGCCAACCCACCCAGGGTGATGGCGAGGCCGGCAGCGATGTAGACGCGCATGCGCGCCGGAGCGGAGAATGACATCGAGCTACGAGTCCTGTGATTGAGCTTCAGATTGAGTGTCATGTGGATGCGCCTCAGAAGGTCAGGTTGAGACGGACCGTGAAGAAGCGAAGCGGCGGCGTGGAGAAATACTCCTCGTTGCCCTGGGAGTCGCTATTGCCCACGGTCGCTTCTGGATCGAAACCGGTGTAGGGCGTCCACACGTGCAGATTCCGTCCGGCCACCACGAGCAGGGCGCGCGACGAGCGGAGGCGGCGCGCCAGCATGTCCGGGAGCTGATAGGACACCGCCACCTCACGGAGTCGGGTGAACTTGCCGTTCTCGTACATGCCTGTGTAGTAGTTGTAATTGTTGTCGAGCTGTGCCGCCGCCTGCGCTGCCAGGCCGACATTGATGTCGTAGAGGGCACGACAGTTCTGTCCACCGCCCGAGCACTGGTGGCGCATGGTGTCGTTGAACTTGTTCAGCCCTTCTTTGTGGTCGAACTGGGCCGAGATGGCGAGCTTGCGGTGCAACAATTCGACGCGCGGGTTAAGTGCGAGTTCGATGGTCGGATACGAAGAGCCGATGTAGATCGCGGTATCGCTGATGGTCATCTCGCTCGGGACGATGATCCGATCGTTGTTCGCGTCGTTGTACGTGTAGGTATGGCCCCAGTACCCGAAAAGCGGATACCCAGGTGCGCTGTACTGGGTGCTCCGGTCGCCAGTCGTCACCGGCGTTACGCCTTCGCCCAGCGTGAGGATCTCGTTATGGGTGGCCGACCCGGTGAGCTGGATGTCAAACCCGACGTTGCTGTTGTCGATGATTCGGTTGTTCAGCGTATACTCAAAGCCCGAGTTCCGGACCGAACCCAGGTTGGACCGCACCGACCCGATGCCCGACAGTGACGGAGCAAGCGGCCGGCTGATGATGGCATCGCTCGTGTGATGGTTGAAGTAGGTGAGCTCGAGGGTGCTGTGGTTGTTGAACAGCGTGGCGTCAACGCCGCCCTCGTACTCGGCCGAGAACTCCGGCTTGAGCGCAGCGTTGCCGACCGCCGCGAGGGAAACGCCCGGCAGATCCGTGCCGAGTACCGTGCCGGTGGTCGGCGTGTAATACCGCGTAGCGTCATTGCCTCCAGGCTGAACTCCAGACGTACCGTAGGTAAGCCGCAGGCGTAGCGAGCTGAGGGTGTTCGTCCGCGGGAACCAACCCGTCTGGGAGACGAGCCACGACGCGCCCAACTTTGGGTAAAACACGCCCTTGAAGTTCTTTCCGAACGCGCTGTTGCCGTCGTATCGCACCGCGCCAGTGATGTAGAGCTGGTCCGCGTACGACAGCACTTCTTCCACGTAGTTTCCGATCGTGACGCTCTCGTTGGTTGACCCGCCGGCCGACCGAGTGGCGGCGGCGGCCACCGTGGTGGCGCCCGGCGGCAACTGCTGACCACTACCGGTGGTCGATTGATTGAAGGTGCGGTAGGCCTGGGTGCCGACGGACAGCTTGGACGCAAAGCTCCGCCATAGATCGTTGGTGGCCGTGGCGCCTACGTCGATGGTGTAGATGTTGTTCTCGGTACGGCTGTCGTTCACGCTACCATCGCGGCCAGTGCCGACTGGGCCCTGGCCAAAATAGGTGCTGCTGTTGTCGTGGCTACCGGTGTAGTCGTAGCCGAGGTTGGCCCGCATGTTCAGCCACGACGTGGGATAGACGCGGGCGTTCAGGCTGGTGGTGTAACGACTGACGTTGCTGAAGTTGTTCTGAGAAAAAATGTCGCCCATTGGGTAGATGCGACCGCCATGCAGCGGAACACCGTCGGCGTCTTTGGTATCCGTGGCCGCAAGTCCGGCCATGGCATCGACCATGATGCCTTGCGGGCTTCCCTCGTTCGGCGGCTGGCGATCGGCGCGATTCAGGTAGCCGACGGAAACCGTGAAGTCCGCCTTGGATCCCAACTGCGACGAAACGTTGGTACGCAGATTGATCTTCCGGTCGGCGTTCGGGTAAATCTGGTTGTCAGGTACCGCCTGGCCGCGCAGATCTTCCAGGCGCGCCTGTTCGAGCGCCGGCATCTTGTACGGGCCCATCACGTTGTTGTACTCGCCGGACAGGAAGTACCGCGTCGTTTCGGTGCCGCCGGATACCTGAACGCCAACATCCTTGCTGTTGCCTTTGGTGATCGGCGTGTACTCCGGCACGTTGAGCAAATCGCCGTGGTACAAGCTGTCGATCTGACACTTGCCCTGTGCCCGCTCGACCAGGACACATTTGTTGTGCTTGCCGGGCGTGGAGTTGTCGAAGCCCTCCCAGATGTCGCGGAAATGCCCCTCCTGCGGGAATTTCGAGATGCCACCCTCGGTGAAAAACGAGAAGCGGGTCGATCCCGCCTTGCCCTTCTTGGTAGTGATGATGATGACGCCATTTGCCGCTTGGGTGCCGTACAGCGTCGCGGCTGCGGGGCCCTTAAGGATGTCGATCGTTTCGATCTCCTCGGGGTTGATGTCGTCGAAGCGCGAGGTCCGGCTGCCGGCGTCGGAGTTCACCTTGACGCCGTCGATGTAGACGACCGGAGCGTTGTCGAGGGAGAGCGAATTCATGCCGCGAATTCTGATCCGCGAGCCGCTGCCCGCAGCACCGGATGAGATGACTTGCACGCCGGCCGCCTGCCCGCCGAGCATTTCACCCAGGCTGTGGGCCGACGTTTCATCGACCTTGGAGGCGACGTCCACCGTGGCCACGGTGTTCGACAACTCTACTTTGGACGTCGCACCGGTCACGGTGCTGACGACGGTGGCGAGTGAGAAGGCGGCCTGCGACAGCGTCACGTTGCTCGTCACGGTCTGGCCGGCGGCCACCGTCAGGCTCACGCGTTTAGCCTCGTAGCCAATGCGATTTATCTGAACGTCGTGCGTTCCCGGGGTGACGCCGCGAACTGTGTACTTGCCATCGGCGTCGGTCTGTGCTCCGATCTGGCTACCGGTAACACGAACATTGGCGCTCTGCAGCGCCGCGCCTGAGCCGGCATCGGTCACGCGACCCGTGATGGTGCCACTATTGGCCTGCGCCGAAGCGCTGACGCTACCGACGACAATGGCCAGGGCGGTCACGGCCGCTATGCCCCATCGGTGTCGGCGTACGGATTGAGCCGAGCGTGCAGGCTTCGAGGTGAGGAAACCCCATTGCATATGAACTCTCTCCCGGGTGGGGGGATTCGCCAACCGCGGGACGCGATTGACGGGTACAACGACAACACACTTCTGCAATCGACAAGCGCGATCGCCGTACACGCGCAGGGGAAACCGGCGGTGCGTCAGCCGGTGGTGGTACTGAGTGGGATGCTACGTCGTGCTGTGTAGTGGATGCACCGAGCGAGAGGCCCTGGGGCGGGCGACGGATCGGAGTGGGGCAAAATCGGGGGAATACTTTATACCATCAGCCGAACGTATGACCGCACTATCGAGGTGTCAATCTGGTATACCATTTTGGTTTGCGGCGAAATGGACTCGGCGGGTGAGCTGCCGCCTGTCATTCCAGTGGGGGGGCCCACTTGGTGGGCCCACAAATCGAGGAAAACGTCCCACGCAGATTGCGTAGCCGCCCTCCGATCGCCGCTCGCCGGCATGATCACGGCGGAGCAGAATTGGCGACTGTTGGTGAGCACGGCGCCGTTTAACGACGATAGCGGGGCGCTGTGTGTCTCAACACGCGGCGGCGTCGAACGCTCGTCTTCCAAACGCCCGGCGAAGTGTTCGCCGGGTACAGGGCGTCGATCCGTTGACGCCAGCGATCAGCTTTACGCGGTCGCCAGGATTTCCTTGAAGGCGACCATGAACCGCTTCATCTCGTCCGGATTGCCGATCGACACGCGCAGATGATTGTTCATGGGCGGGAACGGGCGCCCAACCAGCACGCCCTTTTTCTCGAACTCGGCGCTCGCCTCTTTGACCGGGCGCTTGAGGTTCACCATGAAGAAGTTTGTCTCCGACGGTATCACCTCGTAGCCCAGCGACTGTAGCTCCGACATCGTCTGCTTGCGGAGCTCGAGCGTCACCTTCTTCACGTGCGCACGGCCCGCCGTGTCCTGCAGCGCGGCCACGCCGCCCCATTTCACCACGGCGCTCACCGAGTCGCTGTTGAGGAAGGGCGACATCTTTGCGATGTACTCGGGCTGGGTGATCGCATAGCCCAGGCGCATGCCGGCGAGCGCGGCGATCTTGGAGAAGGTGCGCGTGACGACCACCGGACGGCCTTCGAGCACGTAGGGAATTGACGTCGCATAATTCGGATCTTCCACGAAGTCCCAGTAGGCTTCGTCGATCAGCACTGGCACGTCGGCCGGCAGTCCGTCGAGCAGTTGCCGCACCTCCTGCTTGGTGACGATACGCCCCGTCGGATTATTCGGGTTGCAGAGGTAGACGAAGCCCACATCGCGATAGTGCTTTTTCGTCGTCGCGATCAACGCGTCAATGTCCTGTCGATAATCGGACGTGAGCGGAATGGTGAGCGCGTCGCCCTTCACGCTGGACACGTGCGAGTAGACGTAGCCGTACGACGGTGCCACGCCGACCACTGTCTTGCCGTCCGGCGCGAACGTGGTGCCCATGACGTCGAGTATGTCACCCGAACCGGCGGCGATCATCACGTATTCCTTCGGGACACCGTGGTACTTCGCAATCGCCTCGGTGATGCCGCCGTCTGGATAGCCATAGCGATTGGCGTACTTGAACGCGTGGGTCATGGCCTGGATCACCGGCTCGGTGGGCCCGTACGGATTCTCGTTGAACGAGATCTTGGCGAGGAGATCGTACGGATCTTCCGCGGCGCGCGGTGCGCGGAGTCGCCTGGCCTGGGACACTGCCTCGTCGGCCATCAGATCGCCGGGCGATTTGAAGGCCAGAAGCCCCACCGCACCGGCAACACCACCGACAAACCCGCGACGACTCATTCCGTTGTTGAGCGGCATCGATACCTCCATAAGGATCCAACCCGGGCGACGCTAACCGCGCTCGCGGGGTGCCCCATTATCGTGCACCCGCGGCAGTTCGTCAAATCCCCAGCCATGTCATCCCGAGCGAACGCGAGGGATCTTCCGTAACCCGTCTTATAATCGGCGAGGAAGAAGATCCCTCCTCGCTTCGCTCGTCGGGATGACAAGGGCTTCGCTCGACTACGTTGCGGAGATGGACGAATGGCTGTGGGGCTGGGACCCCACCCCGGGAATCGTTTCCGTGTGGGCGACGGACGACGGACGAGCGACGGTCTGGCGCCGTGTGCGCGCCACGGGCGAGCTGCTGCGCGACGACGAGCGCTTTCGGCCCTGGCTGCTCTATGACCGGCTCGACGACTTCCAAAACCTGGGCAATCGCCTGGCCCTGGACGGAACCGCCGGCGCCCTCGTCACCTACCACGAGCTCGGCGGCCCCGGCGCACTTCGCTTTCTGTTCTCCGCCGCCGACTGGAAAACGCTCACCGCCGCGCTCCTGCGCGGCGCGTCCCAACGCCTGGGCCGGCACCTCGTCCACGTCCGCGATCTGCCGGATGCATCCATCCTCGCGCTGCCGCCCGAGGAACAGTATCTCGTCGCCACCGGTCGCACCTACTTTAAAGATCTGGTATTCGACGATCTGCGCCGCATGCAGTTCGATCTCGAGACAACCGGCCTCGATCCGGCGCGCAACCGCATGTTCATGGTGGCGGTGCGCAATCCGGACGGCAGCTCATATCTGCTCGAAGCGACCGGCAACGACGACGCCGGCGAGGCCGATCTCATTCGCCGGCTCGTCGCCGCCGTGCAGGCGACCGACCCAGACGTGATCGAGAATCACAACCTTCACGGCTTCGACCTGCCCTTTCTCGATCGGCGCGCCCGCATACTCGGCGTGCCGCTCTCACTCGGGCGCATTGGCCCGCCCGGACTCCGCCAGCGAGGCGCGCGACGCGGCGCGCCGAGCGGTCGTGACGACGGCAGGCGGGTGCGGTTCGTCGCTCCAGGCCGCGAGTTGATCGACACGCTCGACGCCGTGCGCCGACATGACTTCTCGTCGCGCGACTTGCCCGGCCACGGACTCAAGGCGGTGGCGCGGCACTTCGGTATCTCCGGCCCCGATCGCGAGCTGATCCCCGGCGCGCAAATCCATCACGTCTATCAAACCGATCCGGATCGCGTGCGGCGGTACGCCACGTCCGACGTTGACGAAGTCGCGGCACTCGCCCGCTTGCTCGGTGGCGCCGCGTTCGCGCTCGCGCAGATGGCGCCGCGCCGGTACGAGCGATTGGCCGACGCCGGCGCGGCCACGGGCGTGATCGATCCCCTGCTCGTGCGCGCCTACATCCGTGCGGGCATGGCGCTGCCCGCGCACGAGCCGGGCGACGGCGCGGTGCACAGCGGCGCGGCGCTGCATCTCTTCGCCACCGGGGTGGCGCATCGCGTGGTGAAGGCGGACGTAGCGAGTCTGTATCCGTCGCTCATGCGAGCCTTTCGCATTGGTCCGGCGCGCGACCACCGCGGGGCGCTGCTCGCGCTGGTGGATCGCCTCGTCGAGACGCGCCTGTCCGCCAAGGCCAGCGCGCGCGCCGCGGCATCCGGATCTGCCGAGCGCTTTTCGCACGAGGCGATGTCGGCGGCGATGAAGATCGTGGTCAACTCGGCGTACGGTTATCTCGCGGCGGGCGAAAGCCTCACGCGCTTTGCCGACGTCCACGCCGCCAACGAGGTAACGCGCCGCGGCCGCGAGACGCTCACGCTGATGTGCCGCGCGCTCGCCGATCGTGGCGTCACGCTGCTCGAGGCGGACACCGACGGCGTCTACTTTGCCGTGCCACAAGAGTGGAGCGAAGCCGACGAGCGGCGCGTCGTGACCGAAGTGGCCGCGCTACTCCCGCCGCTCGTGCAGCTCGAGCTCGACGGCCGCTACGCCGCCATGCTCTCCCACGAGCCCAAGAACTACGCGCTGCGCGGGTATGACGGAACTCTCATATTGCGCGGCGTGGCCTTTCGGTCAAGCCGTGCCGAACCGTACGGCGAAGCATTTCTGCGACGGGCAATTGGGCACCTGCTCGTTGGCGACGTCGTTGCTGTGCGCGACAGCTACCTCGCCACACTCGACGCGCTGCAGCGTCGCGGGTTCCCGACACGGGATGTGTCGTCCAAGGTTCGGTTGACCAAGACGCCCGCCGAGTATTTAGCGACGCGCGCGACGCGCCGCGAATTGTCGTATGAATCGATGCTCGCCAGCGGCCGCACGGCTTGGCGGGTGGGTGAGCGGGTTCGTATCTATAGAACGAAGGGCGGTTCGGGCCGAGTAATCGACGAGGCCGAAGATGAGGCGGCAAGCGCCGGAGCTATCGATCTTCGCGACTACGACGTCGATCACTACTCGCGTCTGCTGCGCGCTACCTACGCGGCGCGTCTCGAGCGGGCATTCGAACCGGCGGATTTTGCGGCGGTGTTTGCACACCCCGACCAGTTTTCGTTGTTCACCCCGGCCGTGGCGCTGATCGAGCCGGTGCTTCACACCCGCCAGGCGGCCGGCGGCCTCTAGTTTTCATTTCTTTTACCTAATAAGTATCATGGACACAACCATTCAACACTCGCGCGGCGAAACCCTTCGCGCGCTGCACCAACCCGGCACGCCGCTGTTGCTGGCCAATGCCTGGGACGTCGTGACCGCACGGGTGTTCGAGCAGGCGGGCTATGCTGCCATTGCCACCACCAGCGCCGGCGTGGCGTGGGCGGCCGGCTATCCCGACGGCGAGCGCATGTCGCGCGGCGAAATGTTGGCGGTGGTGGCGCGAATCGCCCACGCCGTGCAGGTGCCGGTGACCGCCGATCTCGAAGCCGGCTATGCCGACACAGCGCGCGATGTCGCGGAGACGGTGCGACTTGCCATTACGGCCGGAGCGGTGGGGATGAATCTCGAGGACGCCATGCCACGTGCGCCGCGCCCGAGCCCTGATCCGCTGTTCTCGATGCAGGATGCCGTCGAGCGCGTTGCCGCGGCACGCGCCGCCGCCAATGCCGCGGGAGTGGCGTTCGTGATCAACGCCCGCACCGACATCTTTCTCAAGCAGGTGGGCGACCCAGCGCAGCGACTGTCCAAGGCGATCGAGCGGGCGAATGCCTATCGCGCGGCAGGCGCGGATTGTCTGTTCGTGGCCGGCGTGACCGACGGCGAGACGATCGGCGCGCTGGCGCGCGGCATCAACGGTCCGCTCAACATTCTCGCCGGTCCGGCGACGCCGCCGTTGTCGGAATTGGCGCGGTTGGGCGTGGCGAGAGTGAGCACCGGGCCGTGGCCGGTACTTGTCGTGATGTCCGCGGCTGCGCGCGTGGGTCGTGAGTTGCTTGAGTCCGGCGATTTTGCGGCGAGCCTCCGGTCCACGTTGAGCTATCCGGACGTGAATGGGCTGATGCGCACCCCAATGTCATCCTGAGCCTTTGTCATCCCGAGCGAAGCTCCTTTGTCATCCCGAGCGAAGCGAGGGATCTTCCCACCCGCCAATTATCGCGGCCAGGCCGGGTAGATCCCTCGTCGCCTTCGCTTCGCTCAGGCTCGCTCGGGATGACAGGATATCGCTTGGGAATCGTGTTCGGCTAGCGATTCGACGCGCTACGGCTTCGCGTCAGCCAGGATTCTCGCACATCCGGTTGAGGATCTGCAGTCCGCGGGCCTTCGTGCTGGAGTCGGTGCTCGTGGATCGCGGCGCCGCCGTGCGCAAGTCAAGTATTCGGTATCCGGCCGGCACGGCGAACAGCGAGTCGTCCACCAAGCTGTGGCTGATCTCCAGGTACTCCGCCGTCAACGTCACGACATGGTCGGTGCCGCTGGAATCCGTGTTCGTTGTGCGCACAATGGAACGGAGTGCAGTGCCCTTGGGCATCGACAGCTGCGCACCGGGTGGCGTCGCAACCATCCCGGGTAGAGCGTCCGCAAATCCGTAGACTTTTGCGGCGGCCTCGAATGCTGGATGGATGTCCACGTCGGGCGCGATCCATAATTCCGTAACGGCGTCGATCCGACGCGTGCACGTTTTTCCCAACAGCGTCACATCCATGCTCCCCTGCTCGGTCAATCGATAGTGTTCGGTCGCATGGCCGATTAGCGGCTCGCCCGCGCCGAGGTCGTCCAGGGTGCGCTGCATGCCGGGTTGATAGGCCATCTGCAGCGACCTGGACTCGGCGAACGCCGAACCTACCGTCACAACGGATGCCGCACGCTGCGATGGCATTACCGACGTCCCGGTGCCGTCGGTGCCGTCGAACAGGAGGTAGCTGCCCTTGAGCCGATCCGCCGGAACTTTCAGGCTCCCGAACTCGAGGGTCTGCCTGCGGACGAACCGGTCGGTCACCTGCACCCGGCTGCTGAGGGAGCTGGGTATATGGCCATTCGCCGAATCGATCGTGATCTTTTGCGTGTACGACCACGCCATGACCGACTGGCCATGCACGTCACCAGGGCTCGCGACCGCGATCAAGAAACAGGCAGTAGCAACGAACCCGCGCGGGTAGCGCATGCTTTGCTCCGATAGTGGGACGTCGGGCGCTGGATGACCATTTTCTAATTAATACCGCAGGATTGTACAATGCGAAACCATGTTTGTCACGCAAAGATGCAGCGCCCTGCGCTGTGACCCAACCCCCAGTTCTGATCATTCCCGGCTGGCAAAACTCCGGCCCTGCCCACTGGCAGACGCTATGGGAACTCGATCACCCCGAATTCACGCGCGTCGAACAATCCAACTGGGATGCGCCGGATCTCGCCGACTGGATCGCCACGCTCCAGCGGGCGATCGTGGCGGCGCCGGCCAAGCCGGTGCTCGTGGCGCACAGCCTGGGGTGCATCGCCGTGGCCCACTGGGCGGGAGTGCACGATCTTTCCGCAGAGTCGCGATTGGCCGGCGCGCTCCTCGTCGCTCCGGCCGACGTCGAGGAATCTGTCGCGGCGCGGTCGCTCGAAAACTTCGCGCCGATCCCGCTGAACGCGCTGCACTTTCCGTCGATCGTTGTCGCAAGCCGAAACGATCAGTATGCGTCGTTCGAGCGCGCCGAGCTGTTCGCTGCCGCATGGGGGAGCGAGTTG
>JBEPWA010000007.1:0-100498 GCA_041690755.1 Gemmatimonadaceae bacterium | reverse complement strand
ATCTGTCGTCGTCCGTCTTATAGTTGATGTGAGAGAAGATCCCTCATTCGCTACGCTCTCTCGGGATGACAGGGCTTCTCCCCGGCACGCTCCTGCACGCACAGCGAACCCGCGCGGCCAGTTCGCCGAGCCCGCTCATGGTTCTACGGTTGCGGCGGTGCCAGCACCGCGTTCACCAACACGCGCGTGACGCCCGCGTCGAGCGGCCCCACATTCGTGAAGTTGCCGGCCGCGTTCGTGCCCATGTTCTGCTTGTTCGTCAGCAACACAATCGACAATCCGGCCTTGGGAACTCCGGCGACGTACGTGCCCGTGAACCCGTTGTGATTGAAGCTCCCGGCCGGCGTGTCCTTGGAGAACATCCAGCCGAGGTAGTTGTCGAACTTGTCGCGCGTGAGGAATTGATCGATCACCGCCGGCCGGATGTACTGCTTGCCGCGGTACGATCCCTTTGCGTTCAACAAATCCATTAGCACGCGGAGATCGGCCGCCGTGGAAAACAATCCGGCGTGACCCGCGACACCGTTGTTTGCATAGTATGAATTGCCATCGTTCGTCTCGCCCGCCAGCACGTACGTGCGCCACTTGTCCCACGACGTTGGATCGCCAAGGTAGCGGTAACCGAACGTCGAGTCGTACACCATATGGCGCTCGTAGCCGTTCCCCGATTCGGTGGCCGCAAAATCGGCGAACCCGTGCTGTCTGGGATTGAACGTGGTGGAGTGCAGGCCGAGCGGCCGATACAGCTCCTGGTCGAGAAACTGATCGAGCGGCCTGCCGCTCACATGCTCCACGATGTAGCCCAGCAGCATGAACCCCAGATCGCTGTAGTGCCGGCCTTCGCCAACGCCCCACTGCAGGGGCATGTGCCGAATGACGTCATACGTCTCCGCTTCGTTGGACGCGTGATAGTACAACGGTTGCCACTGCACCAAGCCCGCCGAATGGGTGAGGAGGTGGCGCACGGTGATGCTGTCGAGATGCGGCCCGCGAAAATCCGGTAGGTAGCGATAGACCGGTGCATTTACGTCGATATAGCCGCGATCCACCAGCATCATCACGCCGAACGTCGTCCCCATCACCTTGGTGACCGACGCGAGATCGAACATCGTCGTCACGTGCATTGGTCGAGGGCTCGCCAGCCGGTGGCCGTCAAAGTCGTTCAGTTGCGCGAAACCAAACGCACGTTGGTGCACGACCTTGCCGTCCTTGGACACCACGAGCACCGCACCCGGAATGAGACTCCGCGCCATGGCATCCTGCACGAGCGAGTCGGCGCTGGCAATTCCCTTCTGAAGCTGCGCACCGGCTCGAACCGCTATCGCGAGCAGGAGAGCTGAGATCCAGGCGCGCTTCATCATCATTGTTGTGGGCTCGAGGTTCTCACTGACGGCCGCGCGGTTACCAGGTCCAGTTCACTCCCGGCACGCGCGCGAAGTTTACTCCCATGGCCGCCAGACGCGCGCCCTGCGCACCGATGCGCCGGCGGAAGTCTTCCCAATCATGGCGCGCTTGGGGCGACCAGCCAAGCTCAGCGATCGCAATGAGCCGCGGAAAGGCCTGGAACTCGTAATCGTTGAGCGTGAGCAGCGTCTCCGCCCACAGCGGCGCCTCCACCCCGAGCACCGACTGCTCGCCCACGCCGGGAATGATCGCTGCCGGATTCCAATCATACGCGGTGCGCAGATCGATCAGCCCCGCCCACTTCAATCCGAGCACGCTGCTGCTGTCGTACTTCATGTCGAGATACGCATGCGGTGCCGGCGACAAGATCACCTGGCCACCGCGGGCCGCGTGCAGCGCCACCGAGTCCTTGGTCCAGTGCTGCACGATGGTGCTGGGCGAAATGTTCGCCGGCGCGATCTCACCCCACCCTACCATGCGCGGGCCGGCCGCGGTGACGATTTTCTGCACGCGCTCGACGAACGCGCGATACTGCGCCTGCGTGAGTTTCTGAACCTCGTCGCCGCCAATGTGGAAGTACGGCGTCGGCGCCGCGGCGGCGATCTCGCGCACCACGTCGGCCACGAAGGTGTAGGTGCTGTCGCGATCGACGCACAGGGTGTTCGGCGGACCGCCCACCGCGGTGAACGGTGGCGGCGCGACGCGGTTACACCCGAGATCCGGATACGACACGAGCGCCGCATTGCTGTGGCCCGGCATGTCGATCTCCGGCACGATCGTGACGTACCGCGACCGCGCATAGGCCACGAGATCCGCATACTCGGCTTGCGTATAGAATCCGCCGCGCGCGCCGCCGATGGCCGTTTGTCCGCCAACTTCGGTGAGCCGTGGCCAGGACTTGATCTCGATGCGCCAGCCCTGATCGTCGGCCAGATGCAGGTGTAGTCGATTGAGCTTGTATAGCGCCATCACGTCGATGAAGCGCTTGACGTCTGGCGCCGGCAGGAAGTGGCGAGCCACGTCGAGCATGCCGCCGCGCCAGGCAAACCGCGGCGTGTCCACGACGTGGCCGGTGGGCATGGCCAGCCGGCGCGCGATGGCCGCCTGATGTTCGACAGACGCCGGCAGCAGTTGGCGAATCGTCTGCACGCCGTAGAACAGGCCCGCCGGTTGCGCGGCAACAACGCGCACCTGCGTGCGCGTGGTGGTGAGCTCGTAGCCCTCGGCGCCGAGCGTTGTGCGCGCCGGATCGAGCACGAGACTGACACTCGAGTCCGGGGCTGTTTGGCCGGCCGCCAGCCGCCGTGCCGTGACGCCGGCCCGCGACGCGAGCATGTTCGCCGCGTACGTGCCGATGGCTTCGACTTCGGGAGAGGCATCGACGTCGATATACACGCCGGTGCGGGGCGTCACGACAAAGCTGTCAGTGCGCGACAGCTCGATTGTCGCGGGGTTGGGCACCACGGCGTAGGCGAGCGGGGCGTTGGCCGGCGTCGCCCCGGTCGCGGGCCGTTGGCACCCGGCCACGACGAGCGCCGCGGCGCAGCTCAGCGCAAGTCGTCCAGCAGTCTTATTGCATTGCAAAACAGTCACAGCTCGACTAAGTGGTGGCCGGAGTCACATATAACTTTCATGGTTTTTGCCATCGCGGTCTTCATCGCCGACTCCATCAGGCCGGCGGGCATGTCGGCCATCACCTTCCGCATGTCCATCTTATTGTAGTCGGCGGGCACAACGAACAGGGAGTCGGGCAGCTCACCTTGCTCCAATTCGACGACTTCCATTGTCATTGTCACAGTCTTTGGCGCGCGGACGCTGCCGCTGGTCGACGTGTGCACCGAGCGCAGCGCCATGCCCTTGGGCATCTTCCCGGAGTTCGACGACAGATCAGGCGCTACACTCGCGATTGCGGACATGCCCGCTGTCTTGTCAGCCGCCATCGAGGCCAGCAACTCGGGGTCGAGCGACAACCACGCGTCGTCCACCGAGTTGAAGTGCTGCACGCACATCTGATCGCCCATCGCCACGTCGAGCGTACCGACCCGCGTCTCGCGGTAGTGATGCGTGGGCCGCCCAAGCATCGTCTCGCCCTCGCCGAGGTCTTCCAACGAATCCGTTGTCATATGCTCGGCGCCGCTCTTGACCCGTGCCGGCATCGGCCCCGACGCACCAAAATTCATGACCGTGGCCATGCGCATTTCCGGCATCACGCTCGTGAGCGTACTGTCGCTATCGCTCAGCAACGAGTATAGGCCGGCCGTCGCCGCTCCATTCGGCGTCGACATCGCGACCTCCACAAAGATCGGTGGAACGGTAATGCGGTGGTACGGTGGTACGCGAACCGCCGCAGGACTGTCATCCCGAGCGAACGCGAGGGATCTAGCCGGACGACAGGAGATTCCTCGGTCGCGCCGCTCCCTCGGAATGACATCACGCATCACCACACCACCGCACCACCGCACCACCTCTCTAAAACGTCGCCCACCGCTCCCGAAGCGCCTGCTTCTCGGCCTCGCCGAGAAACGTCGCCTCGACACCGTTTCGGTTCAGCTGCCACAACTCCTCCCAGCTCATCCCTTCGCCGGCTAGAAAGAGATACTCATTGGTGAGGCTGGTGCCGAACATCGGCGGATCGTCGGAGTTCACTGTGCAGAACAGCCCCTGCTCCACCATCTCGAAAATCGGGTGCCTCGCCCCGCGCGCCACCACGCCCGTTCGATAGTTGCTCACCGGACACACCTCGATGGGAATGTGGCGATCGCGCAACAGCGCCACCGTCTCCGGATCTTCCAGGCACCGAATGCCGTGGCCAATTCGTTCGGCGTGCAGCGACTCCACTGCCCCCTTCACACTCGCCGCCCCGGCCGCCTCGCCGGCGTGCGCGATCACGTGCATGCCCGCGGCGCGCGCCGCAGCAAACGTGTCGGCGAACATTTCCGGCGGAAAGCCCTGCTCGATGCCGCCAAGGCCGAGCCCGAGAAACAGCCCCTCGTTAAAGCCGGCGATCGTGAAGTCGAGCACTGCTTGTTGTGATTGTGGAAAGTTGCGTGCGATGTCGGGAATAAACCGCACCTCCACCCCGTACTTCTCCCGCCCAATTTCACAGCCGCGCCGGAACGCGTCGAGCAGTTCGCGACGCGGCTTGTCCACGAGCAACGACGCGCTGAGGAACGCTTCCGTATAGACGATGTTCTGCGACGCCTGATAACGGTGGAAGTCCTCCGTCATGTCCGCGAAATCCTGCGGCGTCACCATGCATCGGCTGCAGGCGAGATAGACCTGAATGAAGTGGCGGAAGTCCTCGTACTCGTAGAACTGCTTCCATTCCTCCAACGTGGCGGCCGGGAGCGCTACGCCATTTTTCGCCGCCAGCATCCAGATGGTCTCCGGCAATTGGGCCCCTTCCAGGTGCACGTGGATCTCCACCTTGGGCATGTCCCGAAGCCGCTGCTCGAGGTCCGCGGAAATTGGTGTTGTGGTACGGTCCATAGCGTTGCCTGCATGTGATGGTCAACCCGAATGCCAGCGCCATTCGCGCCGCTTGTGTCCGCCGAAGTCTCGTGGGTAGAACACCTGACAAACAGGGTCCGAATTTCCCCGATTGCATGGGTGCGTGCCCCATGCTTTCGTGCATATGGAAACCCATCGTAGTAAAAGCTCGATGATTTTGACCGAAAAGGAGAGTTGCGATGCACCGCGATGCGATGACACGACGGCAGCTGATCGGCATGGGATTGGGGGCCGCAGCCGGTATGATTGTGCTGCCAGGCATACTCTCCGCCCGCGGACTCCCGCCCCTTCACGTCGCCCCACCAAGCAATCTCGACCTTGCACTCAAGGCGGGCCGCTGGATCCGCCGGTCGCGGGTCGATACCGCGAACGGTGCCACGTGGCCCATCGATCCGGCCAAGCCCGGCGTAACGGACACCGATCTGTACGACGGAACGGCGGGCGTTATCATTTTCAATCTCGAGCTCTTCTACGCTACCGGCGACAAGAGCTGGCTGGATGACGCTCGGCTTGGCGCGAGCGAGCTGGCAAGCAAGCTCCCGGCCCTTCAAGCGGCCAGTCGCTCGGGGCTGTACGACGGACTCGGCGGCGCGCTGTTCGCGCTCGAGGAGACCCACAAAGCCACTGGCGACGGTCACTATCGCGACGCGTCCACCCAGGCGCTGAGCATGATTCACGGGCTCGCCCAGCGCACGTCCATCGGAGCGCAGTGGACAGGTCCGAGTGCCAAGAACGACATCGTTAGCGGCACGGCGGGCATTGGACTCACACTGGCCTACGCGGCCGAAGCGCTGGAGGCGCCGCCAAGCCGCGCGCTCGCGCTGTTGGCCGGAAAGCATCTGATCGACACCGCCGTTCCGGCCAGGGGGGGCGGCAAGTGGCCCATGACCCCGGGCGACACCACATTCTATCCGAACTTTGCACACGGCACGGCCGGCGTTGGCTTTTTCCTCGCCAAGCTGTTCGCCTCGGAGTTTGATCGCATGATGTACGGCGGAGCGCTTCAGGCCACGCGGTACCTCGACGCCGTGGCCTCGACTGAGGACGGCGGCTACAAGCTGTTCGAGCACGAGCCGGGCGGCGAAAACACCTACTACATGGGTTGGGCGAATGGTGTCGCGGGCACATCGCGCTTGTTCACCCAGCTTGGCGAAATGGCGCGAACGGAGCACTGGAATGGCATCGCTGAACAGTGCGCGCAGTCGGTCCTCGCCGCCGGAATTCCGGAGAAATCCGCGCCGGGCGACTGGAACACGGTAGACCAATACAGTGGCACGGCCGGGATCGGGGAGTTCCTGATCAAGATTCAGCGCATCACGCCCACGCCGGCATATGCCAATGCCGTGCAGCGTATCGCGAACGACATCGCGGCGCGCGCCACCGTCGATGGCGATGGTCTCAAGTGGCAGGTTCCGCTCGATCGCGATCAGCCCGACACCCTCGTGACGCACACCGGCTTCATGCACGGGGCGGCGGGCATCGGCGCGTTCCTGCTTCACGCCGACGATCTGACCAAGGGCCGAGTGTCACCAATCAAGTGGCCCGACGCGCCCACCACTGGTCCGTGCGAAGTCCCGGCCGGCGGCAAGAAGGCTCGCGATCTGTCCGACATCGTAGGCGGGCCAACCCCGCGCTGCTAACGAGACCGCGCTGCAAGCGGCGCCGCGTTCACGCGGCGCCGCGACCCCGCCTCACTTGTTCAGCCAGTAGGACAGCTTCACGAGAAAAGTGTTCGCCGGATGCAGCTGCAGCAACTCGCGCACATCGCCGCGGAAATTGTTCGTGCCTTCCAGTCCGGAATCGCCCTGACGGCCCTCATTCCACACAAGGAAGAGCGTGGAGCCCGAACGGTACTCCCAGCGGAAGACGATGTTTGATTGGAATTCTTTAAAGTTGAATCCGCCAGGATCGCTCGTCACTGCCGGGTTGGCGTACGGTGCATAGCGCGCGTCGTACGCCTCGGCCCGCGGTGTGGCCGAGAGCTGCCGCACGTCCGTGTACGTGCCCTTCGACACGAACGGCTGCGTGTACGCCTGCAACGACACATTTGGCGTGAAGGTGTAGTTCAGCCGGATCGTGGCCGACGTCGTGGTCTGGTCGAGATGCGCAAAGGTGTAATGCTGCGTGCCCGTGGTATCGACATAGTTGCCAAACCACTGGTCGTCGGAGATGTTGCTCGACCAGTTGAAGCCGAGCGACGAACTGAAGCGCCCGGAGACCTTGTAGTCGATGTTCGGACCAAAACTGAACGACGAATTGCGCCCGTGCTCGCCCCGGAAATAATTAGCGTTGATGGACGGCACGATCGGCTTGCGATCATCCCCATTCACACCGAACCAGGGTGCGAAGTACGCGGCCTGGCGAATCGCCGGGCCGCCGCGCGCGCTGCGATCGTCATACGTGGTGCCGAGTTGACCGATAGTAGCGCCGGTGTGGATCCCGGCGTTGTTCCTCAGCGTCACCTGCACATTGGTGTTGTACGAGGCCTCGAGCGGCAGGCCGTCCGTGGTCCAGGTCTGCGTCCAGTTGTTGTTCCACTGGAACCGATTGTACAGCGCGCGCTGGGTGCGATCGAAGAATCCGGCCCAGGTATTCCACGACTGCTGGTCCGCCCGGCGCAAGTATCCCATGTCGTTCACTTCAAACCCTTCCGAGCGCCGCTGATACGCAGTCTCGAACATCAAGTTCTCGCCAGCGACTTTATCAAACTTGAATTCTTCGGCATTGCCACCGAGGACCGTTCGGTTGGAGTCGAGCGGAAATTTGGCGTCGGGGCGCTGATAGTAGTGCACGGCGTCGGTCTGCACCCCGAGTATGGCGGCCGGGCTCCCCTGGACACGGCTCTGGTCAAACGAACCGGAAATTTCGTAGCGGTTGTCGAGGAAGCGATGCCGAAAATCGATCGCGCCAACGTAGGCGTTGGACGCCATGTACGGTGACGACCAGGCGTCGTTGCTCCGATTCACCGCCGTGACAATTGCACCAATACTGCTGTTACCGTTACGCAAATCCTGCTTGACTCGGGCGACGGCAAAATTCGTTCGCGGTTCATAGGTCGTGTCACCGGGACCGCTCGCGCGATCGGTCACGGCGTCGAGCACGCCAAACGTCATGCCGCCGGGGAATCGGCCCAGCAGCTTGGTGGCGCCAAGGATCGTTGTTGGCGCGGAGGGCACCGTGTCGCCGTAGGTACCGGCCAATTCCGGCGTGCGGCCGATTCGCCGGCTGTAGTACAACCCCTCGTTGCTGCAATTCACGTTGCTGCAATTCACGTTGAAATTGAACAATCCGCGGCCGGCAACGAAAAACGGACGGCGCTCGTCGAAGAACGACTCGTAGGCCGAGAGATTCAGCTGTGCGGGATCTGCCTCCACCTGGCCGAAATCCGGATTGATCGTGCCGTCCACCGTGAGGTTCGGCGCGACGCGATACTTGAAATCGCCGCCGGCCGTGATATTCGACTGATTGGTGAATGCGTTGTGCGCGATCGCCGACGCATTCTTCGTCACGACATACGGGGAGGCTTCGAACCGCCGCGGCGCTTCGAGGTCGTCGATGCCGGTGACAGTCGCGAACTTCGACACCAGGCCGGACGTGGACTGGGTGAGCACCGGCCAGCTCATACGTTCGGAGAACCGATAGATGCTCCGGTCAATCATGATGCCGAACGTGTGGTCGCGATCTGCGCCATAGCGCATCTGCGACAGCGGAATGCGAAATTCCGCCGTCCAGCCGAGCGAGTCCACCTGCGTCGCCACGTCCCACACCGCGTCCCAGGCGCCGTCCTCCTTTCCGTCGTCGTAGATCGCCTGATCGACCTTGACGCCCGCAGCGTTCACGCCGAATTCATAGCCCGTTCGCCGGTCGTGATACGAGTCCACGAACAGCCAGATCATGTCCGAGGGCGTGAACGAGTCACGCCGCTCGAGAATCTTGACGATGCTGTCTGGATGCGGATCGAACGCGCGAACGAAGACATACAAATTCGCGGCATCGTAGGCGATCTTGGCCTCCGTGCGGAACCGGCCCGGTTTTCCCTCCGTCGGCTGCCACTGCATGAACTTGGTGATCGGCGGCGCGAGGCCCCAAACGCGGTCGTTGTCCTTGCCGTCGATGACCGGCGCAACGGCTGCGCGAACGGCCACCGCCGTGCTGTCGGTGGGCAGCGCCACCTGCGTCGCCTCGGCGAGCGGTGTGCGCGGTGCGCGAGGTGCTTTGCCATCCACCGTATTCTGTGGAACTTGAAGATTCAAGGCGAGCCCGAGAGCCGCCACTAGTCCGAAGATCAAGATGCCCAATCCGTAGAGAGTTTCGACGCAACTTCAGTTGATGCCTTGGACAACCTACGCGCTGAATTGGTTGGACAGTTTCACCTTGTGCCCGATATGCGGAAAATTTGTCGATTCCTGACATGCTCCGCGTGTTGACGATGACGTCGCGGCCTCGTAGAGGCATATTGTCGCGTCGCCTTTTTGCTCGTTGCGCACCATCATGTGGCCTCTCGCACTTGACTTCCATGAATCCCATCACTCGGCGACGCGCGCTCGTTACGGGAGCGTCCGGCGGACTCGGCGCAGACATCGCCCGCGAACTGGCCAGCCGGCACTTCGATCTCGTGCTCGTCGCCAGACGCGAGAGCTTGCTGCGCGATTTGGCCACGGAGCTGACCATGGGCTACGGCGTTGCGGTGGATGTGTTACCCACCGACCTCACCGCGCCGAACGCGCCGGCGTTGCTGTACGGAATTATCGAAGCCAACGACCGCCAGATCGACATGCTCGTCAACAACGCCGGCGTCGGGATTCACGGTCCATTCGCCGACGGCGACGCCGACCGCGAACGCGAGATGATCCAGCTCGACGTCATCGTACCCATGGAGCTCGCGAAACTGTTCATTCCCGGCATGCGCACGCGTGGGTTCGGCCGCATACTCAACGTTGGATCGTTGGCTGCGCTGCAACCCATGCCAACGTTCGCGGCGTACGGTGCCGCCAAAGCCTTCGTCCGTTCGCTCAGCCGTGCGGTGCACTACGAGCTGCGCGGTAGCGGTGTCACGTGCACCCCGTTGTCTGCCGGCGTCACAGCGACGGATTTCTTCTCCGTGGCCGGCCAGCGCATGGGCTGGTACCATCGCGCCATGATGATGAAGAGCACCGACGTGGCGCGGGCCGGCGTCGATGCCATGCTCGCCGGGCGGCCGGAGATTATTCCCGGCGTCCTCAACAAACTGACCGCGGTGAGCGGCCGGTTCGTGCCAACGAATTGGTCTACTGCCATGGCTCATCGACTCATGACATCGTGACCGCGCGCCGCCGATCGAAGCCGCTAGCCGCTGCTAGAAGCCGCGATCGATAGTCATGCCAACGTACCACCGCCGCTCGGTGACGCCGGGCCAATCGAGCGGCCGCGCGTCCAACAAGTTCGTCACACCCACCTGTCCGTCAACGCCAGACGCAAACGTTCGCGACAGCCGCCCATCCACCCGCGTGAACGCGCCACGATAGACAGTGGTCGTCGTGAGACCGAGCGACTGCTGCGACGCCGGCGCCGCGCTCCAATACAGCGCCGTGAGCGACGAGTGCACTCGCGACGGGAGGTCCACCCTGCCGGTCAGCCGCGCCGATCGCGGTGTAGCGCCGAGCAGCGGCAGGCCGGTGCTGCGATCGTAAGCGTCGAGATAGCCGAACGATCCGTCGAGCGACACCGAGCGCAGCGACAGGCCGGCGTCGAAATCGGCGCCGCGCGTCACGCCGTGCGCAACGTTCGCGTACGTGTACTGCTCGATCGCGCCGGAGTCGGCCTGTTGCACCGACTCAATGAAGCTCGAGAATCGGTTCGTGTAGGCCTGCACGCGCGCATAGGCGTGCGCGCCGGACCACTCGATGCCGCCGGTCACGTTCGACGACGTTTCGGGACGGAGGGCGGGGTTACCGTGTACCACATAGCCCACGGCGCCATTCAAGAACGTGATATACAATTCCTTAAAATCCGGAGCGCGGTATCCGGCCCCGGCAGACAGCCGCAACGACACGCCGTCGCCCAGGGGATACAGAGCGGCGATCTTGGGCGTAAAGTGCGTGCCCCACTGGTCGCTGTAGCTGAGCCGCGCGCCGGGGACAATCTGCAGCGGCCCCACGCCCACGGTGTACTGCACGTACGGCTCGGCCGACGTTGACAGCCGGTGCCCACCCTCGATGCGATCGGCCGACAGCGCTTCGCGGTCGATGTCCACGCCGGCGTCAACAATCTGGCCTGGCCGCACCTGGCCGCTGAACGTCGCCTCGATGCGCCCCAGCGATTCCGTGGATACGTCGCCCGAGTCGCTCACCGGCTCGGGCAGCGTCGCCTGGCGGCTGGTGTGCGCGAACTGGGAATAGTAGACCGTCACGCCCATGCGGTTCGTGCCCCCGCTGCCTAGCGGGGCGCTGAGGCCGGCGCGCGCGTCGGCTTGGGTGTTATTAGAGAAATAGTATAGCTGTCCGGTCTGCCAGCGCTGGTCTTCACGCACGCCCAGCACCGCGCCGTCCACCGTAACGCCGCTGCCGGTGGGCGACCATTTCACCTTGCCATTCGCGTCCCACCGGTTGGCGCGCGCGCCACTCTGATCGGCGCGACCCGGCTGCACGTCGTCCTGCCGCCGGCCCAGGCCGATCAATCCGCGCACGTCGCCGGCGCCGCCGCGCACCGCGCCGTTCGCCTCCATTCGCCCTTGGCTTCCCCCGGTCGCGGACAAGGTCATCGCCGGCCGCGCCTGATAGACGTCGCGCGTGATAACGTTGATCACCCCGCCCATGGCCGACGAACCGTAGAGCGTCGCCAACGGTCCCTTGATCACCTCGACGTGGTCGATCATCCACGTCGGCACACGAGACAGATCGAGCTCGCCGTCAATGCGACCCGACAGCGGCTGGCCGTCCACCAGCACCAGCACGTGCTGCGACGACAGCCCTTCCAACTGCACACCGCCGCTGCCCACCACACTCGGCTCCGGCTGCACACCCACATACTGCGTGAGCAAAGCGTTGAGGTCCTGCGCGCCGCTCCGTTCAATGTCCTGCCGCGAAATCACCTCGGTGGTCACCGGCGCATCGCTCACCCGCTGCAACCGGCGTGACGCAGTGATCACCACGACATCCAGCGCCCTGCCCGGCCGCGCCGAGTCCGCGCGGGCAGGCTCCGTCGGCTGTTGGGCCGACAGGCGCGCCGCGCCGACGAGGACAATCGCCGAGGCGATCAGCGCGCGGCAGTTCACCCGGCGATCTTTGCGTAACGGAGCGTCAGGGATCCGAACACGCCGGCGGTGCTGTAGTAGCCAATGACCTGAACCTTGTAGACGCTGGTGCCGCGCTTCACGAGGTAGACGTCGTAGGTCGGATATACCTGATGCGCCGCCTGGTCATATTCATATGGCGCCACCGTGAGGAATGCCCCACCCGTGCCGTCAGGAATAAACGCGGTCGGCGGAATGCC
Source organism: Gemmatimonadaceae bacterium (assembly GCA_041690755.1). GTDB lineage: Bacteria > Gemmatimonadota > Gemmatimonadetes > Gemmatimonadales > Gemmatimonadaceae > JAQBQB01. The sequence goes on along the minus strand of JBEPWA010000007.1, from coordinate 88,114 downwards.
CGCGGCGCCCACTGGAATGGCCGTGATGGCGGCGTACGACGCGTAGTAGGTTGACGGCACCAACGGCACAGCGGCCGCATTCCCCGAACCGCTCGCGCCGCCATTTAGAGAAATGGTATAACCCTGCAGTGCGATGTCCCACGCCGTTGCGGACGATGCGGATGTGGTCCCGGTGCTGAGGTTCACGTACACCTTGGCGCCGCTCGACAGGTCAACCACCGCCTGCTTGTCGGCCCCCATCACGCCGGTGGCCGACGACTGCACGGCCCACTGGATGGTGACCGGGCCGGCGTTCGACTGAGCCGGCGCGGGCAGCGCGATCACGCGGAATTTGGCGTACGCGCCGCTGGCTGACGCCAGCCGAATACCCCAGACGTTGCTGTTGGTTGTGGTGGCATGCGTCGTGGCGTTGTAGTCGTACCAGCCGCTGACCGCCTGCGACGACACGTCGGCGGTGAACAGCGAATCGGCCGGCACACTCGCCGCGGTCACGGCCGCAAACGACGTGGCGGCTCCGGCGGCCGTGAGCGCTTCCACCTGCGCGAGCGACAAGTTGCTGTTGGCGCACAGACAGTACGCCCTCACGGCGCCGGGCCCGCTCGCGCCGCCATTCACGGCAACCGTTGGCGTTGACGTGAACTCGAGATCCCAGGCCGTCGAGGTGGACGGATCGCTCACCGACACCAGCGTCGCCGGCGCGCCGAGTGCGACGTACGCGGGCGACGCCGTGACGTTGAGCTGGAGCGTCGCGAAGCTGGAACCCGGATCGGTGACACCAGTGTCCGATGACGAGCAGGCCGCGAACAGCCCGAGCGAAAGTGCAATGAACGGCGATCGAATGCGCAGCGGGATCATGATGAGTGAATACGAGAAATAGTGAGAAGCGTACGAACCGATGTGGTGAAGTTGCTGCCGCGCTAACGCGGCGGCGCCTGGAGAACGCGGCGCTCTACCCGGTGAACGAGCTCCTCGTCCGGCAGGAGCGGGATGGGCGCATACACAACCGGGAGTCCAGCGAGATCGGCTGGCAAACGCCCCTCCGATGGGCCAGCGTGATGGCGGCTCCCGTATAGTCGTGAACCATGCGAATATTCATCGATCTCATCGGGGGTCGGATGGATCAGGCCGACCGCCGGAACGTTTGTTTCCACGTCCAACCGCGCATAATTCCGAAGCTAGCCTCAATGCCGAGGAAATCAATCGGGATTACTCCCACGCAGCTGAAGGCCCCATGAACTTAGCGGTTTCGCGCAAGATTCTGATCGCCGGCGGCGGGTATGGCACGGCGTTCATCCGATACATGGCGTCACTCACGGGCAAGGCTCGGCCGCGGCTGTGCTACCTGCCCACCGCGTCGGCGGACAACGACGCCGCGACCGTGCGCTGGTTCACGAACTGCGCCCCGCTCAACGTCGAGCCGTTCGTTCAGAATTCGTTCATCGAGAGCCTCAGCCAAACCCAAGGGTGGGATGAGGTCCTGCTGTCGATGGACGGGATTATCGCGTCCGGCGGCAATACGTTGAACCAACAAGCGATCTGGGCGGCGCAGGGCATCGATGTCGTCCTGCGACAGGCCTGGGAACGCGGCATCGTCTTGGGCGGCGCCAGCGCCGGCTCGCTCTGCTGGTTCGAGGAAGGCACGTCCGATTCGCGGCCGAAAGCGCTATCGATCGTTCGCTGCCTTGGCTTTCTCCCTGGCAGCCACAGCCCGCACTACGACGCCGAGGCGGGACGCCGCCCGCTATATCATAAGTTGATCGGCTCGGGGGAGTTGAAGCCCGGCTACGCGTGCGACAACGACGCCGGCATCTACTTCGAGAACACCGCCGTGAAGCGCGTGGTGTCGGCGCGGGTTGGCGCCAAGGCGTACTTCGTCGATCGCGTGCACGGCGAGGCCGTGGAGACGGCGCTGGAGCCCGAGCAGATCGCGTAGCTGTTACCGCGCTGTCATCGCGCTGTCACTGCGCTGTTGCCGGCTGCGATGGTGCCCAACTTGCGTTAATGAGTAGAGGTTGGCACGCCGTCGCCAGTCTCACCGCTCGCGGATCGCCCGCCTGCAGGGTCGCACCCAGTCAGGCACGTTCCCACCAGGTATGGAATCGGCGCACGCTCCTACGTTCTTCTCCGCAATCGGCAACGAGGCCGAGGGCATCCACTCGTCCGGCCTTGCCGCTGGACGACGACGGATCACAGTCGCGATCATCGAGGACAACCGGCTCGTTCGGGAAGGCATGACGGACATGCTCAACGATCTGCCGGACGTCGAAGTGGTGTTCGCCGCCACCAGTCTGGAAACCACGACGCTGCGCGACACCAAGCCGGACGTGGTGCTCCTCGACATCGGACTGCAGGACGCCAACTCATTGCGGCTCGCCGAGTCGATGCGCAAAGAGGTGGCCGATTCGCATGTCATCGTGATGGATCTGTTGCCGGCCCACGAGGAGATTGCGCAGTTCGTGAATGCCGGCGTGGCCGGGTTCATCCTCAAGGACGCCACGTTCGAAGACTTCGTGTCAACGATTCGTTCTGTGGCGGGCGGCGCGCGGGTGCTGCCGCCGCGCATGACGGGCACGCTGTTCTCTCAGATCGCGCGCGTGTCCGTGGAGCGCGGACGAGACTCCGCACTCGAAGCCGTGCGCATGACGGTCCGTGAGCAGGAAGTGATTGGCCTCATCGCGCTCGGTCTCAGCAACAAGGAGATCGCGCAGCGGCTCAACATCGCGACGCACACTGTGAAGAGTCACGTGCGTAACGTGATGGACAAGCTCGCGCTGCGCACGCGGCTGCAGATTGCCGCCTACGCGCACCATCAGGACGACTAGCCAGTCTCCGATCGGCGGTTCGCCGCCATTCAAGAGTTGGTCCACGCGTCGGTGTCCATTTCAGATCGCTCGAAAGCACTACGTCCTCATTCACCCATTCGGGCGATATGTGGGAGAAATGGCGTGCACTAACGTCAAAGGCATCCGCCATGACGTGCATTGTCGCGACGGGAATGGCTCCGAGTACGTACGCCGACGCCGGTGTTGAGCCGCGCTTCATCTCTCTTCGCGGCCAACGCGCCGAGGACGTATGTACAGAGTGCTTACCGCCGGAACGCTTGCGTTCGGCGTTGTGCTGTTCGGCCTTGCCGCGTGCGCCGGCACGCCGGACAACAGCCCAGGGGCCGTCGCGGCCCGCACCGCCGCCACCGCTGACTCGGTGATTCAGGCAACGGCCGCTGCGCGAACCGTGGCCGCCGGCACCGCCATTGAGGCAACGATCCAGGAGCCACTCGCCTCGGGAACAAACATCGCTGGCCAACAAGTGATGGCGATCGTTAGCCGCAACGTGCTCGACGCCGGCGGCGGCGTGGCGATTCCCGGCGGCGCATCCATCGTGCTGGCCATTGCGCAGCTGAGCGCCGCAAAGGGCGCCGGCACGGCCGACGGATCGATCGCGCTCACTATGAGTTCGCTGCACATCAACGACAGTACCTACCAGCCGCGCGGCCGGGTTGGAGCCGTACCACACAGCCTTGCGCCGGTCACCGGCGCACCTGGGGATCGCAACGTGGTCGTGACAGCGGGCACGCCGATCACCATCACGCTCACACAGCCGTTCAAGCTCGCTAGCCGGTAGGCGCGTCCGCGCCCATTCGTGTTTCACAAGCATCTGTAATAGGAGACGTTTGATGACAATCTTCAGGAACACCCGCCTCTTCGCGGCTGTCGTTCTTGCCGGGGTGTTCACGGCAGGATGCGACGTGCATGGTGTGAGCGATCCAGGCACGTTGTCGGCGATCGTCGTATCGCCAAATCCGCAGACGTTAGGCGTCAACGCGACGCAACAGTTCACCGCCGTGGGTACCGACTTCTCCGGTGCCCGGGTTTCCATCACTCCGGTCTGGACGGTCGCGAACGGCGGTGGCACAATCACCGCGTCGGGCATGTTCACGGCGTCAACCGTCATCGGCACGTTTGCCAATACCGTCGTTGCCAGCAGCGGGGGCAAGTCGGCGTCCGCCACAGTTGTCGTCACACCGGGCCCGTTGGCGACGATCGTCGTCTCCCCCAGTCCCGATACGTTGGCCATTGGCGCGGCGCAGCAGTTCGTCGCCGTCGGCAAGGACGCCTCGGGCAACCTCGTCGCGATTGTGCCCACGTGGTCCGTGGTGAGCGCCGGTGGCGCAATCACGAGCGTTGGTATGTTCACGGCCGGAACCGTCTCCGGCACCTTTGCGAACACGGTGCAGGCCAGTAGCGGCGGCATCAAGGGAGCGGCGACCGTGGTCGTCACACCCGGGGCAGCCGTGAGCCTTGCCGTAACGCCGAACCCCATCACGCTTGCGGTGGGCGCCGTGCAGCAATTCACCGCCACCGGTAAGGACGCCAACGGGAACTCCGTCGTGGTCGTTCCGGCGTGGTCAGTGGATTCCGCGGGCGGCACGATCAACACGGCCGGCTTGTTCACGGCCGGCGCAACGATCGGCACCTTCAGCAATACCGTCAGGGCGACGAGCGGCGCGCTTACCGCTCGCGCAACCGTTACCGTGGTGGCCGGCGCTCTCGCGACGATCACCGTGACGCCGAACCCGGCCTCAGTCCTCGTTGGCACGACGCAGCAGTTCGCGGCGGTTGGCCGCGATGCTGGTGGAAACGCCGTAGCCGTGACACCGACGTGGTCCGTCATCAATGGCGGTGGTACGATCAACGCCAGCTCCGGTGTCTTTACGGCCGGCGGCGCGGTCGGGACGTATACCAATACGGTCCAGGCGACGAGCGGAGGAATTTCTGGGACGGCGACGGTGTTTGTGAGCACCCCTGTAGTTCCGCCTGTCGCTGCGACGATCACTGTTACACCGAATCCGGCGACCGTGCTCGCCAACGGGCAGCAGCAGTTCGCGGCAACGGCGGTTGACGCAAACGGTAACCCCGTCTCGATCACGCCTGTGTGGTCCGTGGTCAACGGCGGCGGTACGATCAACGCCAGCACCGGCGTGTTCACAGCCGGCGCCGCGGCGGGCACGTTTACCGGCACCGTCAAAGCAACGAGCGGAAGCGTCTCGGGCGTCGCCACCGTGATCGTGACCTTGCCGCCCCCGGTCGCTGCGACGATTACCGTAGCGCCGAATCCGGCGATCCTGCTGGCCAATGCGCAGCAGCAGTTCGCCGCAGTGGCACTCGACGCCAACGGTAACGCTGTCTCGATTACGCCCGTGTGGTCCGTGATCAACGGCGGCGGTACGATCAACGCCAGCACCGGGGTGTTCACCGCCGGCAACACGGCGGGCACGTTTACCGGCACCGTCAAGGCAACGAACGGTACCGTCTCGGGTGTCGCCACCGTCACTGTGACAACGACGCCGCCGGTGCTCACCACGATCACTGTCACGCCGAATCCGGCGAACATGAACACCGGAGACACGCAGCAGTTCACCGCTGTCGGACGTGACGCGAACGGAAACGTCATGGCGGTCACGCCGGTGTGGTCCGTTGCCGTCACCGTTCCTTCGGCCGGCACCATCAACGCGGCAACGGGCCTGTTCACCGCGGGTGCAACAGCCGGTACGTACACGAATGCGGTTGTGGCCACGAGCGGTTTGATCAGCGGCAAGGCGACGGTCATCGAAGGCTCGGTGTTCGTACCGGTCGTGAACCTTGGAACGGCGGCTCTGAACGGGATCATGGCCGGTACGGCCGTCTCCTGCGCCGGACCGGCCACGGTCAACGCCAACGTCAGCATCAGCCCGGGGAACACGATCAGCGGACCGTGCGTCGTTACCGGCGTGCAGCACCTTGGCGACCCCACGGCAGCGCAGAACCAACTTGATCTCACCGCTGCGTACAACACGCTGGCCGGCTTGGCCTGCCCGCCTGCCAACTTCATCACCACCGACCTCGGCGGAACGACGAAGCTGCCCGGCGTCTACTGTAACGCCACCACCATGGGCCTCACCGGCGTACTGACGCTCGACGGCAACGGCGATCCGAATGCGACCTTCGTCTTCCAGGTCGGTAGCGGATTGACGACGGCCGGCGATGTCGTGCTGATCAATGGCGCCCAGGCGAAGAACGTGTTCTGGCAGGTCGGCAGCTCGGCCACGCTCGGAACGGCCTCGCACTTCCAGGGCAACATCCTGGCGCTGACGTCGATCACGCTGGTGACCAACGCGACGATGACCGGACGCGCCTTGGCGCGAAACGGCGCGGTCACGATGGGTACCGGAACGGTCATCACTCTGCCGTAACGCCGCCGATGCGGGCGCCGGACGACCGTCCGGCGCCCGCATCGAACGTTGGCTTCGAAATATTCATTAGGAGATTCTGATGTCACTTAGAGCATATGCAATCGGCATGGCGGCATTGATGTGGGCCGTGCCGGCCGCGGCGCAGGAACGCGGCACCATCGAGTTCGGCGCATTCGGCAGCGCCGCAACGTTCGACAACAGCCTCAGTCTCAAGACCGGCTACGGCGGCGGCGGTCGAGTGGGCGCCTACCTCGATCCACGGTGGTCGATTGAATTCGAGGACGCTGAAATGCGCGCCACGCGCCCGAACGGCCTGCGCGACGTCAACGTCGGCTTGCTGTCCGGCCGACTCGTGGGCGTGCCGATCAAGTCGGGCGGGTTGTCGATTCTCGTTGGCGGAGGCGCCGGCGTGTCTACGGAAACCAACTTCATGCACACGTACGGACTGGACGCGCTGGTCGGCGCCAAGATCGCCATGAGCCAGAACGTTGCGCTCCGCGTGGACGGCGTCTGGGACTGGCTCGCGAACCAGGATTGGAAGTCGTACAAGAGCGTGCGGCTCGGGCTCAGCGTCTATCGCCGGCCCGCGCACCAGGTCGAGACCCGCACGGTCACGGTGAATGCCCCGCCGGCGCCAATGATGGAGCACTCCGATTCCGTGAGCGCAGCAGAAACCCGCCGGCTGCGCGACCGCGACGCCGCGCTGCGGGCGTTGCGCGATTCGTTACGCGACAACCCCATGCGCATGGCACCGACCACGACTGCCAGGTCCATGGAAACAATGCAGGCGGCAATTCACTTCGCGTTCGACAAGTCCGTGCTGACCGATTCCGCCAAGGCGATTCTCGACGAGAAAATCCCCGTATTCCGCGCCAACCCCACGATGACCATCGTCATGGTAGGGTACACAGACGTCAAGGGTACGCCCGCTTACAACATGGCGCTCGGCGAGCGCCGTGCCGCAGCGACGAAAGCCTACATCGTGTCCAAGGGAATCGACGCCGGCCGCGTGCTCATGGAGTCGAAGGGCGAAGGCTCCCAGATCCCGAACTCAGCCGGTGTTGCCGGCGAGGCGGCAAACCGTCGCGTGATCTTCCGCCTCCTCATGACGCCAGACGTGATTGTGAAACCATAGCGGAGAGTCGAGGGTGAACGAATGCGACCCAGTAAGTTCTCCGATGACGAGATCACACAGGCGCTCCGGCGGGTGGATGCCGGAACGCCGGCGGTGGAGATCTGCCGATCGCTCGGCATTTCGCAAACCACGTTCTATCGCTGGCGCAAGCAACACGGCAATCCAGCCTCCAGCGGGCCGCGCGGCGTCCGCGCGCTTCGAACCGAGAACCTGAAGCTCAAGCAGATCGTTGCCGACCTGCTGCTCGACAAGCTCGGGTGAGTCGGCGGTTCATGGGCGTTTCGTGGGTCGTGGGCTCCATGCTCACGGCCCACGTTCTGCAGCAGTGGGTGCCGTTGCCAACCAGCGCCCCGCATTGAACCCGACCCGATTCCGCCCATGCCCCACGATCAGATTCTACCGCCCGGAACTCCCGCTCCCGACTTTTCGCTTGAGTCTGCTCCCGGTCAGCGCGTCACACTCGCCGAGTTACGCGGCCAACCGCTCATCATTGCGTTCTATCCCGCCGACTGGAGTCCGGTGTGCGGCGATCAGATGGCGCTCTACAACGAGATACGCGAGCAATTCGATGAGTACGGTGCCAAGATCGTGGGCATCTCGGTGGACGGGGCGTGGTGCCACCGAGCGTTCGCCGAAGCCAAGCACATCCACTTTCCGCTGCTCGCTGACTTCGAACCCAAGGGCGCGGTGTCGCGCGCCTACGGCGCCTATGAGACCGAGGGCGGCATCTCGGAGCGCGCGCTGTTCGTGGTGGACGCCGAAGGCGTGATTCGCTGGAGCTACCTCTCACCCATGGGCGTGAACCCGGGCGCCGACGGAATCCTTCGCGCGCTCGAGTCGCTGGGTGCGTCCCCCGCGTCGAAACCAACGGAGGGCAAACCATGAGCGACGCACGCCTCACTCCGGCCGTGGGCAGCACCGATCACGCCGACGGACCGGCCGGCGCTCCGGTTACGCTGGTGGAGTACGGCGATTACGAGTGTTCGCACTGCGGCACCGCTCACCCAATCGTGGTGTCGATCCGCAAGCAGCTCGCCGGCACGCTCCGTTTCGTATTCCGCAATTTCCCCCTACGCGAGGCGCACCCGCACGCGGAGCATGCCGCCGAAGCCGCCGAAGCGGTGGCCGAGCTTGGAGGAAATGAGAGTTTTTGGAAGATGCACGACCTGCTCTACGACAATCAGGACGCGCTCGACATCGAAAGTCTCACGCGCTATGCCGCAGAGGCAGGCGTGGATGGCGGCCTGGTACGCGATGCTCTGGCCGCACGCACGTATAGCCCGCGCGTTCGAGCAGACTTCACCGGCGGCGTTCGGAGCGGGGTGAACGGCACGCCCACGTTCTTCATCAACGGCGTACGGTTCGACGGCAACTGGGAGGACGAAGGCGACTTTGCGGCTGCGCTCCGTGCCGCAGCGGCACACCGCGGTTAGCTCGGCGAACGGCTACAGCCACCGCCGAACGCGCGCCTGGTACTCGGCGTAGTCGGTGCCGAAGGCATCGAGCAAGTATGCCTCCTCGCGCCGGATCACCAGCCGCACGAGCAGCGCTAGAACGAGTGGCAATACGAGGACCGGCCACACCGAATTGACGACCGCGCACAATCCCAGGTAGACGATCGTCAGTCCCACGTACATCGGATTACGCGTGAATCGGTATGGTCCGCGGGTCACGACGCGGCTCGCCGGCCGATCGGGGATGATCGCGGTGTGCATCGCGACGAACGTGATCATGCCCCACGTGAGCAGACACACGCCGACAGCCACGATCCACCACCCCGCGGATGCGAGCGCGGAGCCATGTTGGCCGGTGAGCGGCAATGAGAACATGAATCGGCCAATTGCCCATCCGGCAACGAAGCCACCGACAAAGAGCAGCGGTGGAGGAAAACGGACACCGGCATTGGGTATCGAGCTTTCCGGCATCAGTCTCCTCGTGGAGCGCCCGACGGAGCCTGTGCGAGTTGCGCGGCCACTGTCGCCAGAAATTCCTTGTAGGCCATTGGCTTGGCGATATAGCCGTCGCATCCGGCGGCGCGAATGCGTTCCTCGTCGCCCTTCATGGCGAGCGCGGTGAGCGCGATCACCGGAATAGCGCGCGTTTCCTCCGATGCCTTCAGCACTCCGGTGGCCTCGAGTCCGTCCATACCCGGCAGCTGGATGTCCATCAGGATGAGGTCGGGCTGCTCGACGCGCGCCAACGTCAGTCCCGCTTCGGCATCGATTGCGCTCAGCACTCGGTGACCCACCGATTCAAGGAGAAATACGGCCAACGTCATGTTCGCCGGGTTGTCTTCTACTACCAGTACGGTTGTCATGTCAGACCGCCACATGTCGTCCGGACATGGCACGCCGGACTTCGGAGGTGAATCGATCGCGATCGAAGTCGGCCTTTTCCATAATCGTGGTGACGTGGCCGTTCAGGCGGAGCCTGTCTTCCTGCGTGACGTGCTTCGCTGTCACGATGAGAATGGGAATTTGCGCCGTATCCGGGTCTTCCTTCAGCGCCTCAACCACGTCAAAGCCCGTGACCTCGGGCATCATCAGGTCGAGCACCAGGAGATCGGGTTTCTCTCGGCGCGCCATGTCGATTGCCTCCTGTCCGCCATACGCGCGGTACACCACGCTCGCCAATCCGGCAATGCGAACGGCAATCAGATCCACCGCCTTGGGATCATCGTCCACCACGAGCACACGCACCGGCTTGCCTGGCGCCGTGGGATACAGCCCGAGATCGACGAGCGACTCCCTCAGCTCCTTGCGAGAGATCGGCTTCTGCATGACCGCCGCCGCGCCCAGCGAGAACCCCTTGTTGCGATCCGCGACGATCGAGATGATGACCACCGGAATGCGTCGCAGTTGCGGCATTTCCTTCATGCGGCTGAGCAACTCCCAGCCGTCCATGTTCGGCAACATGATGTCGAGCGTGATCAACGCGATCGGCTGCTGGATGGCAATCGCCAGCGCAGCCTCCGCCGACACCGCGTGCAACACCTTGAAGCCTTGCCCCTCCAGATGCAGCCGAAGCAGGTCGGCCGACTTGAGGTCGTCCTCGACCACGAGCGCCGTCAGCGCCTCGCCCACGGCTGGAACGCTGGCGCGCGGAGTCGACAATCGCGCCAGCACAGGTTCGTTGCGCGCAGCCGTACGCAGCGGCAGCCAGACTGTGAAGCGCGATCCTTCGCCGAACGCGCTCTCCACCGCCACCGTGCCGCCATGCAGTTCGGCGAGCAGCTTGACCATGGCGAGCCCGAGCCCCGTACCTTCAAATTTTCTCGCCAGCCCGCTGTCCACCTGGCTGAACGGTTTGAACAACCGATCCATGCCCTCCGGCGAGATGCCGATACCGCAGTCGGTAACGCTGATCTCGACGAAATTGTCGAAGCTGTTCTCAGCGAGCGGAAAGCTCCGGCCCGTCCAGGCACCGGTGATTTGTCCCACCTCAGCGCGCGGCACGATGCCGGCGCGCAGCGTGACCTGGCCGCCCTCATTGGTGAACTTCAGCGCGTTGGACAACAGATTGTACAGTATCTGCTTCACTTTTCGCGGGTCGGCCTGAATCGCGCCGAGCTGCTTGGCAACGTCCATCTCGAGGCGGACGCGGCGATTGGCCGCCTTCTCTCGGATGATCGAAAAGCTGTTGGCAAGCGCCGACGACAACTCGAACCACTCGAGGTCGAGCAACATCTTGCCCGCCTCCACCTTTGACAGATCGAGAATGTCGTTGATCAGCAACAGTAGATGCTTACCGCTGTTGAAAATGTCGCCGATGAAGGAGCGTTGCTTGTCGCTCATCTCACCCATCAAGCCGTCCTTGAGCACTTCCGAAAACCCGATGATGGCGTTGAGCGGCGTCCGCAACTCGTGCGACATGTTGGCGAGGAACTCCGACTTCATCCGGCTGGCGTCTTCCAGCTCGACATTCTTCTGCTTGAGCGTTTGCTCAAACCGCTTGAGCTCCGTGACGTCGCGGGCGGCGGCAAAGACGCCTTGCAGCCGGCGATCCCGATCATGGAACGTGGTGGCGTTGTACGATACGACGGTGAGCTCGCCGGTTCTGGCGCGCGCCGTGAGCTCGTAGTTCGTAACCTTGCCTTCGTTGAGCACGCGGTTGATGCCTGCCTCGGCGCGCGCCGGATCGGTGAAATAATTCTTGAACGGTGCGCCGATCAACTCGTCGCGCGTGCACCCGGTGAGCGCCTCGGTCTGCTTGTTGACGTCGGTGATGATGCCGCGCGGATCGCAGGTCATGAGCGCATCGATGTTCGACTCGATGAGCGACCGTGTATAAAAATGCTGATCGCGCAGACGCTGATCGAGCTTCATCCGCTCGTCTTCCGCCTGCTTGCGTGCCGTGTTGTCGGTGCCGATCAACAGGTAGCCAATGATCGCCTTGTCCTCGTCCCGCAGCGCCGTGACCGACACCACGGCCGGGAACCGGCTGCCGTCTCGGCGAAAGTAGGTCAGCTCGTAGATGTCTTCGATCCCGCGCGACGCCTTGAACACCAACGCCTCGAAGCCCGGGGCGATGGGCGTGCCGAACTCCAGGCTCAACGCCTTGGCGCGGGAGATGAGCTCCTGCGGATCGGAGATGTCCGCCGGCGTGTTCTTGTTCATCACGTCCGCGGCGGCGTACCCCAGCATCCGTTCGGCGCCAACGTTGAAGATCTGGATCACGCCCTTGGCATCCGTCGCGATGCTCGAGAAATTCGCGCTGTTGAAGATCGCGTTCTGGAGCGCGCCGGCCTTGCGCAGGGCTTCTTCGGCCTGTTTCCGCGCGGTGTTGTCCGTGCCGATCAGTAGATAGCCGATGATCGAATCCTCGGCGTCGCGCAGCGCCGTGACGGACACCACGGCCGGAAAACGGCTCTTGTCTTTCCGGATGTACGTCAGCTCGTAGATGTCCTCGATGCCGCGCGACGCCTTGAACACCATCGCCTCGAACCCCGGCGTGATCGGCGTGCCGAACTCAATGCTCAGCGCGGCGCCGCGAACAATCAGTTCCTGCGGGTCGGAGATGTCCGCCGGCGTGTTCTTGTTCATCACGTCGGCGGCGGTGTACCCCAGCATCCGTTCGGCGCCCACGTTGAAGATCTGGATCACGCCCTTGGCATCCGTCGCAATGCTCGAGAAGTTCGCGCTGTTGAAGATCGCGCTCTGCAGCGCGCCGGCCTTGAGCAACGCTTCCTCCGCCTGCTTGCGCGCGGTGTTGTCGGTGCCGATCAGCAGGTAGCCGATGATCGAATCCTCGGCGTCGCGCAGCGCCGTGACCGACACCACCGCCGGAAAACGGCTCTTGTCTTTCCGGATGTACGTCAGCTCGTAGATGTCCTCGATGCCGCGCGACGCCTTGAACACCATCGCTTCGAACCCCGGCGTGATTGGCGTTCCGAACTCAATGCTCAGCGCGGTGCCGCGGACGATCAACTCCTGCTCGTCGGAGATGTCGGCGGGCGTGATCTTGTTGACGACGTCTGCCGCCGAGTATCCGAGCATCCGCTCGGCCCCGACGTTGAAGATCTGAATGACGCCGCTCGCGTCGGTGGCAATGCTCGAAAAATTCGCGCTGTTGAAGATCGCGCTTTGCAAAGCGCCGGTTTTAAGCAGCGCCTCTGCGTTCCGGAGATCGAGATTCGCATCGCCGGTTTCTACCGGCCGTTTTCCCGTAATCATGCCTGTGGAGCTCCGCTCGGCTTCCGACGTAGACGCACGCGTGCACCCTAGCCCACGGCCGCTTGCTCTTGCCAAGTGGCGCATGAGCGTGGTCAGCGGGGAAACGCCTTGGCTGACGGTAGGGTGAGGATCGCTCCAGAGGTGGATGCAAGTCCCACGCCCTTTGGCTTTGCGCCGACGTTTGTACCTTTCACACCATGTCTGCGCCAGCTCCAACACCCCTCCCCTACGACCTCCTCGGCGGCGACGCCGGTATCCGGCGGCTGGTCGATCGCTTCTACGATCTGATGGACAGCGCGCCGGAGGCGGCCACGGTGCGAAGCCTGCACGCCGCGAGTCTCAAGGCGTCGCGCGAAAAGTTGTACCTCTATCTCACCGCGTGGACCGGCGGGCCGCAGTGGTACATGGAGAGGTTTGGCCACCCACGGCTGCGCATGCGTCACGCGCCCTTCCCCATCGCCACGCGTGAGCGCGACGAATGGCTCTGGTGCATGGATCAGGCGCTCGCCGAGCATGGTATGCCGGCCGATCTGCACGAGAAGTTACGATCGCAGCTGCACTCGCTGGCCGACCACATGCGCAATCGCGACGGCTAGCTCGCCCGCGGCGGCGGCGAGCTAGAATCCTCCAAAGGCCCGCGGCACGCCGATCCGCCCTGGCGGAATGCCCCACGATGGAAGAATGTCGGGCACGATGCCGCCGTTGCGGCAGATGTCGATGAGCGTGCGAAATTCCGGCGGATTTCGCACGCACACGCCCGGCGAACTCAGATCGCCCTTCCGCCAGCTGACTTTGGGCACGAACGCGAGCAGCGGAAAACTTTCCAGCAGCGACTTCGCCAGTCCCGGCGACGGATTGCCAACTTCGTCGCTGTGGTGCACGAGGTTACCGCCGGAAAAACCGCCGTTACCGATAAACGCCGTGTTGAGCAACACCTTCATCATGTTCAGCCGCATGGTGATGTTGCCGAGCTGAAAGTGCTGATGGAAATGCGGGGCTGCGTCGCCGGGGTGATCCGCCCGGTACCGATCGACAATGCGCAGGTCCCAGTTCCGCTTGATGGCGAACGGATCAAACTTCCTCTCCGGCGCCCATACGGCAAACAGGTCGTAATCGCCGGTCACGCAGGCGCGATACCCGTAACTCTCCGAGCCGGGATTGATCAGGCCGAACACGGCGTCGTAGCCGAGCACCTTGAGCGGACGCACGGTGTCCGGCGTCGATTGCTCGAACGGATGCGCCAGATTGGAATAGTCCACGAATACGCCGTACGCGCCGCCCGGCACCGGCCCGCACGCCTCGGCGTAACTGCGCGTCTGCACGCAGCGCGCAATTGGGATTAGCGCCCACGGGAAATAGACCCGGTTCGACGTGTCGCAGCTCACGCCCTTGATGATGCCCGCCGAATTGGCCGCTCCTTCAAGGCCACCGTGCACGAGTTCGAGATAGCGTTCGGCCGAGATCACCACCGGCTTGCAGCCCGCCATCCAGTCGGGCATCACCGTACCGGGGGTGTGCGCCTCGTCGCCGAGTCCGCCGAGCGCATCATGCCGAACGAGGCCCTCGATCGCTTCGCGCGTGTATTGCCGATTGGACACGACCTTCACCGGGTCGCCGCCAACCTTGCTCAGCCGCGGGTCCACGCAGACGAACCCGCGCATTGGCCCCCAGTCGCACGACTTGGTATCGATGCGAAAACCCTTCGCGGCGTAGCCCTCCTCGAGCAATCGCGTGGCGTGCTGGCCCACGGCGCGAAAGACGATCGCATGCCCGGTGCGATCAGCCACCTCCTGCGCGGCATTCGCGTGTCGCACGGGCATGCCGGTCTCACGAAACGCCGCCGTTCCGTAGAGCATTGGTTGGTCTCCTGGGGCACAGGCAACGAGATCACGATCCGGGGCGGGAAGATAACGCGCGCGTGGACGTTGATCACTCCCCAGAACTCTCAAGGAACGAGCCGGAAGTCCACCACCACCGGCCGGTGCCGGTTGATCGATCGCGACGTCTCCGCGGTGAGGTGATGGAACGACAACGTCTCGGGCGCCATCGACTCCGTGTCCCACACGCGACCGCGCACCACGGCCAGCGTACCAGACGAATAGGCAACGTTGTCCAACCGGCCCGCGTCGAACTGCGTGCCGCGTCCATCCCACGTCCAATCGGTTAGTCCATCGTCCCGCACGGCATTGGCCCGCTGCATTGCGCCAAGCGCGGGCGGCGTGATCAAACCGATGTGCCGCACGTCCCCCGCGTTGAGACCGCCGGCCACTTGCACCAACACCAGAATGCCCGAATCGGCATGACGGAGCACAGTTCGGCTGGCGTCACGGTGCTTGACCCAGTCGCTGTCGGACACGTTCCATTCGAGAACTCGAAAGTATTCGCTGGGCAATGCTGCCTGCGGTGCATCGCTCGGAGTGCGCAGGGCCATACACGCGACGCACACCATGCACAGCACCAACATTGCGAGGCGCGCGAGCGCGCGAGTGTACAGGCAGCGGAGACCGGTCAACGATATCGCGTGAACATGTTTGTGACCCAGCGAGCCGTCCAGCGAGCCGACAAGATCCTTGCACCCGACCCAGCCAAATCGCCGAGCGCGTTCGGGCTCGATCCCCCACGGCGCCGCACGAAACCGGACAGCCAACTCGTGGCTTAGCGAGCTGGGCTTTATCCCGGTCCAAATCGATTGATTTATTAGAAGATTTTAATCTGGCACATCGATTGCTTTGGTCACGGCCGAACGAACAGATGTTTTTCATTTCTCGGACCGCCCGACGCTGGGTTCATGAGCGACCACTTCGCCGTCTACCTGCTCTTCCTTATCGTGCTCGGCTATGTATTGGTGGCCATAGATGACCTCGTCTTCGACGTCGTCTACTGGACCGAGTCAGGTCGGGGTCGGCATCGCAACCCGGTTCTCGACGAAACCGAGTTGGCCAGTGTGCCCGAGGCGCGCATCGCTGTGTTCACCGCGGCGTGGCACGAGCAGGACGTCATCGGCCACATGCTGCGTTTCAACGAAGGCCTGATCGACTACGACCGCTACGAGATCTTCGTCGGCACGTACCCGAACGATTTGCCCACGCAGACCGACGTGGACCAGGCAGCCGCATCGCTACCACGCGTGCACAAGGTCGTGAATCCGCGGCCGGGCCCGTCAACGAAAGCCGACAATCTGAATGCGGTCCTCGACGCGGTGCGCCGACGCGAAACTGAAGTCGGCGCGCCGTTCGATCTGGTCATGCTCCACGACCCTGAAGATCTGATTCATCCGCTGGAACTCCGCGTCGTCAACTGGCATTTCGCCAACCGGCCGGCGCTGGACATGATCCAGCTTCCCATCTATCCGCTGCCGGTGGCGGCGCACTCGTTCACCGCGGGCACGTATCTCGACGAGTTCGCCGAGTTGCACACGAAGGACATTCTCGTGCGTGAATGGATCGGCGGCTTCGTGCCGTCGGCGGGCGTGGCCACGACATGGCGGCGCCATGTGCTCGACCGGTTGGCCGCCGCGTCGCCCGACGGTCGCGCCTTCAGCGTGAACTCGCTCACGGAAGACTACGACATCGGACTCAAGATCCGCCTCGATGGAATGACGTCGAGTTTCGTGCGCCAATTCGTGCGCCGCGCACCGGGCGCCGGGGCGGAGCATGCGATTCGGCCAACGCGCATCGACGCGATCCGCAAGTCCACGCCGCCCGATGAGCACACGGAGTTGGTGGCGACGCGGGCGAATTTCCCGCACACGCTCAAGACGTCCGTTCGCCAGCGCACACGATGGACGCTGGGCATTGTGTTTCAGAGTTGGCGGAATTGGGGTTGGGTGGGCGACCTGCGCACGCGGTATCTGCTGCTCCACGATCGCAAGGGTCCTGTCTCGTATGCGATCATGCTGGCCGGCTACCTGTTCGCATTCTACCTCATGGCCCACTTCGTCGTGCGCAAGGCGCTGCACCCGGAGTGGTCGGGAGTACTTCCGGGGACGTCGGCCGTGGGGATCGCGATCACCATCGGCACGCTGCTCATGATCCACCGCCTGCTCGAACGTGCGATCGCCACGACGCGCATTTATGGCATCCGCCACGGATTGCTGGCGATTGCGCGACAACCGTGGGGGAACTTCATCAACCTGCTAGCGACGTTCCGCGCCGCGCGCCAATTCGTGGCCGCCGAACGCTCGGGCGCTGCAGTCGCATGGGACAAAACGGAACACTACGTACCAGGAGTCGTCTCACGATGACCGAACCACTGCTCGTCGCGCGCGAACATGTGGAGGCGCGCCCGCCGGAGCGAAAGAACGAGCCGCAGATCGTCGGTGGTCGCATTCACGTCGTCACCATTGTGGGCACTCGACCCGAAGCGATCAAGATGGCACCGGTGGTGCGCGAGCTCGCGCGGCGATCGGATCGTTTCGATTCGACGCTCGTCGCCACATCGCAGCATCGTCAGCTGCTCGACATGACGCTCGCCGATCTTGGCCTGCGCACCGATTACGATCTCGATCTCATGCGCCCGGGCCAGCGACTGGCCGATTTCGCGGCGTTGGCGTTGGTGGCCGTGACCGAGACGCTGCAGACTCTCAGCCCGCACATGCTGCTCGTGCAAGGCGACACCACGTCGGTGGCGGCCGGTGCCCTCGCGGCATTCTACCGTCGGGTACCCGTTGGCCACGTCGAAGCGGGGCTTCGGTCGTTCGATCGCACTCAGCCCTTTCCCGAAGAGACCAACCGGCGGATTGCCGGGCTCGTGGCCGATCTGCATTTCGCACCCACCGAGGTTGCGCGACAGAATCTACTCGCCGAAGGCGTGAAGGACGGCTCCATCGAAGTGACCGGCAACACGGTGGTTGACGCGCTCCGCATGATGCGGCGCGACGCCGTGCCCACCGATCCGCACGTCGCTGAGATCGTACGGCAACCGGGAACGCTGCTCCTTGTGACGACGCACCGCCGGGAAAACCACGGCGCACCACTCCGCGAGGTCTGTTCGGCGCTCAAGGAAATTGCGCGGGCGCACAGGGAAGTTCGCATGGTGTTGCCGGTGCACCCCAATCCGTCGGTCCGCGGCGTGCTGCGCGAAATACTTGGCGACGAGCCAAACATCCATCTGATCGATCCCGTGACCTACAGCGATTTTCATCATTTACTGAAACGGTGCTACTTCGTGCTCTCGGACTCTGGTGGTGTCCAGGAAGAGGCGGCCACACTCGGCAAGCCGATTCTCATTCTGCGCGAGGTCACGGAACGGCCGGAAGTGGTGACGTCCGGCGTGGGCTTGCTCGTTGGCACCGACCGCTCGCGAATCGTCCAGGAAGCCGAGCGGTTGCTCACGGACCGCGATGCATACGACACCATGCACCACTCGGAGAATCCGTTCGGCGACGGCCACGCCGCAGAACGCATCGTGGCACGCATCGAACGCTGGGTGGACGCACAGCGTGAGCGTCGCCGCACACCACGTCCCGTGACGGCCACGGCATGATGAAACTCATATTTCAGGCCTTCCGTGCCCGGCGCACCGTGCTCGTTGCCGCAGCGCTGCTCATGCCAGCCATGAGCGGGGCGGCACAATCACTCGCCGGTGCGGCGGCCAGTGCGCCCGCGACACTCCATCACGAAACGCTCGCGTCGCTCGGGATGTCGAATGGCCTGGGCTTGATCGATCCAACGCAACCGCGTGACATCTACTTTCACGGCACCGATGGCGTGCCGGCGCAAGATGGGCGGCTGCATCTCGATCTTGCGCTCGCCGTCCATGATTTCCGCTATTCGTTCGTGGAGGTGCTGGTGAACGACGTGCCGAAGTGGAGCCAGTCGCTCACCACGCCGAACGTCGAAATCCCCGTTGACCTTCCGCTGTCCAGCACCGAGCTGTCGAACGCCTTCGTCAAGGTGACAATCCGATTTGGTGGCCGACTCAACGACGATCGCTGTTACGACTGGCGAACCAATGGCAGCTACATCACGGTGAAGCCGAGCTCCGGCGTGCAGTACAGTTATCGCTCCGAGCAGCTCGCGTCAATCGACGGGGCGTGGTCCGTGTTGCCGCGCGCCGTCACTGTCGCAATTCCCGCCGGTCCGCTGCCCCCCGCGTCGTATCGCGCCGCGTGGCAGACTGGCGTCGCGCTGTTGCGCGCTGGTCACGTTGTGACGTTCGCTCCGTTTTCCGGCGACCTTTCGGCGGTCGCAGCCTTCATCTCGCCGCCGGCTGACACAAGCGACGGCACCGGTGTCGTTGTTGTATCCGGCCATTCCGCGGTAGTCGCCGGCGGCGACAGCTCGGTGCGCGGTGCAAACCTCATGTTGGCGCGCGTGAACGGACGGCCGGTGATAGTGGTGGGCGACAGCTTTCCCGCCGCGCAGTTCCTGGCTGAAGATTGGCGTCATGTGGCGCAGTCCGATCGGCTGCGCGTGGACGTGAGCCGTACCCAGCGCGACGTGGGCCTCGCGTCGCCGACGATCACCTTTCAGCAACTCGGACTCGGCTCGACCCCGCGCGACCTCGGCGAGCGCGCCGAGTGGTCGTTTCCATTTTCGGTACGCGATCTGTCACCCGGATTCATCCCCGCCAACATCGATCTGGACGTCGTCGCGGGCCTGAGTCCCGATCGGAAAGGCACCGTCGCGCAACTTTTTCTCAACGACGTGCTCGTGAGATCGGCGTCGTTGAACGAATCCGGCGCCGCTCAACGCATTTCCGCCGAGCTGCCGCGCCGACTGATCGGTGTGGACAACACGTTGCGATTGGTGCTGCAGCGTAAGGCTGCCACCAGCCTGAGCCCGTCCACGGGCGAGTGCCGCGCGCTGGCGGCGCCGACGCCGGCGCAGGTGTTGGAGACGAGCGTGATTACCGGAAAGCACATCGATGACTTGACCGAATTCCTCGAGCTGCCGGCGTTGTTTCGCAAAGGGTTCGACGTCTACCTGCCGGCGACGGTGCTCGCCGAACCCACGGCGACGTTACCGTTTCTCGCTCGCCTTGGCGCGGACGTGCTGCCGATGGCCGATCTCGACACATTAGTATTCTATGATGCCGCGCATTCGCCGGCGCCGAAGCGGTCGTTCCTGCTGCTCGGCAGCGCGGACGGCGTTCACATCGACGCCCCGGCGCGATACGAGCACGATCGGCTGGTGGTGGACGATGTTGAGAAGGTGCCCGTGCTCGACCTCACCGGAAACACGCGGTCGAACGTTGTGGAGATCGGCCGCGTGGGAGGCGTGAACGGCCTCGTGGTGTTACCAATGTCAGCCGGCGCGCTTGCCACGCCGCAGAGCATTGCGCTGTCGCGCGGCGACCTTGCCTTCGTCAGCGCCACCGGCGTCGATCTCGTGGTGGACAGCCGCGCCGGCACGCGAGGCATTCCGCGCCTCGGGGCGCCGTTCGGCAAGTATCGCTACTGGGCGTACTCGGTCATGGCGTTGATTGCGGCGATCATCATCATTTATGCCGCGCGACGCGTGCTGAGTCAGCGGAGCTGAACGTCGGCGAACGCCGCCACCGCATCCTCGAGGTAGAACCCGATGCGGCCGCGATCGTACGGCCGCTCGACGTCCGCAAAGGTGGCGATTTTTCGGCCGTCAACCCAGAGTGACGAGACACCCGGTTGCTCGACGCGGAGCCGGACACGGTACCAAACGCCCACCGGGTATTGCGGCGAGGTGCCCGTGGCAAGGAAGCGCTGGCCACCCGGGTAGGCGGGATCACGCTTGCCGATCTCCCACCCGTTTGGTTTGGGAATGAAATAGTAGTAATGCGCGTCGTCCGTGTAATTCCAGACCAGCCACGCGACTTCCCACGGGTTGGGCGGCCCGTTGGTGCGGAGTTGCCGCTCGGTTAGCATCGACACGTCGAGGTCGTAGGGGCCGGCGAACTCCGGGCCAACGACCAGAGCCGCGTGGGTTTCGTTGGCGCGCGAAGACGGCAGCGTCGCCAGCCGCATCACGTTGCCGCCACCGTTCACGCGCGCGAACCCCACACCGCCGTAACCGGCGAAGCGCACCGACCACGGCCCCACCTGCGAGCCATCGATGCCCTTCCAATCCAGCGGGTATGCGCGGAAGTCGTCGTGCAGCCGCACATCCGACGAGATCCACGACGCGCAGCCCGATGCGCCGAGCATCGCGACGACCGCGAGGGCGCGAAGCTGTCCCGCGGTACCGGTCATCTAGTGCCGGAGAAAAACCGCCGACCCAGACGCCACGAACGTCGCGCGCACCTCGCCGAACGTGCGGTTGCCGCCCACTCGATTTCTGGTATACGCGCTCTGGACGTATTCGAGATAGACCTTGCCACTGGCATTCGGCCCACCGTGGACGCGAACGCCTGCGGCGGCCTCAGCGAGGTTGTTGTAGCCGATACCGCGCCCGTCGGCCACGAGTCCTTCGCGGAGCGACGCGTCGAGCCACGATGAGGCGCTGGAGATTGGCCGTAATTGCCGGAACTGCGCGTACCCGATCGCTTCGTCATACCGGCTATAATAGCTCACGTCGGCGTACGATTCACCAAACCAACCCGACCGAGCGCTTTTCCACGCCGAGCCAAAGGTGAGGCCCGCGCGCCAGTCGAAGCTCGACGCGCCGCCTTTGGTGAGCGTGGCCGTTGGCCCCGCCTCGGCGTAAATCGTGAGATTGAGCGGCAGCGGTTGGGAGCGCAGCCCCAAGCCCGCATTCGCGTAGTTGTCGGAATAGATCACGGGCTGCTCGCCGCCGCGTGTGCGCGAGTCGCGGATCACGCGACCCACCGCGTACACCTGGGTTCGAGTGGCCGCATCGAGTGACAGTGCCGCGTGCGCCTGCGCCGACACGATGAAGTCACGGAAATGCGTGCCGTATTGGGCGGCGCCGTACCAATCGGTGATTGCCGTTCCGGGCTGAGCATATCCGGCCCCGGCGAGCACTGAAAGTGACGCGCGCGCCTGGCGCCGCACGGCTACGTCGCCAACGGCCTCCGCGTTCAGGAACGCATGCATCGCCGCAACGTGATTCCCTACGCCCTCGTAGGTGTAGGCCAACTGCAGGTGAAGCGGTCCGTCATTCGGAGCGGCGCGTATTGCAGCTTCGAAGGCAACGATTGCATCGGTGCGATCGCCTAGCGCGAGGTCGAGGTAGCCGAGCTGCGCCTGGTCGTCGCGCACCCCGGGCGCCAGTCGGACGACATGGCGGAAGGTGTTGCGCGCCGCCAGCGTATCGCCCGCCGCGAGCTGCGCGAAGCCGAGCTCGCGAGCCACGCGCACGTTGCTGGAGTCGAGGGCTAGTGCGCGCGCGAAGATGTGCGCCGCGCTGTCCGTCTGTCCGGCGCGGCGAAGGGCGTAGCCCTGGTTGAGCAACCGGGTGACGGCGCTGTCAGGTTGTTGTGCGCCGGCGTGACCAAAAGCGAGAAATCCGGCGGTGAACAGCAGCAGGGCTGCGCGGTTCGTGATGATCGTCATTGTGACCGATCACGGTGCAGAACCCGGGCCGCATCTTACAGCTCTTTGCCCGTCGTGGATGTGCCGCCGTACGGGTTCTTGCGGCTGCCCTTTTTCGGCGGAACGGTGGCCGGGTGCTTGGCCTGCACGACTCGCGGTTTGCCGCGTGCGCTGCCCTTTTGCCCGGGCTTACTCTTTCTCCCCGCTTTTCCTCCTTTCATTGCTTGGCTCCGAATGGGTGCGACTGAACAATAGCGGAACACGGCGGCGGCGCTCCACGCTTGACAGGTGACGCGCCACATCGCACTGTTGGCCCCATACAGCTTCTGTATGGTAAAGCGATGACTGAACCGATCGGCATTCTCCGCGGTACTCTCGACACGCTCGTCCTTCGCGCCCTGCTCGGCGGCCCGCTGCACGGCTACGGTTTGAGCGAATGGTTCGACCGGCGCGCGCGCCGCGACCTGTCTGTGCTGGACAGCGCGATCTACCAGTCGCTGTACCGGCTGGAGCGCCACCGTTTCATCAGCGCGGAGTGGGGCTTGTCCGCCAACAATCGCCAGGCGCGCTACTATCGGCTCACTGCCAAGGGCCGTGCGTCGCTGCGCGTCGAGACGGCGACGTGGGTTCGGTACGCCGCTGCCGTGACGGCGCTCCTCACCCAACCCGAGCCGGCGGAATGAGCCCGCACGAACCGGGAAGCGGTCGCGTGAAGCGCCTCTTTCGTCTCAATGCCGGCGGCCGCGGCAGATCGGCCGAAGCCGACACGGACGCCGAGCTGCGCTTTCACTTTGAGCAGCGGGTGGATGCGCTGCTCGCCGCCGGCCGAACGCGCGACGAGGCGGAGGCCGAGGCGTTGGCGCGTTTCGGCCCGTTCGAGGAATCCCGAGCGCAGCTCGTTGAAGCTGCGCGCCACCGTGAGGAAACACTCAACATGCTCGATCGACTCGGTGCCTTTCGGCAAGACCTTGGATACGTTGTGCGGCAACTGCGGCGCGCGCCGGGGTTTACGGCGGCCGTGCTGCTCACCTTCGCACTCGGCATTGGCGCGAACGCGACGATGTTCAGTGTGATCGACCGCACCCTGCTCCGCCCGCCCGCGTTCGTTCGCGATCCGGACCGCATCGCAGCACTCGTGGCCGGCACCGACGGGGAGTTCGATCAACTCACGTCGAATTTTCCCGTCTATCGCGCACTGCGCGACAATGCGACGGCGTTTGACCACGTCGCTGCCACGGCAACGGTGGACGTGCCGCTCGGCCGCGGAGAAGGCGCGCAGAACGTGAGCGGCATGCTCGCGACAGCTACGTATTTCCCGATGCTCGGTGTGTCGCCGGCGCTCGGACGGTTCTATCGCCCCGACGAGGATCAGGAGCCGATGGGCGCGGCGGTCGTGGTGGTGAGTTACGACTTTTGGCAGCGGCAGTTTTCGGGCGTCAGCAACGCAATCGGCGCACGCCTCTTCCTGGGTGACCGGGATTTCACGGTGATCGGCGTTACGCCAAAGGGGTTCACCGGCATCGACCTCGTGGCGCCGGCCCTCTGGATTCCAATGAGCACGGCGAGCGGGCTTCAACCCATGGGCACCGGGTGGGCGCGGACGAGCGTCGCCACATGGCTTCGCGTGTTCGCGCGTCTTCGCCCCGGCGTGCCTGCCGACCGGGCTGCAGACGACGCGATGCGCATCGCGCGAGCGGTGGCGCCGAGCGCATTTTTCACACAAAAGGCATGGGCGTTTCGGCTCGTGCCGATCATGCGAGCGCGCGCGTCAGAGGAAGGGGCGAGCGCGAGCGTGCTGACGCTCTTGGGCGCGATGTCGGCGATCGTCCTCCTCATCGCCTGCGCCAACGTCGCCAACCTGCTCGTGGCGCGTGGGCTGCGCCGGCGCCGCGAGATTGCCGTGCGGTTGGCGCTCGGCGTGTCGCGGTCGCGGCTCGTGGCGCAACTCCTTGCGGAGAGCGTGGTGTTGGCGCTCGCGGGCGGCGCGGCGGCGTTGCTGGTTGCCTACTGGGGCGGGGGCGTGGTGCGCCGGCTGTTGCTGGCGGACGCGCCGGTCGATGTGTCGCCGGTGGACCTGCGCGTGCTGGCGTTCACGGCGATCGTTGCACTCGCCGTGGGCATCGTGACCGGACTCGTGCCGGCGCTCGCCGCGAGCAGTCCTGACCTCGCCGGCGCGCTGAAGCAGGGCGTGCGCGAGGGCGGCGGTCAACGGATGCGCGCGCGTAGCGTGCTGCTCGGCACTCAGGCGGCGCTCTGTCTCGTGTTGCTTGTAGGCGCGGGGCTGTTCGTACGCAGTCTGTCGCGACTCGGGGCGATGCCGCTTGGCGTGGATCTCGATCGCGTGCTTATCGGATCGATGAGCCTGCGCGCCGCCGGACGGCCCAAAGCCGAGGTGGACGCGATCTTCACTCGCGCCCTGGAGCGAGTGCGCGCGGTGCCGGGAATCGCCGCCGCGGCCGTGGCGACGACCGTGCCCTTCGGCCCGTCGTACGGGACGGGGCTCGCCATTGCCGGGCCCGACTCGACGGTACATGAGACATCGATGATCATCGCGGCCACGGAGGACTATTTCCGGGCGCTCGGCTCGCACGTGCTCGTGGGCCGCGAGTTTTCGGCGAGCGACGCGGAGGGCGCGCCGCGCGTGGCGGTGGTGAACGAGATGTTGGCGACGCGCATCTGGGGAAAGGCAAGCCCCATCGGTCGCTGCATTCGCGTCGGCGCTGACACTGCACCGTGCGCGCAGGTCGTAGGCGTGGTGGAGAACGTGCGGCGACAGAGCATCTTCGAGGATTCCTCGGACTTTGTGTACGTGCCGCTCGCCCAGGCGCGTACCGGCAATTCGGCGCGCCAACTCGTGATCCGGCCGGCGGCCGGCGGCGATGCGCGCCGGTTCATCGCCCCCGTGCGCATCGCGATCCAGACGTCAGCGCCGCAACTGCCCTACGCCGATGTACGGTTGATCGCCGATGCGCCGATCGTGCAGGAGGCGCTGCGGCCGACCCGGTTGGGGGCGGCGCTGTTCGGTGCGTTCGGCGCGTTAGCGCTGGCGCTCGCCGCGGTTGGCGTGTACGGGGTGGTGTCTTACGACGTTGGCCAACGCACGCGCGAAATCGGGATTCGGCTCGCGCTCGGCGCGCGTGAGGCGGACGTAGCGCGGCTGGTCGTGTGGGACGGGGTACGCGTAGTGGCGCTGGGCGCAGCCATTGGTGTGGCGGTGGCATTGCTCGGCGGTCGCTTCGTAGCGCCGTTGCTGTTCGAGGTTTCGCCACACGATCCCGTGGTACTCGGCGGTATTGCCGCCGCACTGCTGGCGGTGGCGACCATTGCGTGCATCGTTCCGGCGTTGCGTGCCATGCGCGTGGACGCCGTGGTGGCTCTGCGCGCGGAGTAGCGAACAACTTGCGTGCCTCCTGAGCGCAGCACCAGCTTTCAGCCACGCACACGCGGTGCGCGGGTTGGACGCCCCTCTGGCGATGGTGCCTCATGACTCATGCAGCATCGGCGACTAGAAGCGCCTGTCATTCCGAGCGAAGCGAGGAATCTTCTGTCCCCCAGGAGGGACGAAAGATCTCCCGTCGCTTCGCGCCTCGGGATGACAACAGTTTTGACACGGGATCTCGCCACTTCGCGTTACTCTCCGGCGTCGTCCTCTCGTCGTTGATTTTCTCCGGGGCCGCACGCGCCCAACATGAAGACTCGATTGTCACGCGCGCCGCGGCGGCGATCGCCCCGCTCCGCGACATCGCGTCTTTGCAACACGACGGCTTCACAGTGATCGGCGTGGCGTCCGGCTCGAACGACCTCACGCCCTTTCAAGGCCAGCACTGGATCTCGATGACGCGATTCACCGAGAACCAGCCGCCTGACCTCTCCAAGCCGACCTTCATGATGTACCTGCCACTCGGCGATTCGCTCGTGCCAATTGGCGTCGCGTACACGGAGCTGATCCGCGTGCGGCCCGTGCCGACGAGTCTCGCCGGCACGCCCATGGAGTGGCATCTGCACGGACTCTGTCGCGGCGTCCCGGGGGAAGGAACGGTGCTGGCCGATGGACGCGACGATTGCGTCGCACGCGGCGGTCGGCCGATCGGCGCAAACATCGCGATGGTGCACGCCTGGACCGTTCCCAATCCGGACGGCCCTTACGCGCACGACAACCCAGCGCTGCCGTTCATTGCCACCGGCCTCACTCCGCCGGCTCACATGATGAGTGACGAGCGATTGTTCGGCGTTGCGCTCGGTGAGAGCTATGGTGCCAAGCTCGTGGCCGCGCATCACATTGACGATCTGGCGAGGCGCGCCGGTACCAACAAGGGGTTGATGGAGAAACGCGCCACGCTCTCAGCCGTCGTGCCGCAACTGCGCGCCGCTCAGCAAGCCGGAGATTCGAAAAAGTTCGACGCGCTCCGCACCGCCCTGCTCGCCGACTGGAACGCGCTCGCTGACGAGTACCGCGCCGTAGCGCCAACTCCGGCGCTCAAGGCACGATTCGACCTCGAGCTGAACGAGGCGCTGTCGATGACGCACCACCACATGTAGCGTTTGCAGCGTTTGCAGCGTTACGACTCGCCGCGCGCTACTGGTCGCGACGCGTCAGACGACCATTCACTCCACGAGCCCGGATATAGCTTGGCGCCGCTCATCCCCGCGTGCTCCAGGGCGAGCAGGTTGTGGCACGCCGTGACGCCGGATCCGCAATAGGCTACGACATGGTCCGGCGACGCGCCGCCGACGATAGCGCCGAACTGTTGTCGCAATTCCTGCGACGACCGAAAGACACCGGCATCGGTGAGGTTGGATTTGAAAAACCGATTCAGTGCGCCGGGAATGTGCCCACCCACGCGGTCGATCGGCTCAACGTCGCCACGGTAGCGTTCCGGTGCGCGTGCGTCGATCACACGCCAATCCGTTTTGTCGGCGTGCGCAGCGACGAAGTTGGCGTCAACCGTGGCGTTGGCGCGTGGCGAACCGGTAAAGTCACGCCGCGGATTCTGCTCGTCGCCAGTTGCCGTGGGGCGGCCTTCCGCCGTCCACTTCGCAAACCCGCCGTCCAGCACGGCGACCGACTCGTGGCCCATCCAGCGCAATAACCACCACAGTCGCGCCGCGTACATCGCTGAGCCCTCGTCGTACGCCACAACTTGCGTGTCGGTGCCAATCCCCAGACGCGACAGCGTGTCACGCAACTGATCCGGATGTGGCAGCGGATGCCGGCCGTTGGTGCCAGTCTTTGCGCCCGAGAGATCGGCGTCGAGGTGTGCGTACACAGCGCGGGGAACGTGGCGCGCGAGATACTCGGCGCGCCCCGACTCAACGTTGGCGAGATCGAACCGGCAATCTACGATGACCAACGCCTGATTGGATGCCTCTGCCGCGAGTTCCGCGGACGTGATCAAAGTCGTGAATGGCATGCTGGAGTCGTGTCGGAGGAAGAAGTGCGCGCCGCCCTTGCCGGATCCGAAAGCGCGTTCCACAATGTAGGCTCACGCATTTCCCCGCGCGATATGCCGATCACATGCATGGTGTGCAGCACAAAGTTGTTTGGCGACGGCGGCGGACTGGATGTCGTTGACTGCCCGAAGTGCCGGAACCCCACGCCAACCGGACACGAGAAACTACTGCGGATCCAGCTCGAGCAGTACAAGAACAATCTGGCGTATCCAAAAATTGCCGCGGGCAGAGCGATTGGGTACGCGGCGGGCATTTACGACCTGTCAACGCACAACACACGCATTGACACGAGCGCCATCGAGCGCAAGCTCGAGGAAAAGTACGGCGCGAGCGGCGGCGCCGAGCACACGAGCCTCAAGAGCATCAGCGGCCGGAGCGCCGCCGGCGCCACCGACACGCGTGCCGGGCTGGTGATCTACAAGGTCACGGGCAAGAACTACAAGGTGGGCGGACCCAACGGCCAGGAGTGGTCGATCGTCTACGTTGTATTTCGCGGTTCGCGCGGTGAAAAAAAGGGCGAGGCAAATCCCATGGGCGCCGGCTGGGGCGCCACGGCAACCGGGCAAGTGGTGAATCTCGACTGGCGCACGAACTTCAACACGCGGCAGGACACGCCTCCCTGGCACACCGGCGTGAAGATTCACGCCGGGTTTCTCGAGATTTACTCCAGCGTGCGCGCGGAGATTCACTCCACCGTGAAAGCCTATCTCGAGAAGGATGCCCACTCGGCGGTGATCGTCACCGGGCATAGTCTTGGCGCGGCGCTCGCCACGGTCTGTGCGCACGACCTCGAATGTGCCGGCGTGTGCAAGCCGGTGTGCATGCCCTTCTGTTCGCCGCGTGTGGGCAACCTGGCGTTCGCGCGTGATTATAATTCTCGTATTGCCGACGATACCACGGTGATGTGGTCCGAGGTGGATGGCGTGTCGTTCAACCGTTCATTCGTCTTCGTCCAGTCGAACGACCCGGTAACGTGGGGCGGCGAACACGGATTCCAGCACGCCATGAGCGCCAAGTCCGGCGTGCAGGTGGCCGATAGCGGCAGCATCGTCAAACAGGGCATTTACGGCGCCCTCAAAAAGCACCTGAGCGCCACGGTGATCTATTATCACGTCGGCAATCTGCGGCGCGCGTCGTATCTGGGGCTGCACGATTACAATAAGATGCTCAAGGAGATCCTCGGCTGACCGCCGCGTGGCAATCCGACGTTCAGTGGAGATTGAAAGATGCGTGTAGGTGTCGTTGGAGCGGGAGCGATTGGCGCACGGCTGGCCATTCCGCTCGCCGCGCATGGTCATGAGATCAGCGTGCTCGCCCGCGGCGCCACGCTGTCCGCCCTGCGGGAGCGCCCCTGGAAGCTGACACGCGGCGATGACGTGCTCGAGGCGACGGTCCGCGCGAGCGACAACGCCGCCGACCTGGGCGAGCAGGACGTTGTCATCATTGCCGTGAAGGGTCCGTCGCTGGCGACCGTGGCGCGGCTCGTTGGGCCGATGATCGGACCCGAGACCGTCGTGCTTCCGACGATGAACGGCGTTCCGTGGTGGTTCTTGCTTCACGGTGGCGGCGAGCTTGGGCCCACGAGTCTCTCGTCGGTCGATCCCGGCGAACTCATTGCCCGCGCAATCCCGCTCGATCGTGTGCTCGGGTGCGTGGTACACCTGTCAGCTGCGGCGATGGCCCCGGGCGAAGTCGGCCTCGCGGTTGGCAACCGACTGTTGTTCGGCGAGCCGGCGGGCGGAACGTCGGCGCGGCTCGAGCGGATCGTCGAATTATTTCGCGCCTCCGAGTTCCACGTCACCGCCAGCGACCGGATTCAAAACGACGTGTGGTACAAGCTCTGGGGCAACATGACGATGAACCCCATCTCAGCGCTCACTGCGGCGACGTGCGACCGCATTCTCGACGATCCCCTCGTCAACGCGTTCGTGCTCGGCGTAATGGGTGAAGCACATGAGATCGGCCGACGCGTGGGGTGTGTGATTCAGGAGAGCGGAGAGGATCGAATGGCCGTGACCCGGCGGCTCGGGCCGATCAAGACGTCGATGCTGCGCGACGTGGAAGCCCATCGCCCGATCGAGCTCGACGACCTGCTCGGCGCGCCATTAGAGATTGCTCGAACGCTCGGCGTCAAAACGCCGAGCATCGATGCGTTGTTCGGACTGACGCGACTGTTCGCGCGGAGTGCGGGACTGTATCCCGGCTAGTGTCATTCCGAGCGCAGCGAGGAATCTTGTATCGGCCGCCCTATAATTGGCGCGATAGAAGATCCCTCTCTCGCTGCGCTCGCTCGGGATGACAGTTAGGCTCGGTCTGCCCGGGCGAGCACGGCATGCAACAACACCCGCACGCCCGGAACGCTCTCGTCCTTGGACGCGTACTCGTGGTTGTTGTGAGTGATGCCATCCTTGCACGGCGTAAAAATCATGGCCGTGGGCGCGATGCTGGCAACGTGATAGGAGTCGTGGCCCGCCTGACTCGGCAGGTCGAACGTGGGAATGTTTAACCCACGCGCCGTGTCACGCACCAGTGAGACCATCTCGCTGTTGAAGATGTCGGCGCCCCAATGCCACTCATCCGTCACGCGCATCTCGCAATGCGACCGTTCGGCCGCATCGGTGACCGCGGCCATGAATTCGTCGCGCATCACTTGAGCCACCGCCGGGTCGCCATGCCGCACGTCGCCCGTGAAGTGCGCCGAGTCGGAGAGAATGCCCGGCTTGTTGGGCCACGCAATGAGTCGCGCCGCCGTCGCCTTGCCGCCCGACTCGTAGTACCTCCAGCCAATGTCGTTGATCGCCACCGCGAGCATGGCACCGCCAACGAGCGCATTCTTGCGCTTGTCCATCGGCCACGGACCGGTGTGCGCCGTTTCGCCGGCCACCTCAACGTTGAAACCGTGAACGTCGTAGCCGTGCGTGACGACACCCACCGGAATCTTGCGCGCGTCGAGCTCAGGCCCCTGCTCAATGTGCAGCTCGAAGTAGCTGTCGAACTTGCGGCCGCCCACCGGCGTGTCGCCCAGGTAGCCGATGCGTTTGAGTTCGTCGCCGAACGACGCACCGTCGTCGGCGACGCGCGCGTGCACCCAGTCCACCGGATGCACACCGACAAACGCCGCCGAGCCGATCATGGGCGGAGAATACCGCGCGCCCTCTTCGTTCGTCCACATCGCAATCTCCAGCGGACGGCGCGTTGTGATCTTGCGGTCATTCAACGTGCGCATCACCTCGAGCCCGGCGAGCACGCCGAGGATGCCGTCATAACGGCCCCCGTTGAACTGCGTGTCGAGGTGCGAGCCCATGACCACTGGCGGCAGCGTGTTGTCGCTGCCGGGGCGGCGCGCGAAGATATTTCCGACGCCGTCGACGGTCACGCTGAGTCCCGACGACGTACACCAGTCGCGGAACTCGTCCCGCATCTGGCGGTCGGAGTCGGTAAGGGTCAGGCGCGCCAGGCCGCCCGGACGCCCAACGCCAATCTCGGCGGAGCGTTCAACGGTGCGCCAGAGGCGATCGGCATCAATTGTCAGTTCGTTGGTAGCAGGCATTCCTGAATCTGCCTGGGAACCAAAGTGTGCGGCAAGCCCTGGAGACTATCGCTCGCTGTCGAGCATGCGCATCTGGTGCGAGTCGTAGCGCGTGCCCGACACGCCGGCGGCGATCGTCTCGAGCTGGGCTTGCTGTTCGACGGTAAGCGTGACCGAGAGTGCACCCAGCGCTTCGCCAAGTTGTGCTCGAGTGCGCGCTCCGATCACGGGGAAAATGAACTCACCCTTGCCGAGCACCCACGCGATCGCCAGCTGAGACACCGAGCAGCCGAGTGATGTCGCCACGCGCTGCAGTTCCTCCACGATGCGGCGGTTCTGCTCCCCCGCTTCGCCGCTGAACCGCGGCAGTCGCGATCGAAAGTCGCCGGCGGCGCTGGTGTTGGAACCACTAAGCAGGCCGCGCGACAGTACGCCGTAGGCTGTGCAGGCAATGCCCAGCTCGCGAAGCACCGGGAAAATTGCCGACTCCGGATGGCGGCTGAGCAGCGAGTATTCGATCTGGAGGTCAACGATTGGATGCACGGCGTACGCGCGGCGTATCGTGTCAACGCCGACCTCCGACAGCCCAATGGTCCGCGCGTAACCCTGCGTCACCAGATCGGCTATTGCGCCGATGGTCTCCTCGATCGGCACATTCGGGTCGAGGCGCGCGGGGCGATAGATGTCGACGTGGTCCACGCCGAGCCGCGTGAGAGTGTAGGCGAGAAAATTCTTGATCGCCGCGGGGCGCGCGTCGAAGCCGCCCCAACCACCGTCCGGAGCGCGCAATGCGCCGAACTTGACGGACAACAATGCGTTTTCGCTGCGAGCTTCGAGCGCGCGCTTGATAAGTAGCTCGTTGTGGCCGGCGCCGTAGAAGTCGCCGGTGTCAAGCATCACCACACCGGCTTCGAGGGCAGCGTGGATCGTGGCGATGCTCTCGCGTTCGTCTGACGGTCCATACATGCCAGACATGCCCATGCATCCGAGCACAAAGCGCGGGATTGTTGGGCCGGTAGTGCCGAGACGGCGCTGGGTGGAAGCGAGAGCGTTGGTCATTGCCGAAATTTACGCGGCCGGGAAAACGGGCTCACTCGGCGCGGAGCGACACCGCCGGATCGACGCGTGTCGCGCGCCATGCGGGCGCAAGGCTGCCAAGCAGCCCGGCCAATAACAATACGACGGCTGCACCCCCGAGGACGAGCGGATTCGTTGCGCTCGTCTCGTACAACATCGATGCAACGAACCGACCGAGCAACACGGTGATGATGAGGCCGCAGGCAACGCCGACAACGAGCGGCCGCATGCCATGCGCAAGGACGAGCCGCGCGATCTGCCCACGGCGCGCACCCAGGGCAACGCGAATGCCTATCTCCTGTAGCCGGTGTCCGACAGTGTACGCCAACGTGCTGTACACGCCAAATATTGCTACGACCAACGCCAGTCCGCCGAACAACGCGAATAGCTCGGCGCCGACACGCCATGGGCGGAGTTCCGGTTCGGCCGCTCGCGCCATGGACGTGACGTACGGCGGCTCGGCGCCCGGAAACTGCTGGACCAGGGCCCGCCGAAGTCTGTCGGTCACTTGACTGGCGCGGCCTGGTGCCGCCCGCACGATGATGAACGCGGGGCGCGATAACATTCCTGCGCCGCGCCGGATTGGAGTGAACATCTCGACGCGCGGCGACTCGATGATGTTCTTGAGACGCGCGTCGCGCGCGATGCCGATCACCGTGGTGCAGGTGCGATCGCGCGCGGAGACGAAGAAGCATTGGCCCAGCGCGTCGCTGTGCGGCCAGTACGTACGCGCCATCGTCTCGTTGACGACCACCACTTGATCCGAATCCGCCTGTTCGGCGGCGGTAAAGAGACGCCCCCGCACAAGCGTCGCCCCCGTGGTCGCGAAAAACGACGGTTCGGCGGCGATGAGGCCCGCGTCGAGTCCGTTCAGTTTCGGCGCGGGCGCCCCGTCTCCGAATCGCGGCGACGTCATCGCATAGCCATTCATTGGCGGCGACGAGGCGAGCGCGATTGACTCGACGCCTGGTTCCGACCGGAGGCGCAGGGCGACGCTTGCGAGTCCCTGCGTCAACTCCTGGGAGCGTGCCGGGTTGGAGAACTCGACGGTGCGGTTCGTTGGATTTCGGAAATACACCCAACCATACGCAACACGGCTTGCGTCATAACCGAGGTCGATCGATTGCACGGCGCGAAGGCTTCGGACGAACAACCCGGCGCCGGCGAGCAGCACCATGCACAGTGCCGCCTGGACGACGATCAGCCCGGCGCGCAAGGGCGAGCGCGGCGAGCCTCCCTCACTCGTGCCCGATTTGAGCGACGCCGTGAGATCCGTACGACCGGCGTGAAGCGCCGGCGCCATTCCAGCGACCACGCCCGTGACCACCGCCGCACCGAGCGACGCGACGATCACTTGCCACCGCATCGGATGCGCCCCCCAGTGCACTGACGGAAGGATCGTTGCACGTAACAACGACGCTCCCCACACCGCCGCGCCGAGTGACGCGACGCCTCCGATGACCGCGAGCATGGTGCTCTCGATCAGGAGTTGGCGAACGAGGCGCGCCCGGGAGATGCCGAGCGACAAGCGGATCGCGATTTCGCGCCTGCGACGCACGCCTCGCAACAGGAGCAAATTGACCACGTTAGCGCAGGCAATCACCAACA
The DNA here is from genome assembly GCA_041690755.1 of Gemmatimonadaceae bacterium. Classification (GTDB taxonomy): domain Bacteria; phylum Gemmatimonadota; class Gemmatimonadetes; order Gemmatimonadales; family Gemmatimonadaceae; genus JAQBQB01. The sequence continues at coordinate 54,004 of JBEPWA010000007.1, read as the reverse complement.
CCATGAGCGTGACGCCGACGAGCCGCGTCGTGATCGCACGCTCGACTGGCGTCGTCACAGACGGGCCGAGCGACTCCTGCCACGGGCCCGCGAGCACCGTCGCGGTGGTGTCGGGTCCGTACATGACGTTGTCGCGTTCACCGAGGCGGAGCACCGGCGTCGCCGCGGCAGCAAGACTCGCGGCGGTCGTGCCGCGGTGCAAACGTCCGATAACCCTGACCCACGACGCGCCGCCCCAGTCGCGATACCAGGGAGTGTCGCCGATGCCCGGTGCACCCGGGCGCATCGCCATCGGCAGCCAGATGTCAGTACGGTCGAGATCAGGACCGATGAAGCCCGGCGCGGCGACGCCGATGATCGTGTAGCGCGCAAGTGCGACATCGATCTGTTGGCCGAGGACTGCTGAATCCCCGCCGTACCTGGCATGCCACAGTGCGTCGCCGATGACAGCGACCGGAACGCCGGCGCCCATGCTATCCTCATCGCCGGTAAACGTGCGCCCCAGTGCCGGAAGGGCACCGAGCACAGGGAAATAGCTGGACGTGGCGTAGACGACACGAAGCGTCTCGGTCGCGCGCCGTATGCCGACGGCTTCAGAATCTGCCTCTGTGTATGCGGCAAACGCGGCCTGCGACCCGAGAGCGCGAGCCATTGCGACGTAGGCCGGGAATACGAATGTCGGCTGAATGGCTCCATAGCGCCCCTTCGTGTGGTCGCTGTGGACGTACAGGCGCGTAAGTCCATCGGGAGCCGACACGCCGGCGGGCGGGCGTACGAATAAGTCGTCCGCCAATGAGAAGGTGGCGGCGTTCGCGCCAATGCCTAGCCCCAGTAAGACGACGACTGCGGCCGCAACCCCAGGCGTTCGCCGCAGCGACCGCGCGCTGAACCGCACGTCATGCCACCAGGCCTCCCACGTTGTTCCACGCTCGACCCGTTCGTACCGCCGCTGGTCGGCGTCGATCAACTCGCGGCGCGACTCGTCGAGATCGCCAAATTCTCGTTCCGCCACGGCCCGTGCATCGACAGGATCATGCCCGCGCGCCACGAGGTCGCCGACTCGGCTCTCGACGTGAAACTGCAGTTCGTCGTCCACATCTCGCGCCACACCGCGGCGCGTGGCGACGTGCAGCAGGCGGTGCAGCCCGCCCCACGCAGCGCTCATGACGCGGCGCTCATGACGCGGCGCCGCGCGCCGGCATTGCTAATAGTTTAATGAGTGTTGCGGAATACGTCGTCAACCGCTCCGTCTCGGCTTTGAGCTGCCGACGCCCGGCCGTCGTGAGGCGATAGTACTTGGCCCGCCGGTTGTTCTCCGAGAGACCCCACTCGCTCTCGACCCACGCCTTGTCCTCCACCCGGTGCAGAGCGAGATACAGCGCCCGGTCCTCGACGGCGATCGATTCGTCGCTCGACTCCTTGATCCAGCGGGCGATGGCGTAACCGTGCCGCGGGCCCCAGATCAACGTCTTGAGGACCAGTGCGTCGAGCGTACCTGAGAGCAGCGAAACGTCGGCCGGCATGGACCCTCCACGGAGTAACTCCGTGGAACATGCGGCGCGGCGATTCCGGCGTCAAGCAGCCGCGGCGGAGAGCGGCGGTGTCACGCGGTCGCTACCGGCTCACGTCGCGTCGGTCGCGCGCCGGGTTTACTGAGTCCCTTCGTCGTCCGGGTGACAGGACTGGTCCACCACCACCGCGCTGGCAAGAATCAGGATCTGATCCTCGCTCGGGTCGATGTCTATGCCATACGTGTCCGTCCAACTGAACCACTTTTTGGACACGGTGGCCACCGTGCGGTCGCCGCGGCGAAAGACGTATTCGTGGTCGGTGAAATTGCCTTCGGCCTCCAGGTCGTCCGGTCCAGGCACGTCCACCGTGAAACGGTGATGAACGAGCGCGAACAGGTGCTTTTGCACCACCGCCACCACCTGCCCATCGCGCACGATCTCGTACGTCTTGCCCCACGCAAACACGCGCTGCTTGATGAACGCCAGCTCGTGACGCTCCAGATCCTGGAACGACAGCTGGTCGCCGAAGCTAAAGACCTTGCCGTCAACAAAATAAACGTCGCGGCCGGATTCGTCCTTGATGAAGAAATCGTCGCCCAGCGCGAGGAGCTTTTGCTTCAGGATGTAGCGCACGTCACTGCCTCCCGAGAGTGGCCAGTCGCATTCGCGCTACGCGAGCGGACGCGGTGTCGCCCAACCGATCGGCAAGTGCGATCCGCCGTGTCAATGCGAGCGGCAGGTACCCGATATCGTACGTTCCCGGGTCGGGGAAGGTCGAGTACCACGCCAACGCGGCTTTCGATTTGCCCGTCTCGGCCAACAGCTCGGCGCGCAACAGTCGCTCCTCGGCGCGCGGATAACTCCACACGTACGGAATGCGCCGATCCGGTTCCACCGCGGGCTTGCCCAGCAGCACCAGGGCACTGTCCGGTTTTCCTTCGGCGCGCACTATCTCGGCCGCGGCAATGCGGCTCAGGCGGTCCACGTGCCGCAACATCGTCGTGTCGAACCCCGCACCGGGTCGCGGCGAGCGTGCCATGAGGCGATTGAGCGCGCTGTGCGCGGCGGGCAAGTCGCCGTCGCGCACCGCAAGGAGCGCCGCCAAATAGTCTCGCGTGGGCAGCGCGGTGTTGTATGTGGTCTGCGGCGACAACGGGCCGTCGAGAGCGCGACGCACGGCGGCGCGCTCGCCCGCCGGCAGCGCCACACCCGGGATCGACGCGATCATCGCGCGATACTCGAGGGCCCGGTCCGGTTGCAGTAACGCCGCCGAGTCAACGGTGGCCAACGCCTCGGCGATGTGGCCAGTGGCGACGCCCGTCTGGGCGCCAAGCAAGAATTCACCCTGCTCCCAGCTCGGGAATGTCTGATGGATGAACAGCGTGGGAATGAGCTGCTTCGCCGCGCCGTTCATGTCGCGCGCACTGAGCAGCGCCTCGTGCACGAGGCTGTGGCGCAACGCGTCAACGGATGCAATCTCCACCGCAGCAGCGGCGCGCGACGCGCTGTCGCCAAAGGTGAAGGCGCGCAGTGCGCGCACCTCGATCTGGTGGTCGGGCGACGGGTCGAGTTTCGCGAGGCGGCCGGCGAGCGATTCAAACGTGGTGCTATCGAACTCCATGGCCGCAATGCGCAAGCGATGGATGAGCGCGCCGGCGTTCGCCGGATCGAGCGCGAGTACGCGATCCCAGGCCGGCGCGGACGCCTCGGCGGGCGCACCAAAGCTCGGGCCCCAGTGGAATTGGATCTCGGCCGAATAGAACGCGGCGTCGAAATCGCTGGGATCCGCCGCTAGTATTTTTGAATATATAGTTTGTGCTTCGACCATCTGCCCGTGCAGATAGTAGACCCACGCCTCAATGCGATCACGATCGCGGGCCGGCAGGTCGCTCGACAGCTGCTCCGCATGCGCCGCGGCGCTATTGGCGAGGTTCGATTCACCCGTCCAGTTGGCGGCGATGCTCAGCCGGTAGTGCGCCATGGCGAAGTTTGAGTCGCTCACCACGGCGCGGCGAAAGCCTTCGACGGCCGATTCGAAGCGTCCCGCGGCGAGATCGCGTTCGCCGTCAACGTAGGCGGCGCGCGCGTCCCTGGAGCTCGTCAGCACGCCGGCGTCGGCGGGCGACGCGTGCCACATACCATTTCCATACGCCACGATCGCCGACAGCAGCAGTACGGCGGCCATGCCCGCGCCGAGCATTGAAACGCGGCGCCTGAACTGCCGCCGCTGCGCGGGAATCGCAAGCACCGGCGCAACGACCGACGGCGGCGCGACGGCAGCCGAAGCGACTGCAATTGCAGGCACCGGAACCACGGGCACGATCGGCACGGCGATCGGCGTCGGCCGGCCTGCGAAATCCGGAGCGGCGCCTGACATGGGCTCGGCACGCGCCCGAATCTCCTCGACAAGCCGCTGTGTTTCTGGCGACGGCTCCACGTCGAGCTCCTGCTCGATGCGGCGCGCGAACTGCTCGTATTCGCGAATCGCGGCGGCGCGGTCGCCGAGTGCGTCGTGCAGCGCGATGACGCGACGCACTGACGCGTCGCCCTGATCGATCTCGTACGCGCGACGCGCCCATTGGAGCGCGGTACGCGGGTCTTGCTCGGCGGACGCCTCGGCGGCCAAGGTGGAGCAGGCGGTGAACGCCGTGACGGAAAGGCGCGCGCGAGTGGTGTCGATCCAGTGCTCGAGGTCGGGCAATTCGCCAACGTGAAACCCGGCGGCGAACGGTCCGCGATAGAGCTCCATCGCGTTGGCCAGCTGTCCGGCGCGACACAGCTCCTCGAACGTGGGCGCATCGCAGGCCAACCGCTCCGGGTTGATGGCGACCGACTCCATTCCCCCGCTCTCCAGCGCGTCGTCACCCAGCGAGCGACGGAGATGAAATACCGCCTGATTCAGCGCTCGCCGGGCCTGCAAGTCGTTGAGCTCGGGCCAGAACAGGGCCCGCAACGTGTCGCGCCGCACGGAGCCACCCGCCATGACCAGATAGGCAAGGAGCGCCGTTCGCTTGGGCTGAATCCTGGACAGCGCTTCCGGGCCGAGCGTCTGTCCGCGGATTTCGACTGTGCCCAGCAGTAGCAGATTGATGCGGTTGATTGGCGGCTCCATCCTGGTCCTACAGGATCAGCGTCGTATTGCCGAGCACCACCACTCTATCCGCGAGGTGGAATTCGATCGCCCGGGCAAGCGTCTGTCGTTCCACGTCGCGCCCCAATCGTGTCAGGTCGGCCACGCTATCGCGATGGCTCACGCGCACCACATCCTGTTCGATAATCGGGCCTTCGTCCAGATCATTCGTGACGTAGTGCGCCGTGGCACCCACGATCTTGACGCCGCGCCGAAACGCCGCTGCATAGGGACTCGCGCCGGAGAAGGCCGGCAGAAAGGAGTGATGAATGTTGATGATCAAGTTCGGCCAGCGCGCCACGAAGGTGGGCGACAGCACTTGCATGTACCTCGCGAGCACGATGGCGTCAACGGCGTGGCTTCGCAACAGCGCATCTAACGCCTCTTCCTGCTCGGCGCGGTTGGCGTTCGACACGGGCAAATGGCGAAACGGCACGCCGAACATCGCCGCCCGCGGCTCGAGGTCCGCGTGATTGCTCACCACGATTGGCACCATGGCATTGAGCGAACCAACCTGGCAGCGCCAGAGCAGGTCAACGAGACAATGGTCAAAGCGGCTCACGAGCAGGGCGAGCCGCTTCGGCCGGCCGTCGGTGAGCGACCAGTGCATGCCGAACCTGTCGGCTACGGCCGGCTGAAATCCGTCGGCGAATGACTCGCGGCTCAACGGCCCATCGTGCGCGAACTCGAGGCGGAGAAAAAAGCTTCCGTCGCGCGGATCGGTGGAATGCTGGTTCGCGTGGACGATGTTCGCGCCCAGCTCGTAGAGAAACCCGGTGACGGCGGCCACGATGCCCGGCGCATCGGGACACTTGATCATCAGGCGAAAGGGCGACGACAGGAGCACCGGTTCATTCGGCAGTGCGGCCCGCGTCATTGCGGCAATCCCGATTTCGCGGATTTCCCGCGCTCCGAATCGAGCCGCTTGGCAAATGCCTCGCGCGCAGTTGCCGCGTAGCGGGAGCAGCCTGCGGTATCAACGAGGGGCGGAGCGCCATGGCCGTTCGCGGCGAGACGATCCAGCAACTGCGACGCCTCTGGATGCGGAGTCATGAGAATGTCGCACGGCAACTGCTCGATCGTCGCAGCGGCATGCTGAAAATCGTGTACCGCTGTGGGGTACGCGCGGCTCTTGGTGAACAGGAAGCCGTTTGCAGATATGGGCGATTGGCTGTCGGCGTAGACGAGATCGAGGCACCGCACCCCTTCGCACGACTGCCACGACCACGACGTACCACCCGGCGTGTGGCCGGCCGTCACGTGCGCGGTGAGGGCCAACGGGCCAACGCGCATGACCTGGCCGTCGCCGATTACCTGAACGTTGGCCACGGGGGGAAACGGAAGCACCATGCCGTACTGCGGGTCTCCTGGCATCGAGGCGCCCTTCCGAAGCACTTCGGCGCTCCATTTCGTGGCCGCCACCTCGGCGCCCGAGGCACGCTGCACGGCGGCGATTCCTCCGGCATGGTCGAAGTGGGCGTGCGAATTCAGAATGAGCTTCACGTCTTCTACCCGAAAACCGAGCGCACGGATGTGGGCGATGACGGTGTCGGCCATGTCGGGAATGGTGCCATCGATCAGAATGTGGCCGCGATCGGAGGTGATGAGAATGGCGCTCAACCCGTGAGTGCCCACGTAGTATGTATTGCCGAACACCCGGCGGGGCGCCTCGGGCACGCTCCACGCGGCGCAGCCGGTGCACTGAGCGGCGGTGTAGTGGAATGGCGACGTCTGCGCCGCGACCGGAACCCCGGCAACGGCGACGAACGTGGCGACGGCCACGCAAATGGTTCGATTCGCGGTCATGATTCTTACGGTACCTTGAGCGGGCAGCCCTAGCAACGGGCGACATCGGTACTCCCCTCTCGCCCCTCTCGACCTAACGCTCTAGACTGGACTGGTTTTCAGGCTTGAGATGCCAGACCAGCGAATAGCAATTGTGCGCTGGTCTGGCATCTCAAAACCGAAAGCGAGTCCAGTCGAGAGCACCTAGTCGAGAGGGGCGAGGCGGGAGGCGGGCTATGCTCTTGACCCGTCTCGGCCCGTCCGGGATCTTTGCCGCCATGGCGCCCATGCACCTTCGACCTGAGCTTACCGATGTTCCGGAGTCGCCACTCGTGCTCATCGCCACCGAGGCAGAGCGCACACCAGGGGCGATCAAGCTGTGCTACGGCGAGTCGGACATGCCGACTCCGGAGTTCATCTGCCGCGCGGCCTACGAAGCGTCGCTGGCCGGTCACACCTACTACACCCACACTGCGGGCAGCCCGGAATTGCGTGAAGCGATCGGCGCGCAGATCCGACTGCTGCACGACGTGGAGTACCGGCCGCCCGAGATCATGGCCACCGTGGGCGGCACCATGGCGATTTACGCGGCCATTCGGGCGTTCGTGGGCGTGGGCGACAACGCGGTGATCATTTCGCCTGCCTATGCTGCGTACGCGAACACCGTGACCATGGCCGGCGGCGAGTCACGGGCGGTTCCGCTGGCGCGGGACGGAAACCGGTTCTCGCTCGATCTCGATCGCGTGCGGCACGCCATCGACAGGCATACGAGAATGCTCATCGTCAACAGTCCGTCCAATCCTACGGGTTGGATGATGACTGGCGCCGAACAGCGCGCGCTGTACGCGCTCGCTGATGAGCACGACCTGATGATCTTGTCAGATGAAGTGTACGAGCGGCTCGTGTTCGATGCTCCGCTGGCCGCCACGTTCGCGTCCGTACTCGGCGACACCGAGCGGGTGAAGGAGCGCCTCATCGTCGTCAACAGCTTTTCCAAGACGTACAACATGACAGGCTGGCGGCTCGGCTGGGCGCAGGCAAGCGAGCGGGCGATTCGTGTCATGTACTCCGCCGCGGAGTTCATCACGTCGAATCCGAGCGCGATGGTGCAGCAGGCCGGGATCGTGGCGATGCGCGACGGCGAGTCGTACGTGAAGGAGTTGCGCGCGCACTACACCGCACGGCGCGCTCAGGTGCAGGCGATGCTCGGCGCAATTCCTGGCGTCACGTTGATCACGCCGGCCGGCGGGTTCTACGCGTTCATGGCGGTAGACGGACTCACCGATTCAGCGGCGCTGGCGCTGTCGATGTTGCGCAAGGCGGGCGTTGCGCTGGCACCCGGATCAGCGTTCGGCACGTCGGGCGAGGGGTACTTGCGGCTCTGCTTCGCCGCGTCCAACGCGACGCTGACGCCGGCGCTCGAGCGAATTCGAGAGTACATGCTGCGCGCGCCGTCCGCGACGTGAGCATGCGGGCGAACGGCGCGGCGCGCATCGTCAGCCGTTCACCGCGCTCTGGTCCATCCAGAACACTTCCCAGTGGTGGCCGTCGAGATCGTAGAAGCTCCAACCGTACATGAAGCCGTGGTCCTGCGGGTCGGCGGCGTGCGACCCGCCGGCGGCGAGCGCCTTGTTCACCATCTCGTCCACTTCGGCGCGGCTGTTCACGCCCAGGCTGAACAGCGCGTTGGTTTCCTTTTGTGGGTCGCCCGCGGGACGCTTGCTGAATCCGGCGAACCGGGCCTTGTCGAGGAGCATGAAGTAGGCGTCCTCGCCCACGAGCATGCACGTGGCGGTGGCGTCGGTGAACTGCACGTTAAAGCTGAACCCCAGCGCCTCGAAGAAGACGATGGCGTTTTGAACGTTCCCCACCGGGATGTTGACGAACAGCTTGTGCGGGGTCGCCGGCTTCGTCGCGGCGTTGGTGATCGTGGGCGCGGGTGCCTGTGACGTTGACATGTTTACAATCTCCTCAATTGGTTTTGATGAATCAACGTGCGGGCTTGATCACAACGTCAAAGGTGAGAAAGGGCGCCCAAGGGCGGTAAAGATGCGGCCGGCTCTGCGCGTCGAGTGCAGTGGCCGGTGAGGGCCGGCCGATACTGTTCGAGGAGGGCAGCCGATGCCATGAGCTCACAATATCAACGGGGCGGCCACCTGGCCATATGCCCGGCGTGTTGTGCACGAGCCGCCGCGACGCGGTAGCTTGGTCAGCGTGACCGAACCCATTTCGTCTTCGACCCAGGCAACCGTGTCCCCCGCCGACTCCTACGATTACGATCTCGTCTGCATCGGCAGCGGGCCGGCCGGACAACGCGGTGCCGTGCAGGCGGCAAAGCTCGGGAAACGGGTGGCAATCGTCGAGCGACGCGGAGGCGTTGGCGGCATCTGCGTGGACACCGGCACCATCCCCAGCAAGACGTTCCGTGAAGCAGTCCTCGGCGTGCTGGCTACCAACATTGCCGGCACCATCGGCCCGCGCCCCACGGCACTGCAACTGCTCGCCCGCGTGGGCGACGTGGTAGGTCGCGAAGGCTCGATCATTATGAATCAGCTGTCGCGGAACGGAGTGGACGTGCTGCAGGGCGAGGCGGCGTTCGTGGACCCGCACCGGCTGCGCATCAGGTCATCCACGGGAACGCGCGAGATCACGACGGCCAGCGTGCTGATCGCCTCGGGCACCATCGCCGTGCCGCCGGCCGGCGCCACACCCGATGGCGAAACGGTAATCACCAGCGACGAGATCAGCACGATGACGCGCCTGCCACGCTCGCTCGCCGTGGTCGGCGCCGGCGTGATCGGCATTGAGTACGCGTCGATGTTTGCCGCGCTCGGCGTGGAGGTGACAGTGGTGGACCGCCGCGACCGTCCGCTGGAGTTCGTCGATGCTGAGATCGTAGACGAACTCATTCATCAAATGCGAAAGAGTAATATATCATTCCGGTTTGGCGAATCCGTGGAGCGGCTCGACGTCGTGGAGGGGCCGCCGCGGCGCGCCGTGCTGCAACTGGCGTCGGGCAAGAAGATCACCGCCGACATGGCCCTCTTCTCCGTCGGACGGCTCGGCGCCACCGAGACGCTCGACCTGGCCAATGCCGGCCTCACCACCGACGCGCGCGGTCGCATTGCCGTGGACGAATGCTTCCGCACCGCCGTACCGCATATCTTTGCGGCCGGCGACGTGATCGGTCATCCCAGCCTGGCCGCGACGTCCAGCGAGCAGGGGCGCATCGCGGCCTGCCATGCGTTGGGTGCGACCACGCATCCCATGTCCCCCCACTTCCCCATTGGCATCTACGCAATTCCCGAGATCTCCATGGTGGGCCTCACAGAACAGGAGCTCACCAAGGCGTGCGTGCCATACGAAGTGGGCGTGGCGCGCTACCGCGAGATTGCCCGCGGCCAGATCCTTGGCGACGACAGCGGTTTCTTCAAGATGCTGTTCCATCGCGACGACCATCGCCTGCTCGGCGTGCACATCATCGGCACCGGAGCGACTGAGCTGCTGCACATTGGGCAGGCGGTGCTCGCACTCGGCGGCGGCCTCGATTACTTCCTGCAGACCGTGTTCAACTATCCAACGCTGGCCGAGTGCTACAAGGTTGCCGCGCTGAACGCGGCGAACAAGCTGGCTATGTAGCTGCCGGAATCAATCCCATCTCGTCGAGGAACTGATGTCCGCCGCTCGGCTTGCCGCCCCGCGTGGCGACGTGGGTTAGCACGAGACGGTTCTTGGTGCGCGTCATGCCCACATACAACAATCGCCGCGCTTCCTCCAACTCCGCCGGTTTGGGCGCAGCCGCGCGCGAACCGAGCAGCTGCGAATTCTCCACGCCCACCACGTAGACGCGCGAGAACTCCAGACCCTTGGTGGAGTGAAGTGTCAGCAAGTTGACGCGGCCGCTGCCGGAATCGTCGCCATCGGCACGCGACAGCACGGCACGCTCGAGAAAGCGCGACAGCTCCTCGGCGAGCGAGCCTTCCGGAATCTCGGCGATGAGCCGTCGGAGGCGGATCATCGTGGCGGGGTACCGCTCATCCGCGCTCCGGTCGGCGCGAATGCGCACCATCAACTCGGCGCCACCGAGCGCTTCGATGACTTCGTCGGCCGTGGGAATGGAGATGTCGTCGCGCTGCTCGCGCTCATACGTCTCGAGACAGTTGCTGTATCGACCAAGCGAAAAGACTCGCGTAATGCCGCGAAACATCCTCGCCTCGGCGCAAAGTGTCTCGTCGTCGCTAAGTGCGAGCGCGATGCCCAAGTGATCGAGCACGTTCACGAGCGCAGTCTTGCGAGCGCGCTCGCGTCGCACGTTGTCGAGCGCGAGCACGACCTTGGCGAGCGTGATCGTATCGTCGAGCGCGCGATGCGACTGGCCGGGCGGAATGTCGAACAGTCGAGCGAGGTCCGCGAGCTTGCGACTGGTGGGGAACAGGTCCCGCGCCAACGGCAGCGTATCGTAGGTGCACAGCTCGAACGAGCTGCCGATTGCTCTGGACATGCGACGGAGAATGCGGAAGTCGAAGTCGTAGCCGTTGTGCGCCACGATCACGTCGTCGCCGCAGAAGTCGCGGAACGCCGGCCAGATCTCCTCGAAGCGCGGGGCGGCGGCGACGTCCGCTTCGTGCATGCCATGAGTCGCCGAGGCGCCGGGCGCGATCGGCACGCGCGGCTTGACCATGGAGTAATACTCACCGGCGATCACACCCTGCCGCACGCGAACGCCGGCGATCTCGATGATCTCGGCGCTGCTCGTGTCGCGGTCGGTCGTCTCCAGGTCGATGGCGGTGAAATCGGCGAACGCGGCGCCCGCCTCATCCATCTCGATGATCTGCGCCGCCTTGAACACACCGAGTGCTATTCCCACGGACGGCGTGTCGTCCGCGCCAATCGGCTCGGCGTTGGCTGGACACGCACCCCCCAGATGCACCGCACCGAAGCCGATGGCCGAGAGAATTCCCTTGAGGCCAATCTCCACACCACCGATGCGCGGAATCCAGACGTCGCCGCGTCGTTCGCGCACAGCACGCAATCGATTGGCGAGCGCCACAACATCCGGTAGTCCGGCCGGGTTACTGATCTCATCGTGCCGATCGTCGAGCACTGAACGCACGGATCCGACGCGTCGGGACAGGAGATCCTGCACGAGCGCGCGTAGCGTTGTGTGGCGCTTGCCGAGCGCGTCGAGGTTGCGCCAGTCGGTGAGGGCTCGGCGAATCTGACGGCCTTTTTCGTCCGCCTTGGGAAGTTGCGCCGCCATCTCGTTCAGCCGGCGGCGTAGATCGACGTGCGCCGACTCGGCCTGGGCGCGCGTCTCGTCGAACAGTGGGCGCGGGAGCACCACACCAAAGAATGCGTCACGACAGAGATCGTCGTCCGGCCGCGCGATTACGCGTAACGCCGCAATCACGTACGCGACGATCGGGTCCTCGGCGAGCGCGCGGCCATGGGCGAGCCTGCACGGAATGCCCGCATTGAGAAACGCACCCTCGAGCCCATCGCCGATTGCGTGAGTGCGATAGAGCAGCGCCACCTCGCCCCAATCGTGGCCGTGTTGCTCGCGATCGCGGCGAATGTCGTCGATCAACCACGCGAGTTCGGCCTCCTCGGTCTCGAACGACACCGCGGCTACCGGATGCGTCGATTCATGATCGGCGCTGGGGTTGACGCGATCCGCAAAGATTGGCGTGTTGATCATGACGAGCCGGCGGGCGAATGCAAAGACGTCCCGCGGGCAGCGACGATTTTCCTGCAGATGGACTCTGGTCTTCACGCCGAAGTCGTTGACCAGCGACTTGAACACCGCCGGGTCGGCGCCGGCCCACGAGTAGATGGATTGGTCGTCGTCGCCCACCGCGAAGATGTGCTTGTGGCCGGACGCCAACGCCCGCACCACCCGGTACTGCACCGGATTCAGATCCTGGAATTCGTCAACGAGCACTACGTCCCAGCGGGCGCGCAACGCATCGCCGTCGCTCTTGCGTTCGAGCAACTCGGCGGCCTTGAGCACGAGCATGTCGAAATCGACGATGTTCCGCTCGGCGAGAAACCGCTCGTACTGGTCGAAGAGGATCGCGTCGTCGTGCCGCAGTGGCTCACCGCGGAACCGGCTCGCCGAAAAGCGTGTTAGAGAACTCCTATGCCAGCGACTCGGCCCCTTGATGCGACGGAGGATGGCGAGCTGGTACTCCTCGTCGGCGATGCCAAAACCCGGATCGAGGTTCACGTGCGAGCCGAACTCGCGCAACACGTCGGCACAAAAGGCGTGGATCGTTCCCCGCCGAATCTTTTCGGCCGCGGCACCGAGCCGAGTCTCGAGGCGATGGGCAATCTCGCCGGCCGCCTTGTTCGTGAACGTGAAGGCGCAGATGCGGGCCGGGTCGAAGCCCAGCGTTTCGGTGAGGAACCGAATTCGCTCGGCGAGGCAGTACGTCTTGCCCGCACCCGGTCCGGCGAGCACAAGCAGCGGGCCGGCCGGCGCCTCGATGGCGTCGCGTTGGGACGGGGAGGGTGTGATTACCGCTGACATCGGGTCTGCAGGGGAACGGCCGGGGGTCGTGCGAAACGTAACGACTTGGTGTTCGTTGGCCGCGCCGCCGCTCGGGCGCTACGGCGCGCCCAAGCGGCTTCAAAGCCGATCCACGCCGATGATCAACTGAGGTCAGCGGGTCGATCGGGCGGCCCGCCAACCGCTATTCCGATACACGACATTCCTGACGCCCATCGCGATAAACACCAATCCAGCGACGATGCCGACCACCGACACGCGGGCGCCGACTGGCCGATCGTAGATCGCCTGGTACAGAAACGCGAAACCGGCGAGTACGCTGACAACGGCCCACATCAGATACAACTTCGGTTTCATCAATCAGTCCTCGTGTGAACGTGATCGATAGCACCGCCCCCCAATCGCGCGGCATGGAGTGACAGCGAGAACATGTATTGCCCGTTTTGCGGCGTCAAGCGGGGATTGCCGTGCTCGCCGCCTGTGCTTCCGGCGCTCGCGAGACCGTAGCATGTTATCCTTTCCAAAACTGGAGACCTGCCATGCCTGCGTCGCTCTCGCAACTCCTCGCCGACTACCACGGCGGAACGATGACCCGCCGGCAATTGCTGCAGGCACTCGCTGTCGCCGCGGCAGTGCCGGCTGTCGCACTCGCACAGCGCAGTGGCGCAATCGTCCGCGCCGGCGCGCAGCGCGGCACCACTCCACTGATCCTCCCGTTCGAACCCACCGGCTGGAACACAGTGTGGCTCGACCACCTCTCGTATCAATGCGTTGACTATAAAAAAGCGGCGGCGTTCTACGCCACGCTCATGGGCTGGAAGGTGCGAAGCGACGACGGCAAACAATGCGCGCTCGACATCGGCGACAATTCGGGCGGCATCATCATTCGCGGCGGACTCACCGCGCCGCCGCCCGCGGCGATCACCGACGCTGGGCTCGGCGTCAGGCGCCCGCCTGTGCAAGCAGTGTTTGATGGATTCGCCTGGGGCATTTCGCCCTGGGACACGAACAAGGTGCGGGCGGAGTTGGAGAAGCGCGGACTCAACCCGGTGGCCGACAACGCCGGCTCGGACTATCGCAGCTTCCGCGTGAAAGATCCGGACGGTTTCGACCTCGCCATCACCAACGGAACGAAGGCGCTCCGCCGAAAGACGCCGGCCAACGGCAAGCTGCCGGCGCCCGCGCCGTTCGCCCCCACCAACTGGAACACGCTGTATCTGGATCACATCTCATTTGAAGTTCCTGATTACCGGCGGAGCGCCGCGTTCTATCAGGCGCTGCTCGGGTGGCAGGGACCGGCGGAAGGCCGGGGCCAGGTGACCGTGCAGATCGGGACGGTGGCCGGCGCGATCATTCGCGACAATGCCGCGGCGCGCGCGGCCGCCGCAGCGGGGGGTGGCGGAGCGGCAGCGGTCACAGTTCCCAGTCGTGCGCCAGGAACGGTGACGGCCGCGATCGGCCATATCAGTTTTGGTATCTCGAACTGGAACACCGAGCGCGTCCGCGCCGAGTTGAAGCAGCGCGACGTGGTTTACGTGAACGCGGCTGGTGAGCGCGAGCCGCGTCCGGACATGTCCGACACGCTCCAGAGCTTCCACGTGCCCGATGCCATGGGCTGGGATTTACAGATCGGGAACAAGATCGCGCCGGGGCCGTAACCCGGGCGGTCAGCGCGGCGCGGGCACGAACAGGGGAAACGGATTCACGGCGTCGCCTTTCCACCACGCGACGCTCGGGTGTCCACGGGCGATGGCAAAGTGCAGGTGCGGCGCCGCGGCAGACGCATCCCCCGTGGACCCCACGTAGCCGAGCAGCTGGCCGCGCGTGATCGGTGTGTTCTCCACCAGACCGTCGGCGTAGCGATCGAGATGTCCGTACATAAGAATGAATCGATCGGACGTGTCGGCCGCGTAGACCATATTTCCGCCGGCGACGCTCTTGAATAGTTTGAGCAGTCGGCCGTCGGTGGCGGAGATGACCGGCGTGCCGCGCGGCGCCATGATGTCGAGCGCTTCGTGAGAATGGCCGGAGCGAGCGTCGGTGTAGGAGTCGCGGAGTTGCGACGCGACCACGCCCTGGACGGGAATGATCATGCTCGCTGCGAGCACGGCCAGTTCGTCGGACACAGCAGCGTCAGCAACGACCACGGCGGCCGGAGCCGCAGCAGGAGCGGGGGCAGGAGCAGGAGCGGGAGTGGTCACAGCGATGGTAGGCTTCGCGGCCACAGCGGTGTCGGTTGCGTCGCTCGCCCCTTGGGTGGCACAACCGGTGGCGAGGAGCCACGCGGCACCCAGCCGCGCGATATGCGTTCTCATATCGCTCCTGTACGACATCGCCACACTACACCATCACAGTCGCCGCACCCGCGGCGATCTGCGCGGCCAACGATACCGTCTGCGGCAGCAGCCGCGCCACATAGAATCGCGCCGTGGCAAGCCGCGCCTCATTCGCCGCCCCGCCCTGCTCCGCCGCCACTTTTGCGATCCGCACCCACATCCATCCTGTTGACACGAGTCCAAAAAAGCGCAGGTACTCGGCGGCCGCCGCGCCAATCTCCTCGGGATTCTGCTGCGCACGCGCCATCACCCCCATCGTCGTCTTCTGTAACAGGCCGAGCGCATCGGCCACCGGCTTGGCGACGGCGGCGATCGCCGGCACCGTCAGCGCCGCCGCAAGGTCCGCATGGGCGAGCGCAAAGAAGCGCTTGGCCAATCGCCCGTTGTCCTCGGGAATCTTGCGGCCCAGCAGGTCCATGGCCTGCACGCCGTTGGTGCCTTCGTAGATCTGCGTGATACGCGCGTCACGGACGAATTGCTCCATGCCCGTTTCGCGAATGTAGCCGTGTCCGCCAAAGCACTGCAGCGCGATATTAGTGATCTCGAACCCTACATCCGTGGAGAATCCCTTGATGACTGGCGTCATGAGCGCGAGCAAATCCTCCGCTTCGGCACGCTTGGCCGCGTCGGGGTGAAGCATCTCGATATCGATCAGCAGCGCCACCCAGTAGGCCAGCGCGCGAATGCCCTGAACGTACGCCGTCATCGTCATCACCATGCGGCGTACGTCGGGGTGCACGATGATCGGGTCGGCGTCACCGCCGGGATTCTGCACGCCGCGCACCGAACGCCCCTGCAGGCGTTCATGCGTATAGGCGATAGCGTTCTGGCAGGCAACCTCGGCCAGCCCCAGGCCCTGAATGCCAACGCCGAGCCGGGCGCTATTCATCATCGTGAACATCGCGCGCATGCCCTTGTGTGGTTCACCCACCAGCCAACCATGAGCATTCTCGAAATCGAGCACGCAGGTGGCGTTGGCCTTGATCCCCATCTTGTGCTCAATGGAGCGGCACAACACGGCATTCAGCGCGCCGAGCGTTCCGTCTGCCTTCGGCAAGAATTTGGGGACGAGAATGAGACTGATCCCCTTGGTCCCCTCAGGCGCGCCGGGCAGACGGGCCAACACGAGATGGATGATGTTCTCACTCAGATCGTGCTCGCCGGCCGAGATGAAGATCTTTGTGCCCGTCACGAGATACGCGCCATCGGCCGCCGGCTCGGCGCGCGTGCGGATGATGCCAAGATCCGTGCCCGCGTGTGCCTCGGTAAGGCACATCGTGCCGGTCCACGAGCCGTCCACGAGCTTGGGCAGGAAGCGACGCTTCAGCTCGTCGTCGCCCCAGCGTTCGAGCAATGTCGTAGCTCCGTGCGACAGACCCGGATACATCGCGAACGAGATGTTCGCGGCACACAGCATGTCGTCGAGCACGAAGCGCATCAGATGCGGCAGGCTCTGTCCGCCGAATTCCGATGGCGACGTCATGCCCGGCCAGCCGCCGGCGCGGTAGGCGTCGTACGCCGCCTTGAAACCCGCGGGCGTGGTGACGTGGCCGTTCTCGAAGTGACAGCCCTCGGCGTCGCCAGTCTGATTGAGCGGCGCGAGCACTTCCTCGCAGAAGCGCCCGCCCTCCTCGAGTACCGCCAGCAGGAGGTCGGGCGTCGCCTCCGCATTGCCGGGCAGCGCGGTGATCTGCGCCACGTCGTGCACGGATTCGAGGAGAAAGCGGATCTCGTCGAGCGGAGCTTTATAAGTCGGCATGTCCGGGGACCGAGTCAGTCGTCAAGGAAGCCTGAAGCACTCTCCATTGAACATAGCCGTGTGCCGGCCGCGGCCCGGGTCGGCCGCCCACCCTAGGGCATTCCCGCCACTTTCAGCGCTTTGCGCCCGCCAACAATGGGGATTGCAAACGACGAATGCGCCAAATCCACCGTCAGCTGCGTGCCGGCGCGCGGCCAGAGCGTGAACTCGCGGTCGCTCGACATGACCATGACGGCGAGTTGCTTGCCCGGCGGAACGAACTCGTCATCGGGCTCGAGATCGAACGTGAGGTCATAGAACTTGCCTGGTACGAGCGGCTGTCCGGCGAGTTTGGAGTTGTAGTTGCCGCCCTTGGTGAGCGATCTGTAATTACGAATGTCCGCCCAGCCGCGTGTGATCAATCCCGTGTGGCTCTGCGAACCGACCCGCGCCGAATCGTATGGCAGCATCACGAGCCAGACGCTCAGGTTCGCCGCCGGCGCGCTCGAGGCGATTCGCAGCGTCACGCGCGGCGTACCGGACACGTGCACCGTATCGCGGAGCACCGGCGTTGCATAGAGCAGGCGATGCGCCGACTCGGAGGCCATGGCATAAGCGCTTCCGGTCAGCGCGACATCGTCCACCAACCGGTCCGTTCCGGCAGTGGCGGCGGTAAAGGACAGCTCCGCCAGTCCGGTGCCGCCGGCTTCCGGATGGAACGCTACCGGCACCGAGCCCGGCACCGGGAACGACGCGAACGGTGTTGGCGGTGTCACGACGCGCGGCGCACGCCCGCCGCGGCCGCGCCCGGCGCCACTGGGAACCGCCGAGTCGCCGGCGGTACGAGCGGCCGCTGCCGCCAGCGCTGCGGCGGCAACCGCGGCAACTGCGCGCGGCTCCTGCGCGGCCGCGTCCTGAACGATCCATACTGGCGCGTCCTTCTCCACGCCGTTGTCTACGCCATACAGGTAGTGACTGAACCAACGGTTCACCATGTCGGCCGGCGGATTCCCGCCATGCCCGCCCTGATGCATATAGATCGACACCGGCAGACCGCGCGCTTTCATCTCATTGTAGATCCGCACGCTGTGCTCGGGCACCACGTTGTAGTCGTTGAACCCGTGCGCCAGCAATACCGCCGCCTTGATGTTCTTTACATACGGAAGCAGATCGCGCGCGGCCCAGAAATCGTTGTAGTCGCCGGTGGCACGATCCTGCCCCGAACGGCCGGCAAAGATTCCGTTCTTCCACAGATTGTCGCAGTTCGCCCGGCCGGTGCTGTCGCCGCTGGCAATGAAATCGTAGAGCACGTCCACGTCCTCGCCCAGGTACCCGCCTGGTGAGGGCACGAGACCGTTGGAACGATAGTAGTGGTAGTAGGACGTATTCGGCGACACCGGCACCACCACTTCCAACCCCTGCACGCCGGTCGTTGCCGCGGCGAGCGGAAGCGTGCCCTCGTACGACGTCCCCATCATCGCGACCTTGCCGGTGGACCACGCGGTGGCCTTCACCTGCTCGGAGCCGGTCTCCGTCGTGAAGCCTTTGGCCCGTCCGTTCAGCCAATCGACAACGAACTTCATAGGCATGCGTTCCGGCGCGTCGCCAACCGTAGGGCAACCCTGCGACCGGCCCGTGCCCGGCGCCTCGGAGTGGACCACGGCGAAGCCGCGCGGCACCCACTCGTTCACGAGGGCATTAGAGATCCGTGATCGTTCGGCCGCGTACGTGGGCGACGCCATGAGCCCGCGCGGCTGGGGCGTAGCGTTCAGTTCCTGCTGAACGTTCCAGTTCACCTGGCCGCGAGCGGTCCCGGCGTAGTACGGGCTCGAGCCGTAGACCACCGCGACCTTGAGCCCCTCCGTGTCCGTCTGTCGCGGACGCGTTACGTCAACATGCACCCGATCGGGCTTTCCGTCGTGATCGCTGTCGAAGTTCGTCTCCACCCAGAGCTCCTGGCGGATCCACGACGACGAGTCCTGGAAGGCCGGAACTATCTGCGCCATGCCATTCACGAACGTCGGCGCGGACGCGGCGGACCCGGCGGCCCGGGCTTGACCGCCGGCGGCACTCGCCGCCAGCGAGAGGACCACGGCCGACCCGCACACTGCAATGCGGCGTAAATAGCCGCCCGCGGAACCACGCTGCGCCAGCTGTGACATGTCTGTTGGATCGGGTGTGAAAAACTATCGAGCCGCATTCAGATTCTACGCGCCGGCACCCGGAGTTGCCATATGGCGACGATCGGTGGCCAGAAATTGTCGGCGATAACGCGCCGATAACCGCTGTCGAAGAGGTTGGTAACTGCCCCGCCATAGATTGCTTGCGTTCCTCCCCCGTCCTTCCTTCTCCGAAACACCGCATGCGGTTTCTCCACTGCTCCGATCTCCACATCACCCAGCGCTATCGCAACACGCCGTGGCTCGCGCTTGGGTGGCATCGGTGGGTTGCAATGTTGGAAGTCACGTTCGGCGGACGCGGTGTTGCCTACCGCCACGCTCGACAAACTTTCGAACAAATCGTTCGCGAACTCGAGCTCCACTCGGCGGACCACCTGCTCGTGAGTGGCGACTTTACCGGCTACGCCATGGAAGACGAATTTGCCGCCGCGCGCGCCGCGCTCGATTCGGCTGGACGCCTGGGCGCCACCTGCTCCGTGATTCCCGGCAATCACGATTACTTCACGCCGGAATCGGTGCGCACCAACCGCTTCGAGAAATATTTCGGCGATCTGCTGGGGAGCGACCTGCCTCAGTACTGCGCCGTGGGCGCCTATCCGTTCGTGCACCTGAAGGGCGACGACATCGCCATCGTCGGCCTGCATTCGGCACAGACGGCGCGCTTTCCCGGGTTCGCCCACGGCGAGATCGGCCGGCGGCAGCTCGACGCACTCGGGGCGCTGGTCGACGATAGCCGCGTGCGGAACCGCGCGGTGCTCGTCATGGTTCATCATGCGCCCAGCCGAGAAGACGGAACGCCAGACGTGGCGCATCACGGCCTGCGCGACGCCAAGGCGCTCAACACCATTCTGCGCGGCGACCGTTTCGCGCTATTTCACGGCCATCTGCACGAACGCTTCCATCTCCCGGCTACGGCCACGCGACCGCAAACGTTCTGTGCCGGCTCGTCAACGCTGCTGGGCAACGAGGGCTACTGGCTCGTGGACGTCGCCGACGGACAGATCACCGGCGTGCCGCAAGTGCCGATGTCTCCCTCCATCCCCGTGTCATCCTGAGCCACACTCGTCACCCAGAGCCGCGCTTGTCATCCTGAGCGCAGCGAAGGATCTTCCGTCCTCCACGCGATCATTGCCGCGAGAGAAGATCCTTCTGTCGCTTCGCTCTCTCAGGATGACAAGATGAAACTGTTCACCTATCTGAATTACGGCGGCAACTGCCGGCAGGCGTTCGAGTTCTATCAAACGCACCTCGGCGGCAAAATCACCATGATCTCGACGCATGGCGAGCAGCCGAACGCCGACAATGTGCCGCCAAACTGGAAGCACGCCGTGCTCCACGCGCGCATTGACCTTGGCGGCACCACCGTCATGGGCGCGGACATCCCGCCCGACCGCTTCAAGCCGATGCGCAGCGCCTACCTCACGCTCATGCTCAACAGCGTGGCCGAGGCTGAACGCATCTACACGCTGCTCACGGACGGTGGTGAGATCTTCATGCCCATGGAGGACACATTCTTCGCCAAGCGCTTCGCCATGCTACGCGATCGGTTCGGCACGTCGTGGATGTTGCTGCACGAACACACCAGCGCCTAACCCTTGTCGTCGAACGTCACCACCTGTTGCACCGCATCCAGCTTCGGTCGCTCCGCCTTGTCGCCCATGGGCGCAATGGCGGTGCCGACGGCGAAAAATTCGATCGCGTTCGCCCCCCATCCCCAGTTGGACTCCTCGACGCGCGCCCCCACCACGCCAATGCCGCCACGCTCCAGCGCCTCCGCCTGCATGCGCTCCAGCGCCAGCTCGCGCGCCGCATACGTCGCTTCGGTGTAGATCGTCATCTCCTGATTGCGACCTGTCTGCTTGAGCGCCTGCATGAAACTCAAATGCGCGATGTGGTATACACACGCACCCATGGACAGACTCACCGGGCGATAGCCCGCGCGCACGAGCTTCCATAGATCCTGGCCGCTCAGGTCGGACGTGAACGGCCGGTTGTCCTTCGTGCGAAAGCTGCCCACCCGTTCGCGATGGCGGATCGCCGTGCCGATCGCCTGGAACTCCAGCACCCCTTCATCCATGGCGTACTGCTTGAACACCAGACGAACACCAACCACGCCGTCGGCGCCGAGGAGGTCCGCCTCTTCTTCCATTCGCGTCATCGCCAACTCGCGCGCCTCGAACATGGCCTTGGTCAGCACGCTGAGCTCCTGACTCACGCTCCAGCGTTGCCATTGGAAGCCCACGTGATAGATGCACGATCCCATCACCAGGCCGAGCGCCTCGAACCCTGCCTGCTCCACGAGCAGAAATTCGTCCACGGACAAATCGCTCGTGAAGAACGCGGGGCGATCACCTGTCCCGCGCATAGCACGCAACCGTTCGGCAGCACCGGTGGGCAGGTTCGCGGTAGATCCCGGCACGTAGTCCTGCATGACGGCTCCTTTGTGTTACGTGAAATGGGACGACGGAAACAATCGAAATGCGTTTAGGCGCTCGTCGAGTTCAACCACAGCTGCAGCGCTTCGCGACCCTTCTCCGTCCGTCGCAACTCGACGTCCAGCGCCACACCCAACTCGGCGAGAAACGCGTCGATCTCCATGGGAACGGTGCGCACGGACACGCCGCGCACCACCTGTTGGCGGCTCGCCTCGAAATCATTCGTCGAGCTCTTCTTGAGCACGTAGAGATAGCCGGCGAGCGGCAGCCGAATGGCCGTGACGTGGCGCCGCAACAGCGCGCGCTCCACCTGAACCCCGGGCACGACCTCCACCAGCATCGTCACCAGCTCGTCGAGCAATTCCTTGCGATCTGCTCGGCTCCGCTGCGCGAGGACAGCGGCAACACTCGCGCCTTCGAACGACGGCGTGGGATCGGTCATGGGCTCCGAGCGAACCTTGAGGTGAAGAGCCAAGCTATGGATAGAGCGGCGCTGCGTCCAGTTGACGAGCGGCGGTTGGCAGCGACAGACGCGGCGTCAGCCCGCCGGTGTCAGGAGCACAGCGCCGTGCGCGCCGGTGGTAGTGTTCGTTGCGCGCCCCACAATCCGGCCCGTGTTGTCAACGTCGACCACGGCGTCGATGCGCCACGAAACGTCGTCCAACTGCGCCGTGCTGGTGCGGCCTTGCGACCACAGGTATACAGTGCCGAGCCTGAACGCCACGACGAGCCCTTCGTCGTTCAACCCCGTGGCGAACGCTTGGTCGAGCGCCAGCGTGAGGTCAACGACGTTGGTCGCCGCGCCGAGCGGCGTGGCGATGAGGGAACTGTCGGACGCCTCGATGAACGGCGAGCTGACGTAGTAGCCGACGTTGCCGATCGCCTGTCCACGCTCATTGACCCGCTCGAACCGACTGTCGTAATGCACGGGATAGAACGGTGCGCTGCAGGAATAGTTGTGGGGATGCAAACCCGGCAGCGTGATGTTCATCGTCCAGGCCGCGTCCTGCCCGCTATACACGTCATCAATGCGGCCGACGATCTGCCCCTTGTCATTGATATCCCGGGCATCCTGGAATGAGTACACGGGCAGCGTTCGTCCGTCTGGATACGCATAGACGTACGCGCCGGTCACCACGTTGCTGTCGTTGATCGCCGTCACCTCGGTGATGTCGCACCGATCGTTGAACAGCGTCGACACGGCGCCGTTCGTCCAGAGGGCGCCCTGACGACAGGTGGGCGCATCTGCACGCGTCAACATCAGCGCCGCAACGTCGTTGTCGTTGACGTCGACAGCACGCGACGTCGAATAAGCACTCGATCCCTCGACCTGCGCGACGTGTCCACCGCGCCAGAGCGTCGCGCGCGGCTTCGACCCCGATACCGCGGTCCATCCAGCGATGGTGCCGGTCTGGTTGATCGACAACGCGTCGGAACTATCGGCGCCAGCGCCAAGAAAGGTGAGATGATAGAAACGCTGCGGCACGCTGACAACGAACGTTCCGGTCATCGAACCGACATGGCCAGCGCTGTCGAGCACATCAACTCGAAAATTGTGCCGGCCATTCGGCAGCGAGGGAAAGTCTACGTCCCACTCAGTGGAGCAATGCTGGACCTGTCGCGCATTCGTCGTCGACGTAAGGGTCTGCGCGCTGGAGCTGCCTTCGTCAATGAATAGCGTCGCGCTTCTCGAGTGCGGATAAACGAAGCTGAATCCTGTGGCGCGGCCATATACGGTATCCGGCATGGCAAGCTTGATCTGGAACGCGCTCTCGGCGTGCTGTTGCGCTCGAAAGTCCAACTGACCGAGCGTCAGCGGCGCCGCAGACGGACCACCGAACACGGTAACGCGATAGGCGAATCCGGTGCGCAGCGCCGCGGCGGCGACCTGCGTTACGGCGTCGGACCGCACTTCTCCATATGCGACATTCGGCAGAATTCCTGCGCCGTCGCTGGCGCCAATCGACCAGCTCCGAACCGTCGCGCTATCACCCTGCAGGTCGACACGCAGCGCAGTCGCGGCGCACGCCGGGCTCCACGAAAAAACCGGTCGCGCCGATGTATCGACGGTAACGATGACAGGAGAATCACAGATTGCTAATGGGACGACCGCGGCGGGCGCGTCGTGGCATGCGGCACCGAGCGCGGCAACCGTGCTGAAGGCGGCGGCAAGCAACATCCGGCTGCAACGGGGTGCGAACAGCGCAGTCATGGTTGGCCAAGCACTTTTTGCGGGCCGGCGTAGATACCGCCGATGAGACACTGCATGAGGTTGCACTTGGGCCCACCGGGAAGGTTCTTTCCAACCCCGATGTCATACGTATTGACGTTCAGCGAGGGGGCGCCAACCTGACCGGTGGTGTTGCGTCCCCAGCAATACAACACGCCGTCGACCGTGACCGCGCAGCTGTAATCGTTGCCGGCCGCGATCGATTTGAAGTGGAGATTGCCCGCCACCGCCAATGGGTCACCCACACCGTACGGAAAGAGCGTCCCCGTTCCCAGCGCGCCATACTGGCTGGAACCATTGCAATAGCCCGCGCCCGCCGGATCGAGAAAGCACGCGTGGCCAGTACCGGGGCTCGCCTGCGCGAACGCGCGCGATGACTGGAACGTTCGCGACGGCGGACCGCTCTGCCAGCAGTAGACGGCACCGGCGGTCGCGATTCCGCAGATCGAACTTCCCGCGCTGGCGTTGATCGTCTGCCAGGCGAGCCCAGTTCCCAATGCCACTGGCGAGGCCGTGACGCCGCCCGGCGCACCGTCCCTGTCACCCCAACAGTAGAGCGCGTTGGACAGCGTCAGCCCGCACGACTCGCCATCCACGACAGCGATCGACCCGAACGTCAGGCCGCCCACCACCGGTGCGGGCGTCAACACGGGTGCGAACGTGCCGGTGCCCAGCTGGCCTGCAGTGTTCTGGTTGCCCCAACAGTACGCTGCCCCGTTAGCAGTCAACGCGCAACTATGCCCGGACGAGTGCGACATTGAAACGAAGCGCACGTCCGTGACCACTGCGAGCGGTGGTTTGTTGTCGTTCCAGCAGAGAATGGAACCGTCCGTCGCGACGCCGCACATGCCGGTGGCCGGTCCGGTGGCCAGCGAGGTGAATCGCGCTGTCGTTTGCACGGCAACCGGAACGGTCGAACGTCTGTCATTCGGGCCCGTCTCGATGCTATCGGTCCCCGTCGCAAGTCCCCAGCAGTACGCTCGGCCGGACTCGCTGAGCGCGCAGGCGCTTCCAGCAATCGTCACCACCGACACGAACTTCGGCGCCTCCGGATAGGCGAACACCCGCACGTTGGTGACGGCGGTGAATCCCTGACTCTCGGCGCTCACTGCGACCGCACCAATGCGGTGGGGAGTGACAATGCCCGCATCGTCAACAGAAGCGACCGTGGGATCACTGCTCGTCCAGGAGAGCGCAACGCTGCTCAGGGCACCGCCCCCAACATAAGGAAACATGAATAGCGGCCGCGCGGCGCCGAGCGGGACGATGACGGACGTCTGCATTGATGCGACACCAATGACCTTTGGCGGCCCCACCGTCAGCGCGCCGGTCACCGCACGGCCCTCCACGACCGCAGTGAATATGACCGTGCCCGTCTTCGCGGCGATGACGTCTACCGTTCTGGTCTCGAGCCCCGCAGCGCGAATGGCCACGGTGTTGGTGTCCGAGTTGGTGATCTTGGCCGGATAGGGCACGGCACGGCCGGCGGCATCGACCACGGTGTACGGCAGCGTGACGACGTCGCCGAGGCCGAGCGTGTCTGGCGTAAAGACAAGACGCGCGGGCCGCAGCCGAACCACCACGTCCGCCGAGCCGCGTGCACCCGCGACGATTGCCGCAATCTCCGCCACGCCCGGCGCCACGCCGCGCACGCGGCCCACGGTGTCCACCGTCGCGACCAATGGATCGGACGTTGACCACACGGTATGCACACCGTGGATCGGCTGGCCCATCGAGTCGCTCACCTGTGCGGCGAACGGGATCGTGTCGTCCGGCGCGATCGTGTCGAGCCCGGGTGAGACGGCCACAGCGGCGACCGAACGCGCATCGATGGGCGCAATGGCGTGCTCACATCCGGCGAGCGAGAGCGCGATGGCTACACACGCCAGTAAAACTCTCATCGACAATCCATTCATTATGATGAGTCTAATCGCCGAACCGACGTCTAGGCAGCTGTTACCGCCGCAACATCGCCGTGATGCGCGTGAGCGTTGCGACATGACAGCCGTCGAACACGATGTGAATGTTCGACTGCGTCCAGTCCTGATACCCGGATTTGCTGACGAGGACCGAATAAATGCCCGGGCCGGCACGGTGTTCGAACCAGACATAGGCGGTGAGCGCTGACGCTGGCGTCGCCGGCGCCGCCACCGAGTCCCGAAACGTGCTCGACTGCAGGATGACGGTCGCTCCGGCGGCGGCGGGGTCAGCGGTTGTCGCATCGACGACATCGACCTGAATCGAGGCGCGGGAATCGAGGCTGCAGTCGGTTGGTGAGGTGCAGCCAGCAAACCCAAGCGCGATGCATGCAAACAGTGCGCACTGGATGACCCTCGTCACGATCGATGCCGGCTCCATTAGAGAGCTATCAACGTCGCACGGCGCACTTGATGCGACGCGCCGTCACAGGCTGAGATGCTTCAGACCGACGCATTCGCCCTCCCTATTGCTAATATCCCCGCTTCACCATCCCCTGCGACTGCCCACCCACCGTTCCCTCGCTCAACCACTCCAGCGACGCCTGAAACAACGCCAGATGGTTCTTCTCCCACATCGCGTTGTGCGACGAGCATGCCAAATCGATAAAGACCTTGTGCGCGGACCCCAGGTCGGCGTACAGCTCCCGCACGCGCTCCTGCGGAACTTGCTTGTCATCCGCGCCGGAGATCATGAGGAACGGCGTCGTCATGGCGCTAGCGACCGCCTGGTTGAAGCCCCACGTCGGCACCTGCGGCGCGCGACGCACACCTGGCGCCCACGTCGCACCCACCGCGTCAGAGAGTAGCATCTCCGACCACACCGACGCACTCACCGCCGGATCGTACTGTCCGGCGCAGCCCACCTGACGATCCCAATTCGCCGCGAATTCCTTTTGCGACTGCGTGCCCATGGAGCCGCCGGTCATCGGCGTGGGGCTGCTCGGCGCGGCGAGTGCACCGGTACGACCATAGGCCGGCGCCAGCACCACCAGTCGCTCGACCTTGTCCGGATGTTGCGCCGCGTACCCTCCAGCGCGCGGCCCGCCCTGCGACCATCCCACGAGCGACACTTTCTGCACGCGCCGCAGCGCACGCAGATGATCGACCACTGCCGCAATGTCGTCCCAGTCGGAACTCATTGTCGTCATGGCCGAGGGGAATGATGCGGCGCACGGCTGGGCGAGCTTGGCCGGAATGAACTGCGCCTGCTGTGCGTGCGACAAGTTGCACAGATCATCCATCGCTGGCGGACGGGTCGAGCGTCCATAGCCGGTCATGTCCATGGAAAACACGTCGAAGCCGGCGTTGGCGAGATACGCCATCCAGCTGTAGTCCTGATACGGTACGTCGAACGCGACTTCACTCGGTGTTCCGGCACCGTGCACGAACAGCACGACACCCTTGCTCGGTGCGCCGGCGCCGGCGTCGCTTGGCGATCGAACTACTTCACGCACATAGAGCTTGGCGTCGGCGCCGTGCATCGCCGGCGCGGTTGACTTCACCGTGACATAGAAGTCGCGACGCGTAACCGCCGCCGGCGATCGTTGTGCGTGCTGCGCGTGAGCGTGCGGGTCGGTGATCAGCACGAGAGCCGCAAGGACTGGGGAAAGCGCGGTCGTGAACACGATACCTCTACTTTATGAGTCATGCCGTTGTGCACGTCGATTCAGGCCGAGGGCACAACCAAGGTAGAGATGTTCGTCGCCACGCACCAGCGCGGAATCAGCGGATCGCGACCGACCCGGCGAGGGCCGCGCGCGCGAGTCCCGCCTTGCGCACGTCCGACACCACCGCACGCTGCCGCAACGAATCGTAGCCGTTGGCGCGAATGGCGTCGTGAATCCCGGCGTATACCCGCGCGGCGACGGCCACCGACGACCGGAAAAATGCCGGCAGGTTCCCGATCGCCTCGCTCGACTCGGCGTACCGCAACTCGGCGGACACCATCAGCTCTTCCATCAGCGCCGCGAATGCCGGCGGAATTGCTGCACGCCCGTTGCGCAGCTCGTCGATCCGTGCGTGCGTCACTCCGTGCGCGTCGAGCATCGACTGCGGCAGATACAGCCGGCCCGCGCTCCAATCCTCGCCGACGTCGCGCGCAATGTTCGTCAACTGCATGGCCACGCCCAGGCAGTTGGCGCGATCCAGCGTCCAGCGATCGTGCACGCCAAACAGCTCGGTGAGCCAGAGCCCTACGACCGACGCCACGTCGTGGCAATATTGCTCGAGCTGGCCCAACGTCGCGAAGCGAGTGCCGTCGATGTCGGCGCGCATACCACGCATGAGTCCTTCCACATACGCGAATGGCACGTTGTTGCGGGCCATGTCGCCCATGACGACGTCGAGCAGGGCGACGCCGGTATCGCACCCATCGTAGGCCGCGCGCGAGAGTGCTTCCCATTCATCGATGACGCCGCGCACCGCGTGCGGAGAGCAGGTAGCACGATCGACAAGGTCGTCCGTATACCGGCAGTACGCATAGACGCCGGCCACCTGCGCGCGCTGCGGCTGCGGGATCAACTGCGCCGCCAACCAGAACGATCGGCCGTGGTGCGACAGGTACGACCCCCACTCCGCAGGTGCCGGTGGCGGCGCGATGTCGGGCGCTGACGCGAACAACAGTGCCCCCGTCCCGGTGGTGTGCGACAGCACGCTCGTCATGTCGCCGTGCCCGGCACGTGGACGGCGACCGCCGCATCGCGCGGGACGCCTCGTGTCGAGCGGAGAAACGCCACTCCGGCCACGAATGCGAACGGAAGCACCGCGAGCACCGCTGCCGGCCATAATCCTGCGGCCAACGCCATGATCACCGGCAGCGCGAGATTCGCAACGTAAATCCCCGCCAGCGGCATCGTCGGAACCGCGGCGAGCCAGCGGTCGACGCGCAAGGCCGTAAGCGCCGCCATCAACGCCAATCCCGTCACGTACCAGCCACCGAGATTGAGCAGCGGCATTCCATAGTATGTGCCGGCGCTGCCCCACACCCAGTATGGCATGAGCCGGCTCATCGCCGGATCGAGCGCGAGGTCCCAACTCACGAGCAGCGCCGCGGCCACGGCAATCCGACGTGCCGGGTGTGCTGTAATCCACCGCGTCGCCAGCGCGAACGATGGCAGCGCCATCATGAACCAACTCGCCGGAATCAATATCGGTACATGGCCAAACCACTTCAGTCCAAGGCCGTCTGTGTAGCGGTACGGCCCGAACGGAATTCCAGCTGTGGTGCCGAGCAACTCACTCGACAAGCTGACGACATACAGCGCAAGCGCGGCGGGGATCCATGCGCCGCGCACGCGACGCGTGAGGATTGCCGCGAGCACGGCGACGCCAACCACGATGTGCGCCGGCGGAAAGAATCGGAGCGCGTAGCCGTACACCACCATGGCGCTTGGCGTGACGGCCAGTCGTTCAGGATGGAGCGCGAACGTAGCGTACCCGCCGGCGGCCATCGCGGTAAACACAAGCAGCGCGACGACGAGCGCGCGCTCGAACCTGGATTTGCTCTCGGATGGCGGAATGGTATTGGTCATCGTCTTTAAGTGTCATAGGTTGTATAATTATCGTCAAGGAATAGTGCCATATACTTATACCATCCTTATACCCATGTCCGATCTCGCCGGCCCCGTTCCATCGACCGTCCCGCGCTATCCCATCCGGGTGGTGGCGGCACGCGTCGGCGTCAGCGAACTGACCCTCCGCGCCTGGGAGCGGCGGTACGCCGCCGTCGAGCCGGCCCGGTCGGGCGGCGGCCAGCGGGCCTACTCCGACGCCGACGTCGAACGCCTCACGCTGTTCCGCACGCTCACCCTTGCCGGCGCCACGATCTCGGCGCTCGCACCGTGCACCACCGCGGAACTGCGCGAGCTGGCCGGAGCGCCGGCAGGCGACACGCTGGACGAGCGGTCATCGGAATCGCGCGCGCCGCTCGCCACCGACACGGAGATGGCGCGCGACCTGGCGATCTGCAAACGCGCCATTGTAGCCCTCGACGCCGACCGCCTTTATCAAATACTCATGCGCCTCGTCCTCGAGCGCGGCACACTGGACTTCCTCGCCGACTCGGCGTCGCCGCTCTGCGGTTGGATCGGCGACGAGTGGAGCGCCGGTCGGTTGACTGAGGCGCAGGAGCACTCGGCGTCGGAGGTGTTGCGCCGCGTGTTCGGATTTATGCTCCAGACGCTTCGGCGTGAGCGGCGCGATCGGCACGTCGTGCTTGCCACGCTGGCCGGCGAGCGACATGAGTTCGGCGCCATGATGGCCGCGATCGTCGCCGCCTACGACGGGTGGAGCTATAGCTATCTTGGCGCCGACCTGCCCGCCGGAGCCATCGCCACCGCGGTGAAACGCCTGGACGCCAAGCTCGTCGCACTGAGCATCGTCGCGCCGCAGTCACCGACGCAGCCGGCGCGCGAGCTCGTCGCGCTGCGCCGCGGCGTGGGACGCGGCGTGGACATTGTCGTTGGCGGGCCACAAGCCGCGCTCGTCGATTCTGCGCTGCAGGCGACGCGCGCCACTCGTGTCGATTCTCTACGCCATTGGCGCGAGCTGCTCGCGGCACATCATGTGCGCGCCGGGGCCAGGCCATGACGGCGCGCGCACCGCATGCCGTGGTCGTGGGCGCGGGCTTTGGCGGCATCGCGGCAGCGCTTCGGCTCCGCGCATTGGGCTATCGCGTCACGCTGTGCGAGGCACTCGATCAACCGGGCGGACGCGCGCGCGTCTTTCGCCAGGACGGTTTCACCTTTGACGCCGGCCCCACGGTGATCACCGCGCCGCACCTGTTCGACGAATTGTTCGCCTTGTTCGGCGAGCGGCTCGCCGATCACGTGGAGATGGTGCCGGTGGATCCGTATTATCGCATTCAATTTCACGAAGGCGAAACGTTCGATTTCGTAGGCGACGACGAGCGGCTGATCGAGCAGATCCGGCGCTTCAACCCAGCCGACATCGACGGCTACCGCACACTCGTCGCCAAGGCGCGCGCCATCTTTGCCGTAGGCTATGAGCAACTGGCCGACCAGCCGTTCGACCGCGCATCGGCCATGTTCCGCGCCCTGCCCGCCATGGCGCGACTGGAGAGCTATCGCAGCGTGTACGGGCTGGTGGCGCGCCACATCAAGGACGACCGGCTGCGTCAGGTCTTCAGCTTTGAGCCGCTGCTCGTGGGCGGCAATCCGTTTCGCACCACTTCCATCTACCTGCTCATCCACTGGCTGGAGCGAAAGTGGGGCGTGCACTACGCGAAAGGCGGAACGGGCGCGCTCGTCCAGGCCCTCATGCGCCTGATGGCCGCGCAAGGCGTTGATGTGCGGCTCAACACGCCCGTCGAGCGCATCATCGTGGAGCACCGGCGGGCTCGCGGTGTTGTGACCGGCGGACAGTCGCCGGCGCAAACGCTCCACGCCGACATCGTGGTTGCCAACGCCGATCCGACAATCGTCTACCGCACGATGATTCCGACCGGCGAGCGGCCATGGGCGACGCGGCGCCCCGTGCGCCAGTCCATGAGCTTATTCGTGGGATACTTCGGCACGGACGGGCGGTATCCGGACGTGGCTCATCATACAATACTCATGGGTCCGCGATATCGTGGCCTGCTCGACGACATCTTTCGGCGCCGAGTGCTCGCCGACGATTTTTCGCTGTACGTCCATGCGCCCACGCGCAGCGATCCGCTTGTGGCGCCCCCCGGCCACGACGCCTTTTACGTGCTGTCGCCCGTCCCCAATCTGCGAAGCGGCACGGATTGGAACGCCGAGCGCGCACCGTACTTCGACCGCCTGCTCGCGTCCATGGAGCAACGCCTGCTGCCAGGGTTGCGTGGCCGGCTCATCACGTCGCGCATCATGACACCGGCGGACTTCCAGTCCACGCTGCGCAGCGCCGACGGCGCCGCATTCGGTCCCGAGCCGACACTGGCGCAGTCGGCATACTTTCGCTACCACAACCGCTCGGCCATTGACGGATTGTACTTCGTCGGCGCCGGCACCCATCCGGGCGCCGGCGTGCCGGGTGTGCTGTCCTCCGCCAAACTTCTCGAACGCGTCCTCGTGTCATCCCGAACGAGCGAACCCCCTTGATCGCGCCCGCTTGTCATCCCGAACGAGCGAAGCGAGGAGGGATCTTGCGTAACACCACGATTGGCAGGCTGCTGTGGCCACAGCCACTCTTTCTGAATTCCTGAATTTGCATAGCGCCATTCTCATCCTCGCCGCCGTTCAGCTCGCCGCGCTGCTGCTGCTCGCGCACCGCCTCCTTCCCGGCCGCACGAGGCGCCCACCCGTTGCGCCCCTCCCCCACGCGCTCCACGGCAACACCACCGTCAGCGTCATCGTCGCCACCCTCAACGAGGCGGCGCGCATCGGCCCGTGTCTCGCCGGTCTGCGCGCCCAAGGTGATTCCATCCTCGAGATCCTCGTTGTGGACAGCCGGTCATCCGACGGCACCCGCGAGCTCGTTGAGGCGGCAGCGCTGCTGGACCCGCGCATCCGGCTGCTCACCGACGACCCGCTGCCCAACGACTGGATCGGCAAGGTGTGGGCGCTCGAACACGGCCTCCGCGCCGCGCGCGGCGATTGGGTGCTCGGCATCGACGCCGACACCGAACCGCAACCAGGGATGGTTGCCGGCGCTCTCGCCGCGGCGAGCGAGGCGCGCTACACCGTGGTGTCATTCTCGCCCAAGTTCACGGCCCAGACCGCGGGTGAACAGTTCATCCAGCCGGCGCTGCTCCTCACACTTGTCTATCGCACCGGCGTCGTTGGCAGCGACGCCGATCCCGAACGCGTGCTGGCGAACGGCCAGTGCTTTCTCGCGCGACGCGACGTGCTCCTGCGCCATGGCGGCTACGCACCCGCCCGCGCGTCTTTTGCCGACGACGTCACCCTCGCCCGCCACCTCGCGTGTCGCGGCGAGCGCGTCGGATTTCTCGACGGCTCACGACTCTATCTCGTGAGATCCTACCAATCGGTCGGCGAGATGTGGCGGGAGTGGGGCCGGTCCGTGGACCTGGCAAATGCGACGACGGCGATTCGGCAGTGGCAGGACATTTTGTTTCTCGTCGCCGTACAAGGGTTGCCTCTGCTGCTGTTACTCGCCATTGGCGCCGTAACAGTCGCGCGGTTTCCGATGCCAATGTCGAGCACCATCGCATTGCTCGCAGCCGTGAACGGCGCGCTGCTGGCGATTCGGCTCGCACTGCTGCTGCCGCTGTCTCGATCGTACGACCGCCCAGGTCTGACGTTCTGGCTCTCTTGGGTGGCGGACCCCCTAGCCGTGGCGCGCATAGCGCTGTCCACCGTCGATCGGCGTCGGAGTTGGCGAGGGCGGCGCTACTGAC
Organism: Gemmatimonadaceae bacterium; assembly: GCA_041690755.1. GTDB lineage: Bacteria > Gemmatimonadota > Gemmatimonadetes > Gemmatimonadales > Gemmatimonadaceae > JAQBQB01. Next base: position 20,833 of record JBEPWA010000007.1, on the reverse strand, counting down.
GCGGCCGGGATCGCAGCCCTCGGCGCTCCGCGTCGAGGGTTCCGGGAAATTGCCGGGGGCGTTTATATACCATATCCACTCTGGCGGCCCCTGCCCGAGGCCCCAGGTCCGGCCCCCACCGGATCCCCTGCCCAATCCACTCCGGAGTTTCCCCTGTCCATCGTTCTTGACGGTGCCTCGCTCACCATCGAAAAGCTCGTCGCCATTGCCCGACACGGCGAGCAGGTAGTTCTTGCCCCCGAAGCGCTCGAGCGGATCAAGGTCTGCCGAGCGATGCTGGAAGAGAAGCTCGCCAACCGCGAGACGATGTACGGCATCAACACCGGCATCGGCGAATTCTCCGAGACACCGCTCACCGACGACCAGGTCAAGGATTTTCAAAAATTCCTGATCTATAATCACTCGGCGGGCATTGGCGAGCCGATCCCGATCGAGCATGCCCGCGCGGCGCTCGTGGGCCGCATCAACGTGCACGCGCACGGCAACTCGGGTTGTCGTCCGGAGATCACCCAGACGATGGTGGCCATGCTCAACGCCGGCGTCACGCCGATAGCCTGCCAAAAGGGTTCCGTTGGCGCGAGCGGCGATCTCGCCCCAATGGCGCAAATGGCACTGCTGCTCATGGGCGAAGGCGAAGCGTTCTATAAAGGAGAACGGCTCCCCGGCGGCGACGCGATGAAGCGCGCCGGCATCCCCATCCCGGGCCTGCAGGCGCGCGACGGGCTGGCGGCGATCAACGGATCGAACGTCCTCACCGGCATGTCGGCGCTGCACATCCACGACATGGAGCGCTGGATCAAGCAAGCCGAGATCGCGGCGACGATGTCGATCGAGGCATTGTTGGGCAATCTCAAGCCGTACGGCCCAACGCTGCACCAGTTGCGCGGCTTTCCCGGCGCCATCGCGTCGGCGGCGAACATCGTGAAAGTCTTTGAAGGCTCCGATCTCGCCACGGGCAAGATGAAGACGAAGGTGCAGGACGCCTACTCCATGCGCTCGACGCCGCAGGTGATCGGCGCGGCCCGCGACGCGCTGGTGTACGCGCGGCGTCAGGTGGAGATCGAGCTCAATGGTGTGTGCGACAACCCGATCTTCATTCCCGAGACCAAGACGGCGCTCTCTGGCGCGAACTTCCAGGGCACCCCGGTATCGCTCCCGATGGATCTCGCCGGCGTGGCGATCACGATGGTATCAGTATTGTCTGAACGCCGCCTGAACCGGCTGACGAATCCGGCGCTGTCGCAGGGACTGCCGGATTTCCTTGCGCATTCGCCGGGCTTCTACTCTGGCCTCATGCTCAGTCAATACACGGCCGACCATCTCATCGTGGAACAGCGTATCCTCTCGGCGCCGGCATCCATCCAATCGATTCCTGCGGCGGCGGATCAGGAAGACTTCGTCTCGATGGGCATGAACACCGCGCTCAAGAATGGTCAAATATTAGACAATGCTTACGGTGTGCTCGGCATCGAACTGATGGCCGCGGCGCAGGCATTGGACTTCCGCGAATTCACCGCCGGCAAGGGGACGCGCACGGCGCACGGCGTCATTCGGAAGTACGTGGCGCATCTCGAGATCGATCGACCGTTGTACCCGGATCACAACCGCATGAAGAAGCTGGTGCAGGACGGCGAAATTCTGACCGAGGTGGAGAAGGCGGTCGGGGCGTTGAACTAGCGAATGGCGCCATCGGATTCCGATGGCGCCATTTTGCCGCCGCACGACTAAGGAGGAGGCGGCGGCGGCGACCACGCACGACCGTTTCAGGCTTGGTCGTGCGGGCCGACTCCCACCGGTTCGGCGGCCTCGTTGGCGGTCGCCATGGGCTTCGCGATTTCTACCCGAAGTTTGGCGCCAAGTCCGGCATCCACCTGCGTCCAGTACCAAAGGAAGCGCTCCTTGATACGGTCCACGGTCAGTGCCATGTACTGGCCGGTGAGCGTCTTGAGGAAGCGATCCTTCGACGCGTCGGAGAAGACGTCGCGGTAGAGCGTGCCGGCCTGACCGAAGTCGTCGTCATCGGCACGCAGCGTCTGCGCTGCACGGACCAACGCGCCATCCGTCTCCCAGCCACTGTCACCCGCGAGCGCGGGGTTTGCGGCGGGCCCACCGTACGAGTTCGGCGCGTACACCCGCGCCGGTGACTCGTTGTACTGGTACTGCATGTGCCCCTCATGCATGTAGGTGGTCACCTTGGCCGCGTGCGGCTGGTTCACCGGAAGCTGGTTGTAGTTGGTGCCAATCCGGGCGCGCTGGGCATCGGGGTAGGAGAACATGCGCGCCATCAGCATCTTGTCGGGACTGATATCAACGCCGGGCACGAGGTTCGACGGTGCAAACGCTGCCTGCTCGATCTCCGCGAAAAAGTTCTTCGGATTACGGTTGAGCGTGTAATGGCCGACCTTGATCAGCGGGTAGTCGGCGTGCGGCCACACCTTGGTGATGTCGAAAGGGTTGAAGCGGTAGGTCTTCGCATCCTCGTACGACATGATCTGCACATACGCATCCCAGGTGGGATACTCGCCCCGCTCGATCGCCTCATACAAGTCACGACGGTAGTAATCGGCGTCCGAACCAGCGAGCGCCTCGGCCTCGGCGGCCTCCATCAGCTCTACGCCTTGGCGGGACTTGAAGTGGTACTGCACCCAGAACCGCTCACCCTTGGCGTTGATCCACTGGTAGGTGTGGGAGCCATAGCCGTTGAGGTGACGCCAGGAGCGCGGCAGCCCGCGGTCCCCCATCACGTAGGTGACCTGGTGGGCCGACTCCGGCGATAGGGTCCAGAAATCCCATTGCATGTCGGCATCGCGCAGTCCAGAACCGCCGAGTCGCTTTTGCGAGTGGATGAAGTCGGGGAACTTGATGCCGTCGCGAATGAAGAACACCGGCGTGTTGTTCCCGACAATGTCGTAGTTGCCCTCCGTCGTGTAGAAACGGAGCGCGTAGCCGCGCACGTCGCGCCAGGTGTCGGGCGAGCCCTGCTCACCGGCGACCGAGGAGAAACGCAGCAACATCTCGCTCTTGGTTCCCGGCTGGAACACGGCAGCGCGCGTGTACTTCGACACGTCCTCGGTGACCTCGAACTCGCCGAACGCACCGCCGCCCTTGGCGTGCGGGTTGCGTTCCGGAACCCGCTCACGGTTGAATGAGGCAAGCTTCTCGAGCAGGTAGCGGTCGTGCAGCACGGTAACGCCATCGGGACCCGTGGTGAGTGAGTGCGCGTCGCTGGCGACGGGCGCACCACTCTGGGTTGTAGTTGGTTCAGTTGGTTCAGTTGGTTCAGTTGGTTCAGTTGGTTCAGTTGGTTTAGTCACTTCTTTTCCTTTGTCGGTGCTTTGCGTGATTGTGCGGAATGCGATGACTGCTGACAGGAGGGGCACAGTCCCCAGAACGTGACCTCGGCTCGCTCGATGGTGTAACCCGAGCTTTCCGAGGGGGTCAGGCACGGGGCGTCGCCGATCACGCAGTCAACGTCCGCAATGCTGCCGCAGGATGCGCAGACGACGTGGTGATGGTTGTCCAGGATTCTGCGCTCGTAGCGCGCCGGTGAGCCCGCGGGTTCGATGCGACGGATGACGCCGGCCGCGGTGAGGTCGCCAAGCACGTTGTGCACGGACTGAATCGAAGTGCGAGGTAATTTCACTTTCAGCGAACGGAACAGCGTTTCAGCGTCACTGTGCGGGCGGGACCGAAGGGCTTCGAGCAGAGCAAGACGACCTCCGGTCACGCGAAGTCCTGCGCGGTGCAGCTCGTACTTGAGTTCCTTCTGCATCAAACAAACCTAACCATTATCGTGAATTACTCAAAAATACAACTGACTCGCAGAAAAACTACCCTCGGGCCATGGCGTGAGCCGGATCGGCGCGAGCCCGTTCATCGGATCGAACGTCCTCAGCGGCACCCGTCGTCGTGTACGTCGGGGTAAGTTCTCGGTCGGAACATGAGACATATACACCGGCCTGAGTGGCTCACCCGTGACATCGCGCTGCTGCTCAGCGGTCGTGCGCTGCGCAGCCTGTCGCTCGGACTTCTCGCCGTAGTCGTTCCGGTGTACCTAGCGCGGTCCGGCTACTCGGCGACGCGCATCGGCGTGATGTTCACGGCCGGTGCGCTCGGCAGCATGGTCCTCACGGCGAGCGTTGGCCTGTTCGCTGACCGGGTTGGACGAAAGCCCATTCTCGTGACACTCGGATTCCTCAGCGGCGCGGCGGCCCTGACCTTCGGCCTCACGACACGCTTTCCAATTCTGCTCGCCGCCGCAGCGCTCGGGAATATCGGCCGCGGCGGCGGCGCCGGGTCGAGCGGCGCGTTCGGGCCGTACTATCCCGCGGAGCAACCGCTCATCACCGAAAAGGTGGATGATCGCATCCGGACGCATGTTTTCGGGCTCGTCGCCGTTGTGGGGGTGTTGGGCGGCGCCATTGGGGCGCTTCTCGCAACTGTGCCGGCCTTACTGCAACGCCTGTTCGCGCTTCCCGAGGTCGACGGCGACCGGTTGCTCTTTCTGCTCGCGGCACTGCTCGGCGTCGCCACGGCGCTTATCGTGGTTCCGATACACGAACGTCCACCGGCGCCGCGGCGGCCGGGACGTCGGCTGCAGCCGGCCACACGACACGTCCTCTGGCGATTTCTCATCACCAACGCGACGAACGGACTGGCGGTCGGCATGCTCGGACCGGTTCTCGTCTACTGGTTTCACGTCCGATTCGGCGCCACCGCCGCGGAAATCGGGACGTTGTATTTTGTCGCCAACATCCTGTCGGTGCCGTCGAATCTCATCGCCGGTAATGTCGCTAAGCGGTTCGGGACGGTGCGCGCCGTGGTCGCGCTACGCACCGTTGCCGTGCTCCTCATGGCGGCCATGGCGCTGGTGCCGACGTTTCTCATCGCCGGCATTCTATTTCTCATACGCACTGGCGTGAACACGATGGCCAACCCCATGCGCCAGTCGTTCCTCATGGGGATCGTGGATCCGGCGGACCGCAGTGCTGCTGCAGGTTTCTCTAACTTGCCGCTGCAGGTGTTGTCGAGCGCCGGACCGTCAATTGCCGGACAGCTCATGGAGACGATGTGGGTGAGTCTACCGCTTGAACTGGCGGCGGGCCTGCAGGCGGTGAATACGCTGCTATACCACGTGTTCTTTCATCGCATGCGGCTACCCGAGGAACGGGTGGACGTGGGGGTGGACGAAACGGAGGCGTGACGACCCGCGGTCACCGCGCAGCCCTTGTGGAAATGCACCCCACTCGCGAACAAGTCGTTTGACAACGACTTCGCACACCAGCTACGCTGCTTCATGTCCGCCCGTATGATCCCGTACGCCATCGACGTTGTCAGCGCCAACCCGATCGTACGGTGGATCGAGGCGCCGGACAATGCCAGTGGGCCGTTGCCGTTCTTCTCGCGGCTGATACAGCGCCAGCTCGATGCGCGTCGGCCGCAGCGACTGACCACGTTGGACGCGCTGCTGCAATTCCACGGCGCCGACCCCGCCGCGCTCGTGCTGCACGAGTCGCGCTGCGGGTCGACGCTCGTTTCGCAGAGCCTCGCCGAGTGTGGCGCGCTGGTGTCCGTATCGGAGGCGACGCCGGTGAGCCAGTTGCTCGTCATTCCGGGCGTGAGTGCCGATGACCGCGTGGCGCTACTCCGCGGCCTGGTCCGCGCACTCGTCGAAGGCATGGGCGGCAACTCACTGCCCGGCCTTGTGAAGTTCACGAGTTGGAACGTGCTTCTGCTGCCGGTCATACGCGCCGCCTTTCCCGATACGCCTTGGGTGTTCGTCTATCGGGATCCACTGGAGGTGCTCGCCTCGCACGCCCAGCGGCCAGCGCAATGGCTCGCGAGACCGGCGCTGCTGGAACATTTAATAACCACTCATGATTTCGCGGTGGCGGCTGACTCGGCAGAAGCGCTTAGCGCGCTCGATGAAACACGCCGGTGCGCCGCGCTGATCGCGGCGTTCGGCCGCGCCCGTCACCATCCGTTCTGCAAAACGCACCTCGTTGAGCCGGCGCTGCACATCGGGGAGCGCGGGGAGCGCGCGAGCCTCCGATGCGAACGCAAAGCGGTCGGCCGGTCGGGCATAATACAGTGGCCTGACTCCCAGAGCGTCCACGGCGCAGAACATCCGGTGCTCGCGTACGTCCCAGACGACGAATGCGAATTCTCCAATGAGATGTGCCGGGCAATCCGTGCCCCACCGGCGGTACGCCAGCGCGATGAGTACGCTGTCGGCCATGGCGTGACGCTGCGGCGGCGGAACGGACAGCGCGGCGAACAACTCGCTCCGATTATCGATGCGGGCGTCCGCCGTAATTACAACGTCCGGGTCGGCCATTCGCAGCGGCAGGACTTCATGTTGCGATTCCGGCGTGATCCACTGCATCTGATGGCCGAGCGCCGCCGGCCCGTCGATCCACATACCACGAGCGTCCGTCCCGCGGTGGGCCAGCGCGTGCATCATCCCGCCCAACTCGTGTTCATCGGCGGGACGCCCGTCGAGCCACGCAAAGCCGGCGATGGCGCTCATTGCGTCGCGGCCGCCTCAATGCGTCCCGAAGCGTGCTCAGAGATGCTCTCATGGATGTGCCCGTGAATGGTGAACCGCGCATCGGCAAACGCGCCCGATGGGCTGTTGACGCGCGTCACCTCGTGGAACACTCCACTCGGAAAGACGATGAGGCTGTTGTCACGCGTTTCGATTCGCGTGAATCGATCAGGCGAACGACGCGTCGGATCGGATACGCCGGTGTCGTACAGCAGGAGATCGCCGCCCGTGTACGGCTTTGGCGTTCGGTGAAAGTAGTAGACAAAACTCAACCGGCGCGTGGGATGGTGGATGCGGTCCGAATGGACGGCGAAATGATGGCCGTGCGCGTAGGCGCTGCACGTCACTTCGACCTGGGCCGGTTCGAACGGTGGTACATCGCAGTGTGACGCGAACGTCGGCAATTGCTCCACGATCATCGACCGGAACCAATCCGCGATCGGACCGATGCTCGACAACGTCGCCGACGCACGGCTTTCCGGCCGAACCACCGGTACGTTTCCCGTCGCCGTCGGCATACCGACCGTCGATGGCTTGAACTCACCAGCACGATCGCGGCCCAGTCGCATCAGTTCGTCATGCCGAGCAGGCTGGAGGTACCGCTCAGCGACGTAGAACGCACCAGGTCGTGGCGTCACGTCAGCGCGGCTCAACGCCAGGGCCTTCCCCCGGAAAATGCTCGCCAGGTATGCGGCGTGCGGGTGATCGGGACGCGCACGCGCGAGCCGCTCGTACGCTGCGGCCGACGCGTCGAGTGCGCCAATTCTCCGAAGGATGACCGCCGTGACTTCCAGCGATTCCACGGCAGCCTCAGACTGCGGGTCAGTGCCCGTCAGCCCGTCCAGCACCGTCAGCGCCTTGTCTGTGAGTCCGGCCAGGTGGAGGGACCACGCAAGCGTGGCCGGCCCCGGCATCGCCGCCAGCGTCACGCGGCGGGCGGCGTGATCACGACCAACGCATCATCGATGAGCGTTTGTAGATGTACCGCCACGTCGCGGTGGCACTGTTCGACGCTCACGTCATATACCTCGGTGAGTCCGTCGCACAGCGCGCCGAACGTCATCGGGGTCTCCAACATCGTCCAGATGTGGGCCGCCGTCGGATCGAAGGCGTAATACATGGTCGTCTGCATGCTGAGCACGATGATGTCGTCGCCCAAGTTGCAATCCAGAATGTCGCTTCCGCGACTCAGCGTGCTGTCGAGCGCTATCGTTGGCATGATTGTGTTGACTGAGGTTGCTCGAAGAATCGTTGCTCCAATGCCACCTGTACGTCCGGCAGGCGCGACAGGTCGCACGGGCGCGTCAGAGAATACACGGGCACCGTCGCCAGTAATTGCGCGCACCGCTCCAGATGGCCCCGTTGATCGCCAAGGGCGGAGACAAAGCGCGGTCGAAAGGTATTTGCGAGCAATGCGCCGACCGCCGTTGGGGTGTCGAGGTGCTCGATGCCCACACCGTTCCCGTACGACAGAACGAAAACGGCTGTGAGCGGCTTCGCATCACCCAAGATTTCCGCACCGATCGGTACCGCAACCTTGCACCCGTCGACGCGCTCCACGGCCCTGCCTGCCGTGCCGAAATAGGCCGCCGCGTCGGGCCGTAACAACTGCCCCTGCCCACTCGGCCAGACCACGGGCCCGTCCGCATCGAACGCAATGGCACAGATGTCGTCGGCCATCACAGCGTACCCGTGACCCGCGAGGAATGCGGCCATCGTCGATTTTCCCGAGCCTCGCGCACCGACAAAGGCAACGCACGCCTCGCCGTCGGTGACAACGCTCCCATGCAGCGGGAGATAACCGCGTTGATGCAGCACCGCCGCCAGACACGATCCCGTGATCAGCGCCTTGGTGGTCGCCATGTCCACGCCGGCAGCGACGTCCACTACAATGTGCCGACCGTGATGCACCCAGAATGAGGCGTCAGGCGGGTGGTCGAAGCGCACGCCGAATGCATCGCCGGATGCGTTCGCTCCAACCCGTCGAGATGTATGGGGGGGCAACGCGTCCGATGCGACATCGAGGTGAACATCCGCATCCGCAGTCGTGCCCGCTACAGACAATGCAGGCAGCTCAATCGAGGAGCGAAGCGTCAGGCCGTATGCGGAGTACCGATACTGCGACATTCACCGTATGCGAAGACCAGAACGACAGGGCGACGTCGCCAACTCACGCGACACCACGAGCACTCACGAGCACTAACCACCGCGCATGCGCCATATCGAATATCTGTAACAATAGCCGATGGACACGTTCGCGCCTATGAACGCTTCGATTTTTCCGATCATTCAGCGGGCCCAACGGGCCTGCTTGGCCCACCGCCGTCGCCGCGGCGGCGTTGCCGCGTCACGAACAATAACCGGAACGCAGGACGACATGGCACGGCCATCGGGCTCATGCGCGCCATGTCATGTGACATCAATCACGTGCTGCCGTCGCTCACTACGTCATCTTTATCTCATGACAAATCTGACCAAGCTCGATCCGCGCATGACCATCAACGAGATCGTCGCCCAACACCCGGAAACGATTCCGGTGTTCAACCGGTTTGGAATGGACACCTGCTGCGGCGGCGGGGTGTCGGTTGAGCAGGCCGCGCAGCGCGACGGAATCGAAGTAGAGCCCGTGCTGGCAGCGCTTCACGAGGCGTTGAAGCCGGCATGAACATTTACGACGCGGCCGGGTTGGCTGCCGGCGCGCTCAGTGCGCGACCGGACCGACCGGCGACGACGCTCGTGCACGACTCGGCCGACGCACGCGTCGTCATGTTTCGGATCGAGCCGGGACAGGAAGTCGCGGCGCACACGAGCACGTCGTCCGTGCTGCTGCTCGTTGTCGCTGGCGCCGGCACTGTGACGGGCGCCCAAGGAGAGCGCGCGGTGAAGACGGGCAACATCGTGGCGTACGATCCCAAAGAGTTACACGGGATGCGAGCCGCGGGCGAGCAACTCGTCATCGCGGCGGTGATCGCTCCGCGTCCCGTTTCGGCGTGAAGGCGCGCAACAATCCGGGTCGGCAGGGTCAGTAGCGAATCGACTCCGCCGAGAGTTCGGAAGGAATATCGAGCGCGGCAACCTCTATGTGTTCGGCAGGAGTGAGGCGAAGCACGCCCTCGCCTTCGTGCGACACGATGCCGAGCACGAGTTCCGCGCTCCGGTAGATGGTGAGATTCTCCAACCAGCCATCGGGACCGGGCGGGCAATAACAAATGTCCTCATCGACAAAGGTCAGCAGGCGTTCCAGCGAGGCGTGATTGAAAGCCCAGAGGCGAACGGGTCGAACCGCGCTCGCATCTGCTGCGGACGCAGGTATGCGACGCGACGCCATGTTGCGTTGATATTGTTCGAGCTCGTCTTCGAACGCGTCGGCGAACGGCGCCGGCGTATGCTGCAGCGCCATGACGGTGACGGAAAACTCGTCTGCGCCGCAGTCGAGCAGATACCGGAGCAGTTTCGGACCGCGAGTCCCGCGAAGGCTGTGACTAACCACGTAGCGCACGTCGAGTCCAGTCATCACACCGCTCAGCGCAGAATCAGTGGATTGAGCTGCCACATCGCATAGCTGAGCGCCGACGCGAACGTGACCCAGAGCAGGTACGGAATGAGCAGCGCCCCGGCGACGACCCGCACCCGCCAGAACGAGACGAGCGTGGCAACGATCAGAAGCCAGAGCACCACGATGTCCGCGAATGCCAGCGCGCCTGTGTGCCACGCAAAGAACATCCAGGTCCAGAGCGCGTTGAGCACCAACTGCGCGACGAACAACGACAGCGCGGCGCGATGGATGCGGAACCCGCCGGAACGCCAGACCAACCATGCGGCCACCGCCATCAGCGCATACAGCACGGTCCAGACTGGACCAAACAACCACGGCGGGGGGGCCCACGCCGGCTGGACCAGCTGAGTATAGAAGGCCTGCGCGCGGATCGAAGCCGCTGCGCCAACCGCGGCGGCCGCGAAACAGACGACGATCCAGCCGACAAGCCCACCAACGTCTCGCCGCGATGTCTGTGATGCCATGAGATCTCCGGTTGTCGTCGAACACCGCGTAGCCGCCAAGGATTCTAATATGGGTGGTGAACCCATTGCGTGGCGCTGCTACTTTAGCGTCGTACGAATCTCCAGATGGCCAGCAGCGAGAGCGGCGGACCGAGCACAAGCGCGCATACTGCAACGGAGACTGCTACCGGAATGGGAACTGGCCCCTTGGTCTCCAGGTTCAAGCCAAAGGCCCAGTCGCGCTGTTGACGGAGCACGAGGAGAGCCACAATCGCCGCCGCGATCAGGAGCGCGACCCAGACGACGATCCAACGAAGCGCCTGAGCGAGATCGTGCCGTGCGAACCACGTCATCTCTGTTTACTCATGCGGCGCCCGCCGCACCCGGCACGCCGCCCCGGTATTGGCTTCAGAGATTCCCATTGGCGTTTCACCATCCAAATTGACGGCGCATCCAAGGCGGCTCCGTGAACCCCATCGCACTCCGACCATCCCAACGGCACCTCGCCTGTAAGAGTGATGCCGTTGCCATCACAAATCAATCAAGCGCCGGTCGGACGCGGTCGAACGTCGGGTTCAAGTGGCGGTGAACTGCGGCGGTGACTTATGCAGCAACCGCACTGCCATCAGGGGACGTTGGCACTGCCGTTGGAACAAACGGCTTCGCCCCCGCGATCAACAGCCAGAGCAGCGTCGCGCACTCGCCAATCCCGCCAATGGTGGCCGCGATATCGGCAAGCGGATGCAGGTGCTCTGGCGCAACGAAGAACACGGTACTCGCGGTAACATACGCAACACCGGCGGCGATGAGCAGCACGCCGAGCACGCGTGGCAGCATCCGCGACTGGATGATCAGCAAGCCGAACGGTACGAGCCAGAGGCCCCAGAAGAACTGCGAGACGGCTAAGCCGCTCGAGCGCAGCTGCAGGAATCCGAGCGCCAACGCCTCGCGCTGTGACCGCGTGAACGCCGCGAACGCCGCGAACGCCGCGAACGCCGCGGACGCGCCGCCGCCGTCGAGGATAATCAGCGGTGCGACCAGGTTGAGCACGTTGGCGACTTGCACGGCCACGCCCACCGCGACAAGTATGACCATGAGCCTGGCCAACCCGCGGTTCGTTTCCTTGAAGAGGCTGTACAGCGTGAGCGCAACGCCGAGGAACAGGATCTGGCCGCCGGCATCGCCAACAATGCCGAGCCGATATCCGAGTGGGTTCGCAGCGATGCGACTCGCTGTCGCCGCGGCGTCGCCGGACACGACGAACGCCTTAGGCAGATAGACATAGCTGTAGACGTTCGGGAGCCCGCTCACGAGATACAGCAGGCCAGCGTACCGGGCAGTCGCCTTCGGTGATGCCATCTGCGTCTCCGCGAAGTGATGACTCCTTCGGCTCGTTCAACACGACGGGATGGCGACTCGCAGGGTTTCAGAGGCCTCACAACCGGCATCTCACGGTCGCACTGTGCGGCGACCAACCCGTGTTATCATGGACTACCCGTTGTGCGCCGGCGGGATGGGCTCAAGCGTCCGGCTCATGGGACGGCTCGACGAATAGTACGGCGGCGCATGGTCGCGCCGTCAGCGCTGCCCGTTGCTCGTCCTTTGTAACGCCGCCCGCGCGATTCCGCGCAGCATTCCGGCAAAGATCAGCTGGTGCAGCGGGAAGAGCGCATACCAGTAGAGGCGGCCCGGCAATCCAACTGGATCGAAAATGGCGGTCTGTCTGATTGTCGTGGACCGTTCGTCGCCTTCCACCTCGAACTCCAGCCACGCTCGGCCGGGCAGCTTCATTTCGGCGGACAGGCGCAGCCGGCGGTCGGGCTCGACCGCCTCGACGCGCCAGAAATCAATCGCGTCGCCAACGTTGAGGAGCAACTCGTGGGAACGTCCGCGCCGCATGCCAACGCCTCCCACCAGGATGTCCAGCCAGCCCCGTACTTGCCACAGCCAGTTCCAGCCGTACCAGCCGGTGCTGCCACCAATGGCCTGAATCGGCGCAAACGCGTCCGCTGCGCTCGTCGCAATGGTCGTCGTGCGGGAATCGACGAGTCTCGTTCCAAAGGTCACGCCACCCCATGACCGTGGCTCTCCGGCGGACGACAAAGCATCTGACCAGCGAGTGGCCGAAAACTCGCTGTCTTCATGGGCAATGGCTCGACTGATCGCATCGCGAATTCCGACTGGCCGGATTGCAAACGTGCGGCTAGCGGCATCATCTCGAACTACGCTGGGATGAGTGATGCTTGCAATGAGCTTTCGCCCCACACGAGCGTAGAGTGGAGTGACCAGTCCAAGCCAGAGGCTGGACAGGTACGGCGTGAGTACGGGAACCGAGAGCATCCGGAGTTGCAGTCCCCGTTGATGTGCGTACTCGCGCATGATGTCCGCGTAGCAGACCTTGTCCGCGCCGCCGATTTCATATATCTGGTATCGGGAGACCGGCAGGCGAAGCGCGGCAACTAGATATTCAAGCACGTCGTTGATCGCGATCGGCTGGGCCATCACGCTCACCCATTGGGGCGTGACCATGAAGGGCAGCCGCTCGACCAGGGCACGGACCAACTCGAACGAGAGGCTGCCCGAGCCAATCACGACAGACGCGCGAAACTCGAACACCGGCAGACCCGATTCGCCCAGAATCGCCCCAACTTCCTGCCGACTGCGGAGATGCGGCGACAGGTCTTCCTGAGCGTCGGCGAGGCCGCCGAGGTAGATGATTCGTTTGACGCCTGCGGTCTTCGCGGCCTGGGCGAAGTTCAACGCGGCCTCACGATCTTTTTCTTCGAAACTGCCGGTCGCACCCATCGAGTGGACGAGGTAGTACGCGGCATCGATCCCGCGCAGTGGCGCGTCGAGAGATGCGCGGTCGAGGACGTCTCCGGCGACGATTCTCGTCGAAGCGGCCACCTTGGTGGCAAGAGCATCGGGTCGTCGAGCCAGACATGTGACTCGGTAGCCCTCCCGTTCGAGCATCGGCAGCAGGCGCCCGCCAACGTAACCAGTTGCACCGGTAAGTAGCACACTCGTGACCGCATCTGTCGATTCGCCTGCTTTCAACCGTCGCCCCCTGAGCCCCATTGCGATCGGGGCGTTCAAAATCTGGCTATCGTTCGATCATGAGGCCGCGATCATCTCGGATCACGGCGGCGTTCCTATCCCTGCACTGCCTCAGCCTGCTTTCGCGGATCCAACTTCCTTCCCGCGTTGAGATTGTCAAAGTTCATCAACGTACTGCACACCATCGGATACGTCCCCAGAGTCTCCGCTCTATAGATTGGGTTGATCGCGAACATCACCCCGTGCCCCTTCTCCACTGGCGAATCTACCACGGCCGCCAACTGCGCTATGTCCCCGCCGCCATTGAGCAATCCTGACACCAATAGCTCATTCTGATTCCCATATCGCATCGCGACGCGGGGTCGCTGGGCCGGCGGAATGATGTTCGACGGGGTCCGGAGCGCCGCGTCGGTCGGTAGCGCATACTGCCAGCGGGACACCGGGACTACCGGCGGCGCTTCGAACTCCGGCGCCAGGGCCGGACGTCCCTGCACCACATCCTGATCGTCGGCCCGGCCTCGACCAGTCGCCCGCACGTCGCTTCCGCCGCCCGCGCGACGACCACCGCCTCCCCCGCCGCGTGTCGCCGAGACGCTGAAACTCTCGCCACCGTCGGTATACGCGGCAATGCCATCCTCCACGCCATACACGATCGGGCCGGCGTCGTCCACCAAGTGCATGCGCAGGAACGTTCCGGTCACCGTGCCGCGCTTTGCGGTGTTCATCGACACGCCGTTGGTCAGGCCTTCCTGAATCGCGAAGTCGCTCGCGGCCACGGCGGCCGGGTTCAGGCCGGGATGCGCGAGCTTCCATTTGAAGATGTCGACAATGCGATCGCGTCCGTCCACCTCCACCACCGGGGTGATCAGCGTGATCACATGATCGCGGATGTTCTTGACGTAGGGTGCGTCGTCCACCGCAAGGCGACAGGCGAGCTCGATGAGCTCGATGAGCGCGGTGGGCGCACCGGCGATGTCGCCTAGCTGCGCGGTGGGCGTCGGCACGCCGGCTTTGGCGGGCATGTAGTCGACGAGCGGCGACAGGAAGAACGGTTCGGTCGTGTACTGTTTGATCTTGGCGGTGTAAGCTGCGTCGATCGGTTGATTGGGGTTGCGGCCCGGTTTGGCCGCAGCCGCATCGCTTCCCTGGGTGTGCGCGATGTGCGTACCGATGGTGAAAGCGACGAGCAACGAGAGGATCGCGGAGAGACGCCGCATAACACGGCCCTTCGAAGTTCGAGTGACAAAGTTGCCACGTTACCCAGAGTGCCACCAGCTTTCGCATAAGTCAGTAGGTGTATCCCTGATACCGAGGAACGGAACCATGCTGAAGGACTTCAAGGCGTTCATCATGCGGGGCAATGTGCTGGACCTCGCGGTGGCCGTAGTCATTGGCGCCGCGTTCGGCACGATAGTGAAGTCGCTGGTCGACGATATCATCATGCCGCCCATTGGACTGCTGCTCGGCAAGGTGAGCTTCGCGAACCTGTTCATCGTGCTCCGCGGCGGAACCAAGGCGCCGCCGCCGTATACGACGCCGGCCGAAGCATCAGCGGCGGGAGCGGTGACGATGAACTACGGAACGTTTATCAACAACCTCGTGGCGTTCCTTATCGTGGCGGCGGCGGTGTTCATCGTGGTGCGAATGGCGTCCAAGCTCTACGCTAAGCCGGCGCCGGTTACGCCGAGCACCAAGCCATGTCCGTTCTGCACATTGGGAATTCCGCTGACGGCGACGCGCTGCCCCAACTGCACGTCGGCGTTGTAACCCCGGTGGGCATCCCGACGGAGCAAAGCTCGGTGTCATCCCGAGGGAGCGAAGCGACAGAGGGATCTTCTCTCTCGCCAATTATCGCACACTCAGACGGTAGATCCCTCGCGTTCGCTCGGGATGACAACGATCCCTCAGGACGACAACTTCAAATCGACCAGAACGTCACCCAGAACAACAACGCCCGGTACGCCTGCAGCGCGATGTCGAACCCGAGCACCAGTGCCGCACCCGTAATCACTGATCTCGTTCTACCGAACCCGTACGCGTGGCGCAGCGCCATGGCGATGTAGATGCCGATGCAGATTCCCATGGCTGTAGACACCTGGCCGTCGAACCCGAGGTCGCCGTTGCCCTTGAAGTTCAACCACGTAAGGATGCGCACGAGCGGCTTCTGAATAACGTACGACGCCACCGGGATGAAGCAGAACAGGAACGCGAACGTGTGTAACGCGAACGTCAGGTGCTGCACGACGAATCGCCGCCGACCAATCGTGAACAGCCCCACGAACAACGCAAACATCGGCACCATCGCCAACACGAGCGACTTCGATTGCGTCGTGCTCATCGTGTCGAAGAGTTGGCGAAACTCCGCCTCTGACTGGCCGGTTTTCGCAAGGCGCGCCTTTACCGCGGCCATTGCGGGCCCAGCGTGCAGCGTGAAGTGAGTGTGGACGAAGAGCGAGGTGTCGAACGTACGATCGTGCGCCCATGTCGCCCAGGCGAAGTACACGAGGTTGAACACCAGGAAACACTGCAGCGGCGCAAGGTAGGGCAGACGCGACCCGCGCATGTACGCCGCGGTGAGCTCTCCTGGACGGCGAACGAGCGTGACGAAGGTGCGAATTGCTCGGCCGTCGAAGCTGAGCACGGCCTCGAAGAAGTCCGCAACAAATTCCCGCACCGAAAAAGCGCGATCGCTGGCGCGGCGTTCTCCACACGCGGGACAGTACGGCGTGGCAAGGCTGCCGTGACAGGTGACGCAATGTTCGTCCGTGCCGATCGACTCCATGCTACTCTCCAATCGGGGGGCTCCGCCAAGCTACGGCGCGGCTGTCGAGTTAGCTACGGCCAGGCGACTACGCGTTCCGCAAGCCCCATTGTCATTCCGAGGAGCGCAGCGACGAGGAATCTATCGTCGCCCGTCTTTTGACATTCCGCGTGCTCCGCGTGTTCCGCGTTCCCCGCGACTCTCGACCTCAATGTCCATTTTACCGCGGAATACGCGGAACACGCGGACTACGCGGAAACTGCTTTTGAACATGGCACCCCTTCTGCTATCCTGAGCGCAACGAGGGATCGCTCTCCCCCGTCGGCTCCTACGGAACATTCTTTTTTTTCGCCAACGAATCCCGCCGTAGCGAATCGGCACGGATCGAATCCCGCTTCAGGTACATTCGATCTTGCAACCGCCCCAGACGCAGCCAGTTGTCTGTCTCAACCACCGCATCTTTTTTTCTCTGCGCAGCGGATGGCCCCGAGCTGAACAACGGCAGGCCAACACTCCCGCCGGCACCCACAACGCCGGCTCCGCCTATCGCGTTTCCGTGAAGAATGATGACGTCGCGCGAATTCCCCACGGTCGTTGCGCGCCGTTGCACCATGTCAGCCTGTCGCTGCCCGAGCTCGATCTCCTCGCGCGCGGCGGCGCGCGGCGCCCCATGCTTCGCGACGTACGGCACATCGAGCATTGAGGCGCGAAGAATCGAATCGCGAAGGTGCTGGGTGTACGAGGCGCCGCTGTAGCGCGTCACACCGGCCGGAGCCATCGGCGCGCCGCCGCTCGGAATCGCCCGGGCAATCCCTCGCGCGCTCGCCCGAACTCCCCCGCTATCAAGCGGCACGGATGACGGTTCGGCCCGTGCGTCGCTGGGTGTCGCCGCCGCCGATGGAACCACCTCGGTGGCGGTTGTCGTCGGCACGTCGGTCCTGTTTTCAACAGCAGCGGGCGTCGCCGGTACTTTGGGCGGCTGCCGGACGATCACCGGCGCCGGCACGGTCGGTCGCGCGGCCGGCGGCGGCGACAACTGAACAATGTCCGTCGCCTCAGCTCCGACGGCGCGATCGCGGCTCTCCTCCTCGAAGCGCGACAGCATCGAGCCAAACGCGGCCCAGAACATAACGGCGGTGATTCCGACGGACACGGCCAAGCTCGGCCAGCGACCACCCGGATCGTGGCGATTGAACTGCCTGGAACGTGGTGCGGCGGGCACGGACGATCGTCCTCACGGGCGGTGCATGGAGCGAGTCGGGCAATCCCTCACTACCGGATACACAGCGGACATAAGAATTGTTGCAATTCTGCCTAGTCGTTCCGCAACGACTCCGTAGGATCTACCCGGGTGGCGCGCATGGCGGGGATCAGCGCGGCCACAAATGCCGCGGCGAGCAGCACCAATGCCACACCGGCAAAGAGCGGCGCGTTGTACAGATCGTCCTCGCGCGCCAGCGGTGTGAGATAGGTTCTGGCGTACTTCGTGAGAAACAACCCAACGGCAACACCGCCCAACGCGACGACGACGCTCTCGCGCAACACGGCGTGCAGAATGTCGCGCGCCGTGGCACCCAGCGCGATGCGCACGCCCAGTTCCCGGCGACGCTCGGCTACCGAGTGCGCCACCACGCCATACACGCCGAACGCTGCCAGTGCGATGCCGAGCGCCCCGAACAGCGTGAAGAGCGCCGAGATGAAGTCGGCGCCTTGACGGATACGTGTGATTCCGAGGATGTCCTCCATTGGTAGAACGAGTCGCGCGAACACGTCACCTCGCGACTGAAACGACTGACGAAGCACCGTCACGAGCGCGTGCGGCTCCTTCGCCCCACGGGCGATGAAGTTCACGCCAAAGCCTCGATCCACCGCGATGGAGTCGGTTGGGCCGGGAAGATAGAGCATGCGGCCGAGACTGTGCACGTTGCTCATGAACACGCCCACCGTGGAGTCGGAGGCGAACGCCTTCGGTTCGGATAGCACCCCCACAACTTTCACATACGGTAAATCGCTTTTCAGATCTCCAAACTTGATCTGCTGGCCCACGGCATCGGCCTTGGGCCAGAGGATCCGCGCCGTGTGCTCGTCCAGGATCACAGCGCCGGCGTCGCGCTCACCCTCCATGAAATCGCGGCCGCGTGCGATCTGGAACCCGTACGTCCGGATGTACGACGGCGACACCAGAGTTACGCCGTACGGACCGGTGACAAATTCTCGAGTGCCGCCGGCGTCGCTTATCGTGATCGCCCCGTTCTGGACGCCGCGCGTTGCAGTGGCCGTCGCCTCGAGCACACCGGGCACCGCCTTAACGCGACTCGCCAGACCTTGCAGCACGTCGGAATAGTGCATCGCCGCGCCTTTACGTGCCGAGCTCGCGACGTAGCCCTCAACCAGGTGACTCGGATCGAAGCCAACATTCGTCCGGTTGGCAGCCATTGCCTGGCGAACGGACAGCGCCGCGGCACTCGCCAGCGCGAGGGCGAACGCGATCTCGACGCCAACCAGCAGCCCGTACCGGCGACGGTTGCGTTTCGTCGCGCCGGTGCCGGCGCCGGCCTTGAGCAATTCGTTCGGATCAGCGTTCGAGACGTAGACGGCCGGCGCCAGCCCGATCAGCACCAAGCAGATCCCCGTGGCCAAGAGGGCGAACACGAGCACGCGCCAGCTCATGTGCGGCTGCATCACGTAATCGCCCATGCTCGGCGGAATCGACGCAGCAAGCACGCGTCCACCGAGGTAGGTGAAGACCAATCCGAGCCCAAGCCCCGCCGCGGCAAGCAACACACTCTCGGCCAGCAGATGGCGTACGATCCGCCCTCTGGTGGCACCGAGTGCCGCGCGCAGCGCCAGATCGCGGCGGCGGCCGATGCCGCGGGCGAGTTGCAGGTTTGCCAGATTCGCGCACGCCACCAGGAGCACGGCGCAGACGGCGAACACCAGCGCGTAGTGCAGCGGCCGAGCCTGGAACTCCGGATCGGCGGCTTTAGAGAATCTGAATGCGACATCCCGCGTACTCTCGCCCGAGATCGCAGCGATGCGCGCGGCGATCACCTGCAACTCGGCATCCACCGCCTGCGGCGTGACACCGTCGCGCAGGCGAATGAGACGCGTGTACGTTCCCCGGGTCCGGTACGGCGCCACGGACCAGCCGAGTGACTTGGAGTGCGGAAAGTCCGACTCGGCGGACACCACGCCGACCACGACGTGCGGCACACCATCGACGTTGATGGACGCACCGATCGCCGACTGCACTTTCGGAAAGAGCTTCTCGGCGGCGACTTCGCCAAGCACGAGTGGTGAGTTACCGGGTTCGGCATCCGCGGGAACGAACGTACGTCCGGCAATGATGCGCGAGCCAATGACATCGAAGTAGTTCGCGCCAACACCATCGATGCTGCCTTGGACCACGTTCGCGCCATGCTCGATCAGCGTCAGCGGCCCTGATCCGATGCCGTTGCCGGTGGAGGTGATGGCGCTGTAACCGTGCATCCCGGACGCCAGTGCTGCGTCACGCGCGCGATTATCAACCGTGTACTTGAAGTCGCCGTAGAACCTGATCCAGTACAGCTGATCCGGTGCTCGAATGTCGAGCCGCGGATGGATCATGGCGTCCAACACGCCGTACATCGTGGTGTTGAGCGCAATCGCCAGCGCGAGCGACAGAATGACGACGGTGGTGAATACCGGCTGCTTGCGCAGCGATCGAGCGCTCCGTCGCAGGCTCTCGAGCGAATTCCGCATTCTGCCCCATGATTCGGTTCGTCAATCCGAGAACGCCGGCGTTGTCATTCCAAAGAGCGCCCCCCGTGTGTCATTCCGAGGAGCGCCCCCACTTTGTCATTCCGAGGAGCGAAGCGACGAGGAATCTAACGTCGTCCGTCTAATAGCATTCCGCGCCCTCAGCGACAAATCTCGTAGCTGCACGTCCCCGTTGACGCGGAGCACGCGGAAACAACTTGGGGCTTTTCGACCTACAGCTCCCGATGCGGCCGGCCAGATCCCTCACTACGCTCGGGATGACACGGAGTCACACCGTCGGCCCCTTTGCGGGTTCCGGCTTCTTGAGCTTCTCAGCAAATCCGCCAAACGTCAACACCCAGTGAAACGCGCGACGCATTCCGGCCACCGCACCACTCATCGCCGTCGATCCCGCCTTCTGCAGCAGCCAGTCCAATCCGCGTATGAGAACCAGTATCAGTCCCAGAACCGCGAGCCCCAACACCCAAATCGGGAAGACGATGACGAAGAAGATGAGGATGAACGGCAGCAAGAGGATCGGAACGATCGGCAACAACCCCATTCCGAGAACCACAACCCCTCCAGGGCATTTGTATGGGAGCTAATCTAGCGCAACTGCTGCAGTCATGGCACCACGCCCCCCGCTGACACAGACATCTTTGTATCCAGCGTCGAGATCACCTGATGGCTGGCCACATCGGTCATGCAGACCTTGGACGGCTGGCCAACAA
>JBEPWA010000006.1:0-102467 GCA_041690755.1 Gemmatimonadaceae bacterium | reverse complement strand
ACGCTCGACGCATATCTTGCGGCACAGGTTGGTGCGTCGACCGGTTGATACCACCCATGTGTGCGCGCCGTATGCACTGGGCGCGCTATCAGACATCCCTACTCCGTTTCAGTCAATCGGCGGCGGGCACGCCGACACGGCTCTGCGTCGGCTTGGCGAGCAAGCTGTCGAGAATGCTGCGGACGCGCACAAGTTGCGCCCCGGAATCTTGTTCGATGCCCACTTGTCGATAGACGACGCGACCTGATGCGTCGAGTACCAAGAACGTGGGAAGCGCGAACGCCTTTCGCCACGGCAGCGCGGATTGCCCGTGAGTAAACGTCTCCATGAGCGTGCCGCTGCCGAGCGCCACCGGCGTCTGCACTCCAGCGCGCAACAGAACTGTAGCGACCGCTGCGGAGTCGCGATCGTCCGCGAGAATCACGACGTGTGCACCGAGCGGTGCATCGGCGGCCTGCAACGTCGCGATCGAAGTGAGCGCCAAGCGCGAGGCCGAGCATGTCGTGGCCCAGAGAGCGATTAGCGTGGGTGCACCCTGCAGAGACTCCGCTGTCACCGTGTTGCCGTTCAGCGTGGAATACCGAAAGGACGGCAGTTGACTTCCCACCGCTGGCAGCGCGGAATACTTCTCATTGATGGTGGTGTTGCAGCCGACGAGAGCGAATACGGAAGCCAAAGCAGCGACGGCTGGCATGCGCATCAGTGGATCTCCCTAGTTTCTCAACGATGGCTCGATACGGGAATCGTACCCAGGAAGCACTCGGCTCGAATCATGGTTCCGCTACCAACGATCGGAGAGGGGAACGTTGTGATGTTTCGCAAACTTGCGGTTGTTGCGTTAGCGCTGCTAGCCCCGGCTTGACCAGGGGCCGCGGACTCCGTGTACATGTGCGGTGATTGGGGCAACGATTCCTGTTGATTCGCACCACGCGTCGGTCGCAGGTACACAGTAGTCCACAGCACGGGAGCAAGCTGCGCCGCCAGTCTGCTCCCAGCGATCGCGCCGACGACGGCACCTAGAGTGCCGACGAAGATTCTTGGCCACAGGAACGTGATGTGCTCAGGTCCGAATACAGCAGGGGTTAGAGCTGCGGCGATCGCGCCGACAATGAGGCCGCCCCTGCTGCTCCCTCCAAGCGGTATCGACCGCGCCGGATTCCGACATCAATCCTCGTTACGTCCGCCCGCCCAATGTGCGTGCTGTCGGTGTGGTTCGCGGTGGTTGTCATGAGCACGAGATCGCCGATGTCAAAATCCGAAATAGCGATCCCTTCCACCTGGCTTCCGGAAGCGGTCCAAGCGCGAACATGGGATCCTTGTACAAGCGTGGGCCACACGGAGCCGGCTTGCGCACGCGCCTCGCCGAAACCGGACAACGACAAGCATGCACAGACAATTGAGACCAGTCGTGATAGACGCATTTATCGTCGGCTAGGCCCAGTTAGGCCGTGAATTGCTTTCCCGCTCCTGACTAGGAGATACTGTGATTGTCGTATGCCACGAACACCCAAACCCCACTCCTACGAGCGAAGCGCACTACCCCGTCGGTCACGAGCACCGGTCTCCGCGCCGACGTCGTCTTCTCCTGAATCCGAACGCGCACGAATCCGGTTTCGCCACGAATGACCGGTGGATCGATCATCACCACGGCATCAACGCCAACGAATTCGCAGCTTCTCGCCCCGTTCGTACAGCGCACGAAGTCGTCGGCGGTTCCGAGTTTCGCATCGCCGAGCTCGCGGGCGATAGCGATGGCATCTGCGGCGCGCGCCACGCCTTGCGGGTCCGCTCTGGCCCCACGTCGCACATGAACCGTATCCAGACCGATGACTTCCTTCGGAAGCAAGGTGGCACTCACGTAGCGAGCAGCGGCGCGGCTCAGCTCTGATCCATCTTGCATGGCCTGAGCTTTTGCACCGCGTCCGAGCAATGAAATGCATGCTGTGACAACGACTGCCAATATCCTCATACCCACTAACCTCTACCGAACAGTTCAATTTCTTCAAGCCGTCCTAAAGATCGATCATCTCCGCCGGCGTCCCAGCACTCAAAACACCGGGCTGCGGCCCAGCAGTCGGGCGATTAAGGATTGCGCATGCTGCGCAGTGAGCGAGATAGTTGCGACGATTGCGGGCTATTTCCCGGGAACCGAGGTTGGAGCCGCTTTGTCGATGATCATGAATACCAGGAACTGGGCGGGCTCCTTGTCGCTCGCATTCTTGCTCATGCTGTGGATGTCCTCTGGTCCTTCGTAGAAGGTCTGGCCGGGTCCAAGCGTGACAGGGGACGATCCCGCTACTTGCATGATCATTTTACCGGATAGCATGTAGACGAACACCTGCGCGTTGTGACGGTGGACGGGCGACGCGGCGCCGGGCAGCGAGTTGACGATCAAGACTCGAACCTCTTTTCCGGGCAAGCCGATCACATCCTTCTGCACCAGCGGCCCGACCGCGAGGGCCGCCCCAACGACAAGCCGCGGGGCCGCGACGGCCGACCCAACAACAAGCAGCGTTGCCGCCAATGCGGTGACGAAGATCTGAGTTTTCACAATTCGTTTCCCCTTTGAAATGTTGGACCACCCGCCCGGCCGTCCGAAATGGCTACGACGCCTCCGCTGCCGGCCGCCGGCCACTGCCCCGCCTCGCCAGCGCCCGCAACGCCGACAGCTCCCCCGCCCTGAAGAACCGCGTCACCCACAACAGCACCGGGAACAACGCCAGCAGCAGGAACTTCACTCCCAATCCCAAACCCGACGTCACTCCCACCCCGCTTCCCGACACCACCCGATCCGCCACGAAGATCGCCGTCACGATCGCCCCTAACCGTACCAGCCGCCCCCACTCGAACGGCACCCGATACACCATCTGCGATCGCCACGCACCGAGCGCCGCCATCAAACCGTACGCCACGGGCGTCGCCCATGCTACGGCGACCATCCCCCACCGCGACGCCGCGATCAGGCACATGCTCACGTTCACCACCGCTCCGGCGCCCGCGATCCACGGCAGCACGTGCGTCTTCCGCTCGATGTACAGACCTGTTGTGACCACCGCGTACAATCCACTGAACACGTAGCCGAGCAGAATCACCGGCACAATCGGCAGCCCGGCCCAGTACGGGGGCTTGACGTAGTGGTACACGGCGGAAATGCGCACGAACGACGGCAGCAGGATCGACACGCCGAGAAAGACTAATGAGCAAACGAGCATCAACCCGGTGAGCGCGCGAGAGAATAGTTGCGGCGCGCCCTCCTGTTCGGCCTGCTGCAGCGCGAACGGAGTCCAAGCCATGCGGAACATCTGCACCACGAGCAGCATGGCGACGCCGAGCTTGTAGTTGAAACTGTAGATGCCCACCACGTCCTTGGTGCCCATGCCGTACACGTGCTGCGCCACGGCGTTTGGCACGAAATTGAGAACGATACGGTCGCCGTTCTCCACGAGCATCACGCCGAGCATGGCAGGCATGATCGGCAGCGCGTATTTCCACAGCGCGCCCCACTGTGCTTCAGCCAACCGCGCGGGCCGGAAGAAGCGGGCGATCTCGCCGAGGAACAGTGCGAGCACCACCAGGTTCGCCGCGAGGTTGGCAAGGAAGATGGCTTCCACGCCCCAGTGGAGGCGGCCGATGAGTATGATGTTCAGCCCAACGCTCACGCCAACGAACAACAACCGCAGCCCGGCGTAGCGGAACGAGCGGTTGGTCATCCGCAGGTGCGCGTACGGCACGGCGAGCAGAGCGTCGCTGAACACGATCGCCATCATATATCGGAAGCTGGTGAGATCGAGCTTGATCACCGGCGCCACCCACGGTCCGGCCAGCACGGCGAGCAGGGTCACCATGCCGCCTACGCCGAGCACCGCTCCCATCGTCGCCGAGAAAGCGCGCTGCTGCTCGGCGAGGGACGCAGTCTTAACGCCGGCCGCGGCGCGCATGTAGGCGACGTCCATTCCCAGATACAACCCAATCGAGATGATGGGGATGTAGGAGTAGACCACGCTCTGCACGCCGTTCTGCGCCGGGTTGAACTGGTGCGCGTAGTACGGCTGGAGGAGGAAGCTGAGCAGACGCCCGACGATCGAGCTCAGACCGTAGACGAGCGACTCCGAGCCGAGCCGCGCCAGTTTTTTTCCAAAACTTTCCGCCATGCAGCTCCTGGTGCCGTGCGTGGGTGAGCGTTCCGCTGACCAATGCAAAATTCGGCGCTCTGCGCGCTGGGAGGCAATGGAATGTCGTCACCCCCGGCGGGCGTCCGAATAGAGGCTGCCGCTGCGATGTTGCCGTCAACTGTTCCTGTCAAACAGATGTCGATGTAATGCAAGTGACCCCAACGGACATGTACGCCGGCACGTCCGTCAGTGGTTGTCGTCAACAATTCAGTGCGAGTGGTCAGAGACTCGTTGCAGGTCGCCGGAGTGCACAAGCAGATCGGCGGTGGGACCATCACGATGCGTGTCGATTCGCATCAGGTGACCGGAGGAGACGAGTCACGTGCGCGGAGCGTCGCTGCACATGCCCGGCTCAGTCGTGCAGCTCGGGCGACGTGCGCAATCGGCTCCGGCGGGGCAACGCATCGGGTCGCCGTTGCGCTTCGTCGGGTCACCGGTGCTGAGCTTCGTGTGATGCGCTTCCTGCTATATAGACATTCTTATTTGATTACATGCATAGTAACATCTCGAAACAGCTACATACGGTGGCGTTTGGGTCGGCGATCCCGCGCTACCATCAGCAACGCCTAGTTGGGCGGCGCCCGGCGGATGCCATTCCGTGTGCATCGACATCGTGGGTCAACGTTTCGCGACAAGAACGAACCACGGGTGCTCGCTCGGCGGATGCTCCGCCACAGCGTGCACCGCTGGCGCTGACCCAATGTCCATCTATCGCGACCACGCAGCCGTGGGGTCCGAGTAGTCCGCGCCAATTCTGGAACGCTTCCGCGGGTTCGCGCAGCGTCCATAGAAGATGCCTGGCCACGATCGCGTCAAAGGTCCCCGGGGGAAACTCCGGCGTGACGGCATCACCGAACTCAAACCTCACCTGTACCCCGCGTCGGCTTGCTTCGCGTCGCGCCTCACCAAGCATTGCCTCCGAGAGATCCGTACCGACCACTCGATGCCCGAGCTCGGCCGCAATTAGCGCCACGAATCCCGTGCCCGTGCCGACGTCCAGGACGTCCGCGGGCGTTGACGGGAGCAGGGAACGAAGCGCCTCGACCCAAGCCTTGTACTCATTGCTGCCCAGAGCGGCTACGTTGCCTTGGTGTGCCTCATACCCGGCTGCGATAGTGTTCCAGAATCCAGTTATCCGGTTCTGTGTCGACTCGTCGTGATCCACGTTCGCACCTCCGGTTCGAGCAGTCAGATGGCCGAGGACGCCACTGGGGCCCGACCTCGTCCGCCCAACGCCGCGGCGCTCAACTGCGGTGATCTATAATAGATGCAGCAGGCACGCGCAGCGAGCCACTCACTTCTTCACACCTTGCTGCCAGCACCGCGTCTCAGAGATCGAAGGCGCGCTGGGCGTTGATCCAAAACTCGGGGGCATTTCCGAAGAGCCGGGAGAGACGCAACGCCACTACCTTGGCCACGGAGCGGATCGGGGCGAAGCGAGCTACCGACAATCGCTCGACAACTCCCGCGTACCTTAGGTGGCGGCTATGAGAACTCGAACATTTCTGTCAGCGTAGCAAAGACGGTAGTCAAGCTGGCCGGAGTAAGCACTCCGAGCCGCTTGCGCAGGCGGTCGCGATCGACAATGCGGAGTTGATCGAGCGCGACCCGGCCATTTTTGCCGGCGAATCGGCAGCGCGAGGCTGCCGCGCGGCGGCGATGACGATTCGTCCGTCTTCGGCGTGCAGCTCGACATCACCAGCGAGGCCGGCTTGTTCAAGGAGCGGCTTTGGGATCCGAATACCTTGCGAATTGCCGATGGGGACGCGTCACGTGACAGAGGTCAACGCGTGACTGTCACCTAGCGCCCGAGCTCACCTGCAGGCGATTACATAGGAGCAAATGCGCAGCATTTGTAATCCTTAAATCGCCTGTCCGGTGCAACGTTTGTTAGCCAGCTTGCGCAGTATAACTATAATAGCTACCTTCCGGCAACTACTTCGGAGCGTGGCATGGTGCGGCGACAAACGTTGAAGAAGATCGGGGGCTCGATCGCCACCGTGCTGCCCAAAAGTATGCTCGATCGGTTCCATTTGACGGCCGGGGACGAGGTCACCGTGATCGAGACGAGCGACGGGCTCTTGATCACTCCGTTCGATCCGGAGTTCGCGGCGGCGATGACGGCCTACGAGCGCGGCGCGAAGAAGTATCGAAACGCGTTGCGCGAGCTGGCCCGCTGATGGCGCGTCGCCGCGCTCCGACGTGGCTCACGCGGCGAATGCTCGATGTCCTGCACGACGCTCAACTCCGCGAACACGGTGGCTCGCCCGGCGTGCGAGACGACGGACTCCTTGAATCAGCGCTGGCGAAGCCACAACGGAAATGGGCCTACGCCGAGGTGCCCGATCTCGCGGTGTTCGCGGCCGCCTACGTGTTTGGGCTTGCGAAGAATCATGGCTATGTCGACGGGAATAAGCGGGTTGCATTCATGGCCGCGTACGTGTTCCTCGGCCTGAACGGAAAGGATTTGGACGCGGTCGAGCCGGACGTAGCGACGACGATGGAACGGGTTGCGGATGGCCGACTGGCCGAGGCAGGGCTCGTTGCGTGGTTTCGTGCACACATACAACCGCTTACCTGAAACGTGAGTCCGTAGCGGACTAGAAAGTATGACTGGGCTGGCCTCCGGCTTTCGCGTGGGTTAGATCCTCGCGCGGGCGTGCGAGGAGCATGTGCTGTTCATGGCGTTGTCCGGTGACAGCACGCCGCACGTCACCACGATCGCCCACTTTGTGAGTACGCTCGGGGACGAGATCGCCCGGGGCTTCGCGGCGGTCGTGGCGGTCTGCGACGCGCAGGGGCTGATCACCCGCGAGATGTTCGCGATCGACGGCGTGAAGCTGCCGAGCAATGCGGCGAAGCACCGGAGTGGGACACGGGCTGACTTCGAACGCCAGGCGACGAAGCTCGAGGCGGCGGCGAAGACGCTGATCGCCACGCATCGCGCGACGGACACGACCGACGCCAGCGAGACGACGGCGCGGTTGGCGGGTGGCCCCGCAGGACATTCGTCGGCGACGTTGGCGACGACGCGCTATGCCGACCGGCTGGCGCGGCTCGAGCGAGACGCGGCGGAACTGCGTGAGTGGCTCGCGACGCATCCCGACGATCGTCGTGGCGTCAAAGGCGGGATCCGAAAGAGCAACCGCACGGACAACGACAGCGTGAAGGTGGCGACGAGCGCCGGCGTCATCCGAGGGTACACCGGGGTCGCCGCCGTCGACGCGGGCCATCAGATCATCGTCGACGCGCAGGCCTACGGGACGGGCTCGGAACACGAGCTGCTGCTCCCGGCCGTCACCGCCATCCAGCCGCTGCTCGCGCCGACGTCGCTCATCACGGCGGATGCGGGCTCTCACAGCGAGGCCAATTTGCGCGCGCTCCACGCGCTCGGGGTCGACGCCCTCATCGCGGACAATGCGATGCGGGGGCGCGATGAGCGTTTTGTCACACAGGCGGCGCACAAGGCGGCGGGCGACCCGTTGCACGACAAGCGGCGCCCACCGCCGACGCTCTCGGGCCAGTTGCCGGCGAGCGCGTTCACCTATGACCCCGAGGCCCGCACCTGTGTGTGCCCCGCCGGGCGCGCGCTCGTGCGCGCCGGGCGCCACCGGGTGAATCGCGACAACATCTGGGAAGCGTTTCAGGGGACGACAGGCGTGTGTGGGCCATGTCCGCTCCGCGAGCAGTGCCTCAAGCGGCCAGCGACGACGGCCGTGCGGACGGTCAACTCTCTCCGCGGGAAGACGGTCCCGCTCCCCCCAACGCGGTCCGCGCAGATGCGCGTGGCGATCGATGTGCCGGCGAATCGCGCGCGCTACGGGCGACGTCTCGCGACGGTGGAACCCGTGTTCGCGAATGTGCGGCACAACAAAGGGCTCGATCGCTTCACACTGCGCGGCTGCGAGAAGGTCGATGCGCAGTGGAAGCTCTTTTGCCTCGTGCATAACATCGAGAAGCTCGCCCACCACGGATACGCGGCGTAACGACGAGTCTCGTCATACCGGGTCGAGTGGGCGCATACGCCATTGGCCTCGTCTGGATCGGCCGCGAGCACCGAACCATCCCGGCCATCAGGCGCCAGCACCTCGACGCATCTCCGTGCGGCAACGCGCGACTGATTTAGGGTTTTCCTACAGCCTCGTTGATATGACTGGGCGGATGTCAAGCGGGATTTTCACTTCCGTGTTGTGGTGTTGTTCTGCGACGAATACACGCGAGAGAGGCCATGGGCGCCGGCGGAATCTTCGACGATGAATCCTGCTGATATACGCCGGTCAGCGTGTCGCCACGCCGGAGCGGCAAGAATTGGATTCGTCTGGAGCATGCTCATTCTAGGATCGGGGATTCGGGGATCGGCAACCGATCGACCTACCCCATAACGAGGGCGAGCTACTCCTGTCGTACCGCCGGACACCCGTGGACTCCTCTACGGGATATGAAGAACGAATTAGAGCATCACGCCGCGACGCCCGCGGTGATGTTCTGGGACGAATCGCGCGCTGCTTCCAGATCGCGCATTACGGCCCAGAGGTACCCGATCAGTTCGCGCGCGACGGCGACGACCGCGATCTGCGGGCCGCGGCGCAACGCGATGCGATGATACATCGTGTACAAGCGCTGTTGCGCTTTCCACGCGTGCAGCGTCACCGCCGCCGGTTGCCCGTGCTGGCGCACCGCGAGTGCCGGCCCAATCTTGGGATGCAAGCGATACGCCCACGCGGCCTGAACAAGCACATGCCGACAATGGGCGTTGCCGGCTTTGGTGATCGATCCGCGGCGCTCGCGTGGTCCGCTGGAGTGTTCGCGCGGGACGAAGCCGAGATACGCCATGAGTTGGCGCGGTGATGCAAACCGCCGCCAATCGACCAATTCCGTGGCGAGGACCATCGCGCTGTGCACCTGAAGCCCGCGAAAGCACTGCAGCGCCGCGACCGCCGGGGCGTACGCTGGCAGGAGCGCGAGTGTCTCGATGTGGTGATCGAGCGCATCGCGGCGGGACAGCGTGTACTCGAGGAGCGCGAAGTACTCCCCAAAGACGAGCCGGTCTTCAGGCGCGAGCGGCGACGTCGTGCCGGTCAACTGCCGCAACCAGGTATAGTGCGCGGGCCGCCAATGCACCCCGCCGCGATAGATGAAACCGCGCCGGGCGAGAAATTTGAGAATGTAATGCCGCGATTTGACCACCTCGTGTTGCAGCGTTTCACGGCAGCGGACCACATCGCGTACGCGCTCCTCGGCTTCACTGGGAATGCGAATGACGGTCAATTCGACCGCGCGATACAGTCGCGCGAGCTGACCAGCGTCGTACTTATCGTGTTTGCGCTGCACGCCGGGCTTGACGGGAATCAACGACGGCGCGATCACCTCACAGTGATAGCCCCACCCCTGCATCGCGCGCTGCAACACGTACCCCGCGCCACTCGCTTCATAGCATGCCTGAATCTCGCCATCCTTCGCCAACCGTTCGCATACGCGGCGGAGCTTCGCGAAATCGTTCGGATACTTGTCGATCCGCGTAGGCGCCGCCGCCGCGGCCGGCAGGACCGCGATGGTGACGGAATCCTTGTGGACATCGAGGCCGAGATAGATGATGTTGGAAGCAGCAGGGGAAGAAGACATGGGTTGGTCTCCGAAGAAATGCGACAGGACGAACGTCGCAGGTGGCTCTGGCAACTCCGACTCACATCGCGAGGAACTAACCCACGCGAAGTGTGGAGGCCAGCCCAGTCATAACTTCTAGGCGGGCCGCGCATAGAACTCGACGTATCCGCAGCCGGGGCAGCGATACGCAGCTAAGGGTATACCGGCATCGGCGTTCACCTTGAGCCCGCCGACAAACCGGCGCTCCTCTGGCGCGCCCGGCGCCCACTGGGCCAGCACGAAGCTGGTGTGGCCAGCCGCATCGGGCAGGTGCCCACGATCCATGATCTTGTCGCACTTCGGGCAGCGCGGGTGGAAGTCGGCCATGCAAGACCTGACGAGTGATGAGTGTTCGTGCCCTGTCTAACGCTGAGTTCAGCTGCGGGCGAATAGATAAGAGCGAATGCGGAGCATTCGCAATCCCTAAATCGCCCGTCTGCTGATGCGTTCGTTCGGCTGCAGGCGCGAGGATCTCGCCCTACGGTGCGCCGCGAAGAAACTCACCAGCAAATTGTCGGGCGGAATTCACGACCGTCAGAATCTCGAGGGCGTTGCCTCGAATGCGGTAAACGATTCGATAGGGTGGCTCGAACACTTCGCGAAACGTGGCATCACCCAGCTCCGGGACGACACGCCCGGACAACGGGAAGTCGATCAGCCGATCAACCGAAGCAACGATCCGTTCGGCAATTACTCGCGCATACCGAGGTGAATCCTCTGCGATATAGTCGCGAATGTGGACGACATCGGCGAGCGCTGGCCGACTCCACGTGAGGCTGGCCGCAACTCAGCGTGCGTTCGGCGCTTCGGCGAGAATCACGCGGCGAGCCTCGTCGTGCGGTACGACATCGCCCCGATCGGCGGCCGCCATGCCACGCGCCACCTTGGCCAGAAAATAGAGGCGGTCCATGGCGTCTTCGACGGAGGCATCCTCCGGCAGTTGCTCGACCGCCTCGCGGAGTAACTCTTTGACCGCAAACGACATATCTGACCCGCATGGGAAAGTTGCACGAAATATACACTTGAGTGACGCCTGGCAGACAGCGATGCGTGTTGCTGCCGAACGCTTAGCTCAGCTGCCGGCGGTCGACCAGACGGGCGCCGTGGCGGCTGCCCTTTAGAATAGTGTCAAGGCGCCCAACCGCAATGCTTCGAGCGCCGGTCTGCTGGAGCGTTTCGTGATGCGGGCGACGTAGGTCGCGGGCCACGAACCGCTTCCACCACGGATTGCGATGGATGCGGGATCGGCGCGCGCATGGGCCGGCGCACGGCCCTCCGCGATACCCAACGAGTCGATCGGGATTCCGATCGCCCGGCGCGCGTGCTCGGGCCCAGTGAGACCACCGAGGGCGCGAGTCGGGCGGGCGCATCGCGAGGCCGTCCTTTGCGACGCGCGCCGACTTGCCATTGAGATCTGTGAACCCGCACCTGCAATCATTGGCAGGCCCTCGTCCGCATAACGCCTGAGCTAAGCCGCAAGGGAATCAAATAAGAGTGATGGCGCAGCCATCACAAATCAATAAATCCCTTGGCGGCTTCAGCGCACGTTAGGTTGCGGCGTGCACCAACCTAAAGGTCGAGTGTCGGGCGAGCGTTTGCTCAAACGCTTGGAAGAACACGCCGGTGCCGAGCCGAGCCAAGCCATCTTGAGTTCGATCGGCAAAAAGCATGGCGAAGCTTCTGCCGACTTCGGTGCCTTGCTGGTCGATGGATGCGCCGAGGTACTGAACAAGCGAGTAGTACTGGATTTTTTCGCCAAGCCAAGGGCGCGCGAGCAACTCTGACTCCCCATTCTCTGACATGATCGCGCTCAAGGTGGACTCGAAAAGCGCATCGAACAAATCGCGACCACCGGCCCGCCACTCTTCGTAGCGGGTGGCCTTGAATCCGACGAGGACAGCAAAAAGGCGCAGCGGGATGAACTCACGCCTGACTCGTTCCGCCGAGGCGAGGTCGGCAACGTGAGACGCCAGGCTCCGATCGGCGTCCGGCGGTGTCATAACGATTGCTCTGAGCATCGTGTGCGCCACCGTGAAATCGCACTTCTTGCGGAAAAACGCCATGGATGTTCTTCGTGGGAGCGTGTCGCAACCTAACGCAGTAGAGATTCTTGCCGTGCGAAGCCACGGCAAGAATCTCCTGTTGAACTGAATCCGCCGGCGAGGCGCGACGAGATTCGCTCTTTGGAAATTCAGCGAGGCCGAGTGGCTCGGGAGCGACGATGGACGGTATGCGAAAATGCGAAACCACGCGGCCGGAGACAAGTGGCGAAGCGCGGTGAGCGCCGCGCGCGTGTCGTGGGGGGCGGCGCGATACGGCGTGCGCGCAGCAGCGCTGAGCGATCCAAGGGGGTGACTGGATTGCCGACGACGGACGAGACGAGCGCGGGGGCCGGATGCGTCATGGCGGACCGCGCGACGGTGGGGCGCGTCGGTCGCACCGGACCAGCACGCACCGCCCCCGATGACACACGGGACAGTGCCGCGTCGCCACCGTGGCTCGTCCGGCGTCCGCTCCGGGGATCTCCGCGGCACGAGCGGGTGTCTCATTGCGCGGAGTGAGCGGAGCGAGCGGCGCCGCCCGCGGCGTGGCAGTGTGCGTCGCGAGGAGGCTACGCGCCCGCTCGAGCGCCGCGCGACGACCAGGGCTCAGCAGGCCATACCACCGAATCTTCGTGAAGCCGCGCGGCAGCACGTGCTGCAGAAACCGTGTGAGAAACGCGTCGACGGGCAGCGTGAGCGCGCGCGTCTCCTGCGTCCGCGCACGGGTATACCGGAAACCGACCTGCCCGTCGCCGAAGCGCGTGAGCCGCCGATTCGTGAGCGCGACGCGAAAGACGTAGCGGGCGAGATATCGGATGGCCTGGGCCCCGGTGCCGATCGCCTGCACGTGCACGTTCCACCGGTGCTGCCAGACCCGCGGATCGATCGCGGAGGCGAGCCCCGCCCGTGTGAGCGCCGCCCGCACCTTCGCGCGGAAGATCGGAGCGATGGCATAGCCCGGGAGCAGGAAGCGGGGATGCGCGGGCCGGACCCAAGCCGTCCCATCCGCCGCGAGCCCGCCGGCCGAGACGAGGAGATGCGCATGCGGGTGATACTCGAGCGTCCGCGACCACGTGTGCAGGACGGCGAGGATTGCCGGCTGACCGCCGACCCACGCGCGATCGTCGGTGAGCCGCAGCACCGCGGCGGCCGCCTCGCGGAGGAGCGCCGCATAGACGATCCGCTGGTGCGCGGCGGCGACGGCACGGAGTTCGTGCGGGAGCGTGAAGGTGAGTAAATAGTGATCGCACGGCAGGAGGCGCTGCTCGACGCGCACGAGCCAGCGCTGCGCGCGATCCTCCTGACACTTGGGGCAATGGCGATTGCGACACGAGTGATACCGGTAGTCCAACGCGCCGCAGTCGGTGCAGCGATAGAGCGAGCCCCCGAGCGCCGGCGTGCGGCACTCCGCGATGTCGTCGAGGGCGCGACGCTGGGACGCGAGCAAGCGCCCGGCGTGTGCGTGGACATACGCCGGCCCGGCCGCGCGAACGATGTCCGCGAGCTCGAGCACGAGACGGTGCGCGCCGGCGGGTCAGTCGCGCGGGATCAGGTCATTGATCGGATCGAGCGCGCTCGCGCGCAGCTCGCGGGTGACGTGCGTGTAGATCGCGGTCGTACTCAGACTGCTGTGGCCTAAGTATTCTTGAATGAGCGTCAGGGGCACGCCCGCCTCGAGGAGGTGCGTAGCGTAGCTGTGCCGGAGCGTATGCACGTGCGCCCGTTTGCCGACGCCGCTGTGCGTGACGGCGGCGACAAAGGCTTTCTGCAGACTGCTCGCGCCAATCGGCCCAATGGCCGGATCGTCGAGCGGGCGAGCGGGCCGGCGATGCGGCGCAGGAAACACCCAGCGTGGATTGCGATGCGTGCGCCAGTACGCCCGGAGCAGGGCGAGTGTGGCGCGCGGGAGCGGGACGCAGCGGTCGATCCCGCCTTTGCCGCCGTGGATGTGGAGGAGGGCGCGATCGCCGTCGATGTGCGGCACCTCCAGCGTCGTCGCTTCTCGGAGGCGGAGCCCGCACGCGTAGATCGTCGTCAGGCACACGCGATACGCCGGCGTCCGCACCGCGGCAACGACGCGCCAGACCTCGGCGCGACGGAGCACCACGGGGAGCTTCTGCTCCCGCTTCGAGCGCGCGACATCCAGGATGGTCCACGGTCGGTGGAGGGTCTGTTCATAAAAGAAGCGGAGGCCGGCGAGCGCCACGGTGAGACTGGACGCCGCGATCCGTCGTTCCGTCGTCAAATAGAGGAGGTAGGCGCGCAGCTGCTCTTCGGTGAGGTGGTCCGGCGGCAGGTGATGAAACCGGGCCAAGCGCGCCACCGCGAGGACGTAGGCCTCCACGGTGCGATCCGCGTACCCGCGGAGACGGAGATCGTCAATCATGCGCTGGCGAAGGGCAGTCATCGAATCCTCTCAGGAAAAGGGAGAGGATGATCAGATCGCGTCTCGCGCAACCGCGCAACACCCACGACATCGCTCGCTCAGGTGCACAACGCCATCCGCCGCAGGCGGATTGAGTTCAACGCAATTTAGACAGCGATCTTACGCTGCATACAGCACAAAGGCAAGACGTACATCCATGCCACTTTGCTGATTGAAGCCCTATCGTGGAATGAAGTAAGCGTCACCGAGACTTCCAGTTGCGCGGCGCGGTTGCGACGCATTCTTGCGCGTTATGCTGCATAGGGATGCAGCGTAACACGCACCGACGTCCAAAATTCGTCTGAGGCCGCTCGAGGCCCAGTACACGCCACTCCGCCGCTCGTTCACGCATCGGAACCACACGCTCGGCGAACCGCCGGCCGTGCCCACCCGATCGCTAGTCTCACCGACGAGCGATACGCCGCCCTCACGTTCTCGGCGCAGATCCACTTGCAGCACGGTTCGATAACGCCCGCATTCCAGGCGAAGACTGAGGCCAACAGCGCGACTCACTATCCAGTGGTCGGCGCACCGCGCAGAGTAATCCTTGCCGCCCAGAACGCCCGGCAATTCCGTCCACATCGGCAATAATTGCCTGGTTCGGCGCCAACGCCGCCTAGCGAAATTCGAGCGACATTGAAGCCATAACCCCATGCCGTACAACGTGTTAGAACGTAAAGAGCCAGACTCGCCCGCAAGGCATGTGGGTTGCCTTTGCAGTGGCACGTGCTCCCCCGCTCTTCCGGCACTTCCCTCCCGCCGCTCCTCAGCCTCCCTCCCCAACATGCCCCTCCTAAATGGTATGGACAGCGCCGCCAGCGCACTCCGCTACTGGGAGCGCAAACAGGAAGTCGTGGCCAATAACCTGGCCAACGTCTCCACCGATGGCTTCAAGGCGCAGCGGGTCTTCGCGCGCCTCATTGACGGCATGCGACCGGTGGCCGAGGCGCAGTCGGACCTGAGCACGGGAAACCTCAAGCCCACCGGCAGCGCCATGGATGTGGCGCTCGATGGCCCGGGCTTCCTCGTCGTCAACACGGCGAACGGCGAGCGGTACACGCGCGGCGGTTCGCTCAGCGTGGACAGCAAGCACTTTCTCGTTGACAAAAACGGCAACCAGCTCCTTGGCACCAAGGGTCCAATGAAGCTGGCAGACGGCCCTATAGAGATCTCGAAGGCCGGCGTCGTCACTCAGAACGGCCAGTTGGTTGACACGCTCCGCATGGAGAACACGCCCGCGGGCACCGACCCGGCACACGAAGGCGAGTCGCTCTGGGTGCCAGGTGCAACCAAAACCATCATCGCGCCAAAGGATCGCATCGTGAAGCAGGGCTACCTCGAGGAGAGCAACGTCAACTCCATGAGCGCGCTCATCGACATGGTGTCCGTGCAGCGCTCGTACGCATCGGTCCAGAAAGCCATCATGACGATGGATTCGTCGAACGAAACGATCACGACCCAGCTCGCAAAGCCGCTGTAAACCCGCTCTAACAGACTGAGACACATATGAACCCCGCCCTCAATACCGCTGCAACCGGCATGGCCGCGCAGCAGACGCGCACCGAAGTCATCGCCAATAACCTGGCGAACGTGAACACCACGGGCTTCAAGCGCGGCCGAGCGCAGTTCGAGGACCTGCTGTATCAAACGATGCAGGGTCCCCAGGTACTCGGTAGCTCCGAGACGAACACGTCGCCGTCCATCCAGATTGGACGCGGCACGCGTCTCACATCGGTGTCGAGCCTGCAGAGCCAGGGCGCGCTGGAGCAGACGGGGCGTTCGCTCGACGTGGCCAT
Source organism: Gemmatimonadaceae bacterium (assembly GCA_041690755.1). Taxonomy (GTDB): domain Bacteria; phylum Gemmatimonadota; class Gemmatimonadetes; order Gemmatimonadales; family Gemmatimonadaceae; genus JAQBQB01. The sequence continues at coordinate 86,389 of JBEPWA010000006.1, read as the reverse complement.
CGACGGCGAAGGGTTCTTTCCGGTGCAGCTGCCAAGCGGCTCCACGGCCTACACACGCGACGGCAGTTTACAGATCTCCGATCAGGGCGTGCTCGTGACGTCTGACGGCTATCAGATCGGTTCGGGTATCAAGATCCCGAGCGACGTCACCGACGTCGCCATCTCGCCCACGGGTGTGGTGAGCGGCTCCAAGGGCGCGGGTACCGACTCCACGGAACTGGGCCGCATTGAGCTGGCGCGGTTCGCCAATCCGGCCGGTTTAGAGAATCTTGGACAGAATCTGCTCAGCGCTACGCCGGCGTCCGGCGAAGCGACCACGGGCTACCCGCTCGACGAAGGCATGGGCCGCCTGGTTCAGGGCCAGCTCGAGGGCAGCAACGTGGAGATCGTGCAGGAAATGGTTGACATGATCAGCGCCCAGCGTGCCTACGAACTGAACTCCAAGGCGGTAAAGGCTGCCGATGAAATGTCGCAGACGGCCACCGACATGGTGCGCTGATCGTGACTCGCCGCTTTCCCCATCCGTTGCTGCTCGTGGCACTCGTCGCGCTCATGCTGCTCTCGGTGCGACTGGCCGGCGCGCAACAGGTTACGCCGCGCCGACTGGCATTCGCCACGCGGGCAATTCCCCGCGGCGCGGTGCTCTCGGCGGACGATTTCGTCTATCGCGACACCACATCCCGCGCGCCGCTCGATACCAACATCGTGGCTGCGGGATGGACGACTCGCCGCACCATTGCCGCCGGTGAGCTGCTGCGCTCGCCCGCGGTGCAACCGCCCGATCTCGTAACGGCAAATTCTCCGGTGGAAATCGTCTGGCGGGATGTCAACATCAGCCTCTCGATGCGTGGCACGGCGATGGCCAGCGGAGCACTCGGCGAGCGCGTGGCCGTGCGCACCGAGCAGGGAAAGCGAATTGAAGCAACGGTTGTCGCCGCAGGCCGCGTTCGTATCGATTGAGGATTCATTAATGAAGCAATACAGCAGGTTCATCATCTCGCTTGTCTGCCTCGCACTCGGCGCGCCAATGTTGCTCGCCCAGTCCAGGGACGACGCGACACCCAAGCGCCACCTGAGCTCGTGGACGTCGGACCGCCGCGAGTACGCGGTGGGCGACATCATCACGGTGCTCGTGAGCGAGGCCACGCTCGCGTCGGCTACCAAGTCGCAGAGCGGCAGTGACCAGCAGTCGCGCAAGAACGACTTCAATCTGACGCCGCCCAAGATCGGAACCACAGCGCTGCCCACGCTCGACGCCGGACTGGGCGCGGACAAGAGCGCGTCGTCCAAGCAGACGGGTGACGCCGCTCGCCAGGTGAGCTTCAAGGGCGACATCAGCGTCCGCGTAGTGGCGGTGGACAAGAACGGGCAGGTCCAGGTAAAGGGCGCCAAGGTGGTGGACGTTGACAAGAACAAGCAAACGCTCAACCTCACCGGTTGGGTGCGGCCTGAAGACATCACGCGAGACAACGTGGTGGCGAGCGATCGCGTGGCCGACGTGAGTCTCACCTACCAGTTGAGCGGCGACATCGGCAAAACCCGCGGCGGCATTCTGGGTCGTCTTTTGAATGTGTTCTGGCCATGAGACTCTCTGTCATTCCGAGCAACGTGAGGAATCTTTTTTCCGCGCTGACACTGCTCGACCGGGCGCGCAACATCCCTCAGTCGCTCCGCTCGTTCGGGCTGACAACGCTGCTCGTAGTCGGAGTCGCTACTCAACTGAGCGCGCAGGAAATGATTCGCGTTCGCGATCTCACGATCGAGGACAAGGCGGTTCCGGTGCGCCTGCTTGGCTACGGCCTCGTGGTGGGACTTGACGGCTCCGGCGATCGCGCCAGTGGCGGCAAGCAGGGCGGCATGACGGTGAACTCGATCGTCAACCTGTTGCAGCGGTTCGGCGTCACGATTCCCGTGGAAGCCATGAAGACGCGCAACATCGCCGCGGTGCTCGTCACCGCCGAGGTGTCGCCGTATCTGCGGCCGGGCGGAAAGTTCGAGATTCATGTGTCGTCTGTGGGCGACGCGCGGTCGCTGCGCGGCGGCGTTCTCTGGATGACGCCTATGCTCTCCGACGTCGGCGGCGAACCTGTCGCCACCGCTCAGGGCGCCGTATTGATGGCCGACGTGGGCAATGCCAAGAGCTCGTCCATTGAGAACTCGGCGCGAATTCCCACCGGCGGCTTGCTCGAAGTTGACATGCCGCGTCCGAAATTCTCGGCGAGCAACCAGCTGCTGCTGCGTGAGCCGGACGTCACCATGGCGACGCGCATTGCCACGGCAATCAACAAGGAGATGGGCGAGGGATCGGCCACAGTGGACGACCCGGGCGCAATCTCCCTGTCATTCAAGGATAAGAAAGAAGACCTGGCCATGACTCTGGCGCGCATTCAGGACATGCGCGTGCAGACGCAACGCCTTGCCAAGTTGATCATTGACGGTCGCGACGGAACGATCATCGCCGGCGGCGATCTCACAGTGGGCGAAGCAACGGTGAGCCACGGCGGCATTACCATCAGTATTGGACCGGTCGATACGTCGGCGGCGGATCCAGGCAATCTCCGCATGGCGCCCGGAACGTCGGTCACTCGTATTGCCGCGGCGCTGCATGCGACGCAGACGTCGCCGTCCGAGATTGCCGCCATTTTCGAAGCGCTGCGCAGCATTGGCGCAATCTCCGCCGAAATCGTCATTCGATGAACATCACCGGACCCAGGCCCGCCCCCGCACTCGGCGCACCGCAGCCGGTGAGCGACGAGGTCCGCCTGAAGAAAACGGCATACCAAATGGAAGGTATGTTCGTGCAGAAAATGTTCGCGGCCATGCGCGACACCGTGCCAGATGGCGGCGTGGTGGAACAGAGCAGCGCCGAGGGTACGTTCACCAGCTTGCTCGACGAAAAGATGGCCGAGCAGGTGCCCAAGCAGTGGGACGGCGAGCATTCGCTCGCCGAAGCACTGTATCATCAACTTCGCCAGCGGCTTCCGTCGCCGGCCACTGATACCCCGCCGGGATCGACCACGCGATGACGCTGATGGAACAAAAATTCGACGATCTCCCGGTATCGCGAACTGTCGTTTCGCCAATCGATTCGCTCACGGATGCGTTGCTGACGGAGCGCCGGCTGCTCGACGAGCTGATCGCCGTGATGCGGCGCCAGCGCGCCGCGGTGGGCCAGGACGATTTGCAATCGGTGGACGACAGCGTGTTCTCCACGCATCGCGTGCTCGTGACGCTCAGCGAAGCTCGGCGTCGCCGGCGCCAGCTCAACACACTTATCGGTCAACGCGAAGATCTCGGCATTCACGCGCTCGACGACGTACTCGGCCCGCGCATGACGCCGGCGCTGCGCGACGCGCGCGATCAACTGCACGACGCGGCACGTTCGCTATCGCGTGAAGTGGCGATCAACCGTCGCGTGCTGCGCGAAGCGCTCGCCTGCGGCGATGCGTTCGCCAAGACGCTCGCGGGCTTTGAACAGTCGCCCATCTACGCAACGGCCGCGCAGACAAAGCCCATGGGGCGCTCGCAGTCCAACAGTCTCCTCGACCGGAGGATCTGATGAGCATTGGCAGCATTCTGAACATGGCACGTTCCGGAATGAACGTGCAGATGGCCGCGATTCAGACCGCGTCGCAGAACATCGCCAACGCGTCTACCGACGGCTATTCGCGCCAGCGCGTTGACACGGCCACTACGCTGCCGACGGTCTTTCCGTATGCGTCGATCGGCACCGGCGTGGCGATCACGGGTATTTCGCGGGCCCGCGACACGCTGCTCGACACCACCTATCGCGCTGATTCGTCGGCGTCGTCCGGCGCCGACACCACCACGGACGCGCTCACCCAGATTCAGTCGGTGTTCAACGAGCCGAGCGACACCGGCCTCGCCGCCACGCTCGATAAGTTCTGGACATCGTGGAGCGACCTGTCCAACGATCCCACGAACAATGCGGCGAAGAGCGTGGTCGTGGGCTCGGGAGCAAACGTGGCGTCGACGCTCAATCAGTTCGCGTCGCAGCTCGATTCGCTCGACCAGACCAATCGCGAAGCGCTGAACGCCGACGTGGGCAAGGTCAATGAATTGACGGGCCAGATAGCGACGCTCAACACGAACATCCTAGCCTCGGAATCGAACGGAAGCTCGGCAAACGATCTTCGCGATCAGCGCGACCGGTTGCTCGATCAGGTTTCGGCGATCGCCGGCGGACAAACCGTAGAGCGTTCGAATGGAACCGTGGCCGTATACATTGGCGGCCGAATGATCGTTGACGGCGCCACGGCCAAGCAGCTGCAGGCAGACGACAACTCGCCACCCACCGTCAATTATGGTGGCGGCTCGCTGCCAATGACGGGGTTGGGCGGGCGCATTGGCGCGGAACTCAACATCTCCGGGCAGATCATTCCCACCGCCATGGCCAAGCTGGACACCCTGGCCAAGGGCATTGTGCAAACGGTGAACGCCATTCACTCGGCGGGCACTGTCTACTCGGGCAATCCACTCACGCCGAGCGCGGCGGGGAATTTCTTCGACGAGACAAATCCCCCGCCGGCCGGCGGCGACCCGTCGATCACGGCGCGCGGAATAAAGCTGGCCTCCACCATGACTAGCGGCGCCGCGGTGGCCGCGTCCGGCGGTAGCGCTACCGGCCCCGGCAACAACGATGTGGCCATGGCGATCAGCAATCTGCGCGACAACGCGCAGACGCTCACGTCGGCCGCCGGCGCAACGGTGGCTACGGCCACCATTGGCGACTACTACAATTCCATTGTCGGCGACGTGGCGACGTCCACCAGCCAGGCGCAGGACAACTCAACTGTGCAGACCACGCTCATGACCAACGCCGAGACCCGACGCCAGTCGGTGAGCGGCGTGTCAACGGACGAGGAGCTGGTAGACGTCATCCAGCACCAGCACTCGTATCAGGCCGCCGCACGACTGGTCAACGTGGTGGACACCATGATGCAGACATTGATCAGCCTTGGGCAGTAAGTTTCCCAAATGCTGATTCTCGGCCGGAAAGTTGGCGACTCGATTCAGATTGGCGACGGCATCAAGGTCGTGGTGCTGGCGTGCGACCGGGGAGGCGTGCGTCTGGGAATCGAAGCGCCCACGGACGTGGTCATTCTGCGGGGCGAGATCGTGAGCGACATCGCGGAAGAGAACCAGCGCGCCGGCGCCACGGGCACCGGCGGTCAAGAGTGGCTTCAGGTCATTGGCGGTCCGCGGCGCGACGAGCCTTGAGCGTGGGGAGCCGAAGCTCCGCCAACCCAGGCTTCCGTCCCACCGTACCACCAAATCCTCGCGCCAGAATTTCGGCGTAGGCTCCCCCGCCCGATACGGGAATGGCATCCACCAGGGTGACGCCCACCCGGAATTCGATGCGCACCCACTGCTCGTCGGACTCGGTCACCGCCCGCACCACGGCGCCCGTCTGTTTGGCCAGCCGCTTCGCGTCGTTGAGCAGCAGCGTGAGTACGCGAACCAGTGCCCAGCGCTCTACACGAACCGGCTCGACATACCGCGTGGGCACAATGGTGACCTGAAGGTCGCGGATCTCGTGCAGGAACCGGTGGATGGCGAAGACGTCGGCCAGCACATCGTCGAGGATCAGCGGCTCTTCGCCCGGAACGGAATCCCGCGGCAGCAGGCGAACGATGCGGTTGCAGTCTGACAACCGCGTCAAATCGGCAGCCAGGCTCTCGAACCCCGATCCGTCGGGCGGAAGGTCACCGAGCTGGTATAGCTCAACTATGGCCGACAGGGAGCCGATACGGTTATTGAGCGCATGGTGAAGCCCCTGTAGGGCCTCGTCCACGAGCTCGAGCCATTCCTCGACCCCCTGATGTTCTGGGGTTCCGCCTTCGTCGAGCATCACGCGCTGCCTTTTCTATAGGTACGAGGCGCGTGGGCCGATAATGCTAGAGTGCGAACTGGCTGCTGGGCATCGAATCTCGATTGCCGGCAGGTTATCGCCCTTACCGAGCCTCCCGTGCTGGTCATCGTCGGCCTAGTCCTCGTTTTCGGAAGTATCCTGGTCGGCTTCGTGCTCGACCACGGGCACTTGATCGTGCTCTTCCAGCCGACCGAGTTCCTCATCATTGGGGGCGCGGCACTCGGCTCGTTCGTCGTGAGCAATCCGATGGCGGTGGTGAAGGGCAGCTTCAAGGCGCTCCTTGGTTTGCTCAAACCTAATCCATACAACGAGAAGGCCTACGGCGAGCTGCTGAAGGTTCTCTACGACGTATTTCAAAAAGCGCGTAAGGACGGCCTCGTTGGCCTCGAAGCGCACATTGAAGAGCCGGAGAAGAGCGAGATCTTCAAGAAGTACGATTTCTTTCGCAACAATCACCACGCCCTCCCCTTTCTGTGCGACACCCTCAAGGTGTTGTTGACGGGAGCCGTGGAGGATCATCACCTGGCGGAAATTCTCGATCTCGATCTCGAACGTCAGGGTGAAGAAGCGCGCGCCGTACCGAGTGCGCTGGCCAAGATCGGCGATTCATTGCCGGGATTCGGCATCGTGGCCGCGGTGCTCGGCGTGGTCATCACCATGGGATCTATCGGCGGCAGCGCGCAGGAGATCGGCGAAAAGGTTGCCGCGGCGCTCGTGGGAACGTTCCTGGGAATTTTGCTCGCCTACGGTCTCGTGAATCCGCTCGCCAACGCCATTGAATCGCGGCTGCGAGCCGAGCATGACTATATGAATTGCATCCGCACCGCACTGCTCGCCTTTGCGCGCGGCGATGCACCAATGACGTGCGTGGAATTTGCGCGCCGCAATATTGAACCGGTGGAACGTCCCTCGTTCGCACAACTCGAAGCGCTGACCCGCAAGGCGGCGTAGGTGAAGAGCGACAAGCGACCGATCATCATTATCAGGAAGAAGGCGCATGGCCACGGCGGGCATCATGGCGGTGCCTGGAAAGTGGCCTACGCCGATTTCGTGACGGCGATGATGGCCTTTTTCATGGTGATGTGGATTTTGGGCATGGATCCCAACGTGAAGAGCTCTATTGAAGGCTACTTCTCGAATCCCGTCGGCTACAAAAAGGGATTCTCGTCGGGAGCGAGCCCCATTTCTGTGGGCAGCTCGCCCGCGTCTGTCACCACCACACCCATCAAGCTGATCGCGCGGCACATCGAGGAAGAAAAGCTCGGCGACGCCGGCGGACGCATCAAGGAGCGGCTCAAGGCCGCGGGACTCAGCGAGATTGGCGATCGCATCGAAATCGTGAAGACGAGCGCCGGCTTGCGCATTGAGCTCGCAGAAGGATCAACCGGGCAGGAATTTTTTGCATTGGCATCATCCACGATGACGCCAATGATGAAGAAGACGCTCGAGATCGTGGCCACGGAGCTGGATCCGCTGAACAACCCCATCATCATTGAAGGACATACCGACGCGGCGCAGTACGCCGGTATGTACTCCAACTGGGAGTTGTCAGCCGATCGCGCCAACGCCGCGCGACGCGTGCTCGAGGGCGCCGGTCTTGCGCCCGACCGCGTTATCGAAGTGCGCGGCATGGCGGACCGGGACCTCCGCGATCCGCAGAACCCGCTCGATCCCAAGAACCGGCGCATCACCATCATGCTGCCGTTCGTGACGGAAGATCCGGCCAAGGTGCCACCGGCCCCGATCACGCCGCCCAGCCTCACACCGCCCACGGCAAACACCAAGGGCGCGTAGCAGAGACGCCGGCGCTGAAACGCCCTGGCTGCTCGAGCGGGCTTGACTCCTCCGTGCCGCTCGTTGAGGTTCAAAAAACTATCTCCCCGGCTTCGGAGCATTTCCATCGCAGCGCCAGAAGTAGGCACTCGTTCCACGCGCAGCGCAGCGAATTTGGACGTACTGAAAAAAGTCCGCGAATTCGCCGTGGCCGACACTCGCATCGCGGTGTGGCAGGTTGCGAGCAGCGTTTTGGTGCTGGCCGCTTCGATTGCGCTCGTCCCGTTGCTGCCCGGTGCCTGGGCGTTCCTTGCGGTGCCGCTTATCGCCGGCGCATCCGTGCGCATTTTCGTGCTGCAGCACGATTGCGGACATGGAAGCCTGTTCGGCACCAAGCGCGTTAACGACACCGTGGGAACCATGTTGACGTGGTGGACCGGCGTGCCGTTCGACCCCTGGCGCATTGAACACCAGTGGCACCACAACCATCAGGGCAAGCTCGAGAAGCGGGGCATCGATCGCGTCAACAGCCCCATGACTGCGCGCGAGGCACGACGCGACCCCAAGGCAGCGGACATGCGGCATCGCTTCATCTCGTTGCCCACCGTGTTGGTGGTGGGCGCGTGGAGCCTGCTGATCAAGCGCAAACGCCTTGTGGGTTTCTTTCCGTTCCGGCCCGGATTCCCGAATCGGATTCCCGACCGCGCCACCCAAGTGCGCGGTATGCTGCTCACCTTGGTGCCATACGTCGCGCTCCACGTGTTGCTGCTCACCGCGCTGGGCTTGCGGGCCTGGGGCATCGTCATTTTTGCATGCTTTGTGGCCGCGGCGAGCGGCGCGTTGCTGTTTTGGGTCCAGCACAACTTCGAGCACGGTTTCCACGCCCAGGGCGAGGAGTGGGACTTTGTGAGTGTTGCCGTGCGTGGGTCGAGCTACCTGCGCTTTGGCCCGGTGCTGCGCTGGGTCACGGGTTCCATCGGCCTTCACCACGTACATCACCTCAACCCGCGGATCCCCAACTACCGCCTTGAGCCGGCGCGCCGCGCCATGCCCGAGTTAGCGGCTGTGGAGCCGCTCACTTTGGCGGACATGCGCAAAACCTTCAGCCACGTATTCTGGGATGAAGAGCGCGGCGTGATGGTGCCGATTGCTGACGTCGGCCTCGAGGCTGGCGCCGGCAGCCGTTCGTAGTAGCCGAAGCCTCAAACCCTGGCCGTTAATCAGCTGTCGAAACCCGGGACGCCCTCGTGTCGTAGATGCTCGGGCGACTCATTCGACAAGGCGATGCAATGGAAACGCTGAGGCAGGATCTCCGCTACGTAGCGCGTACCTTCGCGCGTAGTCCGGGGTTTTTCATCGTTACGGTGCTCACGCTGGCGCTCGGCATTGGCGCCGCAACGGCGATTTTTAGCGTCGTGAACGGCGTGTTGCTCCAACCCCTGCCATATCCGAGTTCGGACCGAATAGTTCAGCTGTACCAAATCGGAAAGGCGGGCACGCGGTCCAGCGTATCGGAAGCAAATTTGCCCGACTGGAAAAACCAGACGCGCAGCTTTTCCTCTATGGCGCTGGCTTCATCGACCAACACCATCACGGTGACCGGACTCGCCGAACCGGTGCGCGCACAGGCCACATCGGTGACGCGAGACTTCTTCACCGTGTTCGGCGCCAAGCCAGAATTGGGACGCACCTTCGTAAACGAAGAGCTGCGACTGGGCGGCAGTCCGGCCGTCGTCATCAGCCACGGCTTCCGGCAGAAGTATCTCGATGGCGTGAACCCGATCGGCAAAACTGTGCGGATCGACGGCACCCTGTTCACCGTGGTTGGCGTGATGCCGGCCTACATGAACTATCCGGCCGGCAACGACGTGTGGATGCCGCATGAGCTGGACAAGATCAATAACAACCGGACCTCCGGCGGCTGGCGCGCCGTGGCGCGGCTCGCCCCTGGCGTGACAGTGGATCAGGCGCGACGCGACCTGAGCGCCGTGTCCCGACGGCTCAAGCAGCAGTATGGCGCCGACACCTGGATGGTTGACGCGGACGTGGGCACGCTGCGCGACCAGCTGGTGGGCGGCGTGCGAACCACGCTCCTGGTGCTGCTCGGCGCGTCGGCCTTTCTGCTCCTCATCGCCTGCGCCAATGTCGTGAACCTGCTCGTTGCGCGCATGACGATTCGCCGCGCCGAGATTGGGCTGCGGCTGGCGCTCGGCGCGGGACGCGGTCGGCTCATTCAGCAATTTCTCACAGAGTCCGCCGTGCTCGCCGTTGTGGGTGGTGCCATAGGCGTGGTGCTGGCGTACGTTGGCGTGCGTCTCTTGCTCACCATGCAAACGGGCAGTTTGCCGCGGGCCGGTGAAGTGCACGTAGACTGGACCGTACTGGCGTTTGCCTTTGGTGTGTCGCTCATTACCGCCGCGGCGCTCGGACTGCTCACGGCGTGGCACGGCACGCAGGGCGACATACGCGAAACGCTCTCATCGTCGCAACGCACTCAGAGCGGCGGCGGATCCGGCGCGCGCATTCGGCGCACTCTCGTGGTGTCGCAGATGGCACTCACCGTGGTGCTGTTGATCGGCGCCGGATTGCTCGGCCGCAGCTTTTTGCGACTGCTCGAGATCGACCCAGGCTATCGCACCCAGAGCGCGGTGGTGCTCGACGCCGATCTGCCGGACGACAACACGCCGGACATTGGACAACGGTTCGTCACGTTCTATGCCGACGTGATGACGAAGCTGCGCACCATTCCGGGCGTCACCAAGGTTGGCGCAACCACGGGCTTTCCGCTCGTGGGCGGCGGCAGCGACGGCGGCTTCATCATCATGAACCGTGTGGACGAGCCCCTGCTGCCGAGCGATTTTCAGGCGCTGATGCAGAACCCGGCGCGCAGCGGCTACGCCAACTACATGGTGGTGGACGGCGACTATTTCAGCGCCATGAACATTCCGGTGGTGAGCGGTCGCGCATTCAACAGCGGTGACGTGAACAGCGCGCCGAGTGTGGGCGTGATTAGCGCATCGCTAGCCAAGGCCAAGTGGCCCGGACAGAGTGCGCTGGGCAAAATCATTCAGTACGGAAACATGGACGGCGACCTGCGTCCGTTCACCGTGGTGGGCGTGGTTGGCGACGTGCGGGACGAAAGCCTGGCCGCCACGCCGCAGCCCACATTTTACGCGTACCTGCCGCAGCGGCCGCTGGCGCGGCATCTACATGTCGTGATGCAGATTGCCGGCGACCCAACTCCCGTCATCGCGTCCGCGCGTGCGATCGTGCGCCAGATTCGGCCAGACGTTCCTGCCGTGCTGCGCACCATGGAGACGATCGTCGCCACGTCGGTAGCCGACCGCCGGTTCGTGCTCGTGCTCGTGGGTGTGTTTGGAAGTGCCGCGCTCGTGCTGGCGACGCTCGGCGTCTACAGCGTGATCTCGTATCTCGTGGCGCAGCGGCGACAGGAGATCGGTGTGCGCATTGCGCTCGGCGCGCAACGCGGCGACGTGTTGAGTCTCGTGCTGCGCCAGGGTGCGTCGCTGGCCATTATTGGTGTGGCGATTGGCGCAATCGGCGCGCTTTTCCTCACGCGGCTTCTGAAAGGCCTTGTCTACGGCGTGAGCACCACCGATCCGGTGGCGTTCGGCGGCGTGATAGTGTTGCTCACCGTGGTGGCGCTGTTGGCGAGCTGGCTTCCCGCGCAGCGCGCCGCGCGAGTGGATCCCATGAACGTGTTGCGCGGTTCCTGAACCGCGATCAGGACGCGATGCGCTGCGCCGCCCAGTGGAGCGCGTCGATATACATGCCGGGAAGCGTTTCGTCGGTGACGTCGTCCGTGTTGGCCATGCCACGCGCCGTATCCCAGTCAGCGCGCTCGTACGCTTCCACGAGTTGAAGCGGCTGGCCAAGCGGACCGCCGCGGCCAATGAGCGCGCCGCGCACGTCGTCGCTTAGCTCGAGCCGAGCCAAAATTTTGTCCATCGGGATTTCCAGCAGCACGTCGAGCAACGACAGCAGTCCAACGATGAACGCCGATCCAGCCGTGCGCCGGTCGGCCGAGCCGGCGAACAGCAGCTCGCACATCCGCGCGCGCGTGATGGCCGTGAGGGCAATCTCGTGGGTGACGTCGCCCTTGGCGCCGAGCGATGCTACCAGAACCACTGCCAACCAGCGGTGCAGCGTCTCGCGTCCCACCATTCGCACGGCGTGCGTAATGGAGGTGATACCGCGTCCGCCAAGCGATGCCGCGTTGACGATGCGAAGGAGCTTGTAGCAGAGCGCCACATCGCTCTGGAAGGCCGCGTCGAGGGTAGCGTCGGGCGTGGCCGGATCCTGGAGCAGATTCAGCAAGCGCATGATCGACAGCTGACTCGCCGACACATCCGTTTTGGTGAGCGTTTCCGGGCGGCTGAACAGATACCCCTGAAACAGCTCATAACCGATGTTGGCGCAGCGGTCGCGCACCTGCGCCGTCTCGACGCGCTCGGCGAGCAGGCGCACATTGAACGGCGCCAACTGCTTGGCCACAATGTCGAGATCGCGCGCGTTGCGATTGAGCACGTCGATCTTGACGATGGATGCCAGCTCGAGGAGCGGCATGGTGCGCTCGTCGAAGATGTAATCGTCCAGGGCAAGGCGATAACCCGCGTTCACCATCTCATGGCAGGCCGAGAGCGTGTCTTCGCTGCACTCGATGTTTTCGAGCAGCTCGATTACAACCTCGGTGGGGTCAAACAGCTCCCAGCTGCGGTTGGCCAGCTGGGCGCGCGAAAAGTTCACGAATGCCGCGCCGCCTCCGGCAATGGCACGTAGACCGATGCCGAGCAGCGAGGCGACGATCACCTCGGCGCTCATGTGTCCATCCTCGCCGTCGGCGCGCTGGATGGACGCGTCTCGCCGGTACAGGAGCTCGTAACCGTACAAGCCCTTTCCCAACTCGAAGATTGGCTGGCGTGCTACGAAGACGGAGCTCATGGAAGATTGAGTACGTGCGGAGGAGAACGTGAAGCCGGCTATACGGGGTGCTGGCGAGTGGCGCGTTCCGCACAGTCCTATTCTTAAGATTATCGGCGCCAGCAGCGGCCGCTTGACCGCGGATCCTGTCCAAGTGGCCTTTTTGGCCGATTCTGGTAACCGTTGCCGCATCCGCTGGCACTTTCGTACTTTGGTTCCATGCTCATTGGCGTCGCGGGAATGGTTGGAACCGGCAAGACCACGCTGACGCGCGCGCTCGCCGCACGGTTTGGATTGCAAATGGCGCTCGAGAGCGTGGACGCGGACAATCCGTGGCTCGAGAGTTTTTACGGCGGCGCCGAGGAGATGCGCGTCTATGCGCTGCACCTGCAGCTCCATTTCCTCGCGACGCGCTTTGCCAGCATGCGGCGCATGCGCGGACTAGGCGGTAGCTGGATACTCGACCGCACCTGGTACGAGGATGCCGAAATTTTTGCGAGTGGCCTGTTCGAGCAGGGCCTGATGACGTCCGCTGAGTGGGGCCTCTACCGGCGCCTCTACGCCGAACTATTGCAGTCTCCCGCGGCGCGCCCGCCGCGGTTGCTGATCTATCTCCACGGACCGCTCGACGTGATTCTCGATCGGATCGCCACACGCGGGCGACCCAAGGAAAAAGATGCGTCCGTGGAATACTGGACCACGCTACACGCCCGCTATGAGAAATGGATCGCCGAGTTCCGGAACTGTCCGGTGCTCGCGCTGGACATTCGCGATTATGATTTGCTCGCCGATCCCAACGCCATTGAGGAAATCGCTGGGCGTCTGCGGGTGGAGCTGGAGGGAGAGCTGCCGCAGACCGAGCTCTGGCCGGCAGTCGCGCGACGGCGGGCGTTCGCGTAGTTCGTTCCAGGCTGGCATCGAGTACGCAAGAAATTTTCCCCTCTTACTACCGCGCCCGCCGCTCGCCAGGTTTTCGGCGGGGAAGTGAGCCCGCCGACCTTGCGTGGCATCTCATCCGGTGCGGAGCACTCGTGACGACCCATTTGTATTGTGTGATGCCGCACGAGGTTCGCGGTGCGGTACCGAACGGATTGAACGGTGTAGCCGGAGCGCGCGTGCGGGCGCTGCCGGTGGCCGGTCTCGTTGCGTGGGTGAGCGACGCCGCGCGCGGACTCGCGGTATCGATCGAAGGCATTCGCGCACACAACGACGTGGTTGAGGCGGCACTGGCCACCGGTTCCACACCGGTGCCGGCTCGCTACGGCCAGCGCTTCGACAGCGATGAGGCGTGCCGCACCGCGCTCTCCAATCGGGCGGCCGCGGTGGAACCGCTGTTGGCGACGATGCAGGGCTTCGTCGAAATGACGTTGATCATCACGCCGTCGGCGGACCGGATGGTGACGGATCTCGAGCCGGTGCTGCCGGAGATGTTTGACGCGGAAGCGGAGGGACTTGGGCGGAAGTATCTCGACACTCTGCGCAAACGCGAGATGCGGACCGGCGAGATCAACGACGCCACCAACGACTTGGCGCGCGCGCTGGACGACGCGGCTCGCCCATTCCTGAAGCGCAGCCTGGCCCATCAGGCGGTCACGCCGCTTCCCCTCCGCACGATCTCGCATCTCATCGCACGCGACGACCTCGATCGCTATCGGGCGGCGGTTGGTCGCGTGAACGGCGGCTCGGAGTTCCGGTTCCTGGTCATCGGGCCGCGGGCGCCGTACAGCTTTTGCGGCCTGAGCGCCGACAGCGGCGGCGCGCATGGTATGAACCTGGCCGACTGAACACGAGCCCACTGGACGGCGGGGTCGCCTGCCGAAACCAGCTCGGCCGGTTGGTGTATAGCTTTCAACTATCGCACGACCGGAGCCTCCTCATGAATTCCAACACGGCGCGCAGCTTTCGTCTCCGCGCCTTTGCCGTGGCCGTCACGCTGTTGACCGCAGCGGCGTGCAGCGACAAGGCCAAGTCCGCCGCATCCGCCGATTCAGCGCTCGCCAAGGATCTGGCACTCGCCGGCCAGCAAACCGCGCAGCCCACGTTCCAGGATACCGCGCTGGCGCCCGCGCCGACGCCGGCCTCCAGCGCAAAAAAAGAAATCCCCAGCCCCACGCCCAAGCGGGCGGCGGTCACCAAGCCAAGGGCTGAAGTCCCGCGTCGAGTGGCCCAGGCGCCCACACCGCAACCGCAGCCGGCGCCGGTGGCCCAAGCGCCGATTCCCATGGTTGCCGGCCCCGCCGTGATTCACGGCGAAATCGGCAGCGGTACGACGGTGGCGCTCACCAGCGGTTCAAAGGTCTGCACCAGCACCAACCTGCCCGGCGACAAGATCGTGGCCACGGTGAATCAAGCCATCACCGGTTCAAATGGCGCCGTCATCCCCGCTGGCTCAAGTGTGGTTCTCGAAGTGGCGTCGGTGAACGCCGGACAGAACTCGAACGGCGCAACGATCACCTTCCGCGTGAAGACGCTTGTGATCAACGACAAGACCTACACCGTTGCCGGCGACGTGGCGCCGTCGGGCCAACTGGAAAAGACCGAAGTTGGCGGCGGCATCGACAAAACGAAAATCATCGGCGGCGCGATCGCTGGCGCGCTGCTCGGCCAGATTTTTGGCCACAACACCAAGGGCACTATCATTGGCGCCGCCGCCGGCGCGGCCACGGGCGCGGCTGTTGCAAAGTCTGGAGAAAAGTGGGAAGGCTGCTTGCCCTCCGGCGCGCCGTTGCGGCTGACGCTGACGGGGGCGCTCGTGATGAATTAGGGTCTAGGGTCTGGGGTCTAGAACCGGGCAGTCTAGACCCTAGACCCCAAACCCTGGACCCTACAATGCCCCCCCCATTCCATCCCCTAGTCCGGGACTGGTTCCGCGAAACGCTGGGCGCGCCGAGTGCGCCGCAGCAGCAGGGGTGGCCGGCCATTGCGAGTGGCGCGCATACGCTCATTCTGGCGCCAACCGGCACAGGGAAAACACTCGCCGCGTTTCTCTGGGAGTTGAATCAGCTCATCGTGAGCGGCATGCGCGAGCCGCTGTCGAATGCGGTGCACATTCTCTATGTGTCACCGCTCAAGGCGCTCAACAACGACATCCAGCGAAATCTCGAGGCGCCGCTCGCTGCGTTGCGCGAGCGCTTCATGGCGGCGGGCGAAGCGTTCCCGGAAATTCGCGTTGCCGTACGCACGGGCGACACGCCGGCCTCGGCGCGGGCTCGGATGATTCGCAAGTCGCCGCACATTCTCATCACGACGCCGGAATCGCTGCACATCATGCTGACCACGCTGCGCGGGCGCGGCATGTTCAGCGGCGTGCGTGCGGTGATCGTCGATGAGATTCACGCTTTGGCCGGCACCAAGCGCGGCGCCCATCTCGCGCTGACACTGGAGCGGCTGGAGCAGTTGTGTGACACGCCGCCGCAGCGCATTGGTCTCTCGGCAACGCAAAAGCCTCTCGAGGAGATCGCAAAGTTCCTCACCGGCATGGAGCCGAGCTCCGTTAGCGGGGCGACGCCGCGGCCGCGGGACTGCGCCATTGTCGATTGCGGCCTGGTCAAGCAGTTGGACCTGTCCGTGAAATCGCCGGTGGAAGATCTGGCGCACGTTGGCGGCACCATCTGGACATCGGTGACCCCGCTCGTATTGCAGTACATGCGAGCGGCGCACACCACGCTGGTGTTCGTGAACAACCGCGCCCAGGCGGAAAAGATGGCGGCACGCATCAACGCGCTGGCCGGCGAGGAGCTGGCGCTTCCCTACCATGGCTCGCTGTCACGCGAGCGCCGGCTCATTCTCGAGCAATCTCTAAAGGCCGGCAAGTTGCGGGCGCTCGTCAGCACGAGCTCCCTCGAGCTGGGCATCGACATTGGGTCGGTGGACCTCGTGCTCCAGCTCCAGTCGCCAAAGCGCGTCGCCAATGGGTTGCAGCGCGTTGGGCGCGCCGGGCATTCACTGGATGCCGTGAGCCGCGGCGTGTTCGTGCCTACCTTTCGCGACGACGCCATGGAGTTGCTCGCGATCATTGGCGCCATGCTCGCGGGCGACGTTGAACCAACACGCGTGGTCCAGAACGCGCTCGATGTTCTGGCGCAGATCGTCGTGGCAATTGTCGCCGCCGACGAGGACTGGACGAGCGCCGCGCTGTTCGACTTCGTGCGCCGCGCGTACCCGTATCACCAGCTCCCGCGCGCGGCGTTTGACGAAGTGCTGTCCATGCTGTCGGGGAAATATCCGTCGGACGTTTCGGCGGAGCTCGACGCGCGCATCAATTGGGACCGGGTGAGCGACACGCTCGTTCCGGCGCGCGGCTCGCGCATGGTGGCCATCATGTCGGGCGGAACAATCCCCGACCGCGGCCTCTACACTGTGAACCTGCCGGACCGCACCAGGCTCGGCGAGTTGGACGAAGAGTTCGTGCACGAAACGCGCGTTGGCGACGTCTTTCAACTCGGCTCGTCCACCTGGCGCGTGAATTCGATCGAGCACGACCGGGTGATCGTGACGCCCGCACCGGGCGCGCCGGCGCGAATGCCGTTCTGGCACGGGGAATATTCCGCGCGGTCGTCGCACCTGGCGCCGCGCGTCGGCGAGCTGCGTCGCGAGCTCGACGCCGTTCGAACGCCCGAACAACTCGCCGAGCTCGCGGCGCGTTATCACGCGGACGAGGCTACGACGGGCTCGCTCGTGGAGTACGTCCACCAGCAGCGCGCGTCCACCGGCGCCGTGCCGGATGAGCGTTTGCTCATCATCGAGCAATTTCGCGACGAAATGGATTCGGTGCGCGTCGTGATCCACGCGCCGTTCGGTGGACGCGTGAATGCTCCGTGGGGCATGGCACTGGCCAATCGCGTGCGGGAGTGGCTCGCCGAGCAGGGGCGAGCGGCGCGCTCGGGCCCGAGCTTCGAGCTGCAGGTGCAGACCACCGACGACGGCATCATGCTTCGCCTGCCGAACCTCCGCGAATGGCTGCCGCTCTCCGTATTGCGCGACCTCACGCCGGACGAAGCCGAGCGTCGCGTGCTGGCGGAGGTGGGAGCGTCGTCGCTCTTTGGCGCGCGGTTCAGGATGAACGCGGCGCGCGCGTTGCTGTTGCCTCGCGGCAACCCGCGCCGCCGCATGCCGCTCTGGCTGCAGCGTCTCAAGGCGCTCGATCTGCTTCAGGCGGTGCAGGAATTTCCGTCGTTCCCCATTCTCGTCGAGACGTATCGCGACGTGTTGCAGGACGCGTTCGACATGCCGGCGCTGGCGCGTGTGCTCACCGACCTCTCGGTGGGCGGCATCGGCGTGCGCTCCGTGGAGACCGACGTGCCGTCACCCTTCGCCTCGTCGCTGCAATTCGGGTTCGTCATGGACTGGATGTACGCCGACGATGCCCCGCGCGCCGAACAGCGCGCCGCGCTGTTGTCGCTCGATCGCGCGCTGCTCGACGAGTTGATGGGTGGCGAAGGCGCCGACGATTCCACGCTCGCTGTGCTCGACGAAATGCTCGGCCGCCGTCGCGGCACCGCGCCCGGTTCGCGCGCCCGCACGGCCGACGAACTGGCAGTACTGATCGACCGCGCGCCGGATCTGTCGCTCGAGGAGATTCACGAACGCATCGCGCCGCTCGAAGAGGATAGGCGCGGCGATCCGCTGCCCGAGCTGCTCCACCGCGGGCGAGTGATCGGCATCGACGTGCCTACCGGCAGCGGCACTGCTCAGCGTCGGTTGATTCTCACCGAGCATTACGGCCGCTATGTCGCTGCGTTTGGTGGGAGCGAGTCAAACACCGTCTACACCGGCCTGACGCTCGTCCCAGCGCGCGCCGCGGACGTCGTTCCGGAGACGCTTCGAACCTCGGTGATCACGCAACTTGCTGCGCGGCGCGAGTTGCTCGTGCGCTTCGTGTCGCTCGCCGGCGCGGTGTCGATCGACGAAATCCTTCGTCGATACGATTTCGATCGCGCCTGGGTCGAAACCCGGCTCGACGACTGGACGCGCACTGGACGTCTGGTGCGTGGCACGTTCGGCGGCGACGCCACCACGCCGCGCTGGTGTTCGCGCCGCATGCTCGAGCAGGCGCGACGCCGAGAGCTTGCCCGCGCCCGCAAGCAGATCGAAGCGGTGGACATCGCGCGCTTCTCGGCGTTCGTCCAGCAATGGCAGCATGTTGACTCGGCCGCACGCCTCGCTGGCGACGACGGAACCATGCGCGTGGTCCGGCAGATGTACGGACTCGCGCGGCCCGCCGAGCAGTGGGAGCGTGAGTATTTGCCGGCGCGCGTAGACGGCTACGATCCCGATGTGCTGTCGCGCCTCCTCGCACTCGGCGAGATGGTGTGGATTGGCGGGAGCTCGCTCGCCAAGGCAGACGACGCGGCGAACTTGACGTCGGTCCGGTTTGCGCGCCGCGGAACGGTGCGCGCCTGGGTGCCGGAACCCACAGCCGTACCGCTCAGCGCACATGCCCAGTCCGTGCTCGACACGCTGCAGGCGGAAGGCGCATCGTTTTTCGACGAGATTCTTTCCGGTTCGGCGCTGACGTCGAGAAACCTGCGCGACGCGTTGCGTGAACTCGTCGGCGCGGGCCTCGTGACGAATGACACGATGGAGTCACTGCGCCTCGTCATCCGCTGGCGACCGGTGGTGTCGCCACGCGACCGCACCCAGGCCGATCCCACGCGTTGGCTACCCTCCGACTTCACGCCATCGGCGGATCGGTACATCGTCCAGCGCCGACCGAACCTGCGCCGTTTGCCGAAGTGGAAACGGCCGGATAAGGAGGGCGCCGACGTGGGCAATTGGCCCGGCAGGTGGTCTCTCGTACGCACCCCCCGCGTGCTCGGTCCCGAAGCTGACGAAGCGTCGTGGGCGGAATCGATCGCGCGGCAATGGCTCGAGCGATACGGCGTGGTGTCGCGCGAAATGTGGCGGCGCGAACGGCCGGCCATCGGCTGGCGCCCGATCTACCACGAGCTCAAGCGACTGGAGTTTCGCGGCGAGGTGCGGCGTGGCTACTTCGTGCGTGGATTGTCCGGCGCGCAGTTCGCTGTGCCAGAGGCTGTGGAGATGCTGCGCGCCGCGCGCGTTCCTGGCGACGGCAGCGCACGCGCCGTGGTGATGAGTGTTAACGATCCGGCCAACGTGTTCACGTTGCCGCTACCCACGAGTCCCGAGCGCGACGCGTTCGTGCGTCCTCGCAGTCGCGGTGCGCTGCTCGTGACGGTGGAGGGCGTGGTGGTGCTGATGGCCGAGCGCCGCGGGGCACGCATTGCGATCCGGCCGGATACGTCTGCCGAAGCGACCACCGTTGCGGTGCGTGCAGTGATCGCTCATCTGAGCGCGCAGCTGGGTCGCGATATCGCCATCGAGACGATTGACGGCCATCCGGCGAGTGGAAGCCGGTATCTCGATGCATTCCTCGCTGCCGGCTTGAAGCGCGGGTCAACCGGCCTCCGGTATTACAGGCGGGTGTGACGGCAATTGTCATCCCGAGGGAGCGGCGGCGGTTGTCATCCTGAGGGCGGCGACGGTGTCATCCTGAGGGAGCGGAGCGACCGAAGGATCTCCTATCGTCCGGCTAGATCCCTCGACTTCGCTCGGGATGACAGGGGTTGGGTTGCCCGCACCACCGTACCACCGCATCACCGCACCACCGCATCACCGCATCACCCCGTCACGGCCTCCTTATCGCATCCAACGTCACGCCCGTCGAATCATTCGGCACCGGCGCCCGGGTGGCGTCCTGCAGCCCCCGCACCAACCCGTCGAGCCCCGTGGCGTGCGCCACCTGCGTCGTGGTCGCAATCACCCGCTTGGCCTCGTTGGTTTTTCCTGTCGCCCGAAGCACGCTCCCGAGCTCCGATCCGGCAAACACGTATAACGCCGGTATGCTCACCGAGGGGCGATCCACCCACTGCCCTTGCTCAATCAGCGTCTTCTGCCCGACGAAGACATGGTTCCATAGCGCCGCCGAACGCGCGACGTCGATCCATCCGTCGCCCTGCACAAAGAGCGTGTCCTTTGACAGCGCGGCGTTCGCGGCTGGAACAAACAACTTGGACGCGAATCCTTGTATGAGAATATTGTTATCCATGCCCAGCGCATGCGGATATGGCCCCGCCGACCGGGCGAAGTAGAACGGCCTGTTTCCCCAGGTATCCTGAATCATGCGCAGCACCAACGCGTCCGCGCGTGACAACACGCCGTACTCGAGGTTCTTCGGATCGACCGTGGCGCGCAAATCGCCGGCGGTAAACGTCATCGGTTGCCGAAGCTCGAAGTACGGTGGCAAGCTATCGACAGCGCCGAGCGTCATGTGCAGGGGGCCGCTTGTTGGCTTGGGCCAGTGTTTGTCACGGTAGATCGATGGCCCGCGTGCTTCATCGTAGTCGTAGAGGGGCCGGCGGATGATCTGGCGCGGATACCAATCGGTGCCGAGCAACGACGTGTTGGCGACCACGACGTCGCGCCGTATGTGCTCCACCTCCTGCGCGTACCAGAGCGGAAAGGTGTCGTTGTCGCCAACGGTCACCAGCACGCCGTACGGCTCTACTGAGTTGAGCATGTCGGCGGCAATGTCACGCGTCGCATGCTGACCGGCCCTCGACGCCGCGCTCCAATTTGCCCCCAGCGGCACGAGCGCGATCACCAGCAGTGGCGACGTCAACGCCCATGGGCGCCGCGTTGTGGACAGCGCGCGCTTGGAGCTTTCGTCTGGTCCGTGCACGAGCGACGCGAGCGTCTCCCACACGTACACAAGCCCGAGCGCCGCCCACACGCCCCACGCCGAGTAGCTCCAGAGATAGAAGTAGTCTCGATCGCGCACCTCGTGCTCCGCTTGCAACGCCTGATCCTGCGACGCGCCGAGTTTGAAGTTGAGGTAGTAGATCAACATCAGCGTCATGGTGAACATCAGCGCGCCAAAGAACCAGAAACTCTTGCGATCTTTTTGAAAGTGCACCCACGCCCCGAACAGCCCGAGCACGAGCATCGCCGCGGCAAGCAACGCCTGCGCGAAAGGATGCTGCGCGTTGGCGTCGCGAATCCACTGCCACTTGAAGTACAGCCACCACATGCCGACCTGCTCGCCGAGCGTCGCCTGACGGTCGCCGAGCGCGGGCTTGCCGTACTGCCCGCGGTTGAAGTTGTACATGAATGCGCTGTACGTGCCCTCGGACAGCGTGCACTTGAGCGCGATCTTGGTTCGGCACGCGGTGGGTTCGCCCTCGTTAAGAGCCGGATGGTAGGCGGCGCGGATCGGCTGCGTGGCGAATGGCGTGATGCCAACGAACAAGGCAAAGGCGCAGACGAGCAGCAACTTCCACCGCAGCAACGTCTGTGGGCGCCGCATGATCACGGCGAACGCCACGGCCGGCGCGGGCAGCATGCCGGCCATGTGGTTCGCGTAGCCGAGCCCGCAGAGATAGGCGATCATCACCAGCAACCGCGACGACGCGTCATCGTCCGGCTTATCCGACCACCGCACCGCCAGCCAGGCGACGAGTGCGATACCGGCGAGCGACACCGTGTACACTTTCTCGTTGACCACCGACTGATTCCACACTGTGAACGCCGTCGCACCGATCAATGCGGCCAGCGAGCCACCCACCATCCGCGTCCATCGCTCGGCGAACCAGCCGCGCAGCACATGCTCGGCGATCAGAAACCACACGCCGGCGGCAATCGCGCTCGAGATGGCGGCCAGCACGTTGACCCGCGCCGCGACATTCGACGCAATGGGCAACAGCGAAAAGACGTGGCCAATGATGACGAAGAACGGGTTCCCCGGCGGGTGCGGCAGCCCGAACGAATACGCCGCGGCGATGTACTCGCTCGTGTCCCACATCGCGGTGGATGGCGACATCGTGAGCAGATAGATCCCAAGGACCACGCACGCGGCAATCGCCGCGGCCGCGTACGATGGCGCGCTCTCCTCAGCCGGCATCTCCCGCCGCGGTGGTCCGGAATACCAGATCGTCGCCGGGATGAGCGCGCAATAGGCGATGGCAAGCAAGAATGCCGACAACGTCGTGCCGCCTCGCCACAGATCGGCAAACCCGGCGACGAGACACGCGACTGACGCACCAAAGAGATAAATTTTTGTCTTACTGATATACGGCAAACGGCTCATCACGTTGCTCACGCGGTTTAAAGACTTCAGTTAGTTATGAACGACGCTGCGCTTATCGGCGCGCGACGCGGTGTCGCCGAGTGCGTAGCGCGCCCAGGCGCGCACACGCGGACTCGGATCGAGCTCGGCGGCGTTGCGCGCCACGGCGACGGAATCCGGCCGCTGCGCCAAGCCGAGGACGGCGTAGGCGCGGGACTCCCAACGGGCGTCGCCCATGAGCGTAGTCAGCACTTGGCGCGACGGTGCAATACGGACCGCGCTCATTGAGCCGGCCACTGCGAGGGTGGCCCCCGCGGCAATCGCCGACCAACGAGCGCTCAACGGCCGCGCGCGATGCCGAGCGTCGAGCAGCGACTCGAGACGGGCTCGCAGTCCGGACCGCTGCGACAGCGCCAACGCCGCGCTCACCGCCCTCGCACTCGGCCGCAATGCTTCGGCGGCCTTCACGAGCAACTCGGCGTAGTCGCTGCGCCGCACGCCGCTGGCAACGACGCGATCGTCGCACGCCAGCTCGCAGTCGTTGTGCAGACCGCGAGCAATCCACCACGCGCCGGGGTGGAACCAGTACAGCGCGCACATCGCCCGGCCGGCGAGCGCAAACGCCCAATCACCGGCGCGAATGTGCGTCAGCTCATGGAGCAGCACGATCGTCAACTCCTGCGGCGACCACTGTCGCGCCGAGCGCGGGAGCACGATCACCGGCCGCGCGATTCCCCACGTGAGCGGGACGAGCACCGCCGGCGAGATCACGACACGCACGGCTCGCTGCATCGCCAGTGTTCGGCGCGCGTCAGCAAGTGCGCCGCCGGCGTCGAACGGCATGGAAGCGCGCGCAACGCGACGCCGCAGTCGCACCGACCCAACGATCGTCGGCAACAGCACGAGGAACACGCCGGCCAAGTACACAACGAACAGCGCGCGCACTGCGACGAAGCTCGCCGACAACCCGGCGTCCGGCGCGCCACCCAGCGACCGCATCGATGCGGCCGTGACCTGCACTCGACCGAGCGCCACGAGCGGGGCCGAAAGAATTGCCGGCACCACCCACGCCATGGCGTGTCCGGGAATTCTGCCGACGAACGCCAACAACAGCGCGACGATCGTCGATCGCCAGACGAGCGTTCGCGCCTCGGCGTTGGCGCGCCGCAAGGCGAAGGCAGCCAGCGCCGCCACACCGAGCGGAAACGTTGCGAGCAGCGAGACCGTGTACACCGCCGAAACAGCGCGCGCGCTGTCCGCCTGTGCCATCAACAGTGAGCTCGCTGCGTCGATCATTGCTACCGGCCCTCGTCTCGCAGCCGGCGAATGGCGTCGGTTATCTGCTCACGCTCTTCGACTGACAACGGTCTGTCAGATTCTTCGAGCAGCGCAGCCACCGCCGCAGCGCGCGAGCCGCTGAAGAACGTGCCGACGAGATGCCGCACCGCCGAACGCTGCGCCACACTGCGCGGCGTTACCGGATAGTAGACGTGCCGCGGCCCTTCCTTCTCATGGCGCAGGTGCCCCTTTTCTTCGAGGATGCGCAGCATGGTGCGCACCGCCGCGGCAACCGGGGCGTCGGGCAGGTGTTCGTGTATTTCGAGCGCCGTCAGATGGCCGTGGCGATAGACGAGATCCATGATCTGTCGTTCGCGACGGCTGAGCTGGGCGGCGTTGGCGGGACGCGGCATGTGGAGTTGAACGAGTGAAAAGCCAAAAACTTATCTTCTAGTGATAATATTTTGTCTCTCCCACGTTTTGTCAACAGTGTCATTCCGAGCAAGGCGAGGAATCTTCTCTCCCGCCAATTATCGCCCGCCGCGAAAGCAGATTCCTCGCGTTGCTCGGAATGACATCACGGCGCCGTCAGCGCTCCATAGCCAGCTCAGCCTGCAAGCTCTCGTCGTCGCGGAAGATCGTCGCCACGGCCAGTACCTTGTCGCCGCGCTTGTATCGCACCGTCACATCCTTCGCCTTGGCATTTCCGTCCACTTCCACGGCGTCCCATTTCTCTGCATGCCCCACGTAATTGATGCTCACGTCGTAGTGCGCGCTCCAGAAGAACGGAACCTGGTCGAACACTTCGCGCGCGCCGAGTATGTTGCGTGCCGCCGTTTGACCCTGACGTTGAGCGACCACCCAGTGCTCTACCCGAATGCGATCGCCGGTGTGCGGATCCGGCCAGCGCGCGATGTCGCCCGCTGCGTACACGCCCGGCGCGCTCGTCTCCAGGTATTCGTTCACCGTCACGCCCTTGTCCACGACAAGGCCGGCCTGCTGTGCGAGCTCCAGACGCGGCCGCACGCCCACGCCAATCACTACGAGGTCTGCATCGAGTCGCGTGCCGTCGTCGAGTACGCACGCGTGCGCCTCGATGGTCTTCACGGTGTGTCCAAGATGAAAGTGCACGCCGTGCTCCTGGTGCAGTTGCTGGATGAACTCGCCGAGTTGGCGGTCGAGCACCCGCTCGAGCGGCAGCTTTTCCGGGGCGACGACATGCACTTCGATGTCTCGCGCCCGGAGCGACGCGGCGACCTCGAGGCCAATGAAGCTTCCACCAATCACCACGGCGCGTTTGGCCGTCTTGGCCGCAGCGATGAGCGAGCGACTGTCAACGAGCGACCGCAGATAGTGCACGTGCGGCAACTCGGCGCCCGGCGTGTCGAGACGGACAGGTTCGGCGCCGGTGGCAATCAGCGCCGCGTCGAAGCTGATCTGCGCGTGGCCAGTGACGTCGAGCGTCTTTGCCGCGGGGTCGAATCGCGACACGTGGCCATGCACGAGTTCCACACCATGCTCCGCCCAGAAGCCGTCGGGGCGCAGCGGAATCCATTCTTCCGGCGCGTTGCCGGCGAGAAAATCCTTCGACAGGTTCGGGCGATCGTACGGCGACCCGGTGTCGTCGTCCACCACGGTGATCTTGCCGCCGTAGCCGCAGCGCCGGAGCATCTCCGCGGCCGCACTGCCCGCCGCACCTGCGCCAACGATGACGACGTGCTTCACCGCGGACTTGTTTACCGGTTTTGACGGGAACGAAGGCGCGAGCGGGTCGCGCTCGATCTTCTCAGTGATCACGACCTTGCCGCCACTTCTCTCAACCTTCCAGCAGGCCACAGGGTTGAGCGCGGGCGCACGAAGCGCTTCGCCGGTACGGAGGCTGAAGCAGGCGTGGTGCCATGGACAGCGAACGGTGTCGCCGTCGATCACGCCTTCGGCGAGCGGTCCGCCGTAATGCGTGCAGCTCGCACCAATAGCCATGTAGTCGTCGCCGATGCGTGCGAGCAGTACGGGTTCGCCGTTGGCGTGTCCGAGCAACTTATCGCCCGGGCGAAGGGATTCGGCATCAATTCCGCCGGTGAAGTCGGGACCGCTCAACTGCGCCTGTTCGCCCATTGCCACGCTCCAATTTGAGACCGCGATAACTTCAATCTATAAGCATCAACCGTTTACCTTGGTCCCGGATTCCATGGAAGACCTTCGCTTTCCGATCGGGCGCTTTCAGCGGCCGGCGTCGCTCTCGCCACAACAGCGGCGGGATGCGATCGAGTCCGTTGCTGCTGCGCCCGCCCGGCTTCGCGCCGCCGTTGCCGGACTGAACGACGCGCAATTCGACACGCCGTACCGGCCGGATGGATGGACCGTGCGACAGGTGGTGCATCACGTGCCAGACAGCCACGCCAACGCTGTCATTCGGTTCAAGCTCGCGCTCACCGAAGACGTGCCAACGATCAAGCCATACGACGAGGCCGCGTGGGCCAAGCTCGAAGATGCGCGCACGACGCCTATCGAAGTGTCGCTTGGATTGGTGGACGGCCTGCACGACCGCTGGGTGAGAATTCTCAACGCCATGTCGCCGGCGGATTTCGCGCGGGAGCTCAGGCACCCGGAAAACGGTCCGATGACGCTCGACCAGATGCTCGCGCTGTATGAGTGGCATGGCCGGCATCATGTGGCGCACATCACCAGTCTGCGTGAGCGCAACGGCTGGACGTGACGCACGTCGCAGTTCGTTCGCCGTTCGGTCGCAGTTCCGTCGCGTCGATTCGTTGTTAACACTCGGCGTTCCGTGGCGTCACTCTTGGCGAGTGGCGCGCGACGTGGCGCATCACCATACGGAGTGAACCGACGAATGGCAGCGGAGGATGTATGAAGAACGTGAAAGCAATCGTGCTCGGGGTGGTAGTGACGGTGGCGGCGGCGGGGATGGCACAGGCGCAGACCACGGTAGCCGCGGCACCGACGGCGACGACGAGGCAGGAGCGGCATGATCTCTGGCGGGATCATCGCGACGTAGTGCGCGACGAGCGCGGGACCACCGCGGACGTCAAGGATCTCTCGGCCGACCGCCGCGATCTACGCCAGGATGTGAAGGGCGATGACTCGAAGTCCGAAATTTATCGTGACCGGCGCGAGGTCCTCGGCGACGAGCGCGATGTGTTCCACGATCGGCGCGACGTGGTGGCCGACAAGCAGGACGTGCGCCACGATCGTCGCGAACTGCGAAATTAGTATTTAGTTGTCATCCCGAGCGCAGCGAGGGATCTTGCGTCGGCCGTCTTGTAATTGGCGCGACGGGAGATCCCTCTCTCGCTTCGCTCGCTCGGGATGACAGTGGGCGCGCTCGCTCGGGATGACACTGCTACCCGGGAGTGACCGGCCCGGCCGGCGCGGTCTTCACCCAGCACCGCAGCACCTCGGCCACACTCCACGCCTGCGCAATACAGCCGCGGGGAGTGTACGGGGCCGTGGCGTCGAAGATTTCGCCGATCGTGCCGACCCCGAATCCGCCGAGCGCGCCGATGCAACCTTCGAGGTAGCGTCGCGCGCCGGCATGATCGTTCGGATGCACCTTGAGCCAGGCATCGACCCACGGCCCAATGAGCCAGCCCCACACGGTGCCCTGGTGATACGCAGCGTCGCGCGAGCGCAGGTCGCCGAAGTAACGATCCTTGTAACCCGGCTCTCCCCGGGCCAGCGACCGCAAGCCCACCGGCGTAAGCAGGCGCTCCTCGACTACAGCGAGCACTGACTCCCAGTGCCGTTGGTCGAGCACCGGATGGTCTAGCGAAATGGCCAACACCTGATTCGGGCGGCAGAGCGCGCTGTCGCCATCTTCGCCGTCAACGACGTCGAACAGATAGCCCTTGTCTGCCATCCAAAAACGCTTATTGAATGACTCATATGCCATGTCCGCCCGTGCCTTGGCCTCCGCGGCGTCCTTTTCGCTGCGCACGGCCGTGATCCACCCCTGGAGCAGCCTGAGCGCGTTGTACCAGAGGGCGTTGATCTCCACCGCCTTGCCGCGGCGCGGCGTCACCACCCAGCCGTCGACCTTGGCGTCCATCCAGGTGAGCTGATAGCCCTCGGCGCCCTGTTTGAGCAGGCCGTCGGCCGGATCGACGCCAATGCCGAACAGCGTGCCGCGAAAATGATGTTCGACAATGTCGATCATCGTCGGCAGCAGGTGCATGAGCGTGACCTCGTCACCGGTGCTTCGCACATAGGCTTCCACGGCGTGGAAGAACCACAGCGTGGCGTCTGCCGTGTGATAGAGGCCTTCGTTGCTGCCGTCCGGGAACATGTTGGGAATGAGGCCGTCACGCACGTAGTGGGCAAACGTCCGGAGAATGAACGCCGCCTCGCGCTGGCGGCCGGTGCTCAGCGTCAGCCCTTCCAAGCTGATCATCGTGTCGCGGCCCCAGTCCGTGAACCAGTGGTAGCCGGCGATCACGGTGCGCACTTCGTTGCCCATGGCTGCGGCGCGGGTGGCGTCGGCAACGCGGCCGGCCGGTGTGATGATGAACTGATCCGCCGCGAGCACGAGCTCCGCGCCCGTCTCGTCCAGGGTTTGCGGAGCCGCCGACGCCACGAGGCGGCGACGACGCTCGTGCTCAGCGTCCGCCGCTTCGTCCGGCGTGAGGGCCAGCATCACGTTCTCATCTTCCACCGACACCACGAGCGTGGCGCATTCGCCGTTCTGCAGCACGATTTCGAAATGCCCGGGTGTCCAGAGCGTGCCGCGGAACTCGTAGCCGCGGCTTTCTTCCACGGGGTAGACGAATTCGCTCGTGATCTTTTCGTCGTGAACGAATTTGTTCGACGCACCGCCAGTGATCTGCATTCGCAGCGGCGGCAGGTCACTGTCCGACGTCACGACGTGCATGGTGCCCGAGACGCTGATGGCATACTTCGCCGCGGCCGGCGAGTTCGTGTTCGTGCCGACGTCGGCCCCGTATCCGCGGAAGTGCAGCGCCGGATGCAGCTCCAGCACTGCGTCCGCCGGCCCTTCGAGGAGCCGATAGCTCACGTGCACGGTGTTCTGATGGTGCGGCATCAAGATGCGCTTTTCGATGCGGACGCCCTGCCAGAGATACTCCCACACGGGCAGTCCGCCATCGAGACGCACGGCCGCCACCACCGCAGCCACGGCAGGGTCAGCTCGGCCTCCGGTCCGTTCCTCGGCCGTGAGAAAGGTGCTCTGCCCACCCAACACGAGACGTTCGCCCAGGTGATTCAGCATCACCATGCGTCCAATCGGATTGGGCAGCGCGGCAACGAGAATACCGTGATAACGCCGAGTGATGAGGCCGGCCATTGTCGATGACGCATAGCCGCCAAGGCCGTTCGTCACCAGCCATTCGGTATCGATGAGCTGCTGGGCGCGTTCGTCGCTGTCAGCGGACAAGTCGAGCCGTCGAACGACCCGGTCGAGCAGACGTCGTATCATTTCTCTAAGTCGGTGCTGAGGAGCGTGGCGGATTCGGCGGGTAACCACCAGCCGTCCTTGTCGGTTTCGATGGGCGGCGTGCCCCAGCCGCCGTACTTCGGAGCTTCGGTGCCGAATACTGTGCGCCAGTGCTCGCCGCGCGGCGGCGCGAGCAGCGGCTCGGGCATGGGGTCGGCGTGCAGTCGCGCGCCAAAATTCACGAGCAGCAGCCTGTCGCCGTTGCCTCCGCCGAAGAAACGAAGCATGAATGCGTGTTCGTTGATGACCGCGCCGTCGAGCCCGCGCAGGCGGGGCGCTCGCAGCACGGCGTCCTCCCGCCGCAGGCGCAATAGGTCGCGATGCAGATAGACCGACTGCACATTGGCGCGTCGTTCCGCCCAATCGAGCTTGCAGCGCACGAATGTCGAAGGGTCCGCCGGATCGGCGATAGCAGCAGCGCCTTGAGGCGCCGCGATACTCGGGAATTGCGCCAGGAACTGGAGCCGTCCGTTTCGCACTTTTCCCGCAAGCTCCGCGGCATGGTCGGCAAAGTACAGAAAGGGACTCGACGCCGAAAACTCCTGCCCCTGAAAGAGCATAGGTGTTTGCGGCAACAGCAGCAGCAGCGCCGTGAGCGCGCGGAACCGTCCCGGACTGGTTTCCTGATGCAGCCGGCGGCCGGCGCTGGTGTTGGCGATCTGGTCGTGGTTCTGAGTGAAAGTGATCAGCCGCGATGGGTGCACATCGATGGATGGCGTGCCTCGCGCGCTTTTCTGCCAGGCATACCATTCGCCCTGATACAAGAATCCATATTTCGCCGCCGACACGAATTCCTGGGCAGTGCCGCGGTAGCCGCTGTAGTACGCTTCGTTCCGGCCGGTCGCGGCAACGTGTGCGCTATGTTGGAAGTCGTCGTTCCACAGGCCGTCGAGGCCCGCGCCACCGCCGCCGGATGGCGAAAGGAGCACCGTGTCCTGCGGTTCGTTCTCACCTACGATGATTGTTTTCTTATCGCCGGCCGCTTCGCGAACCACGGCGCACACTTCGGCGAGAATGTTCGGCGACGTGGAGTCGTAGATCTGTTGCGTTGCGTCCAGACGCAGGCCGTCGAAATGAAACTCTTCGACCCAGTAGCGGGCGTTCGTTAGGAAATACTCACGGACCGGCCCGGCGTCGGCGCCGTCGAAGTTGATCGCCTCGCCCCAATCGGTATTGCCGCCGCTGAAGTAGCGCGGCGCAAACCGTGTCAGGTAGTTGCCGTCGGGGCCGAAGTGGTTGTACACCACGTCGAGAATGACCGCCAAGTCGAGCCGGTGCGCCGCGTCGATCAGCGCGCGAAGATCGTTGGGCGTGCCGTAGAGACGGCATGGCGCGAACAGATTCACGCCGTCGTACCCCCAGCCGAACCGACCGGCAAAATCGGCGAGCGGCATGATCTCGAGCACCGTGACGCCAATGTCCACCAGATCGGGCAACCGCTCGATGGCGCTCAGAAAGGTGCCGCCCTTGGTGAACGTGCCGACGTGCAGCTCGTAGATCACCTGGCCGGCCAACGACGCACCGCGCCAGTGGTCGTCCGCCCAGTCATGCTCCGCCGCATCAATGATCATGGACGGACCGTGTGGACCATCCGGCTGGTAGCGCGACGCGGGGTCCGGATAGAGCTCGTCTGGCGCAAGACGCAGCCGGTACAGCGTACCGGCCTGGGCGCTATCGACGGTTCCGGAGTGATACCCGTCGCCTTCCGCGCTCAATGGTGACGTACACGCGATGCTTGCGTCGTCATAGGTGACGACCTCGACCGTTTTTGCGTTCGGCGCCCACACGCGCGCGTGCACGAATGCCGAACCATCCGCGCGGCGAATGACTTCAACGCCAATGGGATATCGGCGCTCTTTGAGTACGGCAATTATCGGTGGGCTAAGTGCCATGGCAACTGTCGCTCGGGCAGGATTGGGACCAGTACGGTTCCACGGGTAGCCAAGCGCACGCCAATCGGCATACTCTTGGCGAACACTCTCCGTCTCTCATGCATCAACGCGACGATCCGGACACCCACCCCGACTTGACTGCTTCTGCAGACGGCGATTCATCCGCCGGAGCGGCACGCGTAACGGACTCGGCTGCCGACGCGGCGCTGTCCCGCACGTCCGATCACACGATTCTGCCTAGCAACATCGGGTCGGGGCTGCTCGCACAGCAGCCCACCCCGCTCGCGGAAGAGACAGTTGCTGTCGCAAAGGTGTGCCCGCAGTGCGGCGCCGAATACGAAACTGGCGACCGCTTCTGCCCCAAGGATGGCTCGCCGCTCCGTCCGAAGTCCGGCGGCGATCCGATGATTGGCCGCGTGATTGCCGATCGCTACCTGGTGCTCGCGCGGTTGGGCGAGGGCGGCATGGGTCGCGTCTATCTCGCCGAGCACGTGAAGATGACGCGGCAGTGCGCCATCAAGGTGATGAACCCATCGCTGATGCACGACTCGGAATCGCTGGCGCGCTTTGCTCGCGAGGCGTCCAGTGCGGCGCGCATTCTTCATCCAAACGTTGCCGCGGTGTTCGACTACGGTGAGGCAGACAAGATCGTCTACCTCGTCATGGAATACGTAGACGGCGATTCACTGTCGGCCATCTTGACGCAGGACGGCGCGCTCGATCCGCGGCGCGCAGTCGACATCGCGCGGCAGATCGCCGACGGGTTGTCCGCGGCGCACGAGCTGGGCATTGTGCATCGCGACCTCAAGCCGGACAACGTGATCGTCAGTCGCACGCGTGGCGGAAAGGAGATGCCTAAGATCGTGGACTTCGGCATCGCGAAAGCGCTCTCCGATTCCGCGGAAGACGCGCTGACGCAAAGCGGCTTGGTGATTGGCACGCCGGAGTACATGAGTCCCGAGCAGCTACTGGGCGATCCGGTGGACGCGCGCTCCGACATCTACGGCCTCGGCTGCATCCTCTATCAAATGCTCACGGGCACGCAGCCGTTCGCGGCCGACTCGCGCGAGCAGATGATTCGTCGCCGGCTACACGAAGCGCCGCCGCACGTGCGGGACGTGCTACCGGATCTGCCAAGACGATTGGACACGCTCATCGTGCACATGCTGGCCCGATCGCCGAGCGACCGATTGGCGAGTGCGTCGGTGGCGCGCGATGCGCTGGATCCATCGCTCGCGCTCGGCGGCTGGAATCCGAAAGCCTTTACCGGTCCGCGACCGACACCGCAAACCGCCGCCGATTGGGGGCGGCAAGTAAGCGACCCGTCACTGCAACCCACCGCGCTCATGCCGCGCCAGCGCCCCAGCGTAAAGCGAATCGCCGTCGGCTCGGTGATCGGCGCGGCGTTGCTGATCGGCGGGCTCGTGTTGGCGTCGCACCGCGGCGGCCCAGCGCCAACGCCCGTGCAGCGCACGGACAGCATGCGTCCGACCAATCCACAGGGAACGATGTCGTTCACTACCCCGAGCGCGCAGAAGGAACCGCTGGTGATTCTCGATTCTAGTCGGCTCGCTAAACCAAAAGTCGCGGCGCCGGCGCCAGACGAAGCAGTTCAAGCGCCGTTCGCCGATCTCGCCAGCGCGATCAACAGCAAGAGCGCCCAGGTGGTGAACGAGAAGTTCCCGCAGCTTCCAGCGTCAGTTCGGAGTTTTCTCACGCAGCTTTATGGCTCGTACGACGCAGTGCACGCGAGCACCGGATTCGGCCCGGCGAAGATCACCGGAGATAAGGCGGAGTTGCCGGTGACCGTTCACCTCACGTACAGGGCGCGCGGATCGGGCACACCGCAGCAGAGCGACACGCGGCTGGTTGCGCGCCTCGTGCAGCGCGCGGGCAAATGGACGATCGCCGAAATGGTGCCGGAAAACTGAGTGGCAGTCGGCGGAGACCTTCAGCGCCAGGCAGTCATCGATGCCGTCCGCACGATCGACCACACCCAGTCCGCAAACGCGGCAGTCCCAACGAGCGGGAAGTCAGCGCGATACTCGTCGGCCGGATTGTGATAGTGATCGAACTTTGTCATTGCCGCCGCGCGGGCCGTTGAGTCGTAGCCCTTCCATATCGCGCCGGGAATCGGAAAGAGAATCGGCACGCCATGTTGCGCGAACGGGTAGACGTCGGAAATCGGCCGCGGCACAGAGCCAGTGGTCGTCCATCCACGAAGCGACGCGAGCGAATCGGCCAGAACCCCGGCGGAATTCGGCGGCACCGCACCCATCACTTGCCATGTCAGCGCTTCACCGGCCGGCGATCCGGCGTCGATTCCGACGAGGAGTTTAAGACGCGCCAGCATCGCCGGCGCGTCGGCGCGCTCCACCATGGCCTTGGATCCGAGTAGTCCCTGCTCTTCGAGGTTGAAGAAGACGACGAGCAATGACCGCTGCCCGGGGTCCTGCGAAAATCGGCGAGCGACGTCGAGTGCCATGCCCACGCCGATCCCGTCGTCGAGGAATCCGTTGTAGATGGAGTCTCCGTGCGCGTCCGGCGCGCCAACGCCGAGGTGATCGAGATGGGCGGTGACCCCAACGAGCTCACGCATCGCGCGATCGGTGCCGGGGATGATGCCAGCGACGTTGTAAACGGTGTCGCCTGGATGGGGAGCCGCGGTGAACGGCACCAGCAGGCTCGTTCCAAACGCCGGCTTCGCACCCAACTTCGCAAGATCGGCGGCCAGTCGGCGCGCGACATGTTCGTTCTCAATGGTCCAAGGGCCGCGGCCGCGCAGCGAATCGGCCGACAGATCGCGGGCCGTGCCGACGATGGCTGCCACGTTCACCGTCGTGCGCACACTCGGCGTCGCGCCGGGACTCGCGACGGGAGTCGCCGTCGCGCAGGACGCCGCAAACATGAACGGCAGTAGCCGTTTCGCAGCCAAGCCAGTCGCCTGACGCGTCATCAGGGTTTCTTTCCGATCCGCGTCTTCAGCTCGGCCGCCACGTTGTCGAGCATCGTGGAGTCATAGCCTATATCCCACTCCTGTTCGCGCTGCCAGTTTGCTTCGGAGCGAACCGACGCCTGCTTCCAGTCGTCGCCCAAAAAGCGAATGATGAGACGCGTTCGATAGCGCAGGTCGGGAACGCCGTCATGCATGACGTTGGACTGCCAGGGCGTCATGAGAAAGCCGGCGCGCTGGTCGCTGACGTCGATCGAATAGTGCTGAGTCAGCAGATCGGTGCCAGCGCGGAAAACTGCTTGCTTGGTGAGGCCGTCGCGGACGTCGATCAGCCGCGTGGCGCGTACGTCGGAGGTGGTGGGTGCGAACGACCCAGGCGGCCCCGACGCCGGCGCAATGGGGCTGCGAAGGTGCACGCCGCCGCAGGCGTTCACGGCCATGGCCGCCAGCAGAATTCGAACCGGTCTCAGATGGCGCATCGTACCCAAAAGATACGCCTCGAACCCCGGCTGTAGTCAAATTTTCCGGCGTCTGGGGCCCGTTGAATTGCGGTGGGCTCTGAAAAGCGTAGAATCCACTCGTCTCAGCACTCGCCAATCGGCGCGCGCTCAGGGGACACGAGAGCACGCTGCGCCACCCAGTCGCTTCTCAATGAGAATCAGCGTACCAACAGAAACCGCTCCGCGCGAGCAGAGAGTATCGCTTGCGCCAGACAGTATCGCTCGGCTGATCAAGCAGCAAAAACTCGAGGTCGTGGTGCAACAGGGGGCCGGCCTCAGGGCGGGCTTTCGCGACGACGCATACGAAAAGGCCGGCGCCACGCTCGTGCCAAACGCCGCGTCTGCACTCGGCGGCGCGGACATCGTGGCAAAGGTTCAGCCGCCAAGCCCCGAGGAGATCGCCCAGATCGACGCCGGCGCAACGCTGATCTCGCTGATGCGCCCCGGCCAGAGTGCCGACCTCGTGGCGCTGCTCGCCGAACGAAAAATCACGTCGCTGGCGCTTGAACTCGTGCCGCGTATCACGCGCGCTCAGTCAATGGATGTGCTGTCGTCCCAGAGCACCGTGGCCGGCTATAAGGGAGTTCTCATAGGCGCGTCATCGCTCGGCAAGTTTTTGCCGATGCTCACGACGGCGGCGGGCAACATCTCGCCCGCAAAAGTGTTCATCATTGGCGCCGGCGTGGCCGGACTTCAGGCGATCGCCACCGCTCGACGACTCGGCGGCGTAGTCTCGGCGTTCGACGTGCGGCCGGCGGCGCGCGAGCAGGTGCAGAGCCTCGGCGCCATTTTTGTCGCCAACGAGTTGGTGAATGCGTCGGCCGAAGCGGCCGGCGGATATGCGCGCGCGCAAACGCAGGACGAGGAAGCGCGCACGCTGGCGGCAATCGGCGGACACATAAAAGATATGGACCTCGTCGTGACCACGGCGCAGATCCCCGGGCGCGCGGCGCCGCGATTGATCACGGCCGAGATGGTGGAGTCGATGCGCGCCGGATCGGTGATCGTTGACTTGGCCGCGGAGACAGGCGGCAATTGCGCGCTATCGCAGCCCGGCGAAACCATACAACGGAACGACGTCACGATCATCGCACCGTTGAACGTGCCGAGCACCGTGGCGTTTCACGCCAGCCAAATGTTCGGCCGCAACATCATTGAATTTCTCAAACATCTCGTAAAGGATGGCCAGGCTCAGCTCGATGCCGCCGATGAGATCACCGGCGCAATGATGATGACCCACGACGGCAAGGTGCTTCGCTGATGGAAATTCTCGAACTGTACGTCTTCGTACTCGCGGCGTTCGTCGGCTTCATGGTCATTTCCAAAGTGCCGGCGTTGCTGCATACGCCGCTCATGGCCGCGACGAACGCGATCTCGGGCATCTCGCTCGTAGGCTCGCTCATCGCCGCCGGCTCGGCGCAAAACAGAGTGTCCACCATCCTGGGCTTTGTCGCCGTGGTGGCGGCGACGAGCAACATCGTGGGCGGATTCCTCATCACCGACCGCATGCTCCGAATGTTCAAGCGCGGCGACAAGAAGCCCTCCGGCCCGCGAGCCGAGTAATGCGCGAGACGTTCATCCAGGGGAGCTATCTCGTCGCGTCGGTCCTGTTCATTCTGGGTCTGCGCACGCTCACGCGGCCAGACAAGGCGCGAAACGGAATGCAGATGGCGGCGGTGGGCATGTTGTTCGCCATCGTCGGCACGCTACTCAACCACACGATCGTTGACTATCGCTGGATAGCGGGCGGGTTGGTGCTAGGCGTCATCATTGGCTACCCCATGGGCGTGATGGTGCCCATGACGGCAATGCCGCAGCGAATCGCCCTGTCGCTCACGCTGAGCGCGTTGGCGGCGACGCTCGTAGGAATCGCCGAGTACTACACGGTGATCACTGCGGGCGGGTTGCCAAGCCACGCCACCATGACAGCGCTGAACTTCGAAATCATGCTCGGCTCGGTCACAGTGGGCGGAACGATTGTGGCGGCGGGCAAGCTCCAGGAGTGGATCACGGGTAAGCCTATCACGTTCAAGGGCCAGAATCTGTTGAACGGGCTCGTGTTCCTCGGAATTCTCGGACTGTTCGTGTACACAATCATCGATCCGAGCCAGCACTGGGCGTTCTACACGATGATCGGTGCGTCCACCGTGTTCGGCGTGATGCTGGTGATTCCGATTGGCGGTGCGGACATGCCCGTGGTGGTGGCGTTGCTGAACTCGTATTCAGGGCTCGCGTCGTGCGCCACGGGATTCGCGATTGGAAATGTCATCCTTGTCATTAGCGGTTCGCTGGACGGCGCGTCGGGCTTCATTCTGTCGATTTTGATGAGCAAGGCGATGAACCGCTCGTTCACCAACGTGCTGTTCGGCGCGTTTGGCAGTGCGCCAGCAGCGATTGCCGGCAAGACGGCGGAAGGTCTCACCGTGCGATCTATCGGTGTGGAAGACGCAGCAATTCAGTTGGCGTACGCGCAATTGGTGATCGTCATTCCCGGATATGGAATGGCCGTGGCGCAGGCGCAGCACGCGGTGCGCGAACTCACCGAGATGATCGAGAAGC
The DNA here is from genome assembly GCA_041690755.1 of Gemmatimonadaceae bacterium. Taxonomy (GTDB): domain Bacteria; phylum Gemmatimonadota; class Gemmatimonadetes; order Gemmatimonadales; family Gemmatimonadaceae; genus JAQBQB01. Next base: position 49,049 of record JBEPWA010000006.1, on the reverse strand, counting down.
GCGGCGGCGAAGTGAAGTTCGCCGTGCATCCCGTGGCCGGCCGAATGCCGGGACACATGAACGTGTTGCTGGCCGAAGCGAACGTGCCGTACGACAAGCTGTTCGACATGGACGAGGTGAACAGCGATTTCGACCGGGCCGACGTGGCGCTGGTGATCGGCGCCAACGACGTCGTGAACCCGGCGGCCCGTACGGATCCCACCTCGCCCATCTACGGGATGCCGATTCTCAACGCGGACCGCGCGAAGAGCGTGATCGTGCTCAAGCGTGGCATGAGCGCTGGCTTTGCCGGCATTGAGAACGAGCTGTTCTATGACAAGCGGACGAGCATGCTGTTCGGCGATGCAAAGACCTCGTTGACGGGGTTGATCGCCGAGATGAAGAACGTCTGATTCAAACTTCCAGCGCGGTGTGACTGTCGAATCAGGTGAAGGCGCTGACGAGACGCGCCCGCATCTCACTATCGGTCACGCCATGATTCGCTCGACACTCGCCGCCGCCGGAATTGCACTGCTCATTGGGTCGCCGCTGTTCGCGCAGCAGGGGCAGGATGGGACCGCGTTCACGTGGGCCAAGCAACTCGCCGCCGGCGCCCGCATCAGCATTCGGAACGTGAACGGTCCGATCACCGTGCGCGAGGCGCCGGACGATCGCGTTAACGTGCGCGCCACGAAGATCGTGGAATCGCGCGGGTCGGCGAAGGACGTCTCGTTCGACGTGAGCGAATCGGGCGGCGATGTAGAGATCTGCACCATCTACGACCAGCAGGGTTCCTGCCGCGATCGCAATCGCAACTCCGGTCGCAACGTTCGCGTGCGAGTCGAATACACAGTGCTCATTCCCCGGACCATGCGGGTGGACCTGTCCACCGGGAACGGCGAGCTGTCGATCGTGCACGCCGGCGCGGATGTGTCTGCGTCCACGGGCAACGGACGAGTGACAATTGGCCAAACGTCGGGCCGCGTGACGGTGTCGACCGGGAATGGTGACGTGCGTGTCGACAGCGCGAACGGGCCGGTGAACGTGACGACCGGAAACGGGCGCGTGTTCGTCACCACGGGCCAGGGCGAGGTGAACGCGAATACGGGCACGGGCGCAATCGACGTTCGCATGCTGGGCCCTCTGCCACAGACCTCACGCGGAATGACGTTCAATTCCGGCTCGGGGCCGATTCGCGTCACGCTTCCGTCCGACTTCAACGGCGAAATCGACGCTTCAACGGGCAACGGCTCGCTCAACTCCGACTTCGCGATCAACGTCGTGGGACGACTCGACGCGCAGCACGTGCGAGGAACGATCGGCAAGGGCGGGCCGCTGCTGCGGCTGAACACCGGCAATGGCACGATCGAGCTTCGAAAGAACTAACCCTGGACTCGCTGTGTCCAACTGGTAATAGTGGTGCGCCGCCACTCACCAAGCCGGGGATCACATGTCCACAGAACCGTTCGACGAGCTGAAGCAAGACGTCCGATTCGCCTTCCGGACGCTCGCCAAGAACCGCGCGTTCACCACCATTGCCGTGCTCACCCTGGCACTCGGCATCGGGGCCAACAGCGCGATTTTTAGCGTGGTAAACGGCGTGTTGCTCAAGCCGTTGCCCTATCCGCACCCGGAACAGCTGCTCCGCGTCTGGCAGAATTTCACCACCGAGACTTCCACGCAGCCGTCCGCCATCTCGGCGGTGAATCTCGACGACTGGCGCGCGCGCCGGCACGTGCTGGCTGACATCGGCGGCTACTGGTTCTCCGATGGCCAGAGCGGTACCGATCTCACCGGCGCCGGCGAGCCGCAACGGCTGTCGTCAACGTTCGTCACACCGGGTTTCTGGAACACGCTGGCCGTGCCGCCCGTGCTCGGACGCCTGCCGCGCGACGACGAGATGGTGCGCGGGTCGAACGACCGCCTTGTAGTGCTTTCATACGCATTCTGGCAACGCCAGTTCGGCGGCTCGCACTCCGCGATCGGCACCCGCGTCACGCTGGGCGGGGATTCGTACGAGATCGTTGGCGTGATGCCGGAATCGTTTCGTTATCCGTCGTCCCATTCCGACATCTACATCCCGTTCTCCACGATTCCGGACGACGCTATTCCGCGCATCCGCCCGGTGCGCGTGCTCGCCATGGTGGCGCGAATGAAACCGGGCGTCACCGTTGCGCAGGCGAGCACTGAGCTCAACGCTATCGCGCATGGACTGGCCGAAGAGTATCCCGACGCCAATTCCAGCGGCGCGACGGCAACGGCGATGCCGCTGCAACAGTCGATCGTTGGAAAGGTCCGTGCGAGTTTGCTCGTGCTGCTGGGCGCCGTGGGTTTCGTGTTGTTGATGGCGTCGGTGAACCTGGCGGGTCTGCTGCTCGCTCGCGCAACGTCGCGCGAACGCGAGTTGGCAATTCGCGCGGCATTGGGAGCTGGTCAGGGCCGGATCGTTCGGCAACTCTTTACGGAGAGCCTTGTGCTCGCGTGCATCGGCGGCGCGTTAGGTGTGTTAGTCGCCAAAAGCGGCACGCATTTCCTCGTTCGGCTTGGCGCCGGACAACTTCCGCGCGCCGAAGACATCACGCTCGACGGACGCGTGGTATTGTTCACCGCAGCGCTGTCGGTCCTCACCGGAGTGGCGTTCGGACTCGCGCCGGCATTCCGTGCGTCGCGACCAGCGCTGCAGCAGGCGTTGCGCGAGGGCAGTCGCGGAAGCACGCGCGGCGGCGGCGGCCTCCGTGACGCGCTGGTGATCGCCGAGGTGGCGCTAGCTATGGTGTTGGTGGTGGGCGCTGGGCTGATGACACGGAGCTTCGTCAAGCTCACGCACGTCGATCTCGGATTCACGCCGGAGAGCCGGCTTGCCGTCAACTACACCATCTCGAGCACGCGCCATGCGGCACCGGGCGAGTTGCCGGTGGTGTATACCGCAATACTCGACCGCGTGCGATCGCTGCCCGGCGTTGTAGCAGCAGGTGGAATTCGCGATCTGCCATTTCGGGGCGATGGTGAGCGCGTTGGATTCTTGCCGCCCGGAGCGGTAGCCGGCGCCAACGGCGACACGCCAACTGCCACGCTGATGTTCACCAGCGACGGCTTCTTCAATGCGATGGGCATTCCCCTGCTCAGCGGGCGCGATCTGTCGCGGCAGGATCGTAAGGGCGCGCCAACGGTGATCGTCGTCAATCAGGCGTTCGCGAAACGGTACCTGCCCGGGCGCAATCCCGTGGGCCAGGAATTGGCGTTCGGCAAATCAAAGCTGTCGATTGTGGGAGTGGTGGGCGACGTTCGCCAGACCGCGGTTGACGAAGCGCCCGAGCCGCGAATGTATGCCAGCGTATATCAGATTCCCCGCGTGAAGGTGAATCTCGTGGTGCGCACCCGCGAGAACCCGCAGTTGATGATCAAGCGCGTCGAAGACGAGATTCACGCGGTGGAGCCGCAACAGACCATCACCGCGGCATTCACGCTCGATGACGCGGTTGGCGAAGCGGTCGCCCGCCCCAGGCTTCTCACGGTACTCCTGGGGCTATTCGGTGCGATGGGCCTCGTGCTCGGCGCGCTCGGGATCTATGGCGTGCTGGCGTACCTCGTGACGCAGCGGACGCGGGAGATTGGCGTGCGGATCGCGCTCGGCGCGCAGCGTCGTAACGTGTTGGCGATGGTCGTTGGCAGCGGTCTGCGTCTCGCGGCGATTGGTGTTGCGATCGGTTTGGCCGGCGCGCTGGCCCTCACGCAGTTGATGACCGGCCTGCTGTATGGCGTGTCGGCGAGCGACCCACTGACCTTTGGTGCGGTGGCGCTCGTTTTACTCGGCGTGGCGGCGGTGGCGAGCTGTGTGCCGGCGCTGCGGGCAACGCGGGTCGATCCGTTGGTGGCCCTGCGCGCTGAGTAAGCGCAGCGGTGCGATCGCCGTATCAGGACGATCGCATCGCTTCGACCGGGTCAATCTTGGCTGCGCGCCGCGTGGGCGCCAAGCTCGCTACAGCTGCGATCACGAGGAGCGTCACGGACGTTCCCGCAAGCACGAGCGGATCGGTGGGGCTCACCTCGAACAGAAGCGAGCGGAGCAAACGCATTCCGACAATCGCCACGACCAGTCCCACCGCCACACCGGCCAACGCCAGCCGCATCGACTGGCCGAGGATCAGCGACGCCACCTGGGGCAGCCGCGCGCCGAGCGCCACGCGCACGCCAATTTCCGTGCGGCGCTGGGAGACGAGGGAGGAGATCACACCGTAGATGCCGACGGCACTGAGCAACAGCGCCATGCTGCCCGCAATGACGAGCAGCGTCATGACGAACGACACGCGCGCCATCGAGCGCGCGACGACGTCGCTCATGGTGCGCGGCGCCACGATCGGCACGCGCGGATTGAGCTCGGTGAGGATTTTGCGAATCGACGGCATGAGCGTTGTTGGATCGGCGGCCGATGTCTTCACGGTCCAGACTTGATCCGGGCTTACTTCGGCGGTGAACACCGCTTCGGTGGGCGGTTGGTCTAGGCCTTGGGCGCGCAGCTCTGGAACAACGCCGATAATGCGATAATACTGATGCAACCCCCGTGTGCCGCCCACGGAAATCCCCTTGCCGATGGGGTTCTCTCCGGGCCACAGGTCGGTCGCCAACGCTTGCGTGACCACCGCCACCGTCGAGGCTTCGCCATTTGGATCGACGTCGCTCCAATTTGGCGTGCGACCTCGCACCTGGATGCCAAGTGATTCAAAGAATCCTGGTAGCGCTTGTGGCGTCGCGACGCAGGGCGGTTTGTCGTTCGGTCCATAGGCCAGCCCTTCCCGACCGACGACGGTGCAACCGCTTCCATAGTCTTGCAACGGGAGCGACGTGGTGGCGCCCACTTGGCGGACGCCGGGAAGTGCCGCGAGCCGCTGCTGGAATTGCTGCAGGAACGCCGTGACAGACGGCCCGCTCTTGTACTCGTTGGACGGAAGGATTGTCTCGAAGGTGAGAACGCCGTTGGGATTCAACCCCGGTTTGACGTTTCGCAAGTTGGCGAAACTGCGAAGCATGAGCCCCGCCGTAGCGAGCAGCACGAGCGCCAGCGCAACCTGACCCACCACGAGTCCATTCCGCACGATCCGCTGCCCGCTGGATGCTGTCATGCCACGCCCGCCTTCGCGAAGTGTGTTGACGTCCACCGTCGTGCGCGCCAGCGGTATGAGCCCGAACGCCACGCCGGCAGCCACAGCCAAACCAAATGCAAGAACCACCGACCAGCCGTTCAGTGCCACTGTGGTCAACCGCGGAATATCCGTCGGCGCAATCGCGAGAATAGCGCCGAGGCCAACGCGCGCAATGACGATGCCCGCCACGGCAGCGCTCAGCGTGAGCAGCAGGCTCTCCGACAGAAAGTGCAGCGCCATGTGCAGACGGTCGGCGCCCAATGCAGTGCGAATGGCCGATTCGCGACGACGCGATTCCATACGCACAATGAACAAATTCGCCACGTTGGCGCAGGCGATGAACAGCACCAGCGCCACGGCGCCGAATAGCAGCCAGAGTGCATTGGCCAGCTTGGCGCCGAGCATTTCGTCGCGCAGCGGCACGGCGCTGACGCGGAAGTTGTACTTCTCGATGAACTGGGCGCTGTACGCTTGCGGAATCTGTGCTGGAAAGTCGCGCAACAGGCTCGCCAGATCGCGTTGGGCCGTTTCCGCCGTCACACCGGGCTTGAGCCGGCCAATACCAGAAAATTGATGTGAATTATAGAATGGTCCGGCCGGGTCGAGCTGGAGCGGGCGCCAAAGGTCCACGCCGAACGACGCGAGATCAGACGTTGACGCAAATGGCCCGGGCTTGGGCAGCGACAGTCCGCGCTCGGCCACGCCGATGATCTGCAGCGGGCCGTCGCTGGTCTGCAGCATTGTGCCCACCACGTTCCGCTCGCCGCCGAATCGGCGCTGCCAGTAGTCATAGCTGAGCACGACAACGGCCGCTCCGTGCGGTTGATCGTCGGCCGGACCAATGAGCCGGCCAACCGCCGCCCGCGCCTGCAGCGTCGAAAAGACCGATGCGGTGATGTCCGCTTCGCGAATTTCCTCCGAACTCTGATCGCCCAAGACAATGGCCGACCCGGTGCGATAGCCGCCGAGGTCGTCGAGCGTGTGGTTGTGCTGTTTGAAGTAGAAATATCCGCCAGACGACATCCCCCATTTGGACTCGCCGGTTCCGGGGACCGTCGCCGGATGGAGCACGGAAACCAATCGATCCGCGTTGCGATATGGCAGAGGTCGCAAGGCCACCGCGTCGAGCACGGTATAGATGGCGGTGGTGGCGCCAATTCCCAGGGCCAGTGTAATGAACGCGATGAGCGAAAAGGCCGGCGTGCGGAGGAGCACCCGCGCCGAGTGGCGAATCTCGCGTTTCGCCGTTTCAACGAGCGCTATTGGGGGCCGATCGGGCATGCGAATCCGTCCGCGTCAAGGATCAGGGAGTCACTACACCCATGGTGTGACGGAACGATTCGGCAAAAGGTTCAAAATCACGCCAGGACGGTTGGAACCGTTTTTTGAACCGCAATCGACTGCAATGAACTGCCATCGACTCCGTGCGGCGAACGGACGCCGGTGCAGCCACGGACGCAATGGCAGTTCGTTGCTTTTCATTGCAGTTCCAAATGGTTCCAACCGTCAAGGCGCGCCCGTCTCATGATCCCGCAAAACGCCAGAGAGGGACCGGCGAGAATTCGCCGGTCCCTCTCTGTATCCTGCCCCAACCATCCTGACGACTGACGTTATGCAGCCTTCTGCCCGGCCGGCATCCACACCGGCAGGCTCCTGATCTCTCCGACACAGTGGTATCTGGCGGGCGGAAATCCAGCGACGCCAATCTCGAGCAAATCGCCAGTCTGGACGTCTACGTGCAGGCCCAGAGCATCCACGGCAGCGGTGAAGGAATCGCTGTCGATGATGCCTTCCTGCCTCGACTCCGGACCGCTTACGGCAAATGAATATCTGGACATGTGAGACCTCCGTCGGTTCTCTCTCTGAGAGTTAAGTACCCCGGGAAGCCCGGGGCGTTTCAGTCACGAATGACGCGGGGGAGGTCCTCCCGCTGGATCATCCGGTGGTGCCAGCTGTACCGCTCACAGTCCTTACCTCGGACGGCCACTAGGCGATCGCATTGCCTTTAGTCCGCCGTCTCTCCCGATTGTCAGACCGCCGCGTGCAACGCGGCGAAAGACAACGCAGCAGCGGACAACAGGGTGAACGCTCACGCCGCCGATCAATTGATGTATCGGCACTGGAACGCCTGGGATGAAGGCGCTCGGCCGCATTTGTTTTTGGTGAGCGCAGATACCGGCGCGGCGGGCGCATCGTACGACGCCCACATGGCGAACTGAATTGCCGGGCCACAGCCGTGGCGCCGAATTGCAACAGCAATTGACTGCCATGAACTGCCATTGACTCCATGCCCGGCCCAACCCGTCAATTGGCGTGGCTGGCGATCGGAGTCAATGGCAGTTCATTGCTTTGCAAATTGCGGTTAACGAAACGGTTCCAGCTGTCCTAGATCCGCGGCTTTTTGGGAGCCGCGACGGCGGCTACGTCGCGCTTGAACGAGAAGCTGCCGGAGTTGTCGCCACCGATGAACAGCGCGCCCTCAAAGAGATGCGTGTCCGGGTTGATCCAGCCGCTGAACGTCACTTCCGCGCCCACGTTAAGTGACAACATGATAGTGTCCGCCTTCACCGAGATCGCCGTAAAATCAACCGGGTCGTTACCCATGGCCGGCGCCAGCGACGACCCGTGCAATCCAGTCGCGGTGGAATCGATGATGATCTGCACTTCCTGGCCGCCCTGCGGCGTGTCAACCGATCCCTTCCAGTGACCGACAATGCTCTCGTAGGTCTTGGCGGCCTGCGCGTGCGCGGTACCGACTTGCAGGAACACGATGGCCGCCACGGCGGCGAACAGGCGTGTCTTCGTCATCAGCATCTCCAAATGGGTGGAAGCGTAATTGAACATCAAATCACGCCGCGAGCCAGAGCAAATACGCGCTGAAGACGTTCTTAGTTCCAAAGCGCAAATTGTAAGGGACGCGTCCACAGTACATCGGCTCCAAAACGACGAACGAGCGGCAACCCCTGCCGGGGTGCCGCTCGGTTCGTCGCTTCGCTCATGGGCCATCACGCGCATCCTTGCATCGTGACGTCCGCTTCTTTACTCCCTCGACAAAAAGTATCGGTTATCGAACGAAATTCTTGAGCGAGCACTCACGGGCCGGCGCGGACTTGCAGGCGATACCGCCCGTGGTTCGCGAACGCGGACGCCGCCGACGCCGTGACGGTGACGTAATACTTTCCTGCGGCCAACGTGCCTCCCACGCGTGAGCAGTAGTTGTGGCTCGACGCCAGAATGTCATCGTTCGCTCCCACGGCCACGCCGGCGGCGCTGGCCACCGTCAGATACGTGTCGAGCTCAATGCCAAACGCACACGCGCCCACCACGCCGGACGTCTCAAATGTGTACTGACCAGGCGTGGCGATGGTCACGCTATATACATCGCTCACGTCCGGTGTGGTGATGTTGCCAACGACATAGCTGCCCACGGCCAATGTGTTCGCGTGCGCCACGTCGTCGTTCGGCTCCACTTCGGTGGGCGCGCCGAGCACGATCGCCACCGACTGCGCATTGGCGTTGACCGCGAGCAGTGTTGGCGAACCTAGTCCGCCGGCCAACGTGAACGGTCGTCCCGGTACACCAATGGTGGCGTCACCGTTCTCATCGCCGCCCGCCTCCACGAAATACGAACCCGCGGTCACTCTCGTGAACACGAAGCTGCCGTTCGACGCCGTGGTCGAACGCGTCGGCAAGCCGGTGGTGGCGTCGATCAGTTTCACGATAGTCTGACGCACCGGCCCGCTTGTCTGCGTGAGACTGTTGTAAGCATTCACCACACCCCAGCCCAGTGCATCGCTCCGAGTGACGCCGACGGGCCGCGTGGCGTACTGCTCGATGCGGGCGCGCAATTGCACCGCGGTGAGCGTGGGCGTTTGCGCGAGCAGCAGCGCCGCAATGCCGGAGACGTACGGCGCCGACGCAGACGTTCCATAGCCGTAGAGATACGTCGGACGATTCGTCGTGAAATCCCAGCCGGGGCCAAAGATGCCCCCGCCGCCGTTGTCGTCGAACCGGTAGTCGCCGCCCGGCGCGGCAACGGACACCGCCTGCCCGGCATTCGAATAGGTGGCGAGAGTACCGTCCTGGCCCACGGCGGCAATCGCCATGACGCCGGTATATCCGGCGGGATACAGCACTTGATCGGAGCTGCTGTTGCCCGCCGACGCGACGATTAGAGAACCGGCATTGACGGCCGCCGACACCGCGGCTTGCAGCGTGTTGTCGGCGCCGCCGCCGAGGCTCACGTTGATGATCGACGCGCGCGACGTCTGGACCAGCGTGTTGCCGGCGCCCACGGCCGGCAATCCGGCCGCGTAGAGAATTCCCTGGGCCACGTCAAAAAGAAAACCCTCACCGTTGATTCCCAGCACGCGCACGGGGCGAATGTGCACCGTCCAATTCACCCCGGTGCCGCCCGCCGCGTTGTTGCCGCTGGCGCCGATGATCCCCGCCGTCCACAGGCCGTGATCGCCGATCGCGCTCGACGCCCAGCAATTGCGATTCGAGTCAAAATCGATGTCGTCTGGATCAGTGGGATCGGCGTCCGGCCCGTCGCCGTCGCCGTCTATGGTCGTGAACGTGCCGCCGGTGCACCGCGTCTGCGGCGTGTCGTAATACGTGGCGTGCGACACGAAGTCGTAGCCGTCGGTGGTAAAGTTGCCGGCGAAGTCGGGATGGTCGAACCGAACGCCCATGTCCACGACGGCCACCGTCACATTCGCACTGCCGGTGGTGATCGCCCAGGCGCGCGGCAGGTCAGTCATGTTCGACGGCCAACTCTGCGCCACGAAGCCGGGATCGTTGGGCAGCTTGGTCGCAATGCCGAGGCGAGTTGTTGGATCGGCGGGCCCAGAAGCCGGCGATGTGGCGGCGCGGCCGCTCCGTGCGAGATCGGCGCTCGTTGGGGCAGGAGCACCGTCGTGGATCGAGATGATTTCGTCACGCTCCACCCACGCCACGGTAGGATCGCTGCGCAGCTTGGCGATCACGCTGCTGATTTGCGTCGTATCATCGACGCGCAGCCGCGCCGCGAACATGGCCGGCGACACTTCGGCGCCGCTCACCGGCAACGTGGTCGAGAACTCAGCCACGCGCTGCCGTAACAATGTGGCGGTCTGCGTTGCCGTAGCCATCGCGCGTGCACCCGTGACGCCTGCGGCTATGACGCCCAACGCCTGATTTTTGAATCCGACAATGATCCGGCTCGGCGACGCTCGGCGCGGTGCATTCGTGGCGCTCACACTGAAACGAGGGGCAGCTGCGGCGGCGCGCGAAAAGGCAGCGCCAAACGGCAGTCCGCCGGCCGGCGTGATGGTGCCGCTGATCGTTGCGCCGTTGTTGGCGACGAACGACACCGACGCGCCAGCGATTTGCGCGCTCGTCACCGTCACCACCTGCACGCCGGCGGTGGGCGCGAGCGTCCACGTCACCGTGGCTTGGCCGTTCTTGTCAGTGGTTGACGTTGCCGCCGAGACGGCACCGCCGCCTGTCACAGTCCAACTGATCAACACGCCGGCCACGGGCTTCTCGGCGCCGTCCAGCACGCGCACCACGAGCGCCGAGTCAAGCGGGGCGGAGAGATCGGCGGATTGGTTGGCACCGGACACCACCACGAGGTGCGTGGGCGTGTGCGGAATGGGCGAGCCGTCCTTGCAGCCGGCCAGCAGCGCCGCGGCCAGCATGACGGCCGCGGAGAGTGAACGAATTGTCATACGACGCACCACAGCGGCAAGAGAGGGAGCCCGAGGCGACAGCCGGAAGGCCAACTATGAAACTCTAACGAGCTCCCGGCGGGTCCTATTCGCCGTAGGGAACCCAGATGTTCTTGACGTGCGTTGCCGCACGGAGGAATTCACGTCCCTCACCGTCGTCGGCATCGTACCAATTGCGCGCGTGCCAGGTGGCCCACGTCCGCTTCATGTTCGACGCGGACGCCAGTTCCACCATTTTCACGCCATCGCGCGCGCCGAAGTACCACACCGCGTCGACGTCGTCATGTTCGGCGAGCACCTTGGCCAGCGCATCGGTGTCGCCCGTTACGATGTTGATCACGCCGGCCGGCACATCCGATGTTTCAAGAACGCTATAGAAGTCCGTGGCGGCCAGCGGGTATTCCTGCGACGGAATGACGACCACCACGTTGGCCATGGCGATTGCCGGCGCAACGAGCGAGATCAGGCCGAGCAGCGGCAACTCATTGGGTGCGGCAAGACCCATGACGCCAATCGGCTCGTTCATGGCAATGGCGACGCCGCGAATTGGCACGCTGTGCACGGCGCCATCGTACTTGTCGGCCCACGCCGCGTAGGTGAACAGGCGAGAGACCGATGCCTCGACTTCGCGGCGGGCGCGCGCTACACCACCGCCGGTCATCGCATTAATCCGCGCCGCAAACTCTCCGGCGCGTACGGATAGGTTTTCGGCGATGTAGTAGAGAATCTGCGCGCGGTTGTGGCCCGTGGACCGAGCCCACTTGCCGGCCGCGGCGTGCGCGGCTTCCACGGCATTGCGGATGTCCTTGCGATTTCCTTCCGGCGCCTCGCCAACCACGCTGCCCGAGGCGGAATGGATACGCCGCGTGTAGCCGGAGTCGGGACGCGCCTGCTTGCCGCCGATATACAGCTTGGGCGTGCGGTCGATTTGGGGTAGGGTGGAGGGTCTAGGGTCTAGGGTCGAGGACGTCGCCTTCGCAATCTTGCGGCTCTTGGCTACTCGACCCTCGAACGTAGATCCTCGACTCTTCCGAGTCACGTATTCATACATGCCTTCGCGGCCGCCCTCGCGTCCGAACCCGCTCTCACGATAGCCGCCGAATCCGGCGGCGGCGTCGAACAGATTGGTGGAGTTCACCCACACCACGCCCGCCTTGATCTTTGGCGCCACGTCGAGCGCGAGATTGATGCTCTCCGTCCACACGCTGGCGGCCAGGCCATACGGCGTGTTGTTGGCGAGCGCGATCGACTCCTCCGGAGTGCGGAAGGTCATCGTCACGAGCACGGGTCCGAAGATCTCGACTTGCGCAATCGTCGATGAAGGTTGGACATCAGTGAACAACGTTGGCGGATAGAAGCACCCTTCCGTTGGGCAAGCCCACGACGGCTGCCACATGGTTGCCCCTTCAGAGACACCCTGCGCTACGAGTTCCCTGATACGCTCCAGCTGCACAGGCGCCACGATGGCGCCCATGTCCACCGCCTTGTCGAGCGGCGAGCCGACGCGGAGCTTTTCCATGCGCGCGCGCAGCTTCGTGACCAGCCGTTCGGCGATTCCTTCCTGCACGAGCAGACGCGAGCCGGCGCAGCACACCTGGCCCTGATTGAACCAGATCGCGTCCACCACGCCTTCCACCACGCTATCCAGATCCGCGTCGTCGTAGACGATGAACGGACTCTTGCCACCAAGCTCCAGGCTGAGCTTTTTTCCGGTGCCCGCGGTCGCCTTGCGAATGATGCGGCCCACATCGGTGGACCCCGTGAAGGCGATTTTGTCGACGTCGGGATGGTTGACGATGGCGGCGCCGGTTTCGCCGTGGCCGTTCACGATATTGATCACGCCAGCGGGAATTCCGGCATCGTGCACGATTTCGGCGAAGGCCAGGGCTGTGAGCGGCGTGAATTCGGCCGGCTTGAGTACTATTGTATTACCACCTGCTAATGCCGGCGCGATCTTCCACGACAGCATGAGCAGCGGAAAGTTCCACGGAATTATCTGGCCAACCACGCCGATCGCTTCGTAGCCGGGGAACTCGCTCGCCAGTAGCTGCGCCCAGCCGGCGTGATGGTAGAAGTGCCGCGCCACGAGCGGAATGTCGATGTCGCGCGTCTCGCGAATCGACTTCCCGTTGTCCATGCTCTCGAGCACGGCGAGCAACCGTGAGTGTTTTTGAACGCCGCGGGCGATCGCATAGAGGTGCCGGGCGCGCGCATGCGGCGTGAGCGCCTTCCAGGCCGGCAATGCGCTGCGGGCCGCCGCCACCGCGGCGTTGACGTCGGCGCTCGTGCCGTTGCTGACGCGCGCGATCACCGCGCTCGTCGCCGGATTGATGACGTCGAACAACGCGCCCGGCTCGGTCCACTCGCCGCCGATGTAGTGCCCGAACACTCGTTCGTGCCGGGCAAGCCAGGAGAGTGCGTCCTTGTCGCTCTCCGGCGCCGGGCCGTACTCCATCGTTTCGAAAATCTCGGCTACAGTGGCCATGTTATGGCATCGGATGGCGGTGGGCGGCAGCGTAGCGCCCGGTCGTGAAGTGCTCGAGCTGGCGCTCGATGTCGGTGAGAAGAGAACTCGCACCGAAGCGGAAGAGATCAGACTGGAGCCAGCGATCGCCCAGCTCCTCCTTCATCAGGAACAGGAACTCGAGCGCAGTCTTGGCGGTGCGAATGCCGCCCGCCGGCTTGAAGCCCACGGCGTAGCCGGTCTGTTCGAAGTACTCGCGAATCATGCGACACATCACTACGCCGAACGGAATCGTGGCATTCACGCCTTCCTTGCCAGTAGACGTCTTGATGAAGTCCGCGCCGGCCTGCATGGCCACCATGCTCGCGCGCGCCACGTTACCAAGTGTTGCGAGCTCACCCGTGGCGAGAATCGCTTTCATGTGGGCGTCACCGCAGGCCTCGCGAAACCGACGCACTTCGTCGTACAGCGCTTCGTAGTTGCCCGTGAGCACATGACCGCGCGTAATGACGATGTCTATCTCTTTTGCCCCGGCCTTGACGCTGGCGCGAATCTCTTCGACGCGCTGCTCCACCGGGCTCAAGCCGGCCGGAAACCCGGTCGATACCGCTGCCACGGGGATACCAGACCCTTCCAGCGCCTCCACTGCAGTTTTTACCATTTCGTGATAGACGCACACGGCGCCAACCGTGATCCCGAGGTCGGCCACGCCAAGCGATGCCGCGAGATCGTCGCGCAATGGATGGCGAGCTTTGGCGCAGAGCCGGCGCACGTTTCCCGGCGTATCGTCGCCGGACAGCGTGGTCAGGTCGATGAGCGTAATGGCCCGCAGCAACCATCCCGCCTGCCATTCTTTCTTCACGGTGCGACGCGTGGGAATTGTCGCCGCGCGGCGCTCCACCGCGCTGCGATTCACTCGAATGGAACGGACGAAATCGAGATCGAGAGGCGTGCCCGGGTTCCGCTCGACATGACCGGCGGGAAGCGGACGCGACGCGGGCATGAGTGCGAGGTTTGGTTTCGCGGTCATCTGGGCACCGATTCGGCACGTGAACAGCAGGTGGTCGGCACGGGACGCTGGACAACTGCATTTGCCCGTCCTGCAATGTATTGGGTGCGCCGTTCGGTGACGAGAGTGCGGTACGGCGGTACGAATCGTGTACTCCCATGCCTGCATCGACTTGGAGGTCTTTCATGCACTTGTTCCGCCCGCTCATTTTCGTCGCTTTGGCCGCTGTATCTGCGTGCCAGTCGCGTCCGGTTTCTGTTGTCACACCCGAAGTAGAACCCGACGTGGCCGATCTCACGCCGCTGTCGGTTAACGGCGACACCTCGTGGCGCATGTCGGCAAGCGAAGAGATGCAAATGCATGTAGTCGCGATCACGCCGAGATCGACGGCCATGGGCGCCATGGTGGCCATTCCCGCCGCGCAGCCCGCGGTGGTGCGTCACTCCGTGCCCGCGACCGCGGCTGGCTTTGCAGCGATTTCGCCAGCGACGGTCAACGCAGATCCAACCCCAGAGCAGCTCGGCGACGATGACGGCCCGGCCGTGCTTCGCGCCCAGGTGTTGCTCGACCGCGCCCACTTCTCCACGGGCGTGATCAACGGCAAGGCAGGCCAGAACGTGAGCAAGGCCGTGTATTTCTTCCAGGAAGAGAACGGCCTGCCCGCCACCGGCAAGCTCGATCGCGCCACGTACGACAAGCTGGTTGACGTCGTTGGCCAAACGGACGGCGTGGTCAAGTACACGCTCACCGAAGAAGATGTGGCCGGCCCGTACTATTGGGTTCCGGCGAACGTGTACGAGCAGGCGAAGTTGCCGTGCGAGTGCTACGCGTCGGCGCTCGAGATGATCGATGAGCGTTTTCATACGGTCACCGATGTGCTCCGCAAGCTCAACCCGGGCGTCGGTTTCGTGAGCCCCAAGGCAGGCACGGAGCTCTGGGTGCCCAACGTGGAGCCGTTCAACGCCGAGACGCTCGTCAAGACGGCACCGACCAAGCGGATCACGAAGATCCGGGTTGCGAAGGACGGCCGCTACGTACACGCGCTCGCCGCCGACGGCTCGATAGTGTTCCACTTCCCCACCACAGTGGGGTCCGAATACGATCCGTCGCCGAGCGGGATCTATCATGTGGAAGGGGTGGTGTGGCACCCGGTGTTCCACTACGACCCAACGCTTTACTCCGACGTCTCAAACTCGCGCCCCAAGGCTACACTACCGCCCGGCCCGAACTCGCCGGTTGGTGTGGTGTGGATCGCAACGACCAAGGAACACGTTGGCATTCACGGCACCCCGCTGCCGCATACCATCGGGCTCGCGAGCTCGCATGGGTGCGTGCGGCTGACGAACTGGGATGCGGCGCGGTTGGCGGGGGCGGTGAGGAATGGGGTGGTGATTGAGTTCGTCAAATAGGGGCGAGGGTCTAGGGTCTGGGGTCTAGAACTGCACGGCTTTAGGGCTCAACTAGACCCTAGACCCCAGACCCTAGACCCTATTCCTCCACCACCACCACCCCCAAATTCGCCGCCCGTATCATCGGCTCGAGCATCTTCCGATCACCGGCCACCACGATCACCAGATGCTCCGGATCGAGATACTTCTTCGCGACCGCTGTGACATCGCTCGGCTTCACGGCCATGGCGGCCTTGGCGTAGCCGTCGTAGTAGTCGAGCGGAAGGTCGTAGTGTACGAGATAGCTCACCCGGTCGGCGATGCGGTCGATGGTCTCCACCTGGCCGGGGAGAGCGCCGACCAACAGGCCCTTGGCCGTCTTCATTTCGTCCGCGGTCGGTGGGCGAACTGGCATGGCGCGAATCTCCGACAGCCATTCAATCAGTGCGCTGTCGCTCTTGGCCGGATTCACCGGCAGGAATCCCGAGATCAATGAGACATCCGGCAACGGACGCCACTGCATGCCGAGCGCGAGGCCTGAATACACGTACGAGTGTCGCTCGCGAAGGTTCTGCGAAATGCGGCTCGCCGAGCCCGCGCCGAGCACGTAGGTCATGACGTCGAGTGCGGGCGCGTCACGCGAGTCGCGTCGCGGACCGGTGGTGCCCACGGCGATCTGCGTCTGCTTGGCGCCTGGCTGATCGAGCAGATAGATCGTCGTCGGTCGCGCGACCACAGCCACGGCGGCCGGTCGCGCCGGCGCTGCGGAGCCCGTCCAGCCGCCAAATCTCTTTTGCACTTCGGCAATCGCGGCGGAGAGCTGCACGTCGCCAACGACGACGATCGTCGTTGCCGCGGGGCGAAAATTTGCCGCGTAAAATTCCGCGACATCGTCCCGCGAGATCGACGAAATGCTCGCTTCCGGCGGAATATATGAGCGCGCCGTAGGATCGTTTTGGCCGAGTAGGTACTTGAGGAAAGTCTTATTGGCCTGCGTGGCCGGCAGTTCCGCTCGGCGCTGCTCCAGAGAGAGCAATGCCGCCTTGCGCCGGTCGAATGCCGCCTGCGGAAACGCCGGATTCTCGAGCATGTCCGCCATCAGTGCGAGCGATCCGTCGAGGCTTGCCGTGATCGTCGTGAACCGCACCGGCGTCACCGTGTTGCCAAGTTCCGCGGTAGCGGCGGCCTGCGCTTCGGCGGACATGGTCTTGGTGCCTTCGCGAAGCATGGCGCTCGTGAGCGCGAACAGACCTTCTTTTCCAACCGGATCGCTCAGTGAATCGGCGTCGAGCACCGCGCGCACCGTCACCAGCGGGAGCGCGTGATTTTCCACGACGATGACGCGAAGTCCGTTGGCCAGCGTCTTGGTGTGCGTTGTCGGAAACTTGAACGGCGCCGCGGCCGGCGCGACAGGCTCGTTGCTCCGATCCAGGGCTTGCGCGCCGGCAACCGTGGCGGCGCCGGCGGTTGCAGCGATCACGAGCGCGCATTGAACGACTCGGCGCATCATGGCGTCACCTTTGTCGTGGCGGGCGTCACGTTCTTGTAGGGCAGTTCCGGCTTGGCGATCAGATCGAGCTTGCCGGCCGGCACGAGGCTCATCACGACGCCGCCGCTCGTCAGATACTCCCGCATGACCCGCGCAATGTCGCTCGGCGTCAGTTTGCTCGTCTCATCCACCTGCTTCGCGTAGGCTACCGGATCGCGCGCAAACACCTCGTCGTGCGCCAGCGTGTCGGCGCGCGAGTCGCGGGACTGCAGCGACGTGATTGCCAGCACGGCATTCGACTTCTTATATGGCTCGAGAACTGACACCGCTACCCCGCGTGTTCTCACGTCGGCCAGCACGCTGTCCATCACCTGCTCAATCGCGGTGAGCGAAGCGTTCGGCCGCGGAATCACGACGATCTGGAACACGCCGGAGCTTTCCATGTCGATGTTGGTGGCGTACACCTGCGTCGCCAGCGGGCGGTCGTAGACGAGCGCCTTGCTGAGCGGGCCAACGCGATCGCGCGACAACACCGCGCCGAGCGCCAGCAATGCCAGTCGGTCGGGGTCCGAATACGATGCCCCCGCCCATACTCGGCGGAATTGCGTTGTGCGCGCTTTTTGATCCTCGAGCACGAGCCGGCCCAGGGTATTGCTCACCGGCGTGGTGACCGTGGGATGCGTCGGATCGGCGCGGCGGGCGATCGGTCCGAAATATTTCTGCACCATCGCTTTTGCCTGCGCCGAAATGAAATCGCCGCTCAGCGCGAGCACGGCATTGTTCGGCACGTAATACGGCGCGCAGAACGCCTTGGCGTCCGAGGCGGTGGCGGCGCTCAGGTCGGCCGGATCACCCACCGGATCGATCTGATACGGCGCGTCGAGTATTTCGCGGGTGATGAGCGGATTGGCAAAGCCGTATACCACGGATTCTTCCCGTTGCGCGCGCTCTTGCCGGATGACGTCGCGCACGGGACCCAAGTGCGCTGCGTCGGCGCGCGTCAGCGGAAACGCCATGCGGTCCGATTCGAGCCAGAGCGCGGTCTCGAGTTGATTGCTGGGCAGCGTGACGAAGTAGTGCGTGATGTCTTCCGACGTCAGCGCCCAGTTGGTCGATCGTCCGCCGCGCGCCGCGAAAAACACCTTGGGTTCGACAGGCTCATTCGGCGACCCCTGTCCCATCAGATGCTCGCACAGATGCGCGAGGCCGGTATGACCGGGCTTCTCGTCCTTCGCTCCGATATGGTACCACACGTCCACCCCCACTACAGGCGACGAATGGTCTTCATTCAACAACAGCACGAGACCGTTGGGCAGCACGGTCCGCGAGTAGGCCAGTGGCCGCACGGTTTGCGCGTCGGCTGGTTTGGTTCGGAGAGAAAAGCCGATAGTCGCCGCGGCTACCGAGAGCCAGGCGCTACGGCGCGCAAGGAGTGCAATACGATACATGTAGATTCGGGAAGGTCGGGGCGCGGGCCTCTGAAGCTTCTACGAACGGGGCCAGCCCGCGCAACAATCATAGGAATATCGGGTCGAGATTTACCGGAGTTAAGTGGACCGCCACGAACACGCGCACTCACCCGGGAACCGGAGCGTCCTGGGCGCCGGACAGCCCCCGTCTCAAACGTGCGACAGATCACAGTGAGCAGAGGGCGGCGCAGCTGTATTCGATATCTCGCATGTCGCCGTGGCACAACGACATAGCCGCGCCACCAGCGGACGCGGCATCGGGGCACATGCCCTGCCTTCACGACTCGTGCACGGCCCCCATAGCCGCGCACCCCACCCACCCGTGGAGGATCGCATGTTGGACGCACGTCGTAGTCACGTTGCGATGGCCGGCATTGCCGCCGCCGTCGCGCTGGGCATTTCCGGGTCGCCGCTTGGCGCCCAGGACTCCGCCAGCTGCCGTTGCCGCCCGTCGCCCACGCGCCAGGAGTCGGACTTCGTGCGGCGCAGTTCGGGAAGCATCGCGTTCATTCAAAGCCGGCCCGTTGGCACACTCGGCGACAACATCGGATTCGGCTACGGCGCCAACGGCACCTATCTCTTTCGGCTGGATCGGCGCGGCGTCGTCAGCCTGCGCGCCGACGTCGGCGTGGCCGATTACGGCAACGAGTCGAAGCGCGTTCCACTCAGCTCGACCATTGGCGGCCGCGTGCAGGTGAACGTATCGACGAACAACTACATCGTGCCCATGAGCGTGGGGCCGCAACTCACCTGGCCCACCGGCGCGATCCGACCGTACGTGAACGCTGGAGTCGGCGGCCAAGCTTTCTATACTGAGAGTCATGTGGGCGGTGTGGACGGCAGCGACGACTTTGCCCAAACGACGAACCAATCGGATTTCACCGGATCGTGGTCGGCAGGCGGCGGCGTCTACGTGCCGCTGTATGCGCGCCATCTAAAGGTGATGCTCGATCTCGGCGTGCAGTACTACAACGGCGGTCAGGCGCACTACCTCCGCCCGGGCAGCATCGTGGATCTGCCGGACTCCCAGATTCAGATCACACCGTTCAAGAGCGACACGCATCTGATGCTCGCGCGCATCGGCGTGAGAGTTGGCCTATGACCGAAGCGCCAGCTTGTCAGAAAGGCTGGCGCGCACCTGCGGCCATTCGTCGCGCAGAATGCTAAAATAGACCGTATCACGGAGGGAGCCGTCGGGCAGGATCATGTGGTGGCGCAGCACGCCTTCCTGCTGCGCGCCGAGGCGGCCGATGGCCGTACGCGACTTGAGGTTCTGGTGGCCCGTCTTGAGCTCGACACGAATGCAGTCGAGGCGCTCGAACGCATGCCCGAGCATCAGGAATTTGGCCTCGGAGTTGAACGCGGTTCGCTGGAACGCCGCACCAAGCCAGGTCCAGCCAATCTCGACGCGGCGGTTGGCGTGATCAGCATTTGCGAATCTGGTGCACCCAATCGCGCGACCGGTGGCTCGATCGATCGTGGCGAAGGGGAGCGCCGTATTGTTGCGCTGCCACTCGAGCGCCGTGGCGATGTACCGGTCGAGATCCTCTGCCGAAGTCAGCGTCGTCGATGTGAAACGCCAGAGATCGGGATCAAGTGCGTAGCGCAGGAGATCAGGCGCATGCGCCGCCGACAGCGGCTCCAGCCGGACGTGCCGTCCTTCGAGTGTGACCGGAGAAAGGTCCATTCGACAAAGTTAGTTCAGTCTTCAGGCGCTCGCCGCGTGGTATGGCGCGCAGGATTGGAGGCCGCGAAATACGCGGCCTCCAATCCCGATCCAGCAACGTCAATGTCTTTGGCGCGCTCGTGCTTTCACCACGCCACGGCGCGCCGCTCGCACGCTTACGCCGCGAACAATCTCGCGGCTCGGAATACGAGGCCTACGACTCCCAGCTCAAGCCTTGCTTGCCGAAGTGCCCGTAGTTGGTGGTCTGACGGTAGATCGGATTGCGCAACGCCAGCTTCTCGATCATCGCGGCCGGACGGTAATAGAAGGTCCGAACAAAATCCTCCGCGGCCTTCCAGTCACCGGTGCCGAATGTGTCCACACGCACCGACACCGGTTCGGCGCGGCCGATCGCGTACGCCACCTGCACTTCGGCGCGCTTGGCGTAGCCGCCCTTCACTACCTGACGCGCCACGTACCGGCCAAAGTATGCGCCGCTGCGATCCACCTTCGAAGGATCCTTGCCGCTGAACGCGCCGCCGCCGTGACGGCCCATGCCGCCGTAGCTATCGACGATGATCTTGCGTCCCGTCACGCCGCAATCGGCTGACGGTCCGCCTTCGATGAACTGTCCGGTGGGATTCACCAGAATCTCCACGTGCGGGCCGAACCAGGCGCCGAGCACTTCGGGGGCGAGGCAGCTCGCCACGTAGTCACGAATCTCGGCGTGCGACACATCGGCTCTGTGCTGCGCCGACACCAGCACCGTCTCCACCCGCACCGGCGCGTTATCCTCGTAGCGAACGCTCACCTGAGTTTTCGTATCGGGACGCAGCCACGCGCGCTCGCCGCTCTTGCGGGCCTTGGTGAGGCGCTGCGACAGGCTGTGCGCCAGCTGCAAGGGCAGCGGCATCAGCTCGGGCGTCTCGTCCGTGGCGTAGCCGAACATGATGCCCTGGTCGCCGGCGCCGCCCGTATCGACTCCCATGGCGATGTCGCCCGATTGCTTGCTGATGAACTGCGTCACCGTCACACCGTCGGCGTTAAACGCTTCGCTCGAATCGGTGTACCCAATCTCGCGAATCGCGGCGCGTGTTACCGCGTCGTAATCGACGTTGGTACGCGACGTAATCTCGCCGGCCAGCACGACCTGGCCGCTCTTGCACAGAACCTCACACGCCACGCGGCTGTTGACGTCGCCGGTAAGATGCGCGTCGAGAATCGAGTCGGCGATGTAGTCGCAGACCTTGTCAGGATGTCCTTCACTCACCGATTCCGAGCTGAACGTATACGAGCTCATCGAGATCTCCGCGCCGGAGCGCCGGCAAAAATGAAAAAACGGCCCCGACGTGTTTCGTCGCGGACCGTTGTTGCCTCGACGACTTAGACGGGTTCACGCGGGGCTCGTTTGGCCTCCGTGCGCGGCCCGTCAAATCGGGGAAATCACCGCGCACCATGAACCTAGCGTTTGGCGCGGTGTCGTCAAGGCGGCTCGCAATCGGAGTGACCGGATGCTCATCGGTTCGGTTGGGCTGACGGGTACACACGCAGAGGGCTCATGCCATATCGCCGGTCCGCCGTTCACGGCCTGCTCACCGTCGCACTCGTTACGGCTGTCGCATCTGCGGCCGCATCGCTCTCGGCCTGCTCGAGCTCCATGTCCACCGAACCGCCGCGGCAAACGGCGGCGCTCACCGCGCTCCCACGTCCGCTGACTGTCGCCGAGAGCGGCGTGCTTTCGGCGGCGAATCGGTTTTCGTTCGCGCTGTGGCGGCAGATCAACGGTACGCAGAAGGATTCGAACACCTTCATGTCGCCGCTGAGCGCGTCGTTTGCCCTGGGAATGACCCTGAACGGTGCGGCCAATCAGACTTTCGACGAGATGCGTGCCGGCCTGCAGCTCGGCACACAGTCGCTGGCCGATATCGACGGTGGTTACAAATCGCTAATCGGCCTCCTGACGTCGCTCGATCCAGCGGTGACGATGTCGATCGCCAATTCGATCTGGTACCGGAACGGCTTCGCCGTCAACCAGCCGTTCCTCGACGCTGGCGCTAACTATTTCAACGCCGCGATCAAGCCGCTCGACTTCAGCAACGTCACCGGATCGCTCGCGACGATCAACGGTTGGGTGAACACCCAAACGAACGGCAAGATCCCGACGATTCTCGACGACATCACGCCTGACGACGTGATGTTTCTCGTCAACGCGATCTACTTCAAGGGGAACTGGCGCGACCGATTCGATCCGGCCAAGACGCAGACTGCTCCGTTCCACGCGACGGGCGGCGATCAGTCTGCGCAGCTCATGAATCGAAAGGGCGCGATGTCGTACGCCGAAACGCCTGGCTATCAAGCGGTCGATCTGCCGTATGGAGACTCCGCGTTCACCATGACGGTGCTACTGCCAGGTCAGGGACAGAGCGTCGAGTCGGTGGCTGCGTCACTCGACGCGGCGAGCTGGCAAACGTTGACGTCGGCGCTGCGGCCGGGAATGGTGGATCTCTATCTGCCCAAGATCACCATGAGCTGGGAGCGAAATCTCATTCCTGATCTTCAGTCGCTCGGCATGCGTGTTCCGTTCACCGATGCCGCGGATTTTTCACGAATGACGTCGAGCCCCGCCCTCATTTCCAAGGTCAAACAGAAGGCCTTTGTGTCGATCGATGAGCAAGGCACCGAGGCTGCCGCGGTGACCGTGGTTGGCGTCGAGCTCTCGTCGGCGCCTCGGGTCACGACCATGCGCGTTGACCGCCCCTTCATCTTCGTGATTCGCGAGCGACTCTCCGGTACAATTCTTTTCATGGGCAAGGTCATTCGAACGAATTGAGTTTACGGAACTGTGATGAGCCCCACGACGCCGCCCAGGTCGTCGGAGACGCGCCGGACGTTCGCCGGCGCCATCCACGCCCCTCCGTCAACGCGAAGTGCAATGCGATGCAATCCGGGCGACACGCGCTGATCCGTGTGCCACGTGTCTCCAGATCGCTCGAGCGCTACCGGATTCCAGTCGGTGAAATCGGACATCAGCTCGACGCGCGTTCCGGTGGCGCCGCGCACGACGATGCGCCGCGTGCCGTCGTCCAGCGCCTCGACACTGACACGGACGCCCGCAACGGCGCGCCGAGTCAGCTGTGCGACCGTCGCCTGCGGCTGCACGGCGAGGCGGATTGCCAGGCTCACGAATCGTGTGCGCGGAACACCACGCACGGCGTCCTCCAGGGTCGTACCCACGCTGGCGACCACCGCCGCGTGCGGCGCGAACCACGCCTCGGCGTCCACCGACGCCCATCCGTCGAGCGCCGCGGCATTGGCGATGCCCGCGCGCAGGCCGCCCGTGGCTCCATATGACAACCCTGAATACTCGCGCCGCCACGATGCCGACACATCGGCGTACGAGAGCGGCTCGAGCCCGATCGAACCGTTCGGCTCGTACACCGCCGATCGCGTCGCCGTCACCGATCCTTCGCCAAGAAACCGATCCTTGCCCACCGATCGCCAGGCGTCGGCCTGGAGCTCTCCGAGCGGCGCGGTGCCATAATGAGCGAGCACGCCGGCACCGAGTCCGACTGAACCGCCGGCGTCGCGCGTGCCGAACCGCGCCTGCGCCATCAGTTCGCTCGCCAGCGTGGACGCTTCGGTGCTGGCGGAAAAGCTGCTGCCGAATGCAGTCAGTTCCCACTGATGCGCGGCGCCGGCACCGCTGCGCAGCGACGCAACGCCCACACCTTGGGTGGTCCATCGGCTGGCCGAGCTGCGCGCGCTCAGAATGTTCGAGCCCAAACCCCACCGATCACCGAGCGCGCTGGCCGTGACACCGAACGTTGGCGCGTTGGCTTCTGGAATGTCCGTCTGTCGCAACCGCGCGACGCCGACGTCGGTCGTCACCTGCCACTGCGCCGCGAGTGGTGTGCCGCTGAGCGCGACGCATAGCAGAATGGGAATGGGCCAGGCTCGCCGCATCTCCCAAAGTAACGGCCTGCGCTCGTGCGTGATGTGATCGCCAGCGCCTACGGCTTCTTTGGTTTTGCCGGCCCCGGTGCGGCGAGGCCCGTGCTAAATGCGTCCGCGGTGGCTGCAGACACCGGCGCCAGCGCGGCGGTCAACCCGCGCATTCGAACGGTGAGCGCATCGTCGGGTCGTCCGCCGCGCTGCACGTCGGCGTCCACGTCGTAGCTGAATGACGCGAGCTGTTGACCCGTGGCGCCGTGCTTCATCAGCGACGTCACGATCTCGGACGCGCGCTTCACCGATACACCGCTCGCCACCAGCTGCGACAGCGCGCCCAACGGCACCGCCAACGACGACTCGGGCGGACTCGCCCGGCGCATTGCAGTGAGCACGGCGCGCGGCACGTTGTAGCTCAGCGCAATCTCCCCCTGCTCAATGTCGATCGGGTTGGGACGCGGCTGCAGTGCGTCGCGCGCCACCTCGAGCCGGGCCGCGATGTCGCGAGCCACGGCAACGATGCGAGACGGCGACGCATGCACCACTATCGCGTAGCGCGCCTTGGCGAGAATGGGATTCACCGGCAGCCCTTTGCTCTCGGCCGCCGCAACGATCTTCGCCAGTTCAGCGCTGGCAGTCGCGTCGCCGGCCAGCACCGGCACCGTCGCCTGGCCAAATGCCGCCTGTGACGACAGGCACAATCCGACGGCCACCGCAAATAAGCATTTACTCATGGCCGGCCCACCATGACGACGGATGCGCTGGTGCCCAGGTCGGGATCGCGCGCCGTCGCCTGGCCCGGGTCGAGCACCAACAGCGAGTCGTCCACCATGAAACCATAGACGTGCCGGCCGGGGAGCACCGGCACGAGCACCGACCAGAGCGCACCGCTTGCCGAGCGAGTCATGGGCGCCGTTGCCGGATTCCACTGGTTGAAGTCGCCGACTACCGAAATGCGCCTGGCTTGCTTGTTCTCAAATACAAATTGATGCATGAGTGGTTTTATCACCGCCGGCTCGGCGACGTTTGTCACGGGCACAAGCGCCGGCGCCGCGGCCGGGGCCATCGGGACCACGCCGTTGCGATCGGGCTGGTAGGCGCCGCGCACCATGAAGCCAACAACCGCCGCCGCGACCGCAATCGCCGCCATTGCCACTCCGCGCGCGCCCCAGAACCGGGCGCGCCGCCCTGTCCGGTCGAACGCCTCGTCCAACGGCTCGTCGGCCGGCGTAACCCGCGCCGTCGCCGCCGCCTCGATCACTCGGCGCAGGGACAGCGGGTCCACCGCCGGGATCCGCTGCAGCTCCGTGATCGCTCGCTCCAGCATCGAATCGTTCTCGCCCGTGCTCATCGCGCCATGCCCGAGAGTCTCGATCGCAGCAAATCGCTCGCTCGCTTCACGCGCATCTTGAGCGCCGACCGCCGCACGCCGGTCATCCCCTCGATCTCTTCGTACGAAAAACCTTCTATGTAGTGCAACAGGAATATCTCACGGTTGTAATCGGGCACGTCGGCCAACGCGTCGCGAACGACCTCGCCCCAGTCGCCATCCAAACCCGAACCCGGCACGTCCGGGGAGGGAACTCGCTCCAGCGCACTTTCGTCTTCCACGGTGCGGCCTGCGTCCCGCCGAAATGCGGTGTTCGCCGTGCGACAGCAGTTACCGAGAATCTGGAATAACCAGGACTCGAATTTTTGGCGCTCCTCGTACCTCGGCAACGCGCGGTACAGGCGCACAAAGGTGTCCTGCACCATGTCCTCCGCGTCGTCAGGGTTCTGCAGCATGGCCCGGGCAAAGCGCAGACAGCGCGGATAGTACACCTCAACGATCGTCGTGAACGCGCCAATGTCCCCGAGCTTGGCTCGGCTGATCGTCGATGGCTCGAGGACGGATAGCTGCGGCGGAGCGGAAGGTTGCAGAGCAGACGCGGTCAGATGGTGCCTCAACATGGTGTTCGACCAGCCTAACCGAAAATCAAGCTGTCTGGTCACTCCAGAAAACTACCAACTGGCACATGACGAACGGTCCGCGCCGCAATGGGTCTGCTTTCTGCATTACAGGTTTGTCAGGTTCGCCCACGCACGTCGTTGCAAGCTGCCGAAGGACTCGCAGGTGCCGGAATGCCGTCTATCCAGTTATCCGAAAAGCACGCGAATGCCGATCGCCTCATGGACGATCGCCCCACCGTGCTGCTCGCTGAAGACAACGAGGAGACCCGCCGAGTATACGGGCTCATCCTTCGCCATTTCGGATATCGCGTCGAAGAAGCGACCTCGGGCCCAGAGGCAGTCGCACTCACGCGCTCGCTACATCCGGCGCTGGTGCTGATGGACATTGGCTTGCCCGAACTCGACGGGTTCCAGGCGAGCCGGATGCTCAAGTCCGACCCTGTCACTCATGACGTGCCGCTCATCGCCTTTTCGGCGCGCGTTGAATCGACCGCCGATCTTGTGGGTGGAACCCCGTCCTTTGACGGCTTCATCCTCAAGCCGGTGAGTCCGAGCGAACTGGTGCGACGTGTGGCGGCCTATCTCGCGTTGCTTGGGTACCGACCGCCACTCGCCGACCGCAGAAAGCCTTCGGGCGCCTAAACAGCGTCCGACAGACTGGTGAAGTTGAAATCGCGAACCTTGATGGACGGCATCACTACATCGCCGCCCGCCTCGGTCCCCGCCACGCGAACCGCGCGTCCCAGTCCCTCCAGATTGTTGAGCATGAACAGCGGCGACTCGTTGAAGCGGAAATTCTTCGCCGCCTTCGAGATCTTTCCGTTCTCAATGAGAAACGTGCCGTCGCGCGTGAGGCCCGTGTAGAGCACAGTTCGTGGATCCACCGGGCGAAGGTAGAACAGACGTGTCACCAGAATTCCGCGCGGCGTGGACCTGATGAGGTCTTCGGTCGATTGCGTGCCGCCAACGAATTTCACGGCGTTAGTGCCCGCGTCAGGCGTCACGCCTTTCTTCTGCGCCCAGAAGCGTCCGTAGGTGAGCTTTTTCAGCATGCCGTTCTCGATCCACACCTGACGATGTGCCGGAAGTCCCTGACCGTCGAAGGTGTTGGTGAGGAGTTGCGGATCGGCGGGATCGGAGAGCAGCGTCACCCGTTCGTCCGCTATCTTTTCTCCGAGCTTGTTGCCGCCGCCGGCCTTGGAGTAAGGACTCCGTCCCTCGTCGGCTGAACGCGCGTCGAAGCTGAAGGCGAGCAACTGCACGAGGTCGCCCACCGCCTGCGGTTCGAGGATCACCGTGTAGCGCCCTGGTTCGACCGCCACCGGCGTGCGCGACAGCAACGCCTTGTCGATCGCGGTTTGCGCCACAGCTTTCACGTCGATCTGCGTCCAGTCGGGATGATCGGCGCCCGCCCACCCGGAGCCGGTGCCGTCCGCGGTACGCACGGTGAGTGTGTAGTTGGACGAGGTGCTCGACTGATACGCGAACAGCCCGGCGCTGTTGCCAACCGCACCGGCGCCAATGCCGGTGACGAGAAAACCCGCCGCCTTGAGATCGCCGGCCTTCTTGCAGGCGTCGATCGCCACCCGTGCTGCTTCGGCGCGGCCGTCCGGGCCGAGACCGCCGGTCGAGTCGAAATAGGCAATGTTGTCTTCGTACTTCTGCGGCCCAAGCGGCGGCATCGACTCGGGATCGTCCGGCGCCAGTTTGGCGAGTGATTCCGATTGTCGCACAGCGCGCTCGAGTCCCTCATCAGAAAAATCATTCGTCGATGTCACAGCATGCTTCGGCCCGAACGCACTCGACACGTTCACGGTGGCGGTGGTGACGCCACCCGCGGTGGAAATGCGATTGTCGGCAAAGCGAACGTTCGCCGTGTACCCTCCGCCAACGTTCACCTGGATGGAGTCGGCCTTCGACATCTTTACGACGCGCTCCACGAGCTGCTGCGCCTGGTCGCGGGTCATGACGCGCGAGTCCGCGGCGGGTCGCCCGGAGAAGAGGGAGCGGCTCATGCTTTTCTCCCGGTATTGATGACGTTGATGTTGCGGAACCGCGCCGGCACACAGCCATGGCTCACCGAGCCCACCTGTCCGGGCTGTCCTTTGCCGTCGAAGAAGCTGGCGCCCATCATGTAGCTCGACTTGCCGCCGAGCATGTCCATAGAGTTCCAGAAATCGGGCGTTCGCATTTGGTAGGCGACGTCCTTGAGCATTCCGGTAATCTTGCCACCCTTGATCTCGTAAAACACCTGGCCGCCGAACTGCGCGTTGTACCGCTGCTGATCGATCGAGAACGAGCCGTCGCCCACAATGCCAATGCCGGCGTCGGTCGCCGACACGAGATCCTCCCACGATTTATCCTGCGCGCCCGGCAGCAACGACACGTTCGGCATGCGCTGAAACTGCACGCTGCTCCAGTTATCGGCGTTGCAGCAGCCGTGCGACTTCACCGGCATGTTGTTCTTCTTGTAATACCACTCCAGCCACGGCGCCTGCTCGCGGCTCGTTTGGTAGTCGTTGAAGATGCCGTTCTTGACAATGAGGAAACTGTCGGGCTTCACGCCGTCGTCATCCCAACCGATCGTGGCGCATCCGCCTTCCTGCGAGCGGTCGCCCTGAATGTTCATGAACTCTGGCCCGTACTTGAGCGTGCCAAGCATTTTCTCCGGCGGCGCCACGAAGCTCGTGCCGGCGTAGTTCGCCTCGTAACCCATGGCGCGATCGAGCTCCGTGGGATGTCCAATCGATTCGTGAATCGTGAGCCAGAGGTGCGACGGATGCAGCACCAGGTCATAGCGGCCTACGTCCACCGGCTTGGCCTTGAGCTTTTCCGCCGCCTCCTCGCCCCACTTGCGCGCGTTGCCCACGGGATCGGCGCCGACGATGAACTCCCACCCGCGCGCCATCGGTTGAATGACGTTGCCGCGTGATTGGAAATCTGTAAAGTCCGGCGACACCGCCGTGGCGGTGAACGGCAACCAGCTCCGCACCACCGTCTGCGTGATCACCGAGCCGTCGCTGTTCGCGTAGTTCCGGTCTTCCTTCACGAAGAACAGCGTGCTGTTGACGTACTTCACGTTCGTCGCCTTCATGGCTTCGGTGTTGGCGTCGATCAGCAGCTGCGCCTTTTGCTCTACCGGAACGGTGAATGGATCGATCTCGAACGACGATTTCCAGGTCGCATCTGGAAACGCCGGAGCGGCGGCGAGCACGACGGGCGCAGCGCCGGGAATGCGATTCGCCTTGGCGATGGCCGCCGCTTCGCGTGCCGCCGCGGCGACACCATCGCGGGTTAGCGTTTGCGTGGCGGCAAAGCCCCACGCGCCGCCAACGAGCGCCCGAATGCCAATACCGATTGAATCGGTGTCACCCACCTGGACAATCTGCCTCTCGCGAGTGCCGACAAAACTCTGCCGGTAGCGGCCGATCCGCGCGTCCGACCAGGATGCACCGGCGCCCTTTGCCGCGCCGAGTGCTTCCATGAGCAGCTCGCGAACCGGGAGCTCCTCGAAGCTGCTCACACCGCGCGGATAAATTGGCGCCGCGGCGAATGCGCCGGCGAGGCCGGGATGCAACAGTGACCCAGTGGCGGCCACCGCCGCCGCCGCGCCGGTCTTCCTGAGAAAGTCGCGCCTGCTCGTCATGTGCGGGGGGGAAGAGGTTTATGCCAGGAAACTGCGTATCATGCAGCGCGTATGGCAACTGCAGCGCGCTCGATCGTTTGTCAGGGAACTGTATACACCCACACATTTCTCACCCGACGCATGCACGCGCTGCTCGCTCCGTGCTGTTCTACGCCCTGGCGTCCTGGCGTCGCAGACCGTTTTGTCCGGCCGGATGTCAGGCGTTCTCCTACCACCGGCGCAATTCGCTCGCTGCCATTCTCTACACCCTGGTTTTCGCTTCGGCGGTGGAGACTGTGGCAGCGCATTTCGTGGTGCGCACCTTCGCACCACGCGTCGCTCTGACGTTGCTCGTGGTCAGTGCATTCGGCGGGTTGTGGCTACTGGGCTTCGCCCGCTCGGTACAGCTCCGTCCAGTCCTGCTGTCGAACGATACGCTACACATGCGCACCGGACTACTCTGGTCCGTGGACATTCCACTGGACACAATCGAGCATATCGAATTTGGCCGCGTCAACGCGCCGCCCAAAGGGACCGCCGGGTATCTGCGCGCTACCATGGGGCAGCCGAACGCTCTGATCGCGCTGCGCGCACCGGTCACCGTGGTTGCCGCCTACGGACGATCGCGCCAGCTGAGCCGCATTGGTCTCGCGATCGACGATCTCGCACGGTTCCAGCGCGCGTTGTCGTGAGAGTGCTGCCGGCGTATGCGTTTCTGAATGACGCGGCGCTCATGGGTGAACTACATCGTTCGCATGTGATCCAATCTTTGTAAGGCATTTGCAGGGTTGCTGCACCATTGAGAATCACATAAAGTTGGCGCATCGAGCGACGACGCTCGTGCAATCGCGTCGCGACGAGCGCTGCCCGGTATCCTCCTGGGCGACCTCGTCACCCATGCCGACGACGAACGGTGCTACTTCTGGCGAAGTGGCCAATGCATCCCAACAGGTGGGACTCATGAAACAATGGTGGTCGAGTAGGGCGATGCCGGGTTCGAAAGGACCGGTAGTCGCGCGTATCTCGCAGTTCGCTGCACTTCTGATTGTCAGCGCCGCCGTGGCGTTCACCACACCATCGCTTGCACATGCCCAAGGTGTCGTCGCCGGGCGAATCACCGCGGCGGGGACCAACGAGCCGTTGAGCGGCGCCACAGTAGCTGCGCCCAGCGGAACACCGCGCACCGTGAGCGACGACCAAGGTCGTTTCCGACTGACCGGCCTCGCCGGCAACAACAGCGACCCTGTCGTGCTCGACGTGCGCCGTATTGGTTATCACGGTGAGCGGATGAACACGCGCATTGGGCAGACAGACGTCGTCGTCGTCATGTCGGTGAACCCGGCAGCGCTCGATGCCGTCGTCGTCACCGGCACGGCCGGCGCGCAGGCGAAGCGCGAGCTTGGCAACGCCGTGACCACGGTTGACGCAGCCGCAGCCGTGCAAGCCGCAGCCATTCCGAGCATGCAGACGCTGCTCAACGGCCGCGCTCCGGGCCTCGTCGTCATGCCAACGTCAGGCGCCGTGGGAACGGGCTCGCAGGTTCGGATTCGCGGCATCGCAAGCTTCTCACTCGGCAACAATCCGCTGCTCTACATCGACGGCGTGCGCGTAAACAACGCGGCCGCCAGCGGACCGGCGAACCAAGCGTTCGGCTCGAGCAGCATCTCACGTCTCAACGACATCAACCCCGAAGACATCGAGTCCATCGAAGTCCTCAAAGGACCGTCGGCGGCAACGCTCTACGGCACTGAAGCGTCCAACGGCGTGATCAACGTCATCACGAAGCACGGCAACAATTCCGGTTCGGCTCACTGGAACGCCGTGGTTCGCCAGGGCGTGAACTATCTCAAGGATTGGAAGTCGATCTTTCCCACGAACTACGGCGTCAGCCGCGTGACCGGTGTGGTTGTGCCAGTGAGCATGGATTCTCTCATTGCCGGCAACAAGGGAGACCTCTTCCAAACGGGCCGCCACCAGGAGAGCCAACTCTCCGTGTCCGGCTCCTCCGGCGTCTTCAACTATTACGCGAGCGGCAATCTGCTCGAGACGCAGGGCGCTGAGCCGACGAACTTCGAGCGACACTACTCCGGCCGGCTGAACCTCGGCATCACGCCGAGCCCCAGGTTCCATGTCACAACGGAAATGGGCTACGTCACCGGACCAACGAACCTGAGCGCCGAGGCGGGTTACGGCGGCCGCGTGTACACCACGCTGCTCGCTACGCCCACCACGTACGGCAAAGGCCCAACCGACTACGCGGCGTGGCACCACGGCTTTTACAGCGGCATTCCCTACCAGTACGACAGTGTCTACAAGATATGGCAGGATCTCGATCGGTTCACGGCTAACGCCACCTTCGAGAACAATCCCACCGATTGGTTCAAGCACCGTCTCACCCTGGGCATCGACCGCACGAACGAGGGAAATAACTACTATTTCCCGCGGCTCGATTCGCTGTCGCACCTGTCCTCGTTCAGCGGTGACGCGCTCGGCTATCGCGAACTCGATCAGAATACCATCACCTACCGCACGATCGACTACTCGGCGAGCGCCACCTGGAATCCCAAGCCGGCGTATCGGTTCGTGACGTCCGGCGGCGCACAGTATTATCATGACGCCACTCTGTCGTTGGGCGCCAACGGCTCGGTGTTCCCGGTTCCCGGCCTGCAGTCGGTGAACGCGACGACGCAGAGCAAGAACCAGTCGCAGGACTTCTTTGACGACGCCACGCTCGGCTACTACCTGCAGGAAGAAATCGGCTGGCGCGAGCGACTATACCTGACAGCGGCGGCGCGTTGGGACAACAGCAGCGCGTTTGGCGCCAACGTCAATAAGGTCGTCTATCCAAAGTTCGGGCTCAGCTACGTCGTGAGCGACGAAGACTTCTGGAAGAACAACGGCCTGCTCAATCACATCAACTCGTTCCGGTTCCGTTCGGCCTACGGCGAAGCGGGCAAGGCGCCGGGCACGTACGACGCGCTGCGGACCTTCTCGCCCGTGAGCGGACCGGGTGATTCGCCCGCCGTCACGCCGTTGTCGATCGGTAATCCGAATCTCGGTCCGGAGCTCGGCAAGGAATACGAGCTCGGTTTCGACGCCGGCATATGGAACGACCGCCTCACGTATGAAGTGACGCACTACCACAAGCGGACCACGAACGCGATTCTCTTCCAGCAGCTCGCGCCGTCGATCGGGTTTTCCGGCACGCAGCCGTTCAACGCCGGCTCCATTCTCAACCAGGGTTGGGAGAACGCGCTCCGCTTCAACGCGTATCGCGGCGAGAACATCAATTGGGATCTCGCCGTTAACTACGCCACGAACGTGAACAAGGTCGAGAGCTTGCTCAACGGGAGCACTTTCGTCACGGCCGGAACGAATTTGCGCCATACTGTCGGCTACCCGGCGTTCGGCTGGTGGAGCTATCAGCTCCAGTCGGCGCAAGTGGATGCGAACGGCAAGGGCATTCCGTCCACGATGCAGTGCTCTGACGGCAAGGGCGGCTCGACGCCGTGCTACGCGGCTAACGGCACCACGCTCATTGCGCCGGTCGTCTACCTCGGCCGCTCCACTCCGCCGCGCGAAGGTTCGGTATCGACCACGCTGTCGTTCCTCAAGAACTTCAGCGTCTACACGTCGGTGGATTTTCAGAACGGCGCCAAGAAGCTCGACGGCAACACGCGCGTTCGCTGCCAGTTCTTCGGCGGCCGCTGCCCCGAGAACTTCCCGCAGGCGTTCCCGGCCGGCTCGCTCGACCCGGTGCGCGAAGCGGAGGTGAACTCGAATACGCAGTTCATCGACTTCTACATCACCCAGGACAATTTCGCCAAGTGGCGCGAGCTGACGTTCGCCTACACCATCCCGGATCGTTACGCGCGCGTCATAAACGCGGGCCATGCGTCGGTGTCGGTATCGGGCCGCAACCTGCACACATGGACGAAGTATCAGGGCTTTGAGCCTGAGGCCATGTTCTTGGGCGGATCGCGCGGCGGAAACGCCTCGTGGGAACAGACGACGCTGCCCCAGCTCACGAGCTGGATCATCACGTTCAACCTCGGCTTCTGACCATGCGCATATTCATGAAGATGCCTCTTATCAAATATCTCAAGTCGTTCAGCATGGGCGCCGCAACCGGCCTTCTGCTCGTCGGCTTGCTCGCGTCGTGCAAAACGAGCGATTACCTCGATGTGACGTCGCCAAGCCGCATTCCCGCCGCCAGCCTCGAAGATCCGTCGAACGCGTCGTTGCTCGTCAACGGGGCCGTGGCCGACTTCGAGTGCTCGTTCGGCAGCTACGTCGTTGCCAGCGCGTTGATCGGCGACGAGCTTGGCGACGCGACGCAGACGGCCGCGCGCTTTCCGTACGATCAGCGAACGCTCGTCTCCAGTTCGACCACGTATCAGTCGAGCGACTGCGTCGGGATTGGCACCTACAGCCCGCTGCAGACGGCG
Source organism: Gemmatimonadaceae bacterium (assembly GCA_041690755.1). Classification (GTDB taxonomy): domain Bacteria; phylum Gemmatimonadota; class Gemmatimonadetes; order Gemmatimonadales; family Gemmatimonadaceae; genus JAQBQB01. Next base: position 14,762 of record JBEPWA010000006.1, on the reverse strand, counting down.
CGCGTGTCGGCGGACAACGTTCGCATTCTGCTGCTGAATTGGACCGACGCGCAGGTCCCGAATCGTCAGGCTCTGCTCGCCACAGCCGCGGCATATGAGGGGTATGCAGAGCTGTTGATGGGCGAGGGCTTCTGCGCCACGGCCTTCTCGTCGTTCAACACGGACGGCAGCGTGAACTATGGCAGCTCGATCACGCCGTCCCAGGCGTTCGACTCGGCCATTACGCGCTTCTCCGACGCCATCACCGCGGCAACGGCGGCGGGATCCGGCTCGGCGAACATCCTGAACATGGCGTACGATGGGCGCGCTCGGGCCAAACTCGACAAGGGTGACCTTGCCGGCGCGCGAGCCGACGCGGTCCTCGTTCCGCCTACGTTCGTGCTGAACATGACGGCGTCGGCGATCTCCTCGCGTCGCAACAACCGCATCTGGGCCGACAATGGCCAGAGCGGGTCGTCATTCAACACTGCGTCGTCTGTCGAAGTGCCGTATCGCACTCTCAACGACCCGCGCGTTCCGGTGATTCATCCGGCCGGTGTTCCGAACTCCACCACCGGTGTGCCGATCTATGTGCAGACCAAGTACACCAGCGCGGCGGCGAACACCCCGATTGCCAGCGGCGTAGAGGCACAGCTCATCGTTGCCGAGGCGGACATCGCGTCCAATCCCACCGAAGCGTTAGCGATCATCAACACGTCGCGCACCGCCGGCGGAGAATCGACGCTTCCTGCCGGAACCTCGGCGGCCGATCTCAAGACGGCGTTGATCGGCGAACGCATGCGCGCGCTGTTCCTCCAGGGCACGCGCCTGTTCGACATCATGCGTTATCAACTGCCCCTCAACCCCGCTGCCGGAACCAGTTTCCCGGGCGGCGGCACGTACGGATCGCAGATCTGCATGCCGCTTCCAGATGTCGAGCGGTTCAATAACCCGCTGCTCAAAGGCACCTGATTCAGCCCGAACAGCACCGTTCACCGGAAAGCCCGCGCGATTTGCGCGGGCTTTCTTTTTTTGCCGCCAGCGGTTCGCAGTTGTGAGTTCGCTCCGGTAAGTCGCCGAGAGTCTGCTTGGTCCGAGTGCTCGCACATGCGCGAGCGGTCCGCAAGGTTGTGCACGGCCCGTGCTCGCGCACCACGCCAAGCATCCAGCTAGGCCACGTGTTTGAGGCGCCGAAATGCGAGGAGGCCAAGCAGGCCAGGGGCGGCGAAGAGAACCGTGGCCACTAATGCGGTCGTCAACCCGCCGGTACCGCCGGCAACAAACAGCGTGATGAGTCCCTCGATGGTCACTTCGACGAACATCATCACTATCGACGCGAACACTCCGAAGCGCCACAGAATGGCCGTTATCGCAAGCGTGTCCGCAACCGCAGCCACACGCGTTGCCATCTCGAGGTTGCTGGCCACCACGAGAATCACAATCAGTACGGCCGGTCCAATCAGCGCCACCGTCAGCGGCCAACGCCGCGCAACGCACAGGCCCACGATGAACGCCGCTGCCATCGTCACGAAGAACGCAACGGCCAGCGATGAAAACGGCGTCAGCGCCGGCCCGCTCACCGACATGATCGCCGCCGTGCTGCTTATGGCTGCCTTGCCGCCCAGGACCTCTCCAAACAGCGGTATCAATCCATTTAGCGCGTACAGACACAGACCCGCGGGGTATCCGATGAGAGCGGCAGTCGCAAGCTCCGGTGCCGTGAGCCGGCCCAGCGAGACGTCTCCTAGCCCCGACACCGACTTCGGATGGTGCTCGCTCAGCAAGCTCTCACCGACCACGTTCGGAACGAGCAGAAACGCCCCGACGATCGTGCAGAGAATTATCACCGAGAACATGCTGATCGCCGCGGCCCCGGCCGTGTCGCCGCCTGCAGCGGTCACGTCCAGGTAGACGAGCGCCGGCACTCCGCAGGCAATCGTCAGCACGAGCATGGTACGCCACTGCAACTCATCGACGCGCGACCGGCCCACCATCAACACGAATGCGAGCACGGAAATCACGCAGCTGATCAGCGTCACCAGAATGATGGCGATGATGCGCACCACTGATTTGTCGCTGTTCTGCCGCGCCGATTTCGGCAGCTCGAGCGCTTCGCGATAACTGCCCACCGTGTCGCCGCGCACGCGGATCTGTACCTGGTGCATGGCCGCGGCACCGTCCCGACCCTTGAGCGGCGTTCCGCCCACGTCCCACTTCAACAGGTGGTCCAGTCGGCTACCGCGCGTGCTCGTTGAGTCGCCCACGAACCGCAGCTTGGCCGGTTCCCAGCCGCGCAACTTCAGCGCAGCAACTCCGAGCGCCCGCGCCGATTCTGTGCTCACGGCGGGCCGATTGACCGAATCCGGCCACGCTGACCCGAACGCGATCAGGCGACCGCCGGCTCCGATCTCCGCCGTGGGATTGAGCGCCTTGACCGCAGCGCCACTGACTCGCCACCGCCATACACCGAGATCTCCGGCGATACTATCGGCAATCCGATGCGACTTGACGGCAGAATAGATGAAATCATAAACAGAGTCTTCATGTACGAACGTGCTCTTGAGTTTTGTTTGCGGCGCGGCAGGCAAGAGCGCTTTCGCGGCAAACACGGCATCCTGCCGCTCCGACGCCACCGCGTTCGATTGTGGCGGTACCATCGCCCAGTACACGGCGGCGGTCGCCACCGCGCCGATCAGACCCGCCGCGAGCGCCGCCCACCGCCAGGTAGCGAACGTCTCGCGGGTGTTGGTCGCACGAGTGCGTGCGTCCAACGTGCGCCGCACACCAGTCTGGCCGGCGCCCCCGCCGGGCGTTGGAATCGCCGCGGCGAATTCTTCCATCGACTGGTAGCGATCTTCCGGCTTCTTCGACAGCGCCCTGGTCAGCGCGGCCGACAGCGCCGGCGGCACGTCGGGCCGGATCGTCTCAATCGGCGGTGCCGTCTCCGTCATCTGCTTGAACAGAATCGACTGCACCGACGTCGAGTCGAACGGCATGCGGCCGGCCAACATCTGATACCCGACAACCGCGAGAGAATACTCATCACTCCGGTGATCGAGCTCGCTCTCGCCCGCGGCCTGTTCGGGACTCATGTAGTGCGGGCTCCCGATGAGCAGGCCGGTGCCCGTGAGCCGCGCTTCCGCTGCGTCGGCGAGTTTGGCGATGCCAAAATCCATCACCACGGCGCGCCGCTCGGGCCCCTCGAGCATGATGTTGTCGGGCTTCACGTCGCGGTGCACCACGCCAGTGCGATGCGCCGCGCCCAGTGCACCCGCCACCTCGCGCAACACCCGGCACGTTTCGGCGACCGAGAACGATTCGCCGCGCACCAGCGATGCGGCGAGACTTTCGCCCTCGATTACCGGCATGATGAAGTAGACGAGACCCTCGCCTTCTCCCACCTGATAGATCGGCACGATGTTCGGATGCCGTAGCCGCGCCACCGACTCCGCTTCGCGCTTGAAGCGCTGAACCATCTGCGGCCCCACTTCGATGTCGTGCCGCAGCGTTTTCACGGCCACTTCGCGCCGCAGATTGACGTCGAGCACGGCATACACTTCAGCGAACCCGCCGCGTCCAATCAGCCGCGTGATTTGCCAGGCGTCGCCAAGCGCACGCTGAAGCCGCGCACGATGCGCCGCTTCCTCGGTCATCGCCGGCCGCATTTGCGCGATCTCGCCGGTGGCGGCGACAGTGTGTTGCGGGGTCCGAGCGCCGCATGATGGACAGAACCGGCTCGCGGCGGGCAGCTCGTTCTGGCAATCCGGGCAGACGTGCGCAGAGGTCGCCATGGCGGTCACAACTTGCGTTTGCGCAGGGAGATCAGCAAGCGTCGGCTAGACCCTTGACTCGCCTTCCGTTGCTAATCACCTTTCATCCGGATACACGGATGATATGATTTCCCCTCGCCTCAACATTCTCGACCGACTCAGCGCCCTCGCCGACCCGACGAGGAGCCGCATTCTGCTCGTCCTCGATCGGCACGAGCTCACGGTCGGCGAATTGTGTGTGGTACTGCAGCTGCCGCAATCCACCGTCAGCCGCCATCTCAAGGTGCTCGCCGATGACGGTTGGGTGGTTGCTCGCGGCGAAGGCACGAGCCGGTTCTACAAGATGCTCCCGAGTCAGCTCGACCCGGCCACCAACGATCTCTGGTCAGTGGTGCGCTCGCAGGTGTCGAGCGCTGTGGGCTCCTCACAAGACGCGCGACGCGCCGAGGGCGTGCTCGCCAAGCGGCGCGACAAGGCCCAGATGTTCTTCCTCAACTCGGCCGACATGTGGGACACGATGCGCGCCGACATGATCGGCGAGCGCACCGATTTGCTGGCACTGCTCGACCTGCTGGACGAAGACTGGGTAGTGGGCGATCTCGGGTGCGGCGCAGGGCACATCAGCGAAGCGTTGGCGCCGTGTGTGGACCGCGTGATCGCCGTGGACGAATCCGGTCCCATGCTCGCGACGGCCGGTGAGCGTCTCAAGCGTCACAAGAACGTGGAGCTTCGCGCCGGAACGGTCGAGGCTCTGCCAATCGACGATGGGACGCTCGACGTCGCGCTGCTATTTCTCGTTGCGCACTTCATCGCTGATCCGCCGTCCGCCCTTCGCGAGATTCGCCGCGTGCTCAAGCCTGGCGGGCGGCTGCTGATTGTGGACCTGATGGCGCACGACCACATGGAATACGTCGTCCAGCTCGGCCACGTCTGGCAGGGCTTCGACGCTGCGCAGGTGAAGAGCTGGTTGTCACATGCGGGTTTCACGTCTTGTCGCTACCGCGCGCTTCCGGCCGACCCGGACGCCAAGGGACCGACGTTGTTTGTTGCAAGCGCACGAAATGCTGTTGATCCAACCACCATGTCATCCCGAAGGAGCAAAGCGACAGAGGGATCTTCTGTCCGGTGATCGAAGCTTTCTACGATCACCTTCGAGAAGATTCCTCCTCGCTTCGCTCGTCGGAGTGACAACATACTTGAGGATTTTGTAATAATGGGCACCGCCACGTTGACTGACTCGACCAAGACCACCACCGACCGCCCGCCGTTCAAGGTCGCCGACCTTTCGCTGGCCGAGTTCGGCCGCAAGGAGATTCGTCTCGCCGAACAGGAGATGCCCGGCCTGATGTCGATTCGCGACGAGTACAAGGGCAAGAACCCGCTCAAGGGCGCGCGCATCATGGGCTCGTTGCACATGACGGTGCAGACCGCGGTGCTCATGGAGACGCTCACCGACCTCGGCGCCGACGTGCGTTGGGTGTCATGCAACATCTTCTCGACGCAGGATCATGCGGCGGCCGCGGTTGCCGTTGGTCGCACCGGCACGGTCGACAAGCCGAAGGGCATTCCCGTCTTCGCCTGGAAGGGTGAGACGCTTGAAGAATACTGGTGGTGCACGGAGCAGGCGCTGATGTGGCCGGACGGCAAGGGCCCGAACATGCTGCTCGACGACGGCGGCGACGCCACGCTGCTCGTGCACAAGGGCGCGGAATATGAGAAGTCTGGCACCATCCCGGCGTTCGACGAAGCCAACGATCCTGAAGAATGGGGCGTGATCCTTGGCCTGTTGAACCAGGAAGCAAAGCGCAACCCGGGCCGTTGGACGAAGATGGCCGCTGACATCAAGGGCGTCACCGAAGAGACCACCACCGGCGTGCATCGCCTGTATGAGATGATGAAAGCCGGTACCCTGCTCTTTCCGGCGATCAACGTCAACGACTCCGTAACGAAGTCCAAGTTCGACAACATCTACGGCTGCCGTCACTCCGTGGTCGACGGCTTGAACCGCGCGACGGACGTCATGATCGCCGGCAAGCTCGCCGTCGTGCTCGGATTCGGCGAAGTGGGCAAGGGCTGCGCGCAGGCGCTGCGCGGCCAGGGCGCTCGCGTCGTCATCACCGAGATCGATCCCATCTGCGCGCTCCAGGCGTGCATGGAAGGTTATCAGGTCGTGACGCTCGACGACGTGCTGTCCACCGCCGACATCTTCATCACGGCGACGGGCAACTTCAACATCATCACCGCCGACCACATGGCGAAGATGAAGGACAAGGCAATCGTCGGGAACATTGGCCACTTCGACAACGAGATCGACATGGCCGGTCTCAAGAAGATGAAGGGCATGAAGCGGATCAACATCAAGCCGCAGTACGACGAATTTGCGTTCGCCGACGGCCACTCGGTGATGATCCTCGCCGAAGGCCGCCTGATGAACCTCGGCTGCGCCACGGGCCATCCGAGTTTCGTGATGTCGGCCAGCTTTACCAATCAGGTAATGGCGCAGATCGAAGTCTGGGGCAACCCCGGCAAGTACGAGCGCAAGGTCTACGTGCTGCCCAAGCATCTGGACGAAAAGGTTGCGCGTCTGCACCTCGACAAGCTCGGCGCTCGACTCACGACGCTGTCGCCCGAACAGGCGGCGTACATCGGCGTGCCGGTAGACGGTCCATACAAGCCGGAGATGTACCGCTACTAGCAGCTTGTCATCCCGACGAGCGTAGCCGCCTTGTCATCCCGACGAGCGTAGCAAGGAGGGATCTTCCATCGTGCCAATTATCACAAGACGGCCGACAGAAGATCCCTCGCTCTCGCTCGGGATGACAGTCAGTGCTCCAACGCGAGATCCAACTCTCGCACCAGCAGCTCTCCATCCTCGGCCGAAAATGGCATCGGCGGCCGGATCTTTATCACATTGTGATACGGCCCGTCGGTGCCGAGCAGGATGCCGCGCTCCCGCATCCGATTCGCCACGAACGACGCTTCCTCGCCCGCCGGCTCCAGCGTCGCGCGGCTCCGCACGAGTTCCACCCCAAGGAACAGCCCCGATCCGCGCACGTCTCCAATCAACTCGTGACGGCCGGCAAGCAGCCGCAATCCCTCGAGCACACGCTCACCCACCTCGCGCGCGTGTTCCTGCAGCCGCTCGTCACGCACCACGTCGAGCACAGCAACGCCGATCGCGCACGACACCGTGTTCCCGCCAAACGTGCTGAAAAACTCCATGCCGTTGTCGAACGCATCCGCGATGGCGCGCGTCGTGGCCACCGCTCCAATGGGATGACCGTTGCCGAGCGGCTTGCCCATCACCACGATGTCCGGCACCACCGCGTGGGCCTCGAACGCCCAGAACGCCGTACCCATGCGCCCAAGACCGGTTTGCACCTCGTCGGCGATGCACAGTCCGCCGGCGGCGCGAACATGGCCATACACGTTCTTTAAATACCCGTCCGGCAACACCAGCTGCCCGCCTACGCTCGGACAGGTCTCGGCGATGAACGCGCCCACACCGCCCCGCTCGGCGCTGACGCGGTCGGCAATTCGGCCAACGCCCGCTGCGTATTTCGCGCCGGCGTCAGGATCATTCCGCCGAAACGCGCCGCGGTAGGTATCCGGTAGCGGCGCTACATGGACCCACTCTGGCGCGCCCGATCCGCCGGGGCCGGCGTGCTTGTAGGGACTGATGTCGATCAGTGAGGTGGTGTTGCCATGATACGCCGCATCCAGCACGATCATGTCGCGGCGCCCGGTGTAGGCGCGCGTCAGCCGCAGCGCAAGTTCGTTCGCTTCACTCGCCGAGTTCACGAAATAACAGACGTCGAGCTCAGGCGGCAAAGTTGCCAGAAGACGTTCGGCATACTCGGCGAGACGGTCGTTGAGATATCGCGTGTTGGTGTTGAGCACGCGCATCTGCGCCGCACCCGCTTCCACCACACGCGGATGACAATGCCCAACGTGCGGCACGTTGTTGTAGGCGTCCACGTATCGCCGGCCGTCTTCGGCGTACAGATATTGCTTCCATCCGCGCACGAGCTTTACCGGGTCGCGATAGGCGATGCTCAGGTTATCGCCCATCGTCGAACGGCGTTCGGCCAACGTCTCAGCCTTGGACGGAGGATCAGCGGGAAATCGGCCGGCCGGCACGCGCGCCAACAGGTTTGGATCGGGACAGAGAGCTGTCCAGATTGGCCGCTGGCTCGGCCGCGCCACGCCGGGAAAGTCCGTGTCGAGCCCAAGCAAGTCCGTGATGATCTGCAAATGCAAATGCGGGGTCCACCCCACATTCACCTCGGCGGTACCCATGGTCGCAAACTGTTGACCCGCCATGATGCGCTGTCCCACCGCCAGCCCGGCTAGCGATTCACGGCTCAAGTGTCCGTACAGCGTAAAAAATGGTGTGCCGTCATCCGTCGCATGAGCAAGGATGATCACCGGTCCATAATCCTGAATCGCGTTGTTGTCGTTGAACGCGTGCACCACGCCGTCGAGCGGCGCGTACACGGGCGTGCCGGCCACCGCGAACAGGTCCAGCCCAATATGAATGGTCCGATGTTCATCCGTGACGCGCGGACCGGTGGCAAAGAGCGGCGACACGTAGAGCAGCCTCGGTTCATCGTACCGGCCAATGGAAATTCGCACGCCCGCGTCTCGCATCGCGCCGAACACGCGCTCGGTGAGAAACGGCTCGGCGTTCCGACGTGCGTCGCCGTCAACCATTGGACTCGCAATGCTCAAGTCGAGCACGATCACTCGCTCGGCGCCCAGGTCCACGCCGAGCACGGGCGAGATAGTCGCCGCTGTCTCGAGATATCGTACCACTCGCTCGCTCACCGGCACCGCCGCCACGCCTGCGGCATCGCGAAGCACAGCTTCGGCAAGTCCGAACGGAATGGCCGCGAGCGTTGGCAACAATTGCCCGATTGCCGACTGGCTGATGCCGAGGTACTCATTTTCCGGCTGTTGGCGCAATTGATCCGCGGCAATGCAGACGCTTGTGCACAGCCGCAGCACGATCAACCCGAACAACGCGGACAATTCTTCACTCGTAAGGCGCACGTGTCGCGAGTATCCGCGCACCATGTGTGCTGCCGCCGCCAGCGGATCGTCGTCACCAAGCATGGCGTAGGCAATCGCGATCGCCAGGTCGCCCACCCGATACCCGTACACCATGTCACCGAAATCGAGGATTCCAGTAACGTGGTGGCCGGAGCCGCCTCCGTCGTTCGTAGTGCGCCGGCTCGTCAATACGTTGTAATCATTCAGATCGCCGTGAATCGCGGCACGTGGAAGTCCAGCCAGCAGCGGCGCAGTACGCGCATCAAACTCGCCAATGAGCCGTTCAATCGGGGCCCGTACCTCCTCGTCGTTCACCCGCGGCAGCAACGATTCGACGACGGCTCGACCTTTCGCCAAGTCCCAGTAGAAGTCGCGATGTATGCCGGGATGATCGAAGTCAGATAGCGCGGCGTCGAGCAAGCCAATCTGGCCGCCGAAGCCCGTGAGCAGCGACGCATCACGCGCCGGCACGTCGGCCAGTGGCTCGCCCGGCAACCAGCCGACCGCCCAGAGCAAATGCGTCTTTCCGGTGGCGGACTGAATCTCGACGAGCGACGCACCGTTCGCGGCCCGAATGACACGCGCCGTCGGCGACATTGGCGAGGCCAGATGCGCCAGTACGGCCTGTTGCGCCTCGAGCATGACGCGACTCTCCGCCGCGTTCGCAATCTTGAGAACTATCTGTCGGCCATCGGCACCGGTTATGACGAAATTCTGATCGCGCTCACTGGGCAACTGAGCGGCGGTGCCGGACATGCCAAAGTGGTCGCGCGCCAGCTGTGCGGCCGCTGCAGAGTTAAATCGGGGGCTGTCGTCGAGCATCGTTCAATACCTTGGTGTGTGCCTGGCGAGTCGGTGGCGATCGCTACTTCGATTCGCCGCGAACTTCCTTGGATACGTTTCCCTCGCGCACGGCGCGCCATTCTCCGTCGCGGCGCACCACCTGATACGCTCGTTCATAGCGGCGCGGCTGCGAATGCCCAGACTCCGCATTGTCGTACTGCTGCAGGTAGACGTAGACCTCCACCGAATCCCCTCGCGTCGCGAATACCGGAGAAAAGCGCAGCACGTAGCCGGGAAGCGGGGCAGCGCAAACCGGCGCCCCAGGTTTGCCCTTGAGCGGGGGCTCGCACGTGCCCTTGAAGACGCCGCCGTTCTTTAGCTCGGCGAGCACCGACGACGAGAGTCTTCCGTCCGCCGCGAGGCCCACTGTGCGCGGCAGGCGGCGCGGGTCAGCGAGCACCGACAGCGTGGGATCGCTCACATCCAGCAGTCCGCGCGCCGCCGCTTCGTACACCCGTGCCTGCGCAGCCGGCGGCAGCGACGCCACCGCTAGTCCGCGACCGCGCACGTCATTGTTCTCGCTGGATGAACACGCAGTAGACACAAGAACGACGAGTACCGCCGCTCTCCAGGGCCAACTCACAGGGCGCATGGTTGGAAATTAACCAGGTGGCACGGCCGCGGGTGTGTTCGCCCGGCGCCAGAAGTAGAACACCACTGCTCCGAGCAGCAGGATCCCTACGCCAATGCCGGCGTTGCGGGGATACTGCACCACCGTTGTGATCGATACAGCCCAACAGGCCAGCACGAACAGAATCGTCGTGAATGGGTGCCAGGGAACACGGACTACGTGTCCGTCCAACGCCTCCGTCCCGGCCCTGCGCGCCCGAGCGCGAAAGATGAGCAACGACGCACCGGTGAGCCCAAAGAACAAGACGTCGATGGCTACGACGTAATTGAGAATTTGATCATACTTGCCGGTGAGCGCGATCACAGCCGCCCACACGCCCTGCAGCACGATGGCCGCCACCGGAACACGTGAGCGCGGATCGAGCTTGCCCACGGCCCGGAAAAACACACCGTCGCGCGCCATCGCGTAGTAGACGCGTGGCGCCGTGAGAATGCTTTGACTCAAAAATCCAACTGTTGAAAGTGCGATGCCCAATGCAATGATCCTCGCGCCGCGATCGCCGAGTGCGCGACGCATGACTTCGGACGCCGGCGTCGCCGTGCCCGCCAATCCGCTCACGCCGAGCACGCGAAGACATACAAAGGTGACGGCGACGTAAAGCGCGATCACACCCACCACGCCAATCAACAGCCCGCGCGGCAGATCGCGCCGCGGATCGCGCATCTCTCCGCTCACGAAGCTCGCCGTCTGCCAACCTCCGTAGGCGAACAACACCGGCACCATCGCCGTTGCCAGCCCAAGGCCGCCGCCGCTCCCGGCAGGTGGCGCAACCACCGCTGCGGGCGCCGGACTCGCCACGAAAAGACCCACGCCGATCAGCAAGGCAATTGCCGCGAGCTTGGTGATCATCAACGCGCTTTGCAGGTTGCTGCCAGCACGCACGCCAACGCAGTTCACCGCGGTAAGAATCGCCAAGGTCGATGCGGCAACTATCTGTTCAGGGATCCCGAGCCCGGTGAGCTCGTGGAAATATCGACCGAAAATGATCGCCGCTCCGGCCATGCCGCCCGTCTGCACCACGAGCAACAGCGTCCACCCGTACAGGAACGCCACCACCGGATGATACGCGTCTCGCAAATACGCGTATTGTCCACCAACGCGCGGCCGAAGCACCGCGAGTTCGGCGTACACGAACGCGCCAATCAGTGCGATGACTCCGCCAATCGCCCACGCGCCGAGCACCAGTTCCGGCGTGTGGACCTGACGCGCGACGACGCTCGGATTGACGAAGATCCCCGCGCCAATGATCCCACCCATTACGATCATCGTCGCGTCGAACGGCCCGAGCCGGCGAGCAAGCGTTGGCTCGCCTGACATCACACCATTCACCCGCGACGCATCCGGCGGCTCGCTCATGCCGCCGAAGATGGCGTCAGTCCGCTCGTAACGCCAACGCCGGATCGACCTTCGTCGCTCGCCGCGCCGGAATGATCGTGGCGCCAATTGCCACAACGGCGAGCACAAATGCCACGATCACGTATGTGACCGGGTCGCTCGGCTGCACACCGTACAACATTTTCGCGGCAAACCGTCCCAGGGCTAGCGACCCGATCACCCCCGCCACGATTCCGCCGGCCGCCATCGCTCCGCCATGCGCCATCACGAGCGACACGAGCGCCCGTGGCTCGGCGCCCAACGCCATGCGAATTCCCATCTCGCGCGTGCGTTGCGCCACCGAGTAGCTCACCACGCCGTAGATGCCGACCACGGCCAGCAAGAGTGCCGTCAACGCGAATGCACCGACGAGATAGAGCGGAAAGCGGCGCATGAAGACGGAGGGCGACGTCGCAATGAGATCATCCATCGAGGTCACCGGCGTAATCGCGGCGCTTGGGTCGAGGCTGGCCAGCACCTGACGCATGCTGCGCGCGGCCTGGTCAACGGGCGCCGCTGTGCGCACCACAACCGCCATTGCCGGTTCGGGGCTTTGCGCGAACGACACGTACAGGGTGGGCGGAATCTTGTCTTCGAGATTTCCAATCGGCACGTCGCCCACCACGCCTACAATGTGGGCCGTGTCCTTTCCTTGTATCAGGAGTTGCCCAATCGGATTCCGCGTGCCGAAGTACGCGGCGACGAATGCGCGGTTCACCACAGCGACGGCGGGCGCACTTTGATCGTCACTCGCGCCGAACATCCGCCCGCGCGCCAGCGGAATTTTGAGAGCACGAAAGTAGTCCGTGCTCACCTCGCGGTAGCTGGCGGTAGGCACGTCGGCCGGCAAAGGTACCGGCTGTCCGGCGATGAGGAACCCGGTGGAGGTGCCAAAGTCGAGCGGCAGTTTGGTGGTCAGCCCCACGGCCTGCACGCCGCTGGTCTCGCGCATCTTGTCCGCAAAGCGGCGAAAGAAATCGATCTGCGCCGCGCCGTCGGAGTAATTCGTTCGCGGCAGCACCACGGTGGTGGTCACCACATGCTCGGCGCGGAAACCCGGATCAATCGCCAGGAGGCGAATGAGGCTGCGGCCAAAGAGCAGCGCGCCCGACAGCAGGACGACAGTGAGCGCGATCTCGCCCACGACCAATCCGTCGCGCAGCCGGTTGCCGCCGCCGATCGCTCCGCGGCCGGCGCTCTTTAGAGAATCATAAAGCACGGGCGACGTGAGCCGCAGCGCCGGAATGATTCCAAAGCCGACGCCGGCGGCCAACGACAGCAGCAACGCATACGTCACCACGCGCGGGTCGAGCCCCACTGACGAGAGTTGCGGAATGCCTTGAAGCACCGGCGCCGGGACGATTCCCACCAGCGCGCGCACGCCAGCCTGCGCCACGCCCAACCCCAGCAAACCGCCGCACGCCGCAAGCAGCAGACTTTCGGTGAGCAGTTGGCGAATCAATCGCGCTTTGCCCGCGCCGAGTGCGATGCGCACGGCGATTTCGCGCTGCCGGTCGGCGCCGCGGATCAGCAGAAGATTCGCCACGTTCACGCAGGCCACCAGCAACACTACGATTACGGCGCTGTACAGCAGGAGAAGGATCGGCTTTACCGAACCCACCAACTCGTCGCGCAGCGGCACCACAACGCCGTCACGTCCCGAGTTACTCTGCGGATATTCCTTGGCCAGATCGCGCATGACGGCCGACATGTCCTGCGCTGCCGTTGCGACGGTGGCAGTTGGTCGCAAACGCGCTACAACGTTGAGCCAGTGCGTCCCTCGCCGCAGCCGTTGCGACTCCGGGGCGTTGATCGGCACCCAGATCTGCGCACCACCCTGACGGGCGAACTGGAAGCTCTCCGGCAACACGCCGACAATGGTCGCCGCGGCGCCGTCGAGCGTGATCACCCGTCCCAAGACCCTGTCGTCGCCGGCGAACTGCCGTTGCCAAAACCCGTACGACAGGAGCACGACGCGCGGCGCACCTACCGCATCTTCGCCCGGCAGGAAGCTGCGTCCAATGAGCGGATGCACGCCAAGCACGTCAAAGAAGTTCGCCGTCGCCCTGGCGCTGGCAACCGTGGCCGGCTGTGCGCCGCCGAGGAGGGAACCGCCGCCCGAGTAGCCACCGAGGGCCGAAAAGGTTTTGGTGCGCGCTTGCCAGTCGAGGTAATCCGGGTACGACGCCTCCGACCGGCTGTCAACGTTTGAGTGGTACACCTCCCACAGATGGACCAGACGATCGGGCTGCGCGAACGGCAGCGGTTGGAGCAGCACAGCATCGACGACGCTGAAGATGGCAGCGTTCGCTCCAACGCCCAGGGCCAGCGTCAACAGCACGGTGATCGTAAAGCCCGGCCGAGCCCGGAGGCCACGTACGCCGAACCGGATGTCCTGCCCGAGCGAAGCGAACCACTCACGCCAGGACGCCTGCCTCGCGGTTCGCCGATCAATTAACGCCAATTCATGTTTTGCCGCTATAATGTCGCCATACTCTTGCACTGCTGCGGAATTGGCGTCGCCTTCAGAATGACCATGACGCATTAGGTCCTCCACTCGCATCTGGATGTGGAATCGCATTTCAGCATCGATGTCTCGTTCGATCGACCCGCGGCTCGTGCCCACTTTTGGCAGCCGGCGTATGCCTGGAATTCGGCGCATGGGCAAGCCTCAGGTGGTCTGCAGAATCTTGAACATCGCCAGCGCATACGCCGTGAACTCCGACGTCTTGGCGCTCAACTGCCGGCGACCGGCGGCAGTGAGTTCGTAGTACTTGGCCTTTCTATTGTTCTCCGAGAGGCCCCACTGCGACTCAAGCCAGCCGCGCTCTTCCAGCCGATGCAGCGCCACATACAGCGCCCGGTCCTCCACGAGAATCGATCCGTCACTCGTGTTCTTGATCCAACGGGCCACGGCGTAGCCATGCCGCGGACCCCAGGACAGCGTTTTTAGAACCAGCGTGTCGAGCGTTCCCTGGAGCAGTTCGAGATCAGGCATTTCGCGTCCCCGGAAGGTTTCCGGGGAGTTAGATGCTGGGAGTGGCGAGAAGGTTTGAAGACGGTGGTGCGGTGGTGCGGTGGTGCGGTGGTGCGGTGGTGCGGTGGAACGGTGG
>JBEPWA010000005.1:0-117437 GCA_041690755.1 Gemmatimonadaceae bacterium | reverse complement strand
CACGATCTTGCAGTTGATCTCGCGCGACGCGTAGTTGATCATCGACATGGCTGTCTGCTCCGTTATTGAAACAGCTTGTCGATCTCGTCGTCGGCGCCGGCCAGAATGCCGGGGGCCGCGGCGGCGTTTGCGGCGCGCGAAAATACCTGCTCGAAAATCTGCGTCAGTTCAATCACTGTTTGCCGCATCTTGAGGCGCACCAGACCGAGCGTGGTCCGGTTGTCGAACAACACCACCAGAATGACGCGGCGAGCGATGTCGGCGAGATACATCGACTCCTTCTCGCCCTGATGGAACAGCGACTGGAAATCGTTCTCGCCAATCAGTTTCGCCAGTTGGTCGTTGGCGCTGAAGTCGGCCGCCGTAAGTGTTGCAAACGCCGTGGAATCGAAGTTCGGCTTTTCCCCCACCGTGGCCACGAGCTGCCCCGTGCGGTCAACGAGCAGCGCACAGCGCGCGCTGCAATCCGTGAGGAAATGCTCAAGCGCCCGCGTGATCGCGGCAAAGTCATCCTCGGTGAACGACCAACTTGCTGCGCCAACGGGCATCGTCTGGTGTCGTCCTAGGCGAGACGGGAGTGCATTCGTCGGAGCACGCGCTTTGCGCGCCGACGCAGCGCCGGATTGCGCTCCCATCCGACGTAATCGGTGAGGATACGAACGGTTTCGATACCGGGCTGCCCACTGAGATAGCCGAGCGCCGCGAGTCGATTCACAGACCGTTTGCTGAACAGCTCGCGTCGCGATCGCTGGATCTGCGTGCTCCAGACCGCGGCCCCTAATACTAGACCGGCGAGGAAGCCGGCGGTCACGGCATTTCTGCCTGCTCGGCTGTTCACATCGCCCTCCGGGCCGAGAGGGCCTGGGCGATCGTCACGCCATCGGCGTATTCCAGGTCGCCGCCCACCGGAAGTCCGCGCGCGATGCGCGACACGGCCACCCCAACAGGCGCCAACTGGCCCAGAACGTACAGCGCAGTGGCCTCGCCCTCGAGGCTCGGATTCGTTGCGATGATCACTTCTCGCACTCTCCCGTTATCTGTGTTCCCGGCCCGCTCCACAAGCGCGCCAATGGTCAGGTCGTCCGGGCCCACGCCATCCAGCGGCGACAGCCGCCCGCCGAGCACGTGATACACGCCGCGGTACTCGCCGGCGCGTTCGATGGCCCCGATGTCTGACGCCTGTTCAACCACGCACACGAGCGTCGCGTCACGCCTGCTGTCACGACAGATCGAGCACAGCTCGTCCTCCGTGAGATTGAAGCACCGCGCACACGGCCGCACGCGCTCGCCCAAGGTCACCAGCGCGTCGGCAAGGCGACGCGTTTGGTCCAACGGCTGGCGCAGCAGATGATAGGTGAGCCGCAGCGCCGTCTTCCGACCAATGCCGGGAAGCCGCGACAACTCGGTAGCGAGATCGTCGATGGCCGACATTCAGCCTACGCCGCCATCAAAACGGCAGCTTGAACGGAAGATTCAGCCCGCCCGTCAACTTCCCCATCTCGTCCTTCCCCATCTGTTGCGCCTTCTGCTGCGCATCCGAAATGGCAACGACGATCAGGTCTTCGAGCATTTCGATGTCGGCAGGATTCACGACCGTCGGATCCAGCTTGAGCTTCTTGAGTTGGCCCGTACCGCTGACTTCAACGCTCACCATGCCGCCGCCAGACGAACCGCTCACCGTCTGGTGCTCCAATTCCTCCTGCATCTTCTGAAAGCGGCCCTGCATTTCCTGCGCTTGCTGCAGGATCTTCATGATATCAGGCATCAGGCGGTTTGCCCTGTCGCATGTGAGTCGGAATGTGCTCCGGCGGCTACGAACCCCACGCCGGCGCCTCCTTCAAAGCTACCCGGCGCGACAGACGCCGGGCAAGCGAAATCCGTCACTCGGTGAGGTCGAGATCCAGCGCGTCGATCGCCGCTCCGAGCACCGGATCGCGCTTGCGCAACGACGCCACCCGCTCGGCGCGGACCATGTCGCCGGTGAGGCGCTTGGGGGACGAGCCGGGGCCGGCGTCAGCGCGGCGCAATTCCACCTTTTGTACCGACGCAAACCACTCGCGCAACACGTCGGCGATCTCGACACGTGCGCCATTGATCGCATGGGCGTAAAAGTCATTCGACTCGTCGAGCGCAATCGTCACGGTACCTGACGCGTTCACGGCCACGGGCGACACGTGCTCCAGCGCCGACGCCAGCGTTGGCTTGCCGGCGCGAATCCGCTCGACCACCGAATCCCACTGCGCCACGACTTTCGATAGCTCGAGCACTCCCGTGGCGGCGGCGATCGGACGCAGCGGGTCCGCAACGACAACACGCGGCGCGGCAGCTACCGCCGCGACCGGTACCGCCACCGCGCTAGCCGAGGGGCGCAGTGCCGGCTCGGCGCGGGAGATTGGACGCGCCTCTGACCGCGGTTCCTGACGCGGTTCTGACCGCGGCGCGGCACTTCGCGGCGCGCTTGCGCCGCCACCACCGCCGCCACCGCCGCCACCGCCACCGCCGCCCGGTGCGCCGCCGAGCGAGCGGAGCAGATCCTCGAGCTCCACCGATCGGTCGAGCAGCGCAAACCGAACGAGCAACGTCTCGACGAGTAATTGCTGCTGGCCACTCTTTCGAAAGCGCGGCTCCAGTTCGCCAATCGCCTGCAGCATGCGCAGCAAATCAGCGGCGCTGAATCGTTCGCGCCGTTCGTCGAGCGCTTCCCGCGCACGCTCGGACACATCTACCGCCGAGCCACCGAGCACCACCGTGAGCAACGCGCGCAACATGTCGGCAAGTCCCGTGAGGAAACCGCCGAAATCCACGCCGGCCTCGGCCAGCCGGCCCACGGCCGGAAAGACATCCGCCGCGCGCCGATCGGCGAGTATGTCGAGCATGGCAATGAATTCGTCCTCGGGCACGAGACCCAACGCTTCGCGCACGCGTTCGGCGGTGACGCTCCCGTCGCTCATCGACAGCACTTGATCGGTGAGGCTCAGCGCGTCGCGCATCGAGCCGTCGGCGGCGCGCGCGATCGCCGCCAGCGCTTCAGGCTCGGCGGTAATGTGTTCTTCGCCCAGTACGTGAGCGAGCCGTTCGCGGATGTCGGCCGGCCCAATGCGCTTGAGGTCGAATCGCTGGACGCGACTGAGCACCGGTGCCGCGGCCTGCGCAATCTTCTGCGGCTCGGTGGTGGCAAACACAAACACCACGCGCGGAGGCGGCTCCTCGAGAATTTTCAGGAGCGCGTTCCACGCGTCGCGCGTCAACATGTGCGCTTCATCCACTATGTAGACCTTGTACGACGTCTCGCTCGACGGCGCATACATGGCGCGTTCGCGGAGATCTCGCGCGTCGTCCACGCCGCGATTCGACGCGGCGTCAATTTCCACGACGTCCAGGCTCGTTGCTCCGCTCCAGATGCGCCGGCAGGACGTGCACGCGCCGCACGGCTCGCCCTCGAGCGCGGGATCGCCACGCCGCTCGCAATTCAGCGCCATGGCGAGCACGCGAGCCAGCGTCGTCTTGCCGGTGCCGCGCGGGCCGCAGAGCAGGTATCCGTGCGCTACGCGATCGCGGGCGATCGCGCCCTTGAGCGTCGCCGACACGTGCGACTGCACGGCGACGTCGGCGAACCGTTTCGGGCGATACTTGCGGGCGAGTGCGAGTGACATAGAGGGATGGGCAATCTACGCCGCCGTCACGGAGCACACAAAGGCGGTAGTGGGCGCCGGCGCGTTGGGATTGCTGCTCATGGACGCAATCGTCTTCACGCCTCCATTCAGCGTGACGTGGTGACGGGCGCGAAAAAACGCGGGGACGACGCTCGATCGAGCGCGTCTCCCGCGTCATACCCCAGGCCTGACGAAGCGACTTTAGACACCTCATGCCGCTGCTACCTTCGGGGTCCTGACGGGGTTAGAAGGCTGAAACCCTTCGGGACCTGGGGCACTGGGTAGTTTAGCCAGGATGCAGAACCGATTCAAGCAACGCAGTCGGATTTTCCGCTTTGGCGTTTCGCGGTCGGCACCATGAGGCCAATCCGCGTGGTCGTCAACGATCTGATGCAGACAGCGTACGTCTACTATCGGATCGAACCGGCGGGCCGAAATTTCGACGAAGGCTTTTCACCCGACCTGACACCACGCGAGTTGCTGGCGCTGGGCGTGTTCGGCGGGAAGTACATGACGGACTGCGCCGCGGAATTTCCCAGCTCCTGGTTTCGCCGCGCGAAATTGTGTGCGGCTCGCCACGATCCGTCGCTCAACTTCTTCGGGGTCAACGCTTCGCAACCGCTCCGCGTCTGGAAACGCAATGGCTGGCTCTCCCGCGACGATCCACGGGGCTGGTTCCAGTGGTACTGCCGCTACTACATGGGACGGCGCGGCTACGACGACGACCGCCAGATCAAGCGCTGGCGCGCCATGACGCGACACATTGTGCAGATCAAGGCGAACTGCCCGCGCCGAACACTGGATTGCCGTCCACGACAGCGCCAAGCGCTGCTGCACTGGGCGTACGACTCGCGAAAGTTGTGAGCGATCGCGGGCGCGATCGCGGCAGCGAGTCGTTGCGCTCCGTGGGCGAATGGGTCAAGATTAGTTGACCGAACACACACCGAATTCGACTGTCATGGCAACGTCAAAAACCGGCAGGAAGAAAGCCGCCCCGAAAAAATCGGCGAAACCGGTAGCCGCGAAAAAGGCCGCGAAAAAGGCCCCGAAGAAGGCCGCGAAGCAATCGACGAAGAAGGCGGTGGCCAAAAAATCGATCGGGCCCGAGCGACGCATACGCGACACGTGCCTGGCGCTTCCCGAAGCACACGAAGTCGAAGCGTGGGGCGCACCCACATATCGCGTAAAGAACAAGCTCTTTGCCATGTACATCCCGGCCGACAACCATCATCACACGGGACGGCCGGCCGTGTGGATCTGCTCGAGTCACGTGGAGCAGGACCTCGTGCTCCGCGCGCGGCCGAGCGTGTACTTCAAACCGCCATACGTTGGGCCCAGCGGCTGGATCGGCGCGTATCTCGATGGCCAGCCGCCATGGATGGAGATCGGCGAGTTGTTGCGCGAAGGCTATCGCCGCCGCGCACCGAAAAAGCTCGCGGCGCTACTCGGAGAGTAGGGCCGCGAGAGTCGTCGATTCGACTAATTCCACTTGAGGCCGCGCAGCTGGTCGAAGTTGAGGTTTCCGCCCGAGAGCACCACCACAACCTTGGAGCCGGGCGGCAGCTTGACCAATCCGTGCATTAGCGCACCCACTGGTGCCGCGGCGGCGCCTTCCACCACGAGCTTGCACCGCTCCATGATCCAGATCATCGCCTCGAAGATTTCGCGATCAGGCAACGACACGATCTCGTCCACAAAGCGTTGCACCACCGAGAAATTGAGCACGCCGCATCGGCGCACCCGCAAGCCGTCGATGATGGTTTTGCAATCGATGGTCTGAAGCTCGCCCGCTTCCACGCTCTTCTGCATCGCCGGTCCGTCCGACGACTCCACGCCAACGACGCGGATTTTTGGATTAAAGCTCTTCACAGCCATGGACGTGCCGGCGATCAGGCCGCCGCCGCCAATCGGCACGATCACCGCATCGACTTCGGGCCAGTCCTGCACGATCTCGAGGCCGACCGTGCCCTGCCCCGCAATGAGCTGTTCGTCGTCAAACGGATGGACGTAGGTGAGGCCCTGGTCGCGAACGAGCTCCTTGGCCTTCTCATTGGCTTCGTCCCAGATGGTGCCGTGCAGCACCACTTCGGCGCCGTAGCCCTTGGTTGCGGCAATCTTGGCGGGCGTCGCATTCTCGGCCATGCATACCACGGCACGAATGCCGTGAATCCTGGCGGCCAGCGCTACGCCCTGCGCATGGTTGCCGGCCGATGAACAGACCACCCCGCGTCGTTTCTCCTCGTCCGACATGAGCGCGAACTTGTTGAGCGGTCCGCGAATCTTGTATGCGCCAACCCGTTGAAAGCACTCGGCTTTCATGCGGATGTCGTAGCCGGTGATGTCGCTCAGCTGCTGCGAGGTGAGCAGCGGCGTGTGCTTGATGTGCGGCGCAATGCGCGCGCGCGTTTCCTCAAAATCCTTCAGTGTCAGCGTGAACATGGTCCGCGGGTCAAGGGAGTGATTCGGAAAGTACGCTCCCGCTCGCGCCCGCGGCCAGTGCACCGCCGGCATTCAGCTGGCTTGCGCTTCGAGGCGGTGCGCCACATAACCGTGGCAGGGGACGCACGGGACATACTGCGAACGGGAGCGGCTCATGCTACGCAGCGTCGGCGCGGTGATTGGCGGATTCGTGGCAATGTCGGTCCTGGTGATGATTGCGACGATGGCCCTGGCAGTCGCGTTGGTCCCCGGCGGCATGGACGCGATGCGTGATCGCGCCAAGGCCGCCTTGATCAGGTTGCCGCCACTCTATCTCGGACTCAACGTTCTGGTCTCGTTCGCTGCCGCTATCGTCGGCGGCCTCGTGACAGCGAAAATCGCGACGCACGCGCCGGCGGCCCATATCCTGTGGTTGGGATGCCTGCTCCTCGTGATGGGCGTCGTGAGCGCGTTCGCGCCCGGAAACGACAACCAGCCCATGTGGTACAAGTCGATCATCCCCATGGTCGGGGTGGCGGGCGTTGCCGTCAGCGCGCTGTTCGTCGCCGGCTCCGGCTGACTACGGCGCGCGCTCCAGCGCGTCGCGGACCACCTCACCGGCGCGAACGGCGTCGGCGGCGCTCACGTCGAGATGTGTCACCATGCGGATCCGCGTCGGCGACCACTCAGCCACGAGCACGCCCTCGTCCATCGCCGCTTGCACCACCGGCGCGGATGCGCACCCCTGTGCGAGATCGATCATGAGAATATTAGTATCGGGCTCCACGACCGTTGCGCCGCCCGCCCCCTCGATGATCCGCGCCAGCTCCCGGGCGTTGGCGTGATCGTCGGCAAGGCGATCGATGTGGTGATCGAGCGCGTACAGCACCGCGGCCGCGAGGATACCCGACTGTCGCATGGCGCCGCCGAACAGCTTGCGCGCCGTCCACGCGCGCTCCATCGCCTGACGTGAGCCGGCCAGCGCGGCGCCAATCGGCGCGCCTAGTCCCTTGGAGAACGCGACCATGACGGTGTCGGCCCGCGCCGCGATTGCGGCGAGCGTGACGCCGCTGGCGATGCTCGCATTCCACAGCCGCGCACCGTCCATATGCACGGGCAGGCCCTGCTCGGCGGCGACAGCGCGAATGGCGTCGAGCTCGTCGAGCGGGGAGATCACGCCGCCGGCGCCGTTGTGGGTGTTCTCGACGCACACCAGGCTCGCGGCCGGATAGTAGCGCGACACCGGCCGCAGCGCGGCGCGCAAATCGCCGGCGTTCATCACCAGTCCGCTCGCATGCACCGGCAACACTTGTACACCGCTCAACGCCGCGACGCCGGCAATCTCGCTGTGCACCATGTGCGCGTCCACGTCCACCAGGATCTCCGTGCCGCGCGGGCAATGCACCCACACGGCCGCCTGGTTCGCCATCACGCCGCTTGGGAAAAAGAGCGCCGCCTCTTTCCCAAGCAATGCGGCGACTCGATCCTCGAGTCGCCGCATTGTTGGATCTCCGTCGCGCTCATCGTCGCCCACCTCGGCCGCGGCGATTGCGGCGCGCATGGCGTGGGTTGGCTTGGTAACGGTGTCGCTTCGGAGATCGATAGGCATTACGGAAATATGGCGAGCGCCATATTCCCGGCGCCATTACGGCTTCTTGGTGATAACCGGAACCTTCACGATGCTCTTCTGGGTTCCGACCACCGGCTTGTTTACGATGATCGTATCCTTCTGTGTTCCAACGACCGGCGTGTTGATCGTGTCGGTCCGGGTCGTGATCGTTGGCGGGTGCAGCGTGTCGGTCGTGGTCTGCACGTCCACGCCCACGGGCTTCTTGACGATCAGATTGCCGTCATCCGTCTTGCTGCATGCTCCGACAAGCGCGAACGCGCCGGCGACGAGCAATAATCTCTGATTACGCATTGGTTCTCCTGTCCTCGGGGTGATACCCCTTCGCCAAGGCAACCCTCGGGCCACAAGCGGGGTGGACCGCCTGTTCCCCGCTCAGTCCGTCAGGTGAAGACCTCGCGCTGGAGCTTGCGCACTCGCCGCAGCTCATACACCTGTCCTACTTCCCCACCGAGGATGAAAATGAGTGCGGCGTAGTACAGCCAGACCACCACGATGACGGCCGCCGCGAAACTCGTGGTGTAGAGCGACGCCGGGTTGAAGGTGGCCGTGTAGTAGGCGAACACGGCGCGCGCACCTTCAAAGGCAATGCTTGTGAACGCCGATGCCACCCACGCCGTTCTCGATCTGACACGGCGCACCGGCAGATACTTGTACAGCGCAAAGAACATCAGCGCGATAAAGCTGAACGCCAGCGCGCGCCCCACCCAATACTCGACGCCGCCCATGACGTCCTTGCGGATGCCCACGTCCACGAGCGCATTGGCGCCGCGCTTAGTGGCGAGCAGCACATACGTGCTCACCGTCACGTTGGCCACGAACAGCAGAGTGGACACGATCGTGATCTTCACGTCGAAGATCTTGCCGGCAATGATGCCACGCTCGCTCTCGATGTCGAACACGCTGGCCAGCACGCTTCTGAGCGAGCCAAACAGGCGGGTCGAGAACCACACGAACCCGATCGACCCGTAGAGCGTCAGCGAACCGCGGGCCTTCATCATGGTCGTAATCAGCTTGTCGATCGGCGAGTTCGGCCCGTGGTTGTGTGCCGGTAGCAATCGGTCGATCAACTCGATCACGGCATCCGTCGAGTTGGACGACAGCCCGTGCACGAGCAGCGGCAACAGCACCGTCACGCCGGCGGCGAGCAGCAGGAGAAACGGCACGGCGGCCAAAATCAGATTGAACGCGATTCCGCCGGCGAGGAACAGCACATCGTCCTCGCCACTGTTGTCCCACACGCGTTTCGCGTAATCGCGGAACGTCCACGCAAAACTGACGTAGGACGGCCGCTTTGCCACGGATCCGGAACGAGTGGAGGCTGGCGTGCGGTTATTCCTCGCCCGACTCGTCGATCCCGATTCCACCCTGCATGGTCACGTGCGCCGTTGCGCTGGCGCCGTACGCGGCCTTGGTTTCGGCGATGCGTTGTTCCAGCTCGTCGCGCGCTTGTTGCGCGGCGACGCGCCCCGCTTCCATGGCGCGATTCACCTGGCGTCGCTTGAGATCGATCGCCAGACGCGCCGTATCGATTTGCTCCTCGACGCGGCGGCGCGCGTCTTCGAAGGTGTCAACCACGCCGTCCTTCACGTCCGTCACCGCCTGCTCGGCAGCGCGGCGCACGCGGGTCGCGCGGCGCTTGATGCCCCGTCGCGTTGCCGCTCCGGATCGCGGCGCCATCAGCAACGCCAGGCCGGCGCCCATCGCCAGGCCCACGAGAAACGGCGCCACACTGGGACCGTCGTGCCGCTCGATCACGACGTACGGATCATCATCCTCGAATTCATACCGCGACATGCTCAACTCCTGAAGACAGAACGTTAACGCTTCTTGACGGCGGCTTTCTTTGCCGCCGCGGGCTTGGGGCGCGGTGCCGCCTCGACGGCAGCCGCCACCGGGGCAACGGTCTCGCCGCCGGGTTCACCGCTGATCATCGAGACGAGATCGCGCCGCACCTCGTCCACCGACACTCCGAGCACCTTCGCCGTGCGCACCGGGTCACCGCCGGTGGACGAAAACGTGCGCAGCACCAACTGGCGCCGCGCGTCGGACACCGTGGCGCCGATCGGAATCGTCACCGACGATGCCACCTCACCGGCGTTGCGCAAATGCCGCGGCATCACGTCGTTCACACCGATTTTTTCACCGCGCGCCATGATCACCGACCGCTCCACGGCATTCTTCAGCTCGCGCACGTTCCCCGGCCAATGGTACGACAGCAGCCAATCCCAGGCCGGCGCGTCAAAGTCGCTGATCTGCTTGTTGTTCTGGCTCGCGTACCGAGCGAGAAATTCCGTGGCCAACAACTTCACGTCCTGCGACCGCTCGCGCAGTGGCGGCAAGTCGATCTGCACCACGGCGAGCCGGTAATAGAGATCCTCGCGCAGCTCGCCGTCGGCGAGCGCCTTTTGAAGATCCTTATTCGTGGCCGCAACAATGCGAATGTCCACCGTGATTTCCTTCTTGCCGCCCAGGCGGCGCACTTGCCTGGTTTCCAGCGCGCGCAGCAGCTTCACCTGAATGTCTGGCGACATTTCCGCGACTTCGTCGAGGAAGATCGTGCCGCCGCTCGACATCTCGAACGCGCCCGGCTTTTCGTTCGTCGATCCGGTAAACGCGCCCTTTTCATGGCCAAACAGCTCGTTCTCCAGAATTTCCTTGGGCAGTGCAGCGCAATTGAGCGCGAAGAACGGCCCCTTGGCGCGGTCACTCTTCGAGTGCACGGCGCGCGCGACGAGTTCCTTGCCGGTGCCGGATTCGCCCAGGATCAACACGCTCGCCGTGGACGCTGCCACCGCGTCGATCACCTGATAGACCTCGCGCATCACCTCCGACTCCCCCGTGAGCTCGCCGTAGTGGGTAAGCCCTTCGAGGCGCGACGTGAGCTCGCGGTTCTTTTGCTGGACGTTGAACTTGTCCATCGCCTTGGGGATCAATGCCTTGAGGCGATTGAGCTTTTCGGCGTTCAACGGCTTTTCGATGTAATCGTACGCGCCCTGCTGCATGGCCTGCACGGCGGAATCGACCGTCGCCTGTCCGGTAATGATGATGCACTCGGTGGGAATCTCCTTGGCCTGCAGTTCGCGCAGGAGACTCAATCCATCGAGCTTGGGCATCTTCAGATCGGCCAGGACGACGCCAAAGCGCTCCTCGGAGAGGCGCTCCAGGGCCTTCTGGCCATCGGGCGCGATCTCGACGTCGTATCCCTCGTCGGAGAGGATCGCGCTCAAACCGGCGGTGATCGCCGCCTCGTCGTCGGCAATGAGGACTTTTGCGTTTTGTTGCTTCATGCGTTCTCTAAACTCGCAAGTCAGCGAGGGAAACTGATGAAAAGGGCGGAGGCTTCCGCCACAATCTGAACTCCAGCGCCGGCCGCCGCCGCCACCAGCTCGGCATCGACGACCAGCGCATCCCCGTCACTCCCATCAATTCGCATCGACGGCGCCGATACCGCTGCGGTCGCGCGTGCCGTACAACGAACCGCCGTCGATTGCTCGATCGCCGCCAGCAGACAGCCGCCAATCGCCAGCCGCACGGCGTCGGGCCTTGCAGACGTGACACCCAACTCGTTCAACGAATCGTCGAGCACCAAGCTGCGTCCGTCCGCCCGCGCGGCCGGCACCAGCAACGCACCGAACCGCCCGACCAGCAATCCCAGCTCCACGGGCTCGCGCAGCGCGCGCGCCAGCGCCAACACCGCCTCCGTCATTGCGATCAACGCATCCAACTGGTCAACCGCAGCATTCGCGAATTTCGTGACTGCCTGTGCCGGAACGTCGGGCTTCTCGGACCGCGACCGCACCACCTCGAGGTTCACCGAGATACCGTTCAACGCGCCCTTCACCTCGTGCGACGCTCGCCCCATGATGCGTTGCAGTGTGAAAAGCCAGAGCGCGTCGATCGCCGACGGTCCCACACCGTCCGCTGCCCGCGCCATCCGGCTAGTCGCTCAAGTCCGCATCGTCCGGCGCCGCGGCCACCGCCACCGCTTCGCTCGGATCCAACCGGTGCATCTCCGGCGCTCGTACAAACTTAGCCACCGTGCTCGCCGTGCCGCCGATGGCAAGCTGATTGAACAGGAAATTGAACTTTTCGTCATACGTCCTGGCCAGCGCGGCCTTCGTATCGCCGGACAGGTCCCAAAACGCCTTCTTGAACGGCCCAATGGCCTTTTTCCGAGTCTTGTAGAAGAATTGCTCCTCGGAATCGGTCGCTTTGCGTTCATCCTTCGCGTGCGCGCTGAGCCACGCGTAGATCTCGGCCCGTAGCGCATCCGGAATGTGGTCGAACAGCATGTTCTGGAAATTCGTCGCCAAGTGGATCTCGGCGGTCTCGCGCTTGGGAAAGTTATGGAACGCCGAGTCGGGCAAGGTTGACGCGCCGTGCTGCACCGCGCCGGCGAGGTGATACGCGTCCCGAGCGACGTTCGACAGCTTTTCGAGTGTGTCCAGATCCAGCTTCACATCGGCAATCGAGCCGTCCGCCAGCACCACACCGCCGTGCGACGTGCCCGACTGCACGCTGATCTTGGAGAGTCCCTCCATACCGGCCGGCAGGTTTCGATTGAGCCCGTCCATGTACGCGGTGAGCTCGCCCACCGTGCTGTTTTCCGTGCCGACTTCGCCAATTTCGCCGCCCACCGAAATTGTCACGCCCGCCGGCTGCACCTGGCGCACCACGGACAGAATGTCGGCGCCGACCTCGTAGTTGAGCCGCTGCTGCTCGTCGAGCGTTGGCTTGGAAATGTCAACCAGCGTCGATGTATCGATGTCGATATTGTAGAAGCCCGCCGCCACCGCTTCGCGCACCAGCAGCTTCACGGCTTCCACCTCGGGCTTCGGGTCCACCGCGTATTTTTTGGCGCTCACCTGGAAGTGGTCGCCCTGAATGAACACGGGACCGCGGAACCCTTCGCGCAGTGCGGCAGCCAACATCACCGCCACATACTCAGACGGCCGTTGATCGGTATAGGCGATCTCCGAACGCGCAATTTCGAGAATGAATGCGCCGGCCTGCATCGCGATGGCCGTGCGGAAGATCGACCGCGCGGTGTCGTACGCCATGCCGCGCACGTTGATCGCCGGCACCGTGAAGCCGTGGACCTCGCCGCGTCCACGGGCCAGGTACAAATCGTGGATAGACGCCGGCCGCACGCCCACGGCCTGCCCCAATTCCCAGATCAACCAGCGCGCATGATCCCGTTCACTCTCGTCGCCAAACACGGCAGCTCGAACGAGTGTGTCCATGGCCGCTGACGCCAGTGAGGCATCGCGAACGACCGTCACGCGGCCGTTGGAGACGGTCACGTCGGCGCCAAATGTTGAATTCAAGTGTTGGATGTCATCCATGAATTGCGCGGAAAGCGTGATCGCCAGCCGGGCGAGGCTGTTGCGGCTGGCGGAGTCGTGCCTGCGGAGTCGTGCCTGCGGAGTCGTGCCTGGAAGCACACGGTCAGGGAAGCTGCCCACCTCTCCGACCGGCGGCAAGCCTCGCTACACGATGTACGTCGCGTCTGATCTTGGAAGCAGGTTCCATTCCCGCCGAGCCTGCTCCGCATCCGGGCGCCCCCGAACAGGTGTAATCAATCCGCAGCGTCACGGTCAGTCGACTTGAATGGACAGCCCGTCAAATGCCGGATAGATGCCCTGCGGCAGTTCCGCCTCGAGGTGCGCATGGAAGTTGTCATGCGTCAAGTGCGTGAGGTACGTCCGTTCGGCGCCGATCTCCCGCGCCACGTTCACCGCCTCTGGCAAGCTGAGATGCGTGGGATGCTCGCGACGGAACAACGCATTGATCACGAGCACCTTGGCGCCCGCCAGCACGGCGAGGGCGCTGGGCGGAACGGATTTGGCGTCGGTGACGTACGCCAGCGGACCAATCCGGTATGCAAACACCGTGACAGTTCCGTGTGGAACACTCACCGCAGTGATGTCGAGATCGCCCACGGTAAACGACTCGCCCGACACTACAGCGTGTCGTTCGCCTTCGGGCTTTGACGTGCCCGGCAACGGCCGCATGGCCGGATCAAAGATGTAGCGGAATTTCGTTGCCAGATCGTCGAGCGTCTCGGCGGGACCGTACATCGGCAACGCGCCGGCGCGCCGGTTGGTGATGGCGCGCAAGTCGTCAATGCCGTGCGTGTGATCGGCGTGCAGATGCGTGTAGAGCACTGCATCGAGACGGTCGATCCCGGCGGCGATGAGCTGCAAACGCAGTTCAGGTGGCGTATCGATCAGCACGCGGGTGCCGCCTGCGCTCTCGACCACGGCGCCCACTCGGCTGCGCTTGTCCCGCGGATCAGTTGATCGACAGACCTCACACCCACAGCCGAGCTGCGGCACGCCAAAGCTCGTGCCGGTGCCGAGAAACGTCAGCTTCACACGCTGCACCCCAGGCGACGCCGCCCGACGCCAGGCCTCATACCGTTTCGACCTTGAGCAAGTTCGTAGTGCCGGGCACGTCGAACGGTACACCGGCTGTTACCACGACGCGATCGCCGACTCGCGCCATACCACGCTGTTGCACCGCCGCGAGCGCAAGGCGCACCATTTCGTCATAGGTGTTGCAGTGCGGCACGAGTTCAGACACCACACCCCACACCAGCGCCAGTTGACGGAAGGTGCGCGCAATGTCCGTCAACACGAGAATCGGCACGCTGGGCCGGTGCGACGCCACCACGCGCGCGCTGAAACCGCTCTTGGTCAGGACGATGATCGCCGGCGCGTTGAGCATCGACGCGGCGGCGGCGCCTGCCGCGGCGATGGCGAACTCGGTGGATTCGGCGATGTCCGACTGGCGGCGTTCGTCACGTCGCCACTGCTGCGGCCGGGATTCAATGGCGTTGATGATGCGCGTCATCGCTTCGACGGCCAGTCGCGGGTACTGGCCCGCGGCCGTTTCCGCGGACAACATCACCGCGTCGGTGCCGTCGAGGATCGCGTTCGCCACGTCGCTCGCTTCGGCCCGTGTGGGACGCGGATGCGTGATCATCGACTCGAGCATCTGCGTCGCCGTGATCACCGGACGACCCAGGCGGTTACAGAGTGCGATGATGCGCTTTTGCGCATAGGGCACTTCCTCGAACGGCAGCTCCACGCCGAGGTCGCCGCGAGCCACCATCACCGCATCAGACGCGGTGATGATTGACTCGATGTTCTCGAGCGCCGAATCCTTTTCGATCTTGGCAACAATGAGCATGGGCTTGCCGAGCATGGCGCGCAGATCCCCAATGTCCTGCGCGCGGCGCACAAAGCTCAGCGCCACGTATTCGAGATCCTGCTCCACCGCGAAATGCGCGTCGTCGCGGTCCTTGTCGGTGATCGACGGCGCGGACACCTGCACGCCGGGGAGGTTCATGCCCTTGTGACTGCTCAACAACCCGCCGTGCAGCACGCGCGCCGTCACTCGGCACGCGTCAACGTCGAGCACAATCAGCTCGATCAGACCATCGTTGATCAAAATGCGATCGCCTACGTGCACATCGTCGGCGAGATTGTGGTAGGTGACGGGCACGTCACCCGGTTTCGCCTCTTCGTGTTCTGGCACGAGGACGATGTCGCTGCCGTTGGGCAGCTCGCGCGGCGCCGCGAGATCGCCGATGCGGATGCGCGGCCCTTGCAGGTCGCCGAGGATCGCGATGGGCCGGCCCACCTCGTTCGCAACTTCGCGGACAAGTTTGATCGTGGCGGCGTGCTGTTCCTGCGTGCCGTGGGAAAAATTGATCCGGGCGACGTTCATTCCGGCGTCCACGAGTCCACGCAGCGCTTCGCGCGTGTTGCTCGCCGGACCCAGCGTGCAGACGATCTTCGTTCGACAATAACGCACTAGATTCTCATTAAAGAAATGTCATCAGCCGCCAACGAGATCCTTGCCGAGCGCCTTGGCCTTTTTATGCAGGCCGGCGAGCAGGGTGTCGAACGACTTCTGGAAGCTGGCCAGGCCGTCGGCGAGCAGTTTGTCGGTGACGCTGCGCAGCGAGATGCCCGCCGCTTCCAGCGCGTCGATGTCGGCTTGCGCGTCGTCAACGTCGTGGTCCACCGTGCGCGCCACCACGCCGTGATCGCGGAACGCCTCGATCGTCGCCGGCGGCATCGTGTTTACCGTGTCAGGTCCGATCAGCTCTTCCACGTACATCACATCGCGGTACGCGGGGTTCTTGGTGCTGGTGCTGGCCCACAGGGGCCGCTGGACGTTGGCGCCCTTGGCAGCGAGCGCCTTCCAGCGCGGCGAGCTGAATTCGGTTTGAAACAGCCGGTAGGCGAGCTTGGCGTTGGCGATCGCCGCCTTGCCGTGCAGCTCGTTGAGTGTTTGCTGATCGCTGGAGCCGCGGGCGGCCAGATCATCGAGCCGCTTGTCGATCTCGCTGTCCACCCGGCTGACGAAAAAGCTGGCGACAGAATGGATGTCGCCAATTCCCTTGCCGGCCGCCACGCGATCCTCGAGCCCCGCCATGTACGCGTCGATCACCGACTTGTGCGCGTTGATCGAGAACAACAGGGTGATGTTGACGTTGAGGCCGTTGGCGATCGACTGCCGCACCGCCCTGGCGCCCTCGGGCGTGCCGGGAATCTTGATCATCACGTTCGGCCGGTCCACCGTGGCCCAGAGGCGCGACGCTTCGGACACGGTCGCGTTAGCGTCGTTCGCCGCACCCGGCGACACCTCGATCGACACGTAGCCGTCGGCGCCCTTGGTCTTGTCGAAAATGGGCCGGAAAATATCGCAGGCATCGCGTACGTCGGTCGTCGCGATGATCTCGAACATTTCGAGTGCCGTGACATTGTCCGACGACGCCCGCAGCTGATCGTCGTACGCGCTGCCTTCCGCCAGCGCCTTCTCGAAGATCGACGGGTTGGAGGTCATGCCGGTGAGCGCATCGTCGCGAATGCGGCGCTGCAAATCGCCGTTTCGCAGAATCGTGCGGTCGATGAAGTCGAGCCAGATCGATTGACCGGCCTGGTGCAAGCGCTGCAGCGTATTGTCGCTCATCATCACGTCTCGTGAAGCTAGTGGGACTGCTTACCCGTGTATACGATCTTGTAGATCCGGCCCATCGCGTCGTCGGACACGTACAGCGCGCCGTCGGGACCTTGGGCCAAACCGGTTGGACGATGCGCACCCGTCGCTGCCGTTGCGCGACCCGGCCCAACGTTCGGCGCAAACCCGTCGGCGAACACCTCGTACTTGCCGGACGCCGTGCGGCCGTTCAGCGGCTGAAACACCACGTTGAACCCGGCCTGAGGCTCCGGCGCACGGTTCCACGATCCATGGAATGCGATGAACGCGCCATTCCGATAACGAGCCGGAAAACTCGATCCCGTATAGAAGAAGAGCGCGTTCGGCGCCCAATGCCCCGGGAACGTGGCGACCGGCTCCTTTTTCTGAGCGCACCGCCCCACGGCCTTTCCGTTGCCGCCGTACTCGGGCGCCAGCACCAGACGATGCTCCGGAACCGAGTAGTAGCAGTACGGCCAGCCGAAGTCGTCTCCCTGATTCACCTGCATCAGTTCTTCAGCCGGATTTTCCGCGTTGTACCTCACGGCAGCGGCAGAATCAAGTCGGAGACTGTCGCGCCAATCGGCAAGCTGGTCGCGACCGTGCTGCGTCGTCCAGAGAGCTTCACTGCCCGGGTGCAGTGCGATGCCCACGGCGTTGCGAATGCCGCGCGCCATATGTACGCCCGTCGCTTCCGTCTGATTCTTCTTGCGCGCATCGAATTTCCAAATCCCGGCTCGTGTTTCGAGCGCGGTGCATGGATTTTCGCCCGCCACGTACGGCGCGCGATCTTTCGGCTGGCAGGAGTTCGTGGGCGACCCCACGTTGACGTACAGCACGCCGGCTTTGCTGATCACGAAGTTGCGCGTGCTGTGTCCGGGCGCGCCTGGCAAGCCGGAAACGATCGTATCCGCCGCGCCCGACGCGGTCATCGCGCCGGACTTGAGCGCGTATCGAACGATCGAGATGGTGGGACCGGCGGCACCGGGCGCCGTGCGGGTGCCCGGCGGCTGCGGCGGCACGTATTCGGTGTACAGATATCCGCCGAACAGGGCGACAGCGCTGCTCGTGAATCCGCTGGCGAACTGTTCTTTCCGGTCGGCCTTGCCGTCGTGATTCGTATCGCGCAGCGACACCACACCACCGCCCGTGCGGCCTTGCACGGACACGAAGACGTCGCCGTTCGCTGCCACCGTGAGCTCACGCGCGCCACGGATTGAGTCAGCAAAAACAGTGGCGCAAAAACCGGCCGGAAGCTTGATGCCGGCGGCGCCCGGAACGCATTTGCGCGACGCAGCCTGACCGCCGGCGAACAATGGAACCGCAGAGACGGCAAGTACTGCGGTCAATGACATCGTTGGGATACATCGCATTCGCTAATCCCCAGATTGAAAATTCACAGCGATGAGACCGGCATCCAACTGCGCGGACTCATTGAAGTCTAACGTGACATTGGAAAAGCCGGGCCGAAGCCGCCGCGTCAATATACGAACGCGAGCGTGCGAGGCGGGGCCGCTGAGTACAGGAGCCTGCGGGCCCACCTCCACGGCGAGCGAGCCATGCGGTTGCAGCCCGGTTGCCCGATACCGCGGCCAAACTTTCCTGTACGACAGTGGTTGCAATTCATCTGCTGGACTCATACTATAAAGGCCCGCACGACGAGCAAATTCGCGACGAAATTTGGCATTCTTCGCTGCCGAGTACACCGCCAACCTCACTCCATGTCCGCTGCTGTCGCCCTCACACTGCTCGACAACGACACGCTGGAACGCCAACCGGCACGCCGCGCGCACCCGTTGGTGTCGGTGACCGTTGTCATTCCCACCTTGAACGAAGCGGCGCAGATCGGCGAGGCTGTCAGCGAGCTGTCGTGGGCGGATGAAGTGATAGTCATTGATGGCGGTTCGACCGACGGCACCGCGGCCATCGCACGTCTCGCTGGGGCAACCGTCCTGGTGGTGCACGGACAGACGATTGGGGAGCAGCGGAACGCAGGAATTGCAATCGCTCGAAATCTCTGGGTGTTGGCGCTGGATGCTGATGAGCGCGCGAGCCCCGAGCTCCGTGCCGAACTCCGACAGGTGGTGGCGAGCCGCACTCCCACCCACGCGGCGTACCGGATGAAATTCCGGAACCACTACCTGGGTCGCGAGCTTCGGCACGGACCGTGGGGCCGCGACTGGCACGTGCGTCTGTTCCTGCGCGACCGGCGATACGTGAGTCACCGCGTGCACGAGCATCTCGACGTCACCAGCGACGTCGGCTCGCTCTATGGGGCGATCATCCACCGACCCTACCAGGACCTGGCGCATCACGTCGCCAAAATCGTGAAATACTCGCGTTGGGGCGCCGAAGACCTGCACGCGCGCGGGCGCCGGGCCGGCATATGGGAGCTCACCGCCAGACCGACCTGGCGATTCCTCCGCGACTACGTTGTCTATTCCGGCTGGCGCGATGGCAGCGTCGGCTTTGTGGCTGCCGCCCTCAGCGCGTTCGCCGCGTTTCTCAAGTACGCATTTCTGTTTGCAAGGAGCCAATCGCCGCACGCATGAAACTCACGGTCCTGATGTATCACAAGATCGATGAGCTTCGCCCAACGGTGCGGTACCCCGGGAACTACGTCACCCCCACCCAATTCGAGCGTCAGATGGACGCGCTCGTCATGTGGGGGTATCGGACCATTCGGTTCGATCGTTGGCTCGACTACCGCGACGGACGCGACACCTCTCTGCCCGACAAGCCGCTGATCGTCACCTTCGACGACGGCTACACCTGCTTTGATCGAAACGCGTGGCCCGTGCTGAAGGAACGCGGCATGGGCGCCACCGTGTTCCTCGTCGCCGGCCAGATTGGCGGCACCAACGCCTGGGATCGCGAGGAAATCCAGGAAACCTTGCTCGACGCCTCGCGCATTCGCACCCTGCAAGGCGAAGGCGTGCACTTCGGTTCGCACAGCTATAACCATCAGGCGCTGGCGCGCATTCCTCCCGAACGGGCGCTCGACGAACTCACTCGCTCGCGCACCGCACTCGCGGGCATCCTCGGCAAGGCGCCAGACATCATTGCGTATCCGTACAGCAATCAGAACAAGACGGTGCGCAACCTGGCCAGACAGGCCGGCTACCGCGGTGCGGTCCGCGGCAAGGGCCGCATGAACTGGCGCTCCACTGATCCGTTCGGGCTGCGGCGCATCAAGCCAGACCTCGACACAACCGTGGCCGACCTCAGGCGCACCCTGTTTCGCGAGCGCTACCTGCGCATTGGCTAACCGAGCGGTGCAAACCAAATCACCCAACCGGTAGTCTGAGTCAATATACCTTGCCATTCTAGGTACCTGATCGTAGCGTACATAGAGATTCTAGGTATGACTTCTTCCCCGGTGACGCCATGACAGCTCCTCGCGGCGGACTGCTGCAGGGTACGCTCGACCTCCTCGTGCTGAAAACGCTCACGTGGGGCCCGCGCCACGGCTACGGCATTGCGCGCTGGCTCGAGGACACCACGGACGACGCCCTCCAGATCGAGGAGGGCTCGCTCTATCCATCGCTCTATCGCATGGAGCGGCGCGGTTGGATTGAAGCGTCGTGGGGCGCGTCGGAAATCGGAAAGCGGATCAAGATCTATTCGCTCACGCGCGCCGGACGCGCCCAACTCCGCTCCGAGTCCGCCCAGTGGCGGCACTTCACAATGGCCGTAGCGAAAGTCATGGAGTCGCACGCATGACCGCGCGGCGCCTGCGCCGGTTCTTCTGGCCCGTGCCGGTGGACACCGAGGTCGATGAAGAGATCGCCGCGCACCTCGAGCTCCAGACCAAACGCTACACCGATGCCGGCATGACCGAGGCTGCCGCGCGCGCCCTGGCCCGCGAGCGATTCGGAAACCTCGATCTGGTGCGTAACGAGTGCCGCGACATTTGACAACACATGGAGGCCGACGTGCGCCGCGCCGAGTTGACCGAGGAACTGCGACAGGACGCGCGCTTCGCCTTCCGAACCTTCCTCAAGAACCCGCTGTTCGCCGCCGTGGCCCTGCTGACATTCGCAGTCGGCATCGGCGCGAACACCGCGATCTTCAGTGTAGTGAATGCGGTGCTGCTTCAACCGCTGCCGTACGGCAACGCGGCGCGCGATGTGGTGCTCTGGCACAGCTACTCGGCGAGCGCCGCCGACGTCGCACCGCTCTCCGCGCCAGAATACTTCGACGTCGTAGACCAACTACGTTCGCTCGACGGGGTTGCCGCCATGCGGCCGCGATCGATGCCGATCACCGGCGACGGCACCGAGCCGGAACAGGTCAACGCCTACGTCGTCACGCCCAACCTGTTTCGCGTGCTCGGCATCGGTCCCCGAGCCGGCCGTGACTTTGCCGATAACGACGGCACCCCCGGCGGTTCGCTCGTGGTAATGCTCTCGAACGGGTTGTGGACACGCCGGTTCGGCGCCGATAGGTCGATCATTGGCCGCACCGTGCCGATCGGCGGACAGGCGCGTACCGTCATCGGCATCATGCCGCCGGATATCCGCTTCCCCGACGACGCCGTTGGTTATGCCAAGGCGCCCGCCGACGTCTGGCTGCCGTCCACCATGCGCGAGCTGCGCACGCCGCAGAATCGCGGCAATCAGAATCTCATTGTCATCGGCCATCTCGGCCCGAGAGCGTCGCTCGCGACGCTTGCGCAGGACATTGCCGCGCTCGAACGACAGTTCAAAGCGGCGTATCCAGACCGCTACGCTCTGGGCGGCGCAAAGAATTGGCGCATCGTGGCGCCGTCGCTCCAGGACCAGGTGGTCGGCTCGGTGCGTCCGGCCCTGCTGCTCATTTCCACAGCCGTCGCGCTGGTGCTGCTGATTGTTTGCGCCAACATCGCCAACCTGCTGCTGGCGCGCGGCGCCATGCGGCAGCGAGAAATGGCCGTGCGCCTCGCACTCGGCGCCGGACGCGGGCGACTGGTCCGCCAGCTGCTTACCGAAAGTCTAATGCTCGCGCTTGGTGGCGGAGTGCTTGGCGCGGGCTTCGCGTGGGTGGGCGTGCGATTTCTCATACGCGCTGCCCCGGAGAACATTCCGCGATTACGGGACGCACACCTCGATCTCACTGTGCTGGCCTTCGCGCTCGGCATCTCGCTGTTCACGGGGCTCGTGGTGGGGGTGTTCCCCGCACTGCAGCAGTCGCGCGCAAATCTGCGGGGGGCTCTCGGGGCCGGCGCGCGCGGCAGCAGCGATGGCCAGTCGCGCCGTCGAGTGCGTTCGGCACTCGTGGTAGCCGAAGTGGCCATGGCGCTGGTGATTCTCAACGGTGCCGGGCTGCTCATCCGCAGCTTTGCAGCGCTGCAGCGCGTTGACCCCGGCTTTCTCCCGCAGGGGGTGACGTCGATGTACCTCAGCCTGCCGCGCGCCACGTACGACTCGGCGTCCAAGATTGCGTCGTTCTACCGCGAGCTCCAAGTGCGGACGGCGGCACTTCCCGGCGCCGGTGCATCGAGCGGGATCGAGCCGGTGCCGATGGGGGGCACCGGCTGGAGCGGCTCGTTCGATATCGAAGGCCAACCGAGCGGCGATGCCGATTCGCCGCACGCCGAGTTCGCGGCCGCACTGCCCGGGTACTTCGCCACGATGAGGATTCCCATATTGCAGGGCCGTGACTTCACATCGAACGACGACGCCAATGCCCCGCCGGTCGCAATCGTGGATGAGCTGCTGGCCCGGAAGTACTGGCCCGGCGAGAGTCCGCTGGGCAAGCGTGTCAATGCGCTGGAGACGGCCGGACACTGGGAAACGATCGTGGGTGTCGCTAAGCACGTCCGCAGCGGCGGTCCCCAGGAGTCGGGAACGCCCCAGCTCTACGCGCCGTACCTGCAACACCCGCAGGGCATGATCACCGTGCTGCTGCGCACGTCGTTGAGCGAGGGGGCGGTGTCCAACGATCTCAGAGCCACTGTGCGGGGCATCGATCGCGAGCTTCCCGTGTCCAAAATCCAGAACATGACGGATGTCGTTTCCGCGGCGATTGCGCGGCAGCGATTCAATATGCTCATGATCACCGTGTTCGCCGCGGCCGCGCTTGGTCTGGCCAGCGTCGGGCTGTACGGCGTCATGGCCTATCTCGTGGCACAGCGCACGCGCGAGATCGGCATTCGCGTCGCCCTGGGCGGGCAGCCGCGCGACGTCAGACGGCTGGTGCTGCGCGAGAGCATGCTAATCGCGGGCGGAGGTGTCGCGGTGGGAACCGTTCTCACGCTGGCGGTGTCCCGGACGCTGTCCAAGCTGTTGTTCGGGATCTCCCCCACCGATCCGTTCACCTACGGCGCCATCGCCGCGATTCTACTCCTCGTGGCCGGCGCGGCAGCGTACGGACCAGCCCGACGGGCCACGCGCGTCGATCCGGTCGTCGCGTTGCGGGAATAGCGGCGCAACCAGACCAACTTCCGCTGGCGTGCTCGGCCGATCCGGCTGCGCAACCGCGGGGCACGCATTACCATTTGTATGACCATTCCCGTTGCTCGTTTACGCCCCGGTTCGTCTGAACACCGGACACCGCCGCGGGTATGATCGTGACACGGAGCGCCTCCCCGGCGTTCTGATGATGTTGGTACGAGATCGCCCCTCCTCGGCACGCGCTTTTCCCCTCCCTGTAGTATCAATGCCGAATCGGAAGTCTTTCCCGCTGGTGATACGCGCTCTGACGCTTGCAGCGGCAGTGATTGCCGCGTCCGGACTCGCCAACTGCGTCACGTACACGTCGCGCGGCCACGATGCTACCATGAGCGGCACGCTCTCGGCGGCGCCGGTTTCGCGCAACGTCTCGCTCAACTCGCGCGATCGCGCAACGATTGGCGAAATCCTGAGTCTCGGATCGACCAATACCTATATTGCACGCCTGCTCGCCGACCGCGATTCCACGATCGAACGTTGGCCGGAGCACATCGACCAGCCATTGCGTGTGTGGGTCGATTCGTCGGCCACGCTTGCGGGCCAGCAGGCCGAGTTCCCAAGCGCCGTACGCGCCGCATTCGCCGAATGGTCGGCGACCGGAATTCCGCTGCGGTTCTCCTACGTTTCGTCACCGCGTGACGCGGACATTCGCGTGCGCTGGACCGATCACCTCGATCGCAAAACCGGTTCGACCACCTGGCGTACGGATCGCCACGGCTGGTTGCTGAGCGGCGACATCGTACTCGCCACGCACATTAGCGACGGCCATGCGCTGGACGCCCGCGGCATGCGAGCGATTGCCCTCCATGAAGTGGGACATTCGCTCGGATTGAGCCACAGCGACGATCCGTCGGACGTCATGGCCTCGCTCGTTCGGGTGGACAGCCTCAGCGCCGTCGATCGTGGCACGATTCAGTTGCTCTACACCCTGCCGGTAGGCCGCGCGCCATAGCCGCGGTCCATTTCACTTTCATCTGAACGTCTCATGCGCGCACATCGCCTGTTGGTTCCCTGCCTCATCCTGCTTGCCGCGTGTGACACCAAGGCCAAGGAACAGCTTCGCACGCTGGCGCACGCCGACTCGGTGCGCACGGATTCGCTCGTCTCGATCAAGGACGACCTCCTCAACGAGGTCATGACGTCCACGCAGTTTGTGAACGACATCAACACCGAGATGACCAAGCTCAAGTCGCGGAAGCCGGCGGCGCTGAGTGCGTCGTTGACCAGCGAGTCCGACGTCGCGGCGATGAAGGAGGAGCGCACCGCCGTGGTGAGCCGGATCCGCGAACTCGTGGCGAGACTCGACTCCAGTGAAGCGCGCGTGGCCTCGCTCCGTAGCCGCGCATCGACGTTGTCAAAGCGGGACGCGTCGCTCGTGTCGCAGGTTGCCGAGTACGAAAAGACCATCGCCGCCCTGCGCGAGACCGTGACGCAGCAGAAGGCCGACTACGACGTGATCATCGCCCGGCAGAACACCCAGATCGCGGCGCTCAACTCCAAGGTTGACACCGTGACCCGGGACAACGTGCGGCTGGCCGGCGAAAAGACCGCGCTGATCGACACCGTCGGCACCCTGACCACC
Source organism: Gemmatimonadaceae bacterium (assembly GCA_041690755.1). Taxonomy (GTDB): domain Bacteria; phylum Gemmatimonadota; class Gemmatimonadetes; order Gemmatimonadales; family Gemmatimonadaceae; genus JAQBQB01. Next base: position 92,732 of record JBEPWA010000005.1, on the reverse strand, counting down.
GAGAAGAACACGGCCTATTACGTGATCGGCACCAAGGACGAGTTGGTGAAGCAGGGCGTCCTCGTGGAAGAGGGCCGCAAGCGCTTTGTGATCGTGGGCGGTCGCACGTACGCGCCGGCCAGGGATCTCGACCCGGCCAAGTTCACGAGGATCGATCGCCTGCGCGATCGCTCCATCACCTTTCCGGCTGGCGAGTACACGATCTTCACCCGCCAGAACCCCACGTTTGCGTCGCCGTTCGCCGTGAAGGATGGCAAGTTCACGGGCGGGCTGCGGATCGATCAGCCGGAGCGGTTCTGGGAACCGTCCAAGTTCCTTATCATCGTCAAGTCCTGACCTACGCTCGGCCCCTGCCCGGCGGCGGCGGGCGTCTGCTTGACCGCCGCCGGGGGGCGCATGAGATTGACGCTAGCGACCTGATCCGAAGTCATCAACTTGATGGTCCCTCCCGCAGAGAAGTACCCGCATGATGGCATTCGACCGAACGCCGTCCCCGCCAACGCTAGAGCCGGAGACGCTCGACAGGATCCGGAGCATGCTCTCGCGATCGATCGCTCAGGGGAATCATTCGGATGATTTGCACCGGCTCCTGTGCGACGCGACCGCCGAGGCGCGCACCAAAGGCATTCTCGCGGAGCGTTTGCTGGTGACGCTCAAAGACGTTTGGTATTCCCTTCCCGAGGTCGCCAAATCCCGGTCTGGCGCGTCGGAAAATGCGCTGCTGCAGGAACTGGTGAGCCGCTGCATTCACGAGTATTACGCGAACTAGCACCGTTCTTCCAATCGAGTCCGTCCTCCCCGCAGTCGGGAAGGCTCTGGAGTCGCACCGCGCCGTAGTTCTGCAAGCGCCGCCGGGCGCCGGGAAGACCACGCTCGTTCCGCTCGCGCTCCTCGACGCGGCGTGGCTCGCCGAGCGTACCATTCTCATGCTCGAGCCGCGCCGCCTCGCCACCCGCGCCGCAGCGTATCGCATCGCCGAGTTGCACGGCGACCCGGTGGGCGAGACCGTGGGCTACCGCATGCGCGGCGACAGCCGCACCGGCAGGAACACGCGCATCGAGGTCGTGACGGAAGGCATCCTGACCCGCCGCCTGCAACGCGACCCCACGCTCGACGGCGTTGGCTTGGTGATCTTCGACGAATTTCACGAGCGCAGTCTGGACGCCGATCTCGGCCTCGTGCTCACGCGCCGAACGCAGTCGCTGGTGCGCGATGATTTGAGAATTCTGATCATGTCGGCCACGCTCGACGGCGCGGCGGTCGCCCGCTTTCTCGGCGGCGCGCCGATGATCTCGAGCGAAGGACGCGCCTATCCCATCGACACCCGCTACGTCACGCCGCGCGCCGGGAGCCGGATCGAAGCCTCGGCCGCCGCGACGGTGATGGACGCGCTGCACTCGGAACACGGAGACATACTCGTTTTTCTGCCCGGCGCCGCGGAAATCCGTCGCGTTGACGCCATGCTCTCGGGCCGCGACCTGCAGGGCGCGCAGCTGTTGCCGCTGTTTGGCGCCCTGTCCCATGACGCCCAGGACCGCGCCCTGCGACCCGATTCGGCAGGCCGCCGAAAGATCGTGTTGGCTACATCCATCGCCGAAACGAGCCTCACCATTGAAGGCGTGCGTGTGGTGATCGATTCCGGCTTATCGCGGTCCCCGCGGTTCTCTCCGCGCACCGGCATGACGCGCCTGGAGACGACGCGGGTGTCGCGCGCGTCGGCAGACCAGCGCCGCGGACGCGCCGGCCGGCTCGGACCAGGCGTGTGCTATCGCCTGTGGCCCGAGCATGAGAACATGCATCTGCTGGCGAACAGTCCACCGGAGATCACTATTGCCGATCTTGCGCCACTGGCGCTCGATCTCGCGGCGGCCGGTGTGAACGACCCGCTCGAACTCGAATGGCTCGACGCGCCGGCGCCCGCCGCCTACGCCCAAGCCCGCGAGCTCTTGCGCGAGCTCGACGCAATCGATGCGCGCGGCGACGTGACCGCCCACGGCCGGGCAATGAATGCCCTGCCCGTGCATCCCCGACTCGGACACATGTTGCTGCGGGCTCGCGACATTGGCTTCGCATCGCTCGCCTGCGACGTGGCGGCGCTGCTCTCCGAACGCGACGTCTTTCGCGGCACCGCAGGCCCGATCGACGCCGACATCGGCTACCGTGTGCACGCGCTGCGCGGCGAGCGCGCCGTTCCACTCGGCGCCGACGTCGATCGCGAGGCATTGCGACGCGCCCGCACCGACGCCGACCGGCTCGCGCGGCAGCTCGGCGTCCCGAGTCTGGCGTCGCACCAATCGCTCGATCAGCTCGGCATGCTCGTGGCCCTGGCGTATCCCGATCGCGTGGCGCAACGGCGACCCGGCAGTCGCGCGCGCTTCGTGATGCGCAACGGGCGCGGCGTCGAACTCACCGGAAGCCAGTCGCTGGCCGAGTCGCCATACATCGTCGCCACGGAGCTCGATGATCAGCGGCCCGAGAGTCGCGTATTTCTCGCCGCGGGAATCGATCTCGACGCCATTCACAACGCGTTCGGCGATCAGATCGAGCTAGAGGAGATTGTGGAGTTCGACGACACCACAGCGAGCGCGATCGCGCGCCGGCGCGAACGTCTTGGCAGCATTGTCCTGCGCGATGTCTCACTCGCCAATCCGGATCCCGCGGCACTGCAGCAGGCCCTGCTCGCCGCGGTGCGGCGGCGCGGCATCGACGCGCTCCCGTGGAGCAGGGCGTCGCAGCAGTTGCGCGAGCGCATGGCGTTCGTTTCGCATTACGACGCGGCATGGCCGGACGTTTCCGACAGCGCCCTGGCGGCGCGCCTCGATGAATGGTTTGCCCCGCTCATTTTCGGCATGCGCAAGTTGAGCGATCTTGAACGCGTCGATCTCGCCGGCGCGCTCAGTAGCCTGCTCGATTGGTCGCAACGCGCGAGACTCGACGAGCTCGCGCCAACGCACGTCGAGGTGCCCAGCGGCTCACGCATTCCCGTGGATTACGCGAGTGCGCAGGCCCCGGTGCTCGCCGTGCGCATTCAGGAACTGTTTGGCCTCACCCAATCGCCCAGGCTCATGGGGGGGCGCGTAGCGCTCACGCTTCACCTGCTCTCGCCGGCGCATCGGCCGGTACAGGTCACTCAGGATCTGGCGGGCTTTTGGAAGTCGAGCTACTTCGACGTGCGAAAGGATCTTCGCGGGCGGTATCCCAAGCACGAGTGGCCCGAGAATCCGCTGGAGGCGACGCCCACCCGCCGGGCAAAACCGCGCAAGCCCTGAATGGGCGCGTGCGGTCCGGCGTCAGCGTTCGTGAACGCCCGGTCCCTGCCGCACGAAGACGAGATCGCGAACACGATTGATCGTCAGGGTAAAGCTCGTGACTTCGCCCGTTGGGCTGCGCACGACACGCAGCAGCATTTTGTCGCTATTTGTGAATAAATCCGGCGCGAGAGGAACGAAGCGCAGTTCATCGGCCTTTCGACGTTCCATGACCAGCAGACCGTCGCGCGCTCGTAGCGTGACCGGCAGCGCCAGTTCGTCGCTGTAGTAATCGCCGGCGAGCGGCGCGAACTGATCGCTTCGCCGCTGCGGTTTCGCCTCATCGGACCGGGCTTGCGATTCGCCGGCCGCGAGCAACCCGCTCGCCAACGCGAGCGGCGGCACCGCGGGCGTTTGCGATGCAAGGCCCAGCGGCACCGTGCTCACCTGCTCGGCGAGTGTGGGAGACGCCACGGACGTATTGCACAGCGTAATGACCGACAGGTTCTCGTCGGGAAAGCGTAGCAGCTCGCCCTGATAGCCGCCATACGACCCGCCATGAGAGATTGTTTTCAGCCCGTGGAATTGCCCAATCGTGAGGCCCAATCCGTACGGGATCGTCTCGCCATCGTTGAGCTGGCCCGGCTCGAGCATCAAGTCGATCGCGGCTTTGCCGCCCACACGCGGGTTTCGGAAGTTCGCGTCCCACATCGCCAAGTCGCCCACCGTCGAGAAGACGCCGCCGTCGCCGACGAGGTCGAGTTCCGGTTCGCTCATATGGTACCCGGCCCCGCTTGGCTGGTATCCCAACGCGCGCTGCGGAATCAGCTCGGTGTGATCGTCGCGAAACTCGGTGTGCGTCATGCCCAGCGGGCCAAAGATGCGCGACGCCGCAAAATCGCGGAGTGACTGCCCCGAGGCGCGTTTCACCACAATCGACAGCAGCGCGTATCCCGTGTTGCTGTAGAGAAACTCGTCGCCCGGTTGGAAATTGAGACTTTTCTGACGCGATACGAGCGTGAGGAATTCCTGCTCCGTGAACTGTCCGTCGCTTGGCCAGCCGGACAGGGCGAGCAGCGTGAAGTAGTCGCGCAGGCCGCTGGTGTGATGCAGCAGCTGGTTGAGGGTGATCGTGGTGCCGAACGACGGCACCTCGGGCACCCACTTTTGGATCGGATCGTCCAGCGACAACCGGTGATCCTGGGCGAGCAGCACGATGCTCATCGCCGTGAACTGCTTGGAGATCGACGCGATGTAGAATCGCGTGTCGGGCGTGATGGGTATTCCGTGCTGGAGATCGGCCATACCGTAGCCCTTGGCGAAGGACACGGCTCCAGAGTGCGTGACAGCCACCGCGCAGCCCGGCGATTGGCGCGAGTCGTAGGACGAGAAGATGGAGTCAACCCAGCGCGATGCCGAGTCGGCTGGGGCCGTTTGGCCACCCGCTTGGGCGCCAGCTTGGACTACGCCCTGGGCGCCCGCCCGTGCGACCAGGACCATCATGGCGAGCACAACCCGTCGGATCATGACGGAACCTCCAGGCTAACTCTTCACCCGAATTGCGGCCGTGTCCAGTGTGGACCGGGTCCGACCGGCCTCGGTCGTGTCAATTGCATCACCTGCGGCGGATGCAACGCCATGTGGCGCCCAGCTTGCAGACTGTGGGGGCATAGCCGGAGTCACGCGTCCCAGAACCACCACGAGGAGATTTAAATGGCGGAAATCCATGTCGCTCCAAAACGCCGCAGCCTCGCGTGGCTCTGGGCCCTGGTGACCCTGATCATTATCGGCGGGCTCTGCTACTACGTGTTCTACTATCGCTAACGACAGACCTCTGACGAAAGTTTCTCGCAGCACAGGCAGGGACTCACATGGAACACGACCGTGAAGGCCGCGACGCCGCCGGCGTCGGACCGTACGCCCGCGAACGAGAGGGACTCGTCGCGCTGAGCACGCTCGCATCCTGGACCGTGACCGACGGCGAACCGGACATCCGGGGTTGGGAAGTGCAAACCGTGAGTGGGCGGCAGCTCGGCAGCGTGGCCGATCTCCTCGTTGACGAGGCGGCGGGTGAAGTGGTGCTGCTCGACGTTGACTTTCCGGCGAGCGACCAGCACACCTTTGTGCCGATTCGTGTCGTGCAGATCGACCGCGTCAGGCGCCTGGTGCTCATGGATTCGGCAGATCTTCCCAACGCGGGCATTGCGCGCGGCACACCGGTCAAGGGCGCCGACCGCCGCGGTGCCGACACCGGCACGGTACGGTATCCACGGATCGACCGCGAGGTGGAGATGGCTCGGCCCACGCTCGCCGATGATCTCGTGGGGGCGCCATCGCGGCAAGCCGCAATCGCGTCCGAGCGGCGCACTGGGGAACGTCGGCGCATTGAGCGCGTGAGCACGGATCTCTAGCGCGCCGAGTTCGTAACTTTCGAGACGGGCTGCGACTCGGCCGTCGTTGAGATCGCGACGTCGCTGGTCGTGATCAAGAACAGAGATGGGAGTCAAGAGGATGTAGAATGGAGACTGCGTTCGACCGGCACCTGGCGGCCGCACGAACGCCCCAGCCCGTCTTGGACTCATCAGGCCCGGAGCAGCTCGGCGACTCCTGACCGCCCACGCAGCAGCGTTTCCGCCACCCCGCGCCCGCACAGCGCCCCCACGACGTTCCCGGTGCCGGAGTAGGCGCCGATGGCCCAGACGCCCGGCCGCACCTGTTCGAGAATTGGCATACCACTTTGCGTATACGCGACGATCGCCGCCCATCGGTGCGTCACCGGCGCCGACACGTGCAGCTCATTGCGCAGGAATGCTGTGAGCGCGTTCTGCACGGCGTCCGACGGGCTCGCGTCCGTCGTCCACTCCGCATCGCCGCCAACGTCGCGAAATCCGCCCAGGGCAATGCGGGCGTCGGCGGACTGCTGCCAGTAATCCAGTCCCCATCGCGAATACACTGGCCGACGGAACACCCGGGTCGGCAGCGGCGCGGTGCCGAGCATCTGAAGCCGCGCCGACCGCACGCGCGGCGCCAGTTCAGGAAGGATCAACTCCAACCGCCCGTCCACGGCCACGACAACCTGCGCGGCGCGCACGCGGCCACGCTCGGTGATCGCGCATCCATCGTCAATCGACACGACCGGTGATCGCGTGAACAATCGCGCTCCGCGCGCCTTCAACTGCGCCGCCAGTGTCGTGCAGCGCAAACCGGGATCGAACGAGGCGTCGGCGGGAAAGAGCAATCCGCGCCCCTCGTCGCCAACGTAGCGTTCCACCGGCAAGCCATCGGCGCGCATCGCGTCGTACTGTTTCGCGCAGTCTTCGACCTCCTCGGGCGAACGGGCGATGCGCAACGAACCGGTCCGCCACACTGCATGCGGCGTCTCGTCGGTCATCCGGTCGATCTGGTCGAGCGTCTCCTGATAGATCGCGCGCGCCGTGTCCCGTCCGAATCGTGCCGCGGCGTCGTGATGAAACATCGCCAGCCCACCGAGCAGGAATCCGCCGTTTCGCCCTGCGGCCCCGCTCGCGATGCCGTCCGCGTCGAGCCCCACCACGCGCTTGCCTGCGGCCACGAGCGCCTGCACACACGAAAGACCGGAACCGCCAAGACCCACCACGCATACGTCTGCCTCGACGTCGCCAGTCAGCGTTGGTAGTTCGAGATTTTCCGACGACGCCCAGATCGGGACGTTGTGCGACACGTGTACAGAGTTTGGCATGTAAGGAAATCTACAAGGCGATGAGCAGTGGACGAGCGACCCACCAATCTGAAACCGGCAGTCGCGCGTGCGCGTAGATGCCTCCTCTGTCCGATCGCCCACGTTCGCCCCGAGGATCGAATGCACACCCTGCTGCACGACGTGCGCTACGGAGCTCGCTCGCTGCTCAAGAGTCCAGGCCTGTCGTTCGTCGCGGTGCTCGCACTGACGCTCGGCATTGGACTCACCACCACGATGTTCAGCATCGTCTACGGCGCCTTGATGAAAGGTCTGCCCTACCCCGATGGCGACCGCATCGTGACGGTGATCCGCGCGAATCCCTCGCGCAGTATCGATCGCCAAACGTTGCCGATCCAGGATTACTTCGATTACAAGGCGCAACAACGGAGCTTCACCGACCTCGCAGCGGTCACCTCGGGCACGATCTACGTGAGCGGCAGCGAGAAAGCCGAACGGTTTGACGGATCGTGGATCACGGCGAACACGTTCGACGTGATTGGCGTGCGACCCGTACTCGGTCGGAATTTCCGCGCCGGAGAGGATGCGCCTGCGGGGGAACAGGTCGCCATCCTCGCGTACTCCACGTGGCAGGAACGCTATGGCGGCGACCCTGCGATCGTCGGCAAGACGATTCGGGTGAACGGCGTCCCGTCAACCATTGTCGGCGTCATGCCGAGCGGCTTTGCCTTTCCGAACAACGACAAGATCTGGCTGCCGCTCCAGACGGACCCGCTCACGGGTAAGCGAGGCGCCGGTCAGTTCGTTCACGCCGTGGGCAAGCTCCGGCCCGGGGTGTCGGCGGATCAGGCCAGCGTGGATATGGCAACGATCGCCAAGCGCCTCGCCGTTGAATACAAGGAATCCAATGAGGGTTTTACTACGTCGGCCGTTGGCTTCACCGACAATTACATCGGGAAGGAGCCCCGGCAGCTATTGCTGACCATGCTCGGCGCGGTGTTCTTTGTGCTGCTCATCGCCTGCGCGAACGTCGCCAACTTGCTGCTCGATCGCGCGGCGCACCGGACCAAGGAGGTGGGCATTCGTACGGCGCTCGGCGCCTCGCGCCTGGCCGTGGTGCGCCAGTTTCTCGCCGAGGCGCTGGTGCTCTCGGCAGCGGCCACGGTGTTCGGCGTGATCGTGGCGCACTTCGGCGTATCGCTGTTCAATCGCGCAATCGCCGCCACGCAGGTCCCGTTCTTCATCGACATCCGGCTGCATCCCCAGGTGCTGGCGTTCACCGTGCTCGTGGCGTTCATGACAACACTCATTTCCGGCGCCCTTCCGGCGATCCAATCGTCGCGGGCCGACATCAATGAGATCCTGAAAGACGAGTCGCGCGGCGCGTCGAGCTTCAGGATGGGACGCATCAGCAAGGCGCTCGTCGTGTTCGAGATCGCGCTGTCGTGCGGCTTGCTCGTGGCCGCCGGCTTGATGATCAAGAGCGTCACGAAGATGCAGACGATGGACCCCGGGTTCTCCACCGCCGACGTGTTCACGGCACGAATTGGTTTTCCGGTTGCCTACACCGATACCGCGGCCGAATGGCGGTTCTTCGATCAGGTAGTCGAGCGCGTGTCGGCACTGCCCGGCGTGCAGTCGGCGTCGATCAGCAGCGGCTTGCCCGGCGCGCAGCAGGGGTACGGCCGGACCGCGTTCGGCATGGAGGGACAGACGTACGTGAAGGACAAGGACATGCCGAACGCGCAATCGCTGTCGGTAAGCCCCGCCTTCTTTGCAACCCTCAAGACGCCAATTGCGTCTGGCCGCGCGTTCAGTCTCGCCGACCGTTCGGACGCGCCGGCCGTCGCCATCGTCAACAAGGCGTTCGTCAAGAAGTTCTTCAACACGACCGATCCGATTGGCAAGCGCATCCAGGTTGCCGCGCCGGATACCAAGGGCCCGTGGATGACGATCGTGGGCGTAGCAGGCGATATGTTCAGCGGCGATCCGAACGACCCAATGGCGCCGGCGATCTTTCAGCCGTTCGCGCAATCGCATTCGGCGTTCGTCTATCTCGCCGCGCGTACCGCTGGAGCGCCCATGACGCTCACGCCGAGCGTTCGCACGGCGGTGAACGCGCTCAATCCCGACATTCCGCTGTACTGGGTACAATCGCTCGCCACGGCCGTCGCAGAGCCGCTGTGGTTCATCCGCGTGTTCGGAACGATGTTCATGATCTTCGGCTTCGTAGCGCTGTTCCTCGCATCGGTGGGACTCTACGCGGTGATGTCTTTCTCGGTGAGCCGCCGTGCCCGCGAGGTGGGAATTCGTATGGCACTTGGCGCGCAGGCGCGCGACGTGGTTCGACTGATCTTTGGCCAGGGCGCGCTGCAACTCGGCGTCGGCATGGCGCTGGGCCTCGCGCTTGCTCTGGCGGTATCACAGTTCCTTAAATTCGTCTTGTTCCAGGTGGAACCCCACGACCCGATCGTGTTTGGCGGCGTGAGTGTGGTGCTCGTTACCGTGGGGCTGCTGGCCTGTCTCATTCCGGCGAGCCGCGCTACGCGAGTCGATCCGCTCGTGGCGTTGCGAAGTGATTGAGTTTTGGCCGTCGCGAACCGAAGCTTGTAACGCGACGGCCGGACTGAGCTTGTTCAGACGAACGCACCACCGTTGACCGCGAACTGTTAACGACTTAGCTTGGATTCATCATGACACGCGCCACTAATTCCAATCGCCGGAATAATCGGAACTCCTCGCGGAGCTCTGGCTAGCGCGCGCTCATCACACATGACGCGAGGCCCGCCAGAACTTCGGCGGGCCTTTTTTATTGCATCGCTCGGGTCGCTCTACAGTTCGGAGCGGAGTTTGCACCCAGGCAGGGCCAATGATGGGGCGTAGGTCAACTGGCAGACCGCTCGACTGTTAATCGAGAAGTTGGAGGTTCGAGTCCTCCCGCCCCAGTTCCGTTTCTGACACCTTTATGTTTCGGCGAGCAGGGGCTGGCCAAGCGACCGATGTTGGCCCGGCGCTTCGGCTCGGCCGGTTCGTCGTCGCGGACCGATCTTGACTCGCGAGATGAACGGCTGGAGCAGGCGATCGAGGCAATCGCCATTGAGGTAGAGCGGGTCGCCGAGGGCCAGCGGTTCGTGACCAAGCTACTCGCCGAGCGTGGTACACCGCTCCCGGGCGGCAGCCGAGCGTCGCAGCCGCCGGCGTCGATCACGCCGCACTAACTCACGGCGTCCGCAGCCAGTCCATCGCGATCTCGCGCGACGGAAACTCGTGGATCTCGCGGCCGGTGAGCCGCATGATCTGGCGCAGCGCCACGCGGTGAACCACGGTGAGGCCGATGACGGCGCTCTTGATGACGTACGGTTCATTCTGCGCCACCAGCTCGCGCAATGCCGCAATCACCGGCAGCGTCAGGCGCGCGCCGGTCACGTCCGTCAGGACGAGGAGCGACTTGGGGCGAGCTTCGCCCATAAGCACCTTCGCCTCCTGAAACGCCGCAATGGCGGCGTCATCGGAAACGAGGTTGGTGAAGTCGCAGGTACACAGCGCAACTTCGTGTTCTTGTTGTATTCGAGTGCGAGCCACCTTCATCGGTGCGCTCCCATGGAGAGGTTGATCGGGAGGATCGGCACGGCCGACCCCGGTTTCCAGCCACTGTAACAAACCGATGCAGGTCTGACGCCACGAGCCTTACTACCCGCTCAACCAGTGAACGGCACCGTTCGGTCACACGGTCACGCTCGTTCGCCGCTGCCGCCACGCGAGGCCCACGGCGCCGACGATCAGGAGCGCGGCGGCGTACTGCCCGGGCGTGAATCCCGCATACCGCACGTCGGCCACGCGGAACAGGTCCAGGAACACTCGCATGGGGGCATATACCAGCGCGAACGTCACCACCCACCCGCCCGGCCGGCGCAGCCATGCCGGCGCGCGGCGGTCGAGCCAGAGAAACAATGGGATTATTAAAAAAGTAAGATATAAAAACTCATACCATCCGAGATCGTGAAAGCCGAGTGCGGGCAGTGTGGCGGCGGGCGGGAGCTGCAGGCCGGCGTCCAGGTAGACCCGCGTGATGTACGCGCGGGCCTGCGGTGACGACAGGCTGACTGCCAGCGGAAAGCGCGTCACCGTCCCCGGGTGGTCGTGGGCCAGTGAACAGCCGATGCGTCCGATCGCCCAGCCGAATGGCGCCACGTACGCCACCGCATCCGCGTACGTCCATTTGACCGCGGACGACAGCTGCTGCCCGCGCACGCGCATGTACAGCAGGGCGCCAACTACCCCGCCCAGCATTCCGCCGAACGAGCTGACGTCTTCCCAAAGCTTGAACAGAAACCACGGATCGCGCGCCACGCGACTCGGAAAATAGAAGATCGCCGAGAACAGGTGCGCGCCAACGAAGCCGGCGACCATGATGTACCATGCCATGGCCATGCCCACGCTAACGTCGAGGTGCTGAGCCGCGAGCCGCCGCCGGTAGAGCGCCTCGCCTACCAGCACCGCGCTCATGAGAATGGCACCGAACGCCTGCAGCCGCACGGGGCCGAGCGAGATGCTCGGCTGTTGCAAAAATGGAATCACGTACCAGGGGGTGAGATCGTCAGGCGGTCGCCGACACGAGGCTTCCCGTGACGCGGCGATACACGTTCAGATATTTCGCCCCCGACTGGGCCCACGCAAAGTCCCGGGACATGGCGGCACGCATCATCTCGAGCCATCCGTCCGGGTCCTCGAACTGATCGATTGCCCGCGCCACGGCGCGCGTGAAGTCGTCCGGCGTGTAGTCGTCGAACAGAAAGCCCGTCACGCCATCTTCGATCGTGTCGGCCAGACCGCCAACGCGCCGGGCAATGGGAATTGTGCCGTAGCGCTGGGCGCGCATCTGCGTGAGCCCACATGGCTCGTACTGCGACGGCATGAGGCACATATCCGCGCCGGCGAGCAGCCGGTGCTCGAGGTCATCGCTGAAACGCGTCTCGACGACAATTCGGTTCGGCGCGCGCTGCGCAATGGCCTGCAGCGCCGCTTCGTACCGCGGCTCGCCGCTGCCCAGGAACAGAAACTGCGCGTCGAACGCGAAATAATTGGGGTTGCCAAGAATGAGATCGAGCCCCTTCTGGGAGACGAGCCGAGCACTCATCGCCACAATCGGCATTTCGTCGGTTGGCCGAAGGCCCGTCTCGCGCTGCAACGCCTCGCGGCACTCGATCTTTCCGGCCAGCGAGTTTATGGAGTAGTTGGCCGCGAGCAACGGATCGGTTGTCGGATCCCAGACCTGCTGATCGATACCATTGGCAATCCCGACGAAGCGGTCGCGCAACGAGACGAATACGCCGTCGAGCCCAAAGCCGCCGGCGTAGGTCCGCAACTCGTGCGCATGGGTTGGACTCACCGTGGTGACCGCGTCGGCGAACACGAGGCCCCCCTTGAGCATGTTCATCTGCCCATGCCATTCCAGCTGGCGCCAGTTGTACAGCGCCGCCGGCAATCCGAGATCCGCCATTGACTCCGAAGGGAAATGCCCCTGAAATCCGGCGTTGTGCACCGACAACACCACTCGAACACCGCGATACCGCTCGTCCGCCGCGAACTTGGTTCGCAGATAGACCGGCACGAGCGCCGTGTGCCAGTCATGCACGTGCAGTAGCACCGGATCGGAGCCGGCGATCACAGGGAGCGCCGCCAGCGACGCCATGCTGAACAGCGCGTAGCGCCGCGCATTATCCGGGTAGTCGCTGCCCGGCGGACCATAGATGTGCGGCCGTGCGAAATACTCCTCACTCTCGATGAAGTACACGTGGGTGTTCGCCAGCGGTGACCCAGGCTTTGCCTTGAGTTTCCAAAGGCGCGCGTGCTCGCGTCGCGGACCCACCTGCACCTCGAACGCGGCGCCCACCGGCTCGATGTCGGGCGACGTGTCGCGCACGGCGTCGTACAGGGGCATGACGATCGACGTCCTGATGCCCGCTTCCGTCTGAAAGCGCGCCAGGCTGTTCACCGCCTCGCCAAGGCCGCCGCTGCGCGCAAAGGGCGCAAGTTCCGCCACCATGTGCACCACCGACACAGCGCGCCCGTTCGCCGTTTGGAGCGGCGGCGGACCAGTCACGACCGTGGCCGCCGGCGGGCCGCTGGACAGCGACATCACCGGCGACGACTCCCGTGTAGTGCGGTGCGGCATGTTCTTCATCTTGCTCCCTCAGACTGTCGGTCGGCGGGCGACAGGGCACACGTTACGCCGCTCGGCGGTTTGGCGCTATCTCTTACGCATCCATTTCCCGTAGGCTGGAACGGAAACTGGCGGGCGACGTGGGCCGTGCATTGGTCGTGGAGCTCTGGTTGTGACTGTAGTGCAAGGTGCGTGTCAGCGGTCCAGCGGCCGCGCAGCCTCCGCCGGCCCCGGCTCAAACGGTCTTGAGCTCCCCCTCAAGATATCCGAGCACGGCCAAGACCACCGGCACGGCCACGAGAATCGTTGCTGCGAATGCGGTGAGCCAGCGGTGATGCAGTCGTCCGGCCAACGCCGGAAACAGGCTTCCCAACAACAACGCCACCCCAACGAGGGTGGCGTCCAGGAAAACTCCGAGTATTACGCCCGACGCCGCGCTCCAGAACAGAATCGAAGCGCGCACGGCTGACGGGAACCGTTAAGGCTTGATCTGAATCACCGCGCCGTTTGGCACCGCGCGCCAGATCTCCTCGATCTCCGCATCGGTCACGGCAATACAGCCTTCGGTCCAGTCGTACTTGGCGTGCGCGGCACCCAGGTCGGCATATGCCGGCGGAAGGCCGTGGATCATGATGTCGCCGCCGGCGGACTCACCCAGTGAGCTCGCGCGCTGCTTGTGTGCCACATCCGGATAGGAGATGTGCAGCGACATGTGATACTTGCTCTGCGGGTTCCGCGAATCGATGTGGAAGATGCCTTCTGGCGTCCGCCCGTCGCCCATTCTGACCTTGTCGCCCTTGGGCTGCTTGCCGAGCGCCACCTGATAGGTGCGCACCGGGAAGCCGGCTTCGAACAGCGTCAACGTGTGCTTCGTTTTTTCGACCACGATGCTGTCGGCCAGGATCTGGCCTCTGATTCCAGTCACCGGCGTGCGGCGGACCGTTGGCGTAACGATCTTGGCGATCGACGTCGTCGTATCGTGCGGAGCAGCCGAGAGCAGGGCGAGAACGCCAAGCAGCGGAAGCATGGAGTGTGTGCGGAGGTTACGCTGGGAGGCCAGCGTGCCGGAAGGAAGGTTCGCAGTAGCCGTACCAAGCCACGACGCGCAATATACGGCGCGCGTCACGAGTGCGGCCAGCCCTATTCGAATTCAATGGTGAGCGAGCACATCCCTGGTACGCGGCCAGCCGCCCAGGCGTTGGCCTTCCCATGTCTCGACATTACCCACCATGGCCCTCCTCTACCGGTACCTGCGCGGCTACCTGCCCATTGTCGCGCTGGCCCTCGTGCTTGCGGCGATCAATCAGATTTTTTCGCTCCTCGACCCGCTGATCTTCCGGCACGTCATCGACGACTACGCCACGAAGTACGACCACTACTCCAACACCCAATTCTTCCGCGGGGTGAGCCTGCTCCTCGGAGCGGCCGTGGGCGTGGCGTTCGTGTCCCGCATCGCCAAGAACTTTCAGGACTATTTCGTCAACGTCGTCACGCAGCGGCTGGGTGCCCAGCTCTACTCGGACGGCATCCGCCATTCGCTGTCTCTCCCGTTCCAGGTGTTCGAGGACCAGCGGAGCGGCGAGACGCTCGGCAAGCTCCAAAAAGTCCGCGCCGACACGGAAAAGTTCATCGCCGCGTTCGTGAACGTCGTGTTCACATCCGTGGTGGGCGTGGTCTTTGTAATGATCTACGCCTACAACGTGCACTGGTCGATCGCGCCCGCCTTTCTGCTCACCATTCCCGTGCTCGGCGGCCTCAGCTCGGTGTTGAGCCGGCGCATCAAGACCATTCAGAAGGTGATCGTCGCCGAAACCAACGCACTGGCCGGCGCCACCACCGAGTCCCTGCGCAACATCGAGCTGGTCAAAAGCCTGGGCCTGTCCGAGCAGGAGGTGCTTCGTCTGAACACGACGACGGAAAAGATCCTCACGCTCGAGCTCAAGAAAGTGAAGTACATTCGGTCGCTGAGCTTCATCCAGGGCACGTGCGTGAATCTTATCAGAACCGGTATTCTCTTTCTGATGTTGTACCTGATCTTTGACAAGCAGATCTCGGTGGGCCAGTTCTTCTCGCTGCTGCTGTACTCGTTCTTCATCTTCGGGCCGCTGCAGGAAATCGGAAACGTCATCAACATCTACCGCGAGACGGAGGCGTCGCTGGCGACATATGAGGAAATCCTCAACATGCCGATCGACCCCAAACCACTCAATCCTGTCGCGGTGAACGATCTGCGGGTGCTGGAATTCGAAGACGTTGGCTTCACGCACCAGACGGCCTCCACGCCCGCACTCTCCGACGTGTCGTTCCGCGTGGAGCGCGGGGAAACGGTGGCGTTCGTCGGTCCGTCCGGCGCGGGAAAAACGACGCTCGTCAAGCTGCTGGTTGGCCTGTATCAGCCAAAGGCCGGGTACGTCCGCTACAACGGCGTGGAAAGCAGCCGGGTGGACCTGGACAAGTTTCGCGAGCGCATAGGGCTCGTGACGCAGGACGCCCAGCTCTTCTCCGGCTCAATCCGCGAGAACTTGCTGTTCGTGCAGCCCCACGCCACGGACGACGAATGCATTGCCGTGCTTCGAAAGGCGGCAGCCGAGGCGTTGCTGCAGCGCGCCGACAAGGGGCTGAACACGGTGATCGGCGAGGGCGGCATGAAGATCTCCGGCGGCGAGAAACAGCGCCTGTCCATCGCCCGTGCGCTGCTCCGCAAGCCGCACCTGCTGGTGTTCGACGAAGCCACGTCGTCGCTCGATTCGCTCACCGAGGAAGAGATTTCGCGAACGATGCGCGACGTGACGGCCACGGCGGACGTCATCACGGTCCTCATCGCGCACCGGCTGTCTACGGTGATGCATGCCCACCGCATTCACGTACTCGAACGCGGGCGCATCGTGGAAGTGGGGCGCCACGACGAGCTGCTCGAGCTCAAGGGCCTGTATTACGCCATGTGGCGGCAACAGGTGGGCGAGCGGCGGCCTGAGGGCGGTGGAACGGTTGAACGGTGGAACGGTGGAACGTCAAAACCGAGACAGCTTGCCGGAGCGTAGCCTAGGCGGACGACCGACGACTACTTCGCAACCAGCCGATCGAGATACTGTTTCCGCACCTTGGCCACCTTGGGCGCGATCACGATCTGGCAGTAGCCCTGCTCGGAGTTCTGCGCGTAATAATCCTGATGATACTTCTCGCCGGAGAAGTACTCGGGCAGCGGCGCGACTTCCGTGACGATCGGATTGTCCCACACTTGCTGGGCCGTGAGCTCGGCGATCACTTGCTCCGCCGTCTGGCGCTGCTCCTCGGAGTGATAGAAAATGGCCGAGCGATATTGTGTGCCCACGTCCGCGCCCTGGCGGTTGAGCGTTGTGGGATCGTGGATCGTGAAAAACACGCCGAGCAAGTCGCGGTACGAAATCACCGCGGGATCGAAGGTGATTCGAACGACTTCGGCGTGACCGGTGGTGCCGGAGCACACGTCGCGGTACGTCGGATTTTTCGTCGTTCCGCCGGCGTACCCCGACTCCGCTTTCTCGACGCCCTTCAATTGCCGAAAGACTGCGTCGAGACACCAGAAGCAGCCGCCGGCAAAGCTCGCGATCTCGGACATACTGAGCTCCTTGCTCACTAATCTCGAACGATGGGTGTTCAAACGATCTTGGTCACTGGTCGCAGGTCTTAGCACTCAGACCCGGGACCAGTGACCAAGAGTGGTCAACCATATTCCCTACGCAATTAACGCGCAGGGAACCGCAGCCATCAGCGGAATCGGACTTGGCACGGCCGCTACGCGGCCATGCCATCCTTGAGCACATCCGCCGTGTCGCTCTCGCGGAGCCGCTTGAGTGCCCGGTCGCGAAGTTGGCGAACGCGCTCGCGCGTCACGCCGAGATCGCGAGCGATCTCCTGCAGCGTCATGGGCCGGCTGCCCTCGAGGCCAAAATAGAGGATCAGCACGCGGCGGTCGCGGGGCGTCAGCACCTCGAGCGCGCGGGCGATGGCTTCACGGCGTGAATCACTCTCCACGCCACCGGGAAGCACGTCCTCGTCTTCTCCACGTTCCAGTACGAGCGTTTCGCCGAGCGTGCGCCCGCCGTCGCCCAGCATCGTCGGCTCGTCGAGCGAACGCGTGGGCTGCAACAGCGCCACGAGGCCGCGCGTCACGTCGATCGACAGATCGGCCACCGAGGCGATTTCCTCCTCGTACGGTTCGCGCGACAGCTTCTGACGCAACACTTCCTGGGCGCGCGAGACGCGCGTCAGGTCAGCTGCGCGGTTGAGCGGCACCTGCACCGTTCTTCCCTGCCGCTGAACGGCCGAGTGCAACGCCTGGCGAATCCACCACACGGCATAGCTGATGAAATTCACGCCGACGTCCGGATCATACTTGTCGGCGGCGCGCACGAGACCCGCGTTCGCTTCGCTCACCAGATCGCCGAGCGGAACACCGCGGTTTTGATATTGTTTGGCGACGGAGAACGCGAATCGCAGGTTGGCGCGGATCAACTCCGAGCGAGCCACTTCGCGGTCGTCGTCGTTCGTCGCGCGGCGCATTGCACGCGCGAGGTCCTTCTGCTGCTGTGCCGTGAGCACCGGCTCACCGCGGAGCTCTTCTATGTAGAGATCCAGCAGATCTCGATCGTCATTCGTCGAATACATAACTCACCTCCGGCGCTCGCGCGCCAGACCTGATGTTCATGCAGTGATACCACCATCTGATCAACGGGCGAATCGTCCAGCCCTGCGTACGACTGTACCGCGATTCCTACGCCTGCTTTACGGCCGCGGATTTCCGACGCGGCGCCTTCGTTCGCGTCTTCGCTCGCGCCTTCGCGCGCGTCGCCGACGGCGTTACCGCATCCTCGGCGACGTTCTCTCCCACCGCGGCGACCTTGACCGTGCCATCGCCGCGCACGGCCATCTTGCGCCGCAGCTCCGCCATGTACGTCTCGAGCACCGCAGGTCGAGTACGGTAATACACGAACTGCCCGTCGCGCCGCGATTCCACCAAGCCAGCGCTGGCGAGCTCCTTGAGGTGATGCGAAATAGTCGCCTGTCGCACCGGGAAGCAGCCGCACAAACGGCGACACCCCACCTCGCTCTGTTGGGCAATATGCTCGAGAATCTCGAACCGCCTCGGGTCGGCCAGCGCCTTTGCGATTCGTTGGAACTGCTCAGCATCCACGGGCTTTCCTGCTCCCAATCAGTATGATGGATAGATAATCGTCTAATTGTACGACGCAAGGGCGCCAAGGTTCCCAGTGTATTTGGCAGTTCAAAAAACATTCTCGATCGGCGGAAGTGGCGGCCGCCGCACTGGTTTAAGTCGCGTCAGGGGGAGACTTTACCTGTATACACTGTGACACCCCGTGCTACACCGCTGCAACGGCTCGGCTTCCAAGGCCAGCGCGCGCTGCGGCGGGCCCCAATGGCCGACCTCTCTGTACCGACGACGAATCCTGCGATGATGACGACGACTGCCATGTCTCGCGATAGCGGTGCCAGCGCTCCCACGGCGCCCGCCCAGCAACCCGTGCCCACTCACCGGCTTACGGACCTTCCGACATACGTCTTTGCCTGGCTCGACGAGCTCAAGGCGGAAGCGCGAGCTCGCGGCGCCGATCTGATCGATCTCGGCATCGGGAACCCCGATCAGCCCACGCCCAAGCCGATTGTGGACGCGATCAGGGACGCCTACGCCGACCCTCGCACCCATGGCTATCCGCCATTCCGCGGCACCGAGCAGTTCCGCGTGGCCGTCGCGAACTTCATGAAGCGCCGCTTCGGCGTGGATGTGAGCGCGGAGCACGAGGTGCTCTGCCTGAGCGGCGGCAAGGAGGGCATTGCCCACGCGTCCATGGCCTTCGCCGACGAATCGACGATCTCGCTGGTGCCGGACATCTGTTATCCGGTGCACGCACGCGCCACGGGGCTTGCCGGCGGAATGATCCACCTCATGCCGCTGACCGCCGAGCGTGATTTCTTGCCCGACCTGAGCGCAATTCCGAGCGACGTGCTCGCCAAGGCCCGTCTGTTGATGCTCAACTACCCGCACAACCCAACCGGTGCCGTGGCTGGCCTCGAGTTCTACGAAGAAGCCGTCGCCCTGTGCCGCAAGCATGGCATTGTGCTCATTTCAGATCTGGCATACAGCGAGCTGACCTACGACGGATTCGTCGCCCCAAGCGCGCTCCAGGTGCCCGGCGCCAAGGACGTGACGCTCGAGTTCTATTCGTTCTCCAAGACGTTCAACATGGCGGGCTCGCGCATCGGTTTCGCGGTGGGCAGCCGTCAGCTCATCGACGACCTGCTTGGTGTGCGAACGAATATGGGTTATGGCACGCCGGTGCCCATTCAGGTAGGCGCTGCCTACGGACTCGATCACGTGGAGGCGCTGGAAGGGCCCGTGGTGGCAACGTACGCGGCGCGCCGCGGCACGCTGATCGACGGATTCCGTTCGCTGGGCTGGGACGCTACCGCGCCGCACGCCACAATGTTCGTATGGCTCCGCGTTCCGAAAGGATTTGGCGCGCAGCAGTGGGCGCAGCATCTCATCGAGAAGGCGGGCGTGGTGGTGACGCCGGGCAACGCATTCGGCTCGGGCGGCGAAGAATTTTTCCGCGTGTCGCTCGTCGCAGATTCGCCCACGTTAACCAAGGCAATCGAGCGCCTGCGCGCCGCCGGTATCCGGTACGAGTAGCTGGCCATTGCCAGACGGTTGGCCTGCGCTCGAGCTGGCTCGACACGTGCATTTGATCTCGGCAACCAGGAGGAACTCATGGCAGACGACATCAACGACATCAACGACATCAACGACCGCGACGGCCTGATCGACGTGCCGCGCGACGAAATCGCGAGCGCAGCAGAAGGCATGTCGGGTCCTACGGATCCGAACGACGAAGTACCGGTGCCCATTGCAATGTGGCCGTCGGAGATCGACGAGCGCGCGCAGGTGGTCGAAGCACTGCGCGGCAACGGTCCGCCACCGCGCACCGATACGCAGATCGACCCAGAGACCGAGACGCCGTCCGACCTCGCCTAACGGCAATCGGTCGGTAGTTTTTGGGGGAGGGCAACCGGGCTCAACCTTTGTTGCCCTTGATACTTACGAGGCAGGCACCGATTATTGCGCCGGCGCCACTAATGTGTCCTGTATCGTCTTTTGGCCGGAGGGTCGAGGATGGTCCCCCAGCAACACGCGACTGCACGATCAGATGGCTTCCGTGTCGTGCCGCCCGACGTCGCGGCGGCCGCGGCGCGTTATCAAACGTTGCGCGCCATCGAGGCCGAACACCTCGCCCTGATGGCGCAGCACAATCTGCTCGAAGAATGGACCCCCGACGTGCGTGCCGTGGTGCTCCGCGCGCGCGACCGCATTCGTGAGGCGCGGGACGCACGCACAGAGTTCCGTAGCCAGGTTCGCGATTTTGTTCTCGCACTTCGCGCCACGCACGAAGCGCTGCCTGCCGTGCTGCGACACACGCGCGTTATGGTTCAACTCCTCGAGAGTTCCGGCGCCGTCAAGGCAGATGACGGATGGTTTGAGGCCGAAGTGCTCGAGTGGGCTATCGAAGAATTCGAAAGCCCCTGACGATCACATGCGCGCCCGCCATTCGGCCGTTGCTTCCGGCACGAGACGCGCGCCCCACTGCCCCACTTCGAGAATGTAGTAATCGCGCCGCGTCTGATCGCGCGGATCGACGACCTCGTAGTACGTGGGCTGCGGATCGACCTTGACGGTGATCCCGTTGCATTCGCCACCAACACATTTCACCTGAATCACGAGCGCATCCTCCGGCGGGCCTCAGCTCGCCTGTTGAACTTTCGATCGCGCTCCGCCGGTGAGAAACCGGGGACCGGTGGCACACGCCTTCTCGACGCTCGCCGCAATACTCTCCGGCAATCGCACGGCGCCGCGGTTGTGCGCCTCCCACACCATGCGCAACGCTCGACGTTGGCGATCGAACGCAGACAGCAGCTGCGCGCCGCCATCGGGAGACGACAGCACGCCGCGCACGAGTCGCTGAAGCGAATCCTGATCGGTGGCGTCGGTGGTGTCGGCCATGCACGCTTCCAGGTTCCAGCGCGCACGATGATCATCGCAGAGCCCCGCGCGGCCGGCGCGAGGAGCGTCCTGGGTGCATGCCGCGCAGCAGGCTACGTCGCGCAGCAGATCAGCACTCGGAACGAAGGACATCGGGTCTTCCTCAAGTACCTGTCTCAAGTCGTGCAACAACTGCGGATCGCGAGTCGTTGCGGCGACAAGTTGGAGCCGGCGTCGGGCGTTGGGTTCAATGCTCATAGCAGCGCCACCAGTGCCGATACCGTCCGGCCGGCAGCGGACGAACGTCGTGGGGCGGTCGGCTTCCGGGCCGGGGCCGCCCTCACGAACGCTCGAACCGACTGTCGCCGAAGGTGACGCAGACTTAGTCGCAAGTTGTTACTCATCCAGTAGATTCCCGTCAGAGGGGTGTCCGAACGTGACGCTGTGCCGCCCTGCTCGCTGACCGTTGCTCCAACGTGATGACTACACCGCACCCAAGCTCTCCTCCCACCAACGCGCTCGACACGCTGGACCGCCACTGGGCGGTCAGGGTCGTGACGCCGGAGGATCGCGCTGCTGCCATTCAGTACGGCATGAGCGTGATGACGCGGCTGTGCAGCAATGACTCGATCGCCGACACCACGCAGCCGCCGGAGTTCGTTGTGCCGCTGGCCGGGGCGTACGTCATTGCCGCGAGCGAGTGGCTCGACTTCGACGGCGCTGCCTCCCCGTCTGCCATGCTCTCCGCGGAGCAGGACGCACAGCGTACCGCGCACATCGAAATCGGCGCCGATCGCGCGTTCATCCTCACCGCCGCGCTGCCCGTTGAACCGGACGAACGCATCGCGTCGCTCTACCGCGCGCTGTTGCTCGCCGGCCTGGCGCAGCTCGGCCACAAACAGACCGAGTTCGGTCACTGGATGCGCGTGCACGACGGGATGCTCTTCCCCGCCGACAGCGCGGCCGTGGCGCGGTGGGACGTCGCCCTGTTGCGCCGCATCGTACGGCTCTGGACGCAAGTCCTGCGCGGCGCTGGACCGTCTGGTCTGGATCAAGCCATGGAGATTGTCGCGTCGATCCGCGAGGACCGCCCCGATCGCGAGACCGAGTTCATGGCCGGCGTAGATGCGGCTGACGAAGGACGGATGCGATTCTTTTTGTTCACGCTCTTTCATCTCACCGAGGCGGCAACGGAGCTGCTGCTTTTCCGCCTGCACGGTGAGCCCGAGCGAATTGACTCGCACCTCTACAGCCACTTCACGCTTGCCCGTGACGCAGCCGGTGGCGATCCCCGCCTGGACGCCAGCTTCGACTGGTTGTACGAAGCAGCGCGGCGCATCGTGGCCCAGCGCACGGCGCAGCTCGAGCTGCTGCCCGAGGGACGCCGCTAGCGTCTGCACGGGTGTTCCAGCCAGGGTGCTCACCGCGCGGTCCGTCGAGCGCTGCCGCCCACCAGCATGCCGCGACCGTTGGGAGATTGCGCGACCACCACGGCGACACGTGACTTCAGGGGCGTCTTTGCCCGAAGCGTAAGCACACGGGGCTCGCTGGTGGCGCTTATCGCTTCGTCGTCCGCCACCTCGAACCACTCCACGTCGCCGCCATCTTTCGTGCAGCGCACGTAGTACGCGTCAGACGACCAGAACCCGTCCCAGCTCTCCCCCTCGGTCAGATCCGCCAACAACGCCGTACGCGGCGCTGTCTCGAGCGGTTCCTGAGGGATGTCGCAATGGACGAGATGCATGATTCGAATTGGGGCGATTGTCGCAGCCACTGGCGAACGTCAGTTGAGCGTCGCGATGGGCGGGAGCGGCATTCTAGAAAAAGCCTATTCAAAGCGCAATAGGTAAGTTTTCCATAAGTCGTTGTCATTACTGTGGATAGCCGATGTGGAGTACTGTTGATAAACTCGTAAGTCGGCCTGGGCCTAGGGCTAAGCGTAGGTCGGTTCCTGTGGATAACGAGTGTGGACAGATGTGCACGAAATCACATCCAATCGAAAATTGTTGCGCCGCGAACCTGTCAATTTGCGGTCCATTTTTCGGCCCGTTTCTTGTGCCCATTTCGACCGATTTTTCGCACGGCAGAGTAACCGATTCGCACTCGGTTCCGGTGTCGATGGTTTGTCGAGAAGTGCCCAGTTTCCACACATCCATGTGGACATGTTGTTGATAGCATCGGTGTTGCACTTACAGTCGCCGGAACAAGCACAGCTTCCAATTCTCATCGCGACCCGGAGCCCTGGATGCGCCCAATCTGGACCGGAGCCCTGACCTTCGGGCTCGTGAACATTCCCGTGAAGCTGCACTCCGCCGTGCAAAGCAAAGAGCGGATCAGTTTTCGGCTGTTACATAAGAAGGACCTGTCGCCGATCAAGTACGAACGGGTCTGCCAGAAGGAGGGCGAGGCGGTGGACTGGAAGGACATTGTCAAAGGCTACGAGTACGCGAAGGGCAAATTCGTCGTGCTCACCGACGATGACTTCAAAGCCGCGGCGGTTGAATCGTCCAAGACGATCGAGATCATCGACTTCGTGAAATCCGACGAGGTTGATCCGCGCTACTTCGAGACGCCGTACTACGTGGTGCCGGCCAAGGGCGGCGAAAAGGCGTACGCGCTGCTGCGCGAGGCGATCAAGAACACCGGCATGGTGGGCATTGGCAAGATCACGATGCGCAGCAACTCCATGCATCTTGCCGGCGTCAAAGTGGTAGGTGAAGCTCTCGTGCTCGAGATCATGCGGTTTGGCGACGAGTTGGTGGACGTGGACGAATTCAACTTTCCGTCCGAGGCGGGCATTCGTCCGCAGGAACTCAAAATGGCCGAACAGCTGGTGGAGAATCTCTACCAGGCATTCGACGCCGAGAAATACACCGACGACTATCACGACAACCTGATGAAAATCGTCAAGGCGAAAATGAAGGGAAAGAAGGTGGAAGTGGCCGAGCCGGAGGAGCGCGAGAGTACGCAGGTGGTGGACCTGATGGCACGGCTGCAGGAATCACTGGCCATGGGCAAGAAGCGCGGATCGGCCACAACGCGGCGCAGCACCCGCACCACGGCCAAACGGACCACGCGTCGTAAGAGCGCATGACCGCGCTCAGTCCCATGCTCGCCAGCGTCGGAACTGATGTGCCGGCGGGCAAGGACTGGGTGTTCGAGCCGAAGTACGACGGCATCCGCGTGCTGGCGTTCGTGGTCGGTGGCACCACGGGCAAGGTCGCGCTGCTCAGCCGGAATGGGATCGACAAGGCGAAACAGTTTCCTGAGATCGTGGATGGCCTGCGCGTCATGTTTCGCCGGGTAAAACGGCCGTTCGTGCTGGACGGCGAGATCGTCGCGATGCGCGGCGACTCACCGCTGCGCTTTCAAGAGTTGCAAGGCCGCATGCACACCACCAACAGCATCGCGATCGAGAGCCATCGCAGCGACGCCCCCACGGCGTTGTTCGCGTTCGATGTGCTGGTGGATGGAAAGAAGTCGCTCGTTGCCGACCCGTGGCGCGTGCGCCGCAAGCGCCTCGCAGCGCTGCTTCCGGCGACGGCGCGCACCGGCGCGATTCGGCTGAGCGATACAGGCGACGACGGCGACACGATGCTGCGTCACGCGCGGCGTCATGGGTGGGAAGGCATCATGGCCAAGCGGCGAGATGCCGCGTATTCCGTGGGACAGCGATCGTCGGCCTGGCTCAAGCTCAAGATCGAACGGCGGCAGGAGTTTGTCGTGGGCGGGTGGACCGATCCGCGGAATTCACGAGAGCACCTTGGCGCCTTGCTACTTGGGTATTACAACAACGGAAAGCTTATCTATGCCGGGCACACCGGAACGGGCTTTGACCGGAAGTCCCTGGCCGCCATGTACACCAAGCTGGCGCGACTCGAACGCAAGACGTCGCCGTTCACTACCACGCCGCACACGAACGCGCCGCCGCACTGGACGCGACCGGCGATCGTGGTGGAGATAAAGTTCAGCGAGTGGACGGCCGACGGAAAACTCCGGCAGCCAGTATTCCTCGGCGTGCGCGACGACAAGTCCCCGCGCGACGTGGTGCATGAGCCGGAGTCGATGGTAAAGAAATCGTCGCGCACGGGCGTCAAGCAGACACGGGCGAAAAAGTGATCGGCCATGGATAACCGGAAGGCGGTTCGGCGGCAGCGAGACTCCGATCCACTGGCGCATTTGCGCCGGTATCTGGAGCAGATCGAGGATGCGATCGTGGCGCGCGACGCCATGGCCGTGACGTCGCTGCTCCGCAAGCGAACGGCGACGCATCTGCCGCGCGACGTGCGCGAAGAACTATTGATGATCTCGCGGCTGTCGCGAGACAGTTTGCGCGCGCCCATTCGCTTTTTGCGCTTTCAATACCGGATGATGCAGCTGGCCGCGGGGGGAGAGCAGTTGCTCACCGCGCAAACGGAATTGCAACTCGACCCGCCTCACCGCTTCGGCGCAGTTCGGCGGCGGGGCCCGGACGAGCAGCGCACGGCAGCGTCCGATCCAAAGCCATCTGCCCACGGCGAGGACGACTGCGACGGTGCGACGTGACGCTTCCCCTCAAACCAGGGTATGCGCCTATGGAGGCACGCGTTGTTGACGTGCTTCCCGAAGGCGCGGAGTGGCAGTACGAACCGAAATGGGACGGCTTTCGGTGTTTAGCGTTTCGTGATGGCTCGTCGGTCGTGCTGATGTCCAAGTCCGGCCAGCCGCTGACGCGGTACTTTCCCGAAGTCGCGGCCGCGCTCAGGGCCCGCAAGGCCCAGCGCTTCGTGCTCGACGGCGAGATCGTCGTGCCGGTAGGCGGAGCGCTCTCGTTCGACGCGCTGCTGCAGCGCATCCATCCCGCCGCGAGCCGGGTGAAGAAGTTGTCGGAGGAAACGCCAGCGCGCTTCCTCGTATTCGACCTGTTGGTTGACGTGCGCGGCACCGACCTTACCGGGCGCCCGCTGGCGGAGCGGCGCACGCGTCTGGAGAAATTCGCCGCGACGCATCTGCCGCGCGGCAGCGGGGTGGAGCTGAGCCCCGCCACGAAACGTGTGACGCAGGCGCGCAAGTGGCTCGCCGGCCACAAAGGCACCGATGGCGTAATGGCGAAACGTCTAGACGCGCCGTACGCCAGCGGCGAGCGCACCGGAATGGTCAAGATCAAGCGAAAGCGCACGGCCGACTGCGTGGTCGGCGGATTTCGCTACGCGTCCAAGGGACACGTAATCGGGTCGCTGCTCCTCGGCTTATACGACGCCGAGGGGCTGCTGCACCACGTGGGGTTCACGTCCGGCTTTACCGTGGCGGAGCGCGCGCGGATCACGCCGCTCGTGGAACAGTTGGCGGGCGGCGAAGGATTTACCGGTCGCGCGCCGGGCGGTCCGAGCCGCTGGTCAACGGCTCGCTCGAGCGAGTGGGAACCGCTCGAGCCAAAGCTCGTCGTGGAAATTGGCTACGACCACTTTACCGGCGGGCGCTTCCGTCATGGAACCAAGTTTCTGCGCTGGCGCCCCGAAAAAGCGCCAGCGCAATGCCTGCTCTCGCAGGTGGCGGAGGCTCGCGCGGAGTCTACTGACCCGAAGTTGCGTCTACGGAACTCTTGAGATTTTCGTTGAGCGTGGAATCGCCATTGATGATCGACTTCCAGGAGACTTCCGGGCCATTTCTGCGGCCCTTTTCCGTCACCTTGATGCCGTCGGGGGCGATGGCAACGGTGTAGGTCTTTCCGTCGATTTCCAATTCACGCTTGATGGTCTTGTCGAGCTTCGCGGTCATCGTTCCTCCGGGGCACGCGGGATGGGCGGTATGCGGCGGCTGCGCCGCTCACCTCAACAACCTATCACCTCTTGGGGCGAAGCTCCATGATGTAGCCCTTCACCGATCACTCACTGCGCAGCGATTCGACGGGATCAATTCGCGTGGCGCGTAGCGCGGGTATGAGCGCAGCCAGCACGGCGACGAGGAAGAGCACGGCGGCCATGGCCGCGAAGAGCACCACGTCATGTTCATCGCCCTCCGCGGAAAAGGCGTGCAGCCACATGACGGTGTCTTTGGTCAGATAAAGCCCTACCGCAACGCCTGCGAGGGCGATTGCATTGCCCTCGCGCAGAATAGTACCGATGATGTTGCGCGCGGTGGCACCGAGCGCGATTCGCACGCCGAGCTCGCGTTTCCGTTCTGCCACTGCGTGCGCAACGATCCCGTAGATCCCGAGTGCGGCGAGCGCCAGCGCGAGTGCGGCGAACACGCCAAAGGTCATCGCGACAAAATCGTGGCTGGCGCGGCCCGCCGTGATTCCGAGCGCAGCCTCCATGGAGCTCGACAGCACGAACGCACTCGGAAACAACGGATGCATCGCGTTCTTGAGCGCAATCGGCATGCGCGCGGGGTCGTGCTTGGCCCGCGCGACGATCGTGAACGAGAAACGGCGTCCAGACACCACCGTGCTGTCGGACGCGTCCGGCAAATAGTAGATCGCACCGAGCCGCGTTCGAAACAGCGGACCAACTTGCGTTCCATAGAGGAGTGGTCCCTGCGCGGGATTGAGCTCGGCGCCAAGGTCCTCGAGTGTCCCCACCACGCCCACGACGCGCACCCACGGAGCACGCGATGCAAATTCACCGAGCTTGATCAACGAGCCAACGGCGTTCGAGTTTGGCCAGAGTGCGTGCGCCGTAGCTTGATCGACAACTACTTCCGGAGTCAGCGGAACGCCCGCGCGAAAATCGCGCCCGTGCACCACGGGAAGGCCCAAGGTTCGGAGGTACGAAGGCGTCACGACCGCATAACTGGCCATTGGCGCCGGAATCTCGACGGACGCGCCGCTCGGATCGATGATCGTCACGGCGTTGTGATCCATACTCCGATAGCGAAATGCAGTCGCCGCGGCGACGTCGGGCAATGATCGCACGGTGGACAGCACACGATTGGACCAATCGCCCGTGCGCAGCACCGTATCTCGCAACGGCTCGGTGAGGACTGTGGTGCTCGAGAGTGGCGCGATGTCGTACCCCGGGTTCACCGCACGAATGCGAAGCGCTGTACGCACCACAATCCCGGCGCCACTCAACAGCGCGATCGACAGACCGATCTCCACGACAACCATGATGCCATACTGTCTGCGGCTGCCGCGATTCGCGCCGGTGCCGGCTCCCGCTTTCAGTAGCTCGTTCGGGTCCACGCGCGATACGCGAATCGCCGGCAGCAGCCCGACGAGTACGACGCAGACCATGCAGACGATGACGGAAAACACGAGCACTCGCCAGCTCGTTTGCGGCGCAATCACATAGTCCGCGATGCTTGGCGGAATGCGCGAGCGGAGAAAACCGGTACCCCAATACGTGAGTATCAGCCCGCCAATCAGGCCGGCGCCCGCCAGTACCGCGCTCTCGAGCAGCAGCTGCGAGATGATGTCTCGGCGGGACGCGCCGAGTGCAGCACGGAGCGCCAGCTCGCGACTCCGACCGATGCCGCGCGCCAGTTGGAGGTTCGCGAGGTTGGCACATGCGATGAGCAGCACGGCGACCACGGCACCAACGAGTGCGTAATGGAATGGGCCAGCGTGGAATTGTCCCCTGCTCACGGCGCTGGTGAGCGCGAACCGCGTATCCTTGATCGATTCTCCGGACAGCGCGGCGAGCCGTCGCGAGAGCACCGCGAGCGCTCGCTCGATCTCCGCTTCGTTCGCGCCCGCGCGGATTCGCACGATGTTGGTTGGAATCTGTGCCAACGCCGCATTCGACTCGGGCATGAGCCAGCAATCGGCTGAGCTGCCCGGGAATGTTGATGCACGACCGAGCACGCCGATGACGGGGTGCTTCACGCCATCGATGGTGATGTTTGCACCAATTGGCGGCTCGCCACGAGGAAAGAGCGTGCCGCGGAGTCGTTCGCTGACCACCACGGGCTCGCTGCCGCCGGTGAAATCGGCGTCCACGAACGTGCGTCCGAGCACGGGATGTACCCCAAGAACGCTGAACAGATTTGGCGACACAACGGCGACCCGCGTCTGATCGAAGCGCCGTCCATACTCAATGGCCGCGGGGAACGGCGCCTGTTGGTACGACGCAGCCGCCTCGTAAAACGGCGTGGACCGGATCATCGACGTGCGCGTGGCGTTGTCCACATGACCGTGGTAGTCACCGAAGATCCGCAGAAAGCGAATTTGCTCCGGCGCTCGCATGTCCACCACGGGATTCACGAGTGCGTCAATGACGCCGTACATCGTGGTATTCAGCGCGATTGCCAGGGCGAGCGACAGCACTGCAACAGTGGTGAACGTGCGATGCCGCGTAAACCCGCGAACCGCCAAGCGAAGGTGGTGGCGAGCGACGGTCACGGCACGCCGGCGATCAGTCGCTCGAGTCCGACGCCGATTCTCCATCGGTGTCGGACTCCGATGTCGGCACCAGCTCGCGAGCCCGTTCGAGCGCGCTCTCCGGCACGAGGATCTCCGCGCCGTCGTTGATTGGACCCTGATAGGCGCCGCCGAACATGCCCACGCTAAATCCGCGCACCAGAGCCGGGATTCCCTCCAGTTCCAGCGTTGCACGAACGGTATCTACCTCGAGCCCGCTGAACACCGTGGTCAATAACGCCCACTGTTCGCTCATGCCTGTACCGGGCGCAGCGTGCGGCTGGCGATGAAGCGCTCCGCCGAATTAATGAGAGAATTGGTAATCGAATACACGGCGACTCCCGCCGAAAAGTGAGACAACACGAGCATGGTCACGATCGCCGGCACCATGACGGACACGAGCTGCGGTCCGGTGCGTCCAGCGGTCGCGCCCATCGCCGTCCAGGCCACAGCCGCCGAGGTCACGCCGGCAACTAACGCCACGATCCGGTCAGGCTTGGCGAGATTGCCAATCCATAGGAAGCTGCCGGCCGAGGGGCCGGCACCCCGAATGGCCGCGTACAGCGCCGCCGCCGGCGGAAACTGAACGAGCGTATCCAGAATCGCGCGAGGATCCGGCGTCTTGACCTCGTCGCGAGCGCGCTCGAGCCGCCGGCGCACTGCGGAAAGCGTGAGCGGCAACAGCGCGAGGCGCGCCGCGCACGACGCGACGACGATCGCCAATCCAAAGCTCCCGCCACACCAGTGGGCGAGAACGAAGAGCAGACCGCGGACAACGTCCACAACACTCGACCAAAGCATGGTTTGAGATCCGTTGAAGTTGACCCGCCGTACGAGCGACGCCTCACCGAAGTTGCGCGCAACACGCGCCGGCGCGCGTCAGCCGTGCGATAGCGCCTGCAATTGATCAACGTTCAATCCGAACAGCGGCGGCGCCGCAACGCCGCGCACACCGAGGATGAAATAGAGCTGGCCTCGGTGATGCGCCTCGTGCTCCACCATGGCGCGCAGCCATTTGCCCACCGTGATCGGCACGCCGGCCGGCGTCATGCACTTCTCGGCAAGATTGGCATCCGTGAGTTCGGCAAACAACGCACGAGCCTCGGAATGCAACCGATCGTAATAGTCTCGTGTTGCGGCAGCACCGGTGGCAAGGCTTTGATCGTGGCCGGGGTACCGCATTGGGCGCCCGTACACGGTTTCGGCATACATGTAGCGTTCGACCCCAGCGAGATGCCGAATCAGATCGCCCGCCGTGAATCTGCCCGGCGCGGGCAACCACTCCAGATCATCATCGGTAACACAAGCCACCACGCGACGCGTGCGCTCGTGAATGCGATTGAGATAGTCGAGAAAGGGTGCGACCCGTGTGATTTCCATGTTGCCGAGACGTGAGGTCAATGGCCGCCGTCCGAACGGCACGGCGTCCAGATCGATGGTCGGTTATCTATGGCGCGCCTGGGCAAGCCGCAACGCCCTCCCGGGCACATGCTGGCCCCTCGCGAATATCGGCGCAACCGATATTATTCACCCGTGAAGTTCAGCGCGACCGCCTGCCTCCCCGCCCACCGAGACCATGTACTCACCCATTCGCAACGCCCTGTTGGCCACGTTGACCTGCGCGGTCGTGGCCGGCGCACAGACCCAGGCCGGGCAGCCTGCCGCCGCCTATCCCGAGGCGGGCCACGCTGCGCCAGCCTTTAGCGCCACAGCCACCGATTCCACCGGCAAGGCGATTCCGGTTTCGCTGTCCGCGCTGCGCGGCAAGGTGGTAGTGTTGGCGTTCTACCCCGGCGACCGCACGCGCGGCTGCACGGTGGAGCTCAGCAAGTTCCGCGATGAGTACACGTCGCTGTTCGGCGACGGCGTCGTGGTGTTGCCCACGTCCGTTGACACGTTGCAGTCGCACGCCAGCTGGGCGCACGACGCACACTTTCCGTTCGCCATGATCGCCGATCCGCAGAGCCAGGTGGCGACGATGTACGGGTCGCAGGGCATGAACCCCGGACGCAAGGCGTTTCAGCGCACGGTGTTCGTGATCGGCAAGGACGGCAACATTGCGTACACCGACACCAAGTTCAACGCACTGGCCCAGGACGGGTACGACAAGCTCGCCGCAGCGATCAAGAGCGCGAAGGGCATGTAGTCGTACGGCTGCACAAAAAACGAATTGGGCGCCCGTAGCGAACTGCTACGGGCGCCCAATTCGTTTTGTCAGTCGTGGGGCGGCGTCTAGTCGTTGGCGCGGTCGCGCCTCGCCATGACTCGCTTGCCGCGGATCGTCGTGCTGCGGAGCGCGTTGATGATGTCGTCCGCCGCCGCGTCTGGAACCTCAACGAGCGAGAACCGGTCGGCGATCTCGATCGCGCCAATGTCGGCCGAATTGACGCCGGCTTCGTTGGCGATGGCACCGACCAGATCACCGGGACGAACGCCAGCCTTTCGCCCGAGCGCGATATAGAGCTTGGTGACGTCGCCGCCTGCGCGTTTGTTCGGGCGTCCGCGGCCACCTGGGCGTTCGTCGCGACGCGGGCGGTCTTCGCCGCCGTGCGACCGCGGGCCCGACTCGTGGCCTTCACGCGAATCCCGTCGCGGCCGTTCGTCGCGCCGTGGCGGTGCGGCGTTCGGAATGTCCTCCTCGTCGTCGGGGGCACCCTCGCCAGCCGAGTCGGCGAGTTTTACCGCAGCGGCCGCTATGTCGATGATGTCGTACTCATCGCTCAGCGACTCGATGATGGTCCGAAACGGCTCGAGCCCCCCTGCGGCCAGCGCTTCTTCGAGCGATGTCTTTGTGTGTTCCAGGCGACGCACGCGGAGATCGTGCACCGTGGGCACCGACTCGATCGCAATCTTGCGCTTGGTGACGTGCTCGATGTTCCGCAGCAGTCGCGCCTCGCGCACCTCAGCCAGCGTAATGGCGACCCCTTCGCGTCCGGCGCGGCCCGTACGGCCCACTCGGTGGACGTAGGCATCGGGCGACGACGGCACGTCGAAATTCACGACGTGCGACACGTGCTCAATGTCCAGGCCGCGTGCAGCAACGTCCGTGGCGACGAGCAACTCCGATGCGCCATCGCGAAAACGACGCATCACCCGGTCACGCTGTTCCTGCGACAACCCGCCGTGCAACGCCTCGGCCCGATACCCGCGGCCGCCGAGCGTTTCGGTTAATTCATCGACCTCGGTGCGCGTGCGACAGAAGACGATGGCGGACGTTGGCCCTTCCATGTCGAGCACGCGGGCGAGCGCGGCGACCTTGTGGCGCCGTTGCACCACGAAGGCCACTTCTCGCACTCGGGGCGCTTCGCCCGGCGCCGTCTGCTCGCGTGCGATCGTGACGAGCACGGGATTCCGCAGATGCCGAGCGGCAATGGCGCGGATAGGCGCCGCCATAGTCGCAGAAAACAACGCGGTCTGGCGCGTCTCGGGCACGGCGTCGAGAATCGCCTCGAGATCGTCGGCGAAGCCCATGTCGAGCATTTCGTCGGCTTCGTCGAGGATCACGAGCTCGACGTTCTCGAGCACCAGGGTGCGGCGCCGGATATGATCGAGGGCGCGTCCCGGAGTGGCGACTACCACGTCCACGCCACGCTTGAGGGCGCGCAATTGCTGCTGCATCGCCTGGCCGCCGTAGATCGGCAGCACGCGAACGCCCAGTTGCCGGCCGTACCGATGGACCGCTTCGGCCACCTGCATGGCGAGCTCGCGGGTAGGCACGAGGACCAACCCCCGCACTAACCGCGTATCGTCATCCGGCGCGCTGGCGCCAATGCGATGAAGCATGGGCAGCGCAAACGCCGCCGTCTTGCCGGTGCCGGTGGCCGCCTGCCCGAGCACGTCCTTTCCGGCGATGAGTGGCGGGATGGCTTCCCGCTGAATGTCAGTTGGCTCTTCGTAGCCGAGCGCGGCAACTGCCGCGACGAGGGCCGGGTCGAGTCCGAGGGCGAGAAACGCTCCGTCGGACGCCGTTTGAGGTTCCTGCGTTGGGTCGTCGATCATAAATCAGATAATTCGAGAAAATGGCGCAATACGGATCTTAGCGGGTCGGCCAAGCTGGGCCGACCGGAATCTCGCCCACGTTTTGCAAATAGAGCCCAATAGTGCTCCACGGGAGCGCGCTTCCAGCCGCGGCCGGTTGGAGCGTGGACATCGACGGCCGATTCAGGATGAGCAAAAATGAAAATCCGCTATGTGGTTGTGGCCATGCTGGCCGCCGGCGCGCTTTCCGCGCCGTTGCACGCGCAGGACACTACCGCGAAGAAGCCAGGAGGCCTCAACAAGGTAGCTCACGATGTCAGCGCCACGGCGAAAAAGGCCGGCCGCGACACCAAGGCGGAGGTGCATCGCGACGCCTCCAAGACCCACAACGCCCTCACCAAGGCGGGTA
The DNA here is from genome assembly GCA_041690755.1 of Gemmatimonadaceae bacterium. Taxonomy (GTDB): domain Bacteria; phylum Gemmatimonadota; class Gemmatimonadetes; order Gemmatimonadales; family Gemmatimonadaceae; genus JAQBQB01. Next base: position 58,888 of record JBEPWA010000005.1, on the reverse strand, counting down.
ACGACACCAAGACCGCCGCAGGCAACGCGACGGGGATTCACAAGATTGGTGGTTCGGTGGGCGAGGCCGCGAAGGCCGTGAGCAGCACCAGCAAGAAAGCGGGCCGGTCGGCCAAGGCCGGAGTCAAGAAGGCGACCAGCTCGGCGCACGACAGTTTGTCGAGCCTGGGCAAGGGCGTGAAGGCCGAAGTGAAGAAGCCGTAGGATTTCCCGAACGACGACGGTTGCGGCGCGCGCGGTCGCTCGTCACACTATCCGAAGATCGTGCCTGGAGAAAGGACAGTGGTGACCGCGCCGCAACAATCGTCAGAAGTCATATGCAAGCATGAACGCCGTCCCGGAACGACGGTGTGTCTGCATTGCCGCCATGCCGCGCGGATTGCCGCCCAAGACCGGCGCAACAAGCTCATGTTGCGCGGGGGAGCGGTGGCGATTGTCGTCGCGCTGTTCATCGCCGCGGGCACGGTTGGCACCACGGCAATTCGCGGTCGGTTGCAGCGAGGTTCCGGCTCCGACGCGTCGAAGGCGCCGGAACCCACCCTAATCGCTGATGCGAGCCTGCCGGCCGATGGAGCTGGAGCCGCCGCGGCCGATACGATGAATGGCGCGACAAGCGGTGTACCGAATGGCGCTCCGAGTGGCGTGCCGACTGTCGCGCAGGCGGGTGTGACCCAGCCTCCCATGCCGATCGCCCCGGTGATTCCGATCGGCCAATCGTCACTCGCAGACGGCATAACAGCGGTTCGTGCCGATAGCGGGGTGACGTTGTCGTTTGATTCGCCCATGATACGCACCCGTATCCCGGAAAAGTTCGAGCGTTTCGTGCGCAGCACGTTGCCGGTGATTTACGGGCATGGCATCGATGGCGCCCTGTCGAGCATCCCGGACGGCGGTATTGCGAGTCAGGGGGACCTGATATCGGACCTGCCCACCCGGGGCATCCGCATTCCGGTTGGGAATGCGTGGATGCTGCGCCTGTATCCCGAGGTTCGAGCCGGCCAGGACGGCCCGTTAGTGGTGCGCTATCGCGTGGCTGTCGTCCCAGCGGGACAATAGTCGTTCTCGCGGTACGAGGACGCGCCGGCCAATCACCGGCGCGGCTCCATGGACAGGCCAGCGCTCATCATGTTGACGAGCAGACGCAGCCCTCCACCCACGCCCAGCGTGACCTGCTGCTGCAGCGAGAGCGCCGTATACACGAACACGCCCTTCCCCACCGCCGCCACGAGCAACGCGTTGCGATTTTCGGGCTGTTCGGGATCGTGTATTTCCAACACTGACGCATAGCGACGGTCCACGCTGGTTGGAACGAAGTCAGCGCGCTCGGCGATCCAGCCCTCCCAGTCGGCGGTGCCGATGCGGTTCGGCCAGGTGAGCAGGCGAGCTTTGGTATCGAGCACGGTGACCGGTGCTCCGGGACGGGTGACGCGTTCGTGCGGGAATCGCATTCCCAACGGATATGGTGCCGTCACCGGCGCGGATTGCTGCTGGAGCATGACGACCGTGCCTCCCTTTCGTGCGAAATCCGTAAATCGATTGCGCTGCGCCATGAGCTCCGGGTCGGCGTCGAAGGCACGCGGGCCAATGACCACTGTGGTGAACAGAGACAGGTCCACCGCAGGCAGGTCCGCGGCGGTCAAGCTCGTGACACCTACGCCAATGTCGCGCAGCGCCCGCACCATGTCGTCACCCGGACCGGGGATGTAGGCGACGAGAAGCTTGGGCGGCACCACAATGTCCACCGTCTGAAGCCAGAAGCCGGAGCTGCGAAAGACGTGGATTGGCGGAATGTGCGGAAACTCCACGGACTGAAGGCCTTCGATGAATAGGCGGCCCGGCGCATTGCCTCGCACGCCAAACGGCGCGCGTCCGGAGTCGAGCCGGCCGCGCAACTGCAGGAACACCTCCCGACGTTCGTGCGGCGCGAGCGTGATGTGCGCCGGGGCCGAGTCTACATGGAGACCGGCGGGCGTCACGATGTTGAGCGCGAACGACTGCGGCCGGTCGGAGAACGACTCGAGCGACAGCTGTTCGGGGCGATCGACGCGTTTGTGCGCAACGATCCACTCCAGCCCCCGAGAAAAGGACAGCGCCACGGCCGGCGCGCCGCTCACCGGCCGGTTCTGCAGGCCTATGAGCGAACTGGCATACTGAAACACTATCGGCCCCACGCTGGTCGTGACGGGGACGCTGTCAACGATCACGGTGACGGTGGCGTCGCTCACGCGGCGCAGATTCTCGGGCATCGCCACCCCAGGCACCGTGGCGCCGGACGGAATTATCGGCGCGCGGATCAAGCCGTCTACCGACGCTTCCGATGGTGCGAACAGGTCGTGCGGTCCTTTGCCGAACCACCACGGCCGGGAGTCGGGCAACTCGCTGGCGAGGGCGTACGTGTGGCCGGCACTGTCCGGCGGAACCACCATGGCACCGGTTGGCACGACGAGCGCGCCGTCGATTAAAATTGCGGCGAGCGTTACCGGCAGTTTGCCGTGATTGCGCAGTGTGATTGTGACCGGCACGGTGTCGCCGGTCGCAATGAGCTCGCGGTCGGTGGTGGCGTGGACTTCGACGCCGGCGGCGATGAGCAACGCCTCGTCGCTCCGCTGCCTTACGAGATCAATCGACGCATCGCGATCGAGTGTGACGGCATCGCACGAACTCGGCGCGCTCCGCGGCGACACGGTCACGGCGGCGGGGTGTCCGCATCGTGGAATGGCGGCGCGTGCGGCGTTGGCCAGCCGCGCGGCGCGGGCGAGAAACTCGACGACGCCCTCCGGATGCGCGAGGTCGAGCGCGTGCCTGGCGGAATCGGCGTAAACGGCAATCGTGCGGATCGTAGCGGCGGCGGGATTGGACGGCCCCGGGATGAGTCGCGCGAAGCTCGTATCGACGCCGTCGAATATCGACTGCTCCGGGGCGCTGGTCGCATCGGCGAATGCACTACCCGGCATATGCATGGCCACGCGATCGAGCAGCACAATGGGGCTGGGTCGAATCGTTCCGGTGAGCAAGCCCTGGGATCGATGCTCGGCGCGGCTCTCGACGGCCAGATCGGCGTATGATTTCCCTAATACAGAATTGAACGTTTCAGCGTCAATTCGCAACGCGCCACCGTGGCGATAGAGTTTGAGCGGCTGCCACGCCGCGCCGTAGCGGGCTGCCGGAAAGTGTGCCGTGTCGGCGGCGGCGACGAATGCGTCGCGCGTCAGGAGACTTGCGGCGTCATGCTGGCCGTTGCCATCGGAGATGCCGTCGTTGAACGCGACGACGAGCACCTGCGGGCGGAACGACCGGATGACGGCCACCATGTCGCCGAGTACCGAGTCGCGCGGCCAATGCGTGAAGGCCTCGTCGGCAGTGCGCGCGAAGCCGAAATCGAACGCGCGAGTAAAGAATTGTTGTCCGCCGTCGATGTTACGCGCCGCCACGGATTCCTCGGTGCGGATAGCGCCGAGAAAGGCGCCGGCGTCAGCGGTCAGGAAGTTTTGCCCCGCCTCGCCGCGCGTAAGCGAGAGATACCCGGTCTCGACCATGTGGCCGTGGGCGAGCCAGGCAATGAGATCGGGATCGTCGTCGTCGGGATGCGCGCCAATCAAGAGCACGCGCGGCGACACAGTGATGCCGCGCACCAGCTCCTGCAGCCGGGCCGCGCTGCGGTCCTGTGCGCCGCCAGTGCCAGTGACAATCGTTGAAAGTGCAACGACCAACCCGACGTATGTCCACCGGCGCATGCGCAGCCTCCCAGGGGCGGAATCCGGATCTACTATCATGATAGTTGACAAACTACATCGATTGTCGTATTCCTACTACTGCCTTAGTAGAGGAGCAGCATGGACGACTTCGTATTTGGCGATCGCGAGCTCGACGTCATGGGCGTTCTGTGGGACCTCGGGTCCGGAACGGTGACGGAAGTTCGAGACAAGCTCCCGGCCGACCTCGCCTACACCACGGTGCTGACGATTCTTCGGAATCTCGAGGTGAAAGAGCTGGTCAACCACACGACGGAGGGAAAGGCGCATCGCTACTTCCCGCGCGTGGCGCGCAAAGCGGCCCGCCGCAGCGCGCTCACCCGGATGGTGGACAAGCTGTTCCACGGATCGCCGGGGCAGCTCGTGGCACAGCTGGTCGAAGACGAAGCCCTTTCGCCCGCGGACCTTCGCCGGCTGCGCGCGCTGCTCGCCGATCAGGACAAGAAAGGCCCGTATCGCGGAGGCAAAAAATGATCGCTTCATGGATGTCCTACGCGTTTCTGCTCGGCGCGCTCGTGGCGATTGCCGCACTGGTGCTGGAGCGGATCACGGCAGCGCGACGCGGACCCATGCGCGCCGTGTGGGCCGCGGCGTTGTTCCTGTCCATTGCGTGGCCCGTTGGCAGCGCCGTGCGGGAGTTCGTGTCGCAACAGGTGCAGCCCGTGACCATTCTGCCGTTCACGATCACGGTGCAGCCGTCGCGAATGATTTCGCGCCAGCCCATTGCGCCGAGCGTTTCGGCAATGGTCGATCGGGCGTTGCTCGTGTTGTGGGCGGTGATGAGCGTCGCCCTGTTCGTTCGCCTGCTCAGCGGCGTGCTCACGTTGCGGACGAGCCGCCGCGCCTGGACGCGCGGGGAGATTGACGGCACCGCGGTACGGTTGTCGGACAACGTGGGTCCTGCCGTTGTGGGACTGCGCGACATGGACGTTGTGGTGCCCGAATGGATCATGACGCTCGACGCTCCGCTGCGCGCGCTTGTGCTGCGCCATGAAGAGGAGCATCGCGCCGCGCGCGACCCCTATCTGCTGTTCTTCGCGGCGATTGGTGTGGCGCTGATGCCGTGGAACGTGCCGCTCTGGTTGCAGGCGCGGCGACTCCGGCTGGCCATTGAGATGGACTGCGACGCACGCGTGCTCAAGGCGCATCCGTCGCCGGAACGTTATGGATTGCTAATGCTGACGATCGCCCAGCGCCGATCGGTGGCGCCCACGTTGTTCGCTCCCATGCTGTCCGAGCCGACGACGCAACTCGAACGGAGGATTGTCGCCATGCGCACCACGACTCGCCGGCTTGGCCGGTTCACGATGTACGGCGGTATTGCCGTGGCGGTTAGTGTGTTGGCATTGGCTTGTTCGCTCACGTCGGACAACCCGACCGCCGCGGACAGTTCGCGCGGGCGAGCGGCGTCGGTTGTCACGCTGGCATCGCCGCAGGCGCAGGTGTTGCCGGGAAGCACGCCGCCAAAATACCCGGATATGCTACGAGCGGCCAACGTTGAAGGCACGGTCGTGGCGCAGTTCGTCGTCGACGCAAACGGCTTGGCGGAGCCGGCGACGTTCAAGGTGCTAGAGAGCTCTCACGACTTGTTCACGAACGCCGTACGCACTGCACTGCCAACGATGACATTCACCCCGGCGGCGGTGGACGGACGCAACGTCAAGCAGTTGGTGCAGATGACATTTGCGTTCAACTTGCCCAAGGGCAGCCCGTCGACCGTGCAGAGCGCCATGAACACGTTGCGGACGATGCCTCCCAGGGCCGCGACCGCGAGCGGCAATGCCGTTCACTCCGGCCAGCCGCAGCAAATGAGGGACAATCAGACTTACTTCGAATTTCAAGTGGAGCAGGCGGTCCGTCCGGCGCCGGGCAATTCGCCGCCGTACTATCCCGATGTGCTCCGTGCGGCCCACGTAGAAGGCGAAGTCCTCGTGCAATTCGTCGTCGGAGTGGACGGCCGCGCAGACACCAGCACCGTCAAAATTCTCAAATCGACGCACAAACTATTCACCGACGCCGTGACCGCCTGGTTGTCAACCGGTCGATTTGTGCCCGCCGAAGTTGGCGGCAAAGCAGTGAAGCAGCTCGTGCAGATGCCCTTTCAGTTCACCCTCAGCAAGTAGATCCGCTAGCGTGACTCCAGCATGGTGAGCAGCGTGCGGGGATCTTCATGCACACGGAGCTCCGCACGCTGCGCCGGCCGCACGAAGCCGTGCGCTACGGCGTGGTCGAGAAACGCCGTGAGCGGCTGGTAATACCCAGCCACGTCGAGCAAGCCGAACCGCTTTGCGTGCAGTCCGAGCATGCCCCAGGTCCACACCTCGAACAGCTCTTCGAGCGTGCCGAGTCCTCCGGGAAGGGCGACGAATGCGTCCGATAGCGCAGCCATCGTCGCCTTTCGCTCGTGCATGGATTCCACGACGCGTAGCTCGGTAAGCCCCGCGTGTGCCACTTCGCGATCCACCAGCGACCGTGGCATGACGCCAATCACCTCGCCGCCTGCCGCGAGGACCGAATCGGCCAGTGCGCCCATGAGGCCAACGCCGGCGCCGCCGTAAATCACGCGCATCCCACGCGCAACGGCCTCGCGACCAAAGGCACGCGCCGCGTCGAGATAGGCCGGGTTGGTGCCTCTCGACGACCCGCAGAAAACACAAATCGATTGAATCATGTGGTAGGCAAGACTAGGCTACGCCCAAGCATGCTACCAGGGCCAACCCTCGACGGCGCCTGGACGTAAAGGAGTCATATCCTCCTCCCACCCGACATTCGCCGTACAGGTCATGGCCAAACAGACCGCACCGCAGCAGCGTCCGTTCACGGTTCCCCTCCCGCTCCCAGCCACCCAGCGCTTTCTCTTTCCGTTGCTGCTGCTGTTCATTGGCAGCGGGTGCGCGGCGCTGATCTACGAGATCGTCTGGTTTCAGCTCCTGCAGCTCGTCATCGGCTCGTCCGCGGTTTCGCTGGGCGTACTGCTCGGAACGTTCATGGGCGGCATGTGCCTGGGCAGCCTGCTGCTGCCGCGGTTCGTGTCGCCCGACCGGCATCCGTTGCGGGTGTACGCCATGCTCGAAGCCGGCGTGGGCGTGCTCGGACTGATCGTGCTCGTGGCAGTGCCGTTGGTGGGCGGTGTCTACACCGCCACGGCAATGCACGGCCTGATGGGTCTCCTGCTGCGAGGCGTGGTGTGCGCCATCTGCCTGCTACCGCCCACACTGCTCATGGGCGCCACGCTTCCGGCCATTGCCCGCTGGGTGGAGACGACGCCGGTGGGCGTGTCATGGCTGGGCTTTTTCTACGGCAGCAACATTGCCGGCGCGGTATTCGGATGCTTGTTCGCCGGGTTCTACCTGCTGCGCGTTACCGACATGGCGACGACCACGTACGTAGCCGTGGGCATCAACTTCGTGGTGGCGGGGCTCGGCTGGATGCTATCCAAGCGCGCACCACATCGGGCCACGGCGATCGCGGCGATCAGCGACGACGACGACGAGACCGCCATTCCGCGGTCGAACGCGATTTACGTCGCCATTGGGCTCTCGGGCCTCACCGCGCTCGGCGCCGAAGTTGTGTGGACGCGGACGTTGTCGCTGATGCTCGGCGCGTCGGCGTACACCTTCTCGATCATTCTGGCGGTCTTTCTCGTTGGCCTGGGATTTGGCAGCAGCGTCGGCTCGTTCATGGCGCGCGGGTCGCGTCCGCGGCTCGCGCTCGGTTGGTGCCAGCTGCTGCTGACGGCGGGCATCGCCTGGGCGGCGTACATGATGGCCAGTTCACTGCCCTACTGGCCGATCAGTCCAACGCTGTCACCCAGCCCGTGGATCACGTTTCAGCTCGACTTGGTTCGATCGTTGGTAGCGGTGTTTCCCGCCGCCTTCCTCTGGGGCGCAAGCTTTCCGCTCGCCATTGCCGCCGTGGTGGGACCGGGACAGGATGCCGGTCGCACTGTAGGCCGGGTGTACGCGGCGAATACCGTTGGCGCGATCGTGGGCGCGCTGGTGTTCAGTGTGATTGCTATTCCGCAAATCGGCACGCAGCAGTCTGAGCGACTGCTCATTTTGCTGGCCATCGTGTCGGCCGCCGTGGTGTTCGAGTCGCTGCTGCTGCACGCCAACGACGAAGCTGACGCAAAGGAATCACGGCCGTTCGCCAAACTGGAACGCGGCGGCCTGGTGGCCGTTGGCGTGGGCGGTGTGGTCGCGCTGGTACTGTTGATGGGCGTGCCGAAGATTCCCGACGGGTTGATCGCTTACGGCCGCTTTCTACCGACGTACACGACGCAGCCCACGTACCTCTACGTGGGCGAGGGGATGAACTCGTCGATCGCCGTGTCGCAGGAGGCGGACGGCGCGCGGAATTTTCACGTGTCCGGCAAGGTGGAGGCATCGAGCCTGCCGCAGGACATGCGACTGCAACGCATGCTCGGCCATCTCTCGGCGTTGCTCGACAACGACCCCAAGACCGTGCTCGTGGTAGGCTTTGGCGCCGGCGTGACGGCCGGATCGTTCGTGACGTATCCCGGCGTGAAGCGGATTGTGATCTGCGAGATCGAGCCGTTGATTCCAAAAGTGGTATCGACGTATTTCACGCGCGAGAACTACAACGTGGCGAATGATCCGCGGGTGGAAATCGTTTACGACGACGCGCGGCACTACATCCTCACCACCAAGGAAAAGTTCGACGTCATCACGTCCGATCCGATCCATCCGTGGGTGAAGGGTGCGGCCACGCTGTACACCAAGGAATATTTTGAGCTCGTGAAAAAGCATCTCAACCCCGGCGGTGTGGTCACGCAATGGGTGCCGCTGTACGAGAGCCATCCCGACGTGGTGAAGAGCGAGCTGGCGACGTTTTTCGAGGTGTTCCCGGCGGGCGACCTCTGGAGCAACGACATCAACGGCAGCGGCTACGACGTGGTGCTGTCGGGACACGCGAGTCCGCAACCGATAAATGTCGATTCGATGCAGGCGCGGCTCGATGCGAATCCCATTGCTGCGGCATCGCTCAACGACGTGGGCTTCGGCTCGGCCGTCAGCCTGTTGTCCACGTACGGCGGCCAGGCGCGGGACCTCGCGCCGTGGCTCGCCGACGCGCAGATCAACCGCGACTCGAACTTGCGGCTCATGTATCTCGCGGGCATGGGGCTGAACAGCTACGAGAACGCCAGTATCTACAACGACATTCTGCGCTATCGGAGATATCCTGATAATCTGTTCGTCGGCACGGACGCCGACAAAATCTCGTTGCAAGCCGGCATGATGCGGCAGGCGTCGCCCACGCCATGACGCCCGTGACCGCATTGCCACTGGTGGCCGTCACACACGTGCCGTCGCCGAACATGCAGCAGTACGAGCGCCTGTACGTGGGCGACGACACGATCGACGGTGCGCTCGTGCTCCGGCAACACGCCGCGTATCAGGACGCGTTGCGCGCCTGCGGCGCGGAGGTGATCACGCTCGACGTGAATCGGGCGCACCCCGACTGCGTCTTCGTGGAGGACACGGCGATCGTGCTCGATGACGTTGCCGTAATGATGTCGATGGGCGCCAAGTCGCGCCGCGCCGAGCCGGCGGGGCTGGAGCCGGTGTTGCGCACCTACCGGCCAATCGAACGGGTGTCGCTGCCAGCCACGATCGACGGTGGCGACGTCGTGCGGGCGGGCCGCGCGCTGTACGTAGGCGAGTCGGCGCGCACCAACGCCGCCGGAATCGACGCGCTCCGTGGCGTCGTAACGCCGCACGGGTACCGCGTTTCCGGCGTTGCGACGCACGGCTGTCTGCATCTCAAAACGGCGTGCAGCGCGCTACCTGACGGCCGGTTCCTGGTCAACGCGAACTGGATCGACACGTCGCCGCTTCCGCCGAACGCGCTGGTGCACGTTCCCGCGTCCGAACCGTGGGCCGGCGACGTGCTGGTAATCGGCGACCAGATCATCGCTTCGGACGCGTTTCCGAAAACGATCGACCTGCTACGCGACGCCGGCTTCACGGTGATACCAGTTTCTGTATCAGAGTTTGCGAAGGCGGAAGGCGGTGTTACCTGCCTCAGCCTCGTTTTTGAGCGAGCCGTACGCGCCTCACGACAAACCGACTAGGCAGCACCGGCGGCGGTGGGGGACGGCACATTCGCGCCCGCTTTGGGAATCGTTGGGCGGCCGCGCGCCGGGAACGTTGAAACCGTCTGGGAACGGCAATTGACTGCAATGAACTGCCATTGACTCCGTGCCAAGCCCAACACTCCTATTGCCATAATCGAGATCGGCGGTGCGGAGGGTTGTGGGCGATCGGAGTCGATGGCAGTTCATTGTTTTTCAAATTGTCGTTCCACAATCGGTTCCAACTGTCCACACCGCGCACGTTGTTGTTCCAATCGTTCGGCGCGGCCGCGCGCCGGTAACGTTGGAACCGTTTGGGAACGACAATTGACTGCAATGAACTGCCATTGACTCCGAGCCCAACCCACCCGTCCTATCGCCATCATCGAAATCGGCGGCGCGGAGTGCTGTGGGCTCTCGGAGTCAATGGCAGTTCATTGGTTTAAAAATTGTTGTTCAACAATTGGTTCCCACCGTCGGCAGCGCGCAAGCGACTATCGTGGCTTGTCGCCGGAATTCCGGCTCACCCGTTCGGCCAGCAAGCCGAGCGCGATGCCGAGAGGGATGTTGAGCGCCGCCATGAGCACGGCAAGCACAACCGACGCCCACGTCCATGGCCGCGGCGCCCGCCACAGGTTGATGCTGAGCGCCACGACGGCGGTGGCGCAGCCGAGCACAAAGCCAAAGCGTCCCGCGGTATTTTGCCGAGCCTTGATCTCGGCCTCGCGGTCACGGTGCGATCGGTGAGGCATGCGGGTTGGGAGAACGGATCGGCGATGAAGGTCCTGCTCGCAATATCACAACGTTGCCTGCGCCGCGGCACCTACCGTCGCGCGCCCCATAACCGGCCCACGTTGTAGACCGCGCCGGCGTAGAGAGCGTGCGGCTGCGGGCCGGACACCGGGAATATCGCTCCCGTATCGATCGCGAGCCACGGACGCACGAGGAACGTGGGTCCCGCGAGGATGGCGACGATCGGCGACTGTCCTGCCGGTCCACCCGTGCCCGGATACCCGTAGCACTCCAGCACCCAACCGAGCCGGCCGACGAAAGGCCCCCCGCTGGACACCGCCCAACCGGAGGAACTCGTGGGCGCAACGGTTCCGTCGCCGCTCCTACGGGTATACCCCACGTTGACGTCGAGCGCCACCGGCCCGAAATCATGGCTCGAGATTGCGGTCAGCGAGACGTCGGTCGTCCCAGTGCCCGTTCCCTTCTCCGCTGATCCCGTTGGCAGCTTGATCGCCGGGAGGAGCGCGAAATCGCCGACCAGCGGCGCCGCGTCGGCCAATCGCCACTTCACGGCAGCACCGATGTCGCCCACGCCGGTGGCGCCGGGGCGCGGCCGCTGCGCCGAACCGAACACGCCGAGCTGCAGGCGGTCGGCGAGACCGAACTTGAAGTTCAGCGGCGTGAAGTAGCTCGAGGCTGCGGGAGCATGCTGGTCGCGTTCCACCCCAGCTTCCAATTCGAACCAGCCGGGGGCCACCGTGCCGGCATGCGTCGCAACGCTGGGCCGCTCAGGTTGAACGGCATGCGGATCGGCCGCCTCCACAGGCGTGCCGGCCGGCGCCTGCGCGCGGATCGTTGGCGCAAGCAGGCAGAGCGCCGCCGCCACCATCACCAGGGAATTCACTGGCCGCACACTGCGCTCACGGAGCATTGGACGCCGCCAACGGATTGCCCAATTGCGCCTCGAACGCTTCGACGTCGGCAAAGTACAGGCGCACCATCTCCGCCGACGCGGGATTGGTATACACCTCGGCCACCGGGTGCTCGATCACGGCCGCGACAACGTCTGATACCTGCTCCACGGTCTGCACGTTGCCGCCCGCTGGCACCGATGTGTCAGGCGCGGCATGACGCGCGTTCCTGGCGAAATCGGTCGAGACCATTCCCGGCATCACCAGCGTGACCCGGACATTGGGATTGATGGCCTGTAGCTCCACGCGAAAATTTGCCGTGAGCGCGTTGAGCGCGTGCTTAGCCGCACTGTACGCCGAGCGCGGCAGCGCCATGGGAACGCGGCCCAGAAAGGACGAGATGTTGATGATCTGGCCGTGTCCGCGCTCGAGGAAATGGCCCGCCGCCACCTGCATGCCGTACAACGCCGACTTGACGTTCACGTCGATCATGTCATCCACGTCGTCGCCGGACAAATCGAGCACCGACGTGGTGATGCCTCGGCCGGCATTGTTGATCCAAACGTCGAACCCACCAAACGCAGCGATGGCCGCGTCGCGAATCGCCTCGACGTCGGCTCGCTTGGTGACGTCTGCCTTCACAGTTATGGCGCGAGCAGCACCGCCGGCCGTTGCTTCCGCCGCAATTGTGTCGAGTTCCGGCTGGCGACGCGCCGCGAGCACGAGCTGGTGACCGTCGCGGCCGAGGCGTTTCGCAAGCTCGGCGCCAATGCCGCCGCTCGCCCCGGTGATGACGATCGTCTTGTTTGCCATGTGTATCCTGCTTTACGCGTTTGGAGACCGGCGGTACAATGCACGGAGACCGATTCGGTCGATAGCCCTCACCGGCCAGGAGATTGGAAACAATGAACAAGGCTACTCTGTCGGCCGCTGCGGCCCGCGTCGCGGCGACTGTGCTCGCATTGGCCTGTGCCAGCCACGTTGCGCATGCCCAGGACCGGCTCAAGTCCATGCCCGGCTACGAACAATACCAGAAGGCCATGTCGGCGCGGATAGCACTCGGAATGGGCGGCCGGGGCGGTAGTGGTGGCGGCGAAATCACCTGGTCCGCCGACAGCAAGTCAGTGGACTACGTGAACGACGGCAAGTACATGCGCCTGAACGTCGCGACGAAGGCGCTCGCTCAGGCGACGGAGGGAGGCACGGCTCAGCCGGGCGGGCGCGGCCGCGGCTTTGGCAATCAGCCGGCGCGCGGACGACAGTTCGACTACGCGGTGGCGCCGGCCGGAGATCATCGCGCCATCTACAAGGACCGGAACGTGTGGGTAGCCGACTCCTCGGGTGCGAACCCGGTGCAGATCACCACGGACGGCAGCACCCGGAGCCGCATCAAGTACGGCACGGCGAGCTGGGTGTACGGCGAGGAGCTGAGCCAGACCACGGCGATGTGGTGGTCGCCCGACGGAAAGAAGCTCGCTTACTACAAGTTCGACGAGAGCAAGGTCCCCGACTTCTACATCACGACCAACCTGACGCACCTGCAGGACACGATCGACGTGGAGGCGTACCCAAAGCCGGGCGTGCCGAACCCCGTCGTAGACCTGTTCGTGTATGACGTGGACACGCGGCAGACGACGCGCATCGATGTACGCGACGGCAAGCCGCTCGAGAATTCGGTGGTGGGCTATTATGTCTTTCGCGTGAGCTGGTCGCCGGACGGAAAGGAGTTGATGTTCCTCCGCGCCAATCGCCGGCAGAATACCATGGAAATGGCGGCGTGCAATCCCAGCACCGGTGCCTGCCGCGTCGTGATTCACGAGGAGAACCCCACCGGCTGGATCGATGACGATCCGGCGCCGAGCATCACGTGGCTCAAGGACGGCAATCGGTTCATCTGGGATTCGGATCGCAGCGGATTCAAGAACTATTATCTCTACGACTTCAAGGCCGCGAAGCTGATCACGCCGTTGACGACGTTACCGGCGGAAGTGGCGAGCATCGTGCGAGTGGATGAGCCGGCCGGCGTCATGTTCTACATGGCCCGCGACGGCGACAATTACATGAAGTTGCAGCTCCACCGCGTGAGTCTGGACGGCAAGAACGACAAACGCCTCACGGACCCGGCGTTCATGCACACCGTTTCGCTGTCGCCCGACGAGAAGCATTTCGTCGATGTCGCCGAGACGCACGATCAGCCGCCGGTGACGCGACTCGTGGACGCCAACGGCAAGATCGCGATGCAGCTCGCCACCATGGACATGACCAAGTTCGACCAGCTCGGACTGAAAAAGGTCGAGATGTATTCGTACAAGACCTCCGACGGCCGAGCTACGCTGCACGGCGCCATCTCCTTCCCGTCGAATTTCGATCCGAGCAAGAAGTATCCGGTGCTCGTGACGGTGTACGGCGGGCCGGCTGTGGGCAACAGCACCAACGAGCGTTTCCAGATTCCTAATCCCACTACGGAGTACGGCTTCATTGTGCTGCAGGTGGAAGCGCGCACGAATCCCGGGATGGGCCGAAAGTATCTGGACGACGTGTACCTCAAGCTTGGCCAGGTGGAGCAGGACGACATGGCGGATGGCGTGAAGGCGCTCTGGAACCGGCCGTACATCGACAAGAACCGCGTCGGCATCTATGGCACGTCGTACGGCGGCTACACGTCGGTGATGGAGATCCTGCGTCACCCCGAGGTGTTTGCCGCGGCGTCTTCGTCGTCGCCGCCGACGGACTGGCGGAACTACGACACGATCTACACCGAGCGGTACATGTGGATTCCGCAGGAGAACAAGGAAGGCTACGACAAGGGCTCGGCAATGTCGTACGTGGACAATCTGCGCGGCCACTTGATGCTGTATTACGGCACCGCGGATAACAACGTCCACGCCACGAACATGATGCAGCTCATTCAGGCGCTGCAGGGCGCGGGCAAAAGCTTCGAGGTGCAGGTGGGGCCGGATCAGGGCCACTCGGGGCTGAACAGTCAGCGCATGATGGAATTTTTTATCGAAAACCTCGTGATCAACCCGGCGAAGCCAACGCCGTGATTGTCATCCCGAGGGAGCGGAGCGACGGAGGGATCTACTATACCGTTCGTGGAGCCGGATATAATGACGGTACTGTAGATTCCTCGCTTCGCTCGGAATGACAGAGAGATGAGCATCTTCAGCGGCGAGCAGATCGCCGAAGTCCTGGCGCAACTCAACATCACGCACGTGGTCACGGTGCCGGACAGCACCATCGGTCCGTGGCAGGCGGCCATCGAGCATACAGCGCGCACGCGACTCGTGCGCGTTTGCCGCGAGGGCGAAGCGTGGGAGGTCGCCGCCGGCCTGTACCTGGGCGGCGCGCGACCCATGGTCATGATTCAGTGCACCGGCCTGTTCGAATCGGGTGACGCCATTCGCAACGTGATGCACGACTGGAAGCTGCCAGTATTCAGCATCATCGGATATCGCAGCTATTTGAACCAGGACACGTTGCCAGGCGACACCTGTCTCGTGTTCACGGAGCCGGTGCTCGACGCCTGGAAGATCGATTACCGCCTGCTCACTGCGCCGGCACAGTTCGGCGAGATCGCCGAGCACTACGCGGTGTGCCAGCGAGAGAACAAACCGGGCGCGATTCTCGTGGCCGAGGGTGCCGCGTGAGCGCGGGGGCTGGCGGAAATACCGGCCGTCGCATGCCCGAGCAGGATGCGCTCGGGCTGCTGCACGCCGCGCGCGGCGAACGCGACGTGGTTGTAACGACAATGTCCACGGCGCGCGACTGGATGACCTTGCCGCAGTCGCCGCTCGACCTCGTGTTCGTGCCATCGGCGATGAGCCACGCCACGTCGGTGGGCCTCGGCCTGGCGCTCGCGCAGCCAAACCGCCGCGTGATCGTGGCCAACGGCGATGGATCGATGTTGATGAACCTTGGGTCGCTCGTGTCGATTGCCGCGGCGGGCGCGCCAAACATGGTCGTGGTGTTGTTCGACAATGGAGTGTACGAGGTGACCGGCGCCCAACTCACGGCCGGGTCGCGCCGCGTCGATTTTGGCGCGATAGCCAAGGGGGCCGGGTTCCCGTCCGTGTTCCAATTCGAGACGCTGGACGCATGGCGCGACGACATTCAGAGAACGCTCAACGCCGCCGGACCGGTGTTCGTGTGGCTTAGTGTCGAGCCCGTGTCCGGCATTCCCGGACCCAGGTCCCCCGGTCCCGCCCGCGATCGCGCGACGCGGCTCAGAGATGCCCTGAACCCTGATAGCGCACCGGCGTCGTTGAACATAGAGTAGAGTACTCCACCGCCCGAGTCGGGCACTCAACTGTTCAAGGAGTCAGGATGTTCCGCTCGACAGAATCAATGCGCCGGTGGTGCATGACACTGGCCGCGGCCAGCGCGGTGTGTCTGCCCCGGGCTGCGTCAGCACAATCCACCGTGTCGCCGCTCAAGGTCGATCAGGCGTACACCGCCCAGATCAAGAAACTGCTCTCCGACCCGCGCATCAGCACGGAGCTCGTGGACTACCTGCCGGCGTCGGCCACCGTGCCGTCTCCGCTCAAGTTCCTTGGGCACATTGTTGGCGACACCGGAAAGCTCGACCACGCGGCGGACATTCACCGCTACATGCAGGCGGTGGCCAAGGCCGCGCCCAAGCGCGCCAAATACTGGACGATCGGCAAGACGGAAGAAGGCCGCGATATGATCGTGCTCGCGATCGCCGACGAGGCGACGCTGGCCAAGCTCGATACGTACAAGAGCTACCTCAACCAGCTCACCGATCCGCGCAAGACCACCGAAGCGCAGGCGCAAAAGCTGATCAAGACAGCGAAACCCATCTATTGGATTACCAGCGGCATGCACTCGCCAGAGGCCGGCGGTCCGGAAATGCTGATGGAGCTGGCGTATCGGCTCACGGTGGACGAATCACCGTTCATTCAGAACATTCGCAACAACGTCATCACCTTCATCACCCCGGTGATTGAAGTGGATGGCCGCGAGAAGTACGTGGACAACCATTATTTCAACGAGCAGTGGGCCAAGGACCATCCGACTTCCGGAGGCGGTCGTGGCGGCGCGCTCTCCTTGATGTACTGGGGCAAGTACGTGCAGCACGACAACAATCGTGACGGCATGGGCCAGTTCCTCGACCTCACGAAGAACACGACGAAGACACTGCTCGAATGGACGCCGACGGTGCTCCACGACCTGCACGAGGCGCAGACGTATCTCTACTCGTCCACCGGCACTGGCCCGTACAACGACGCGCTCGATCCGATCGTCGTAGACGAGTGGTGGTACCTGGCGAAAAACGACGTGATGGAAATGACGAAGCGCGGCGTGCCGGGCGTCTGGACATACGGCTACTACGACGGGTGGGTGCCGAACTACATGTTCTTCATCGCCCACACCCACAATGCCATCGGTCGGTTTTACGAGGTTCAGAGCTACTGTTCCGGCGCCTGCGAGTGGTACAAGGTCAGACCGGGCGCAACGACCACGAGCAAGGAGTGGTTCCGTCCGAACCCGCCGCTCGATTCGATCACGTGGAGTCCGCGCGCCAATACGAACATTCAGGAATCGGCGTTGCTCTTCTCGCTGTCGCGCATGGCCAAGGACCGCGAGATGTTTCTCGACGACTACTGGCGCAAGAACAAGCGCGCGATCGCCAAGGCGAATACCGGCGTGGCCGCGTGGGTGATTCCCGCCAACCAGCACGCTCGCGAGAACGCCGCCGAAGCGGTCAACGAACTCAAGACCCAGGGCCTGGAGTTCCACGTCGGAACGTCGTCATTCAACGCCGGCAAGGTGCGCGTCAATGCGGGTGACTACATCATCCGCGGCGACCAGCCGTACCGCACCATTGCCGACATGTACTTCGAGCTCCAGAACTTCTCCCCGGCCAATCCGTCGCCGTACGACGACACCGGGTGGACGTTCCCGCTGATGCGCAACATCACGGTGACCGAGGTCACCGATAAGAGTATTCTGAAGCAGCCAATGACGATGGTGCCAATGGCGAAAGACGTTGTCGCCGCCGGTGGCGTCACGGGCACGGGCAACACGATCGTGGTCGAGAACAATAGCGACAATACGCTCGTGAGCCTGCGCTTCAAGTTTCCGAACGTGAAGATGTCGGCCGCCGAAGCGGCGTTCGATGCCGCGGGCACGCACTTTGGCGCCGGCGCCATCGTCATCCCCAACGCGAACCGCGCGCAGATCGAGCCCGAGCTTAAGCGCCTCGGCCTTGCCGGCCACGCAATGGCCGCGGCGCCGAGCGTGAAGATGCACGACCTCGACGTGCCGCGAATCGGCTACATCCACAGCTGGACGCGGACGCAGGACGAGGGGTGGGTTCGCGCGGCGCTCGATACGTATGGCGTGCCCTATCAGTATTTCGGTGAGAACGCCCTCGCCAATATGGGCGATCTGCGATCAAAGTTCGACGTCATCATCTATCCACACGGCGGCAGCGGCGTGGGAGCGGCGGTGCCTGCCGGCGGCGCGCCTGTGTCCTACAAGAGCACCAAGGAATTTCCGTCGCTCGGCTTTCCCGATTCCACAAGCGACGTGCGCGGCGCACTCGGACCGGATGGCATGAAGGCGCTGTTCGCCTTCGTGCAGCATGGCGGCACGGTGATCACCGAAGGCAGCACGTCGGGTATTCTGCCGGAGATGAACCTCACGCCCGGCGTGACGGTGGAACCGGCGAACGGTCTGTTCGCTCGCGGAACCATTCTGCGCGGCGTGATCAGCGACGCCACGAGCCCGCTGGTGTATGGCTACACGCAGACTGACGTGCCGGTGTACTTCAATTCCGCACCGGTGCTCAACGCCGGCGCGGGCGCGATGCCGATTGCCAGTTCGGGCGGCGCCGGCCGCGGCGGACGCGCTGGAGCGAACGGCCAGGATGTGACGCCCATGGCCAGTCCGCTCAAGCTGTCACCGTGGGATCCGAACAACACGGGAACGGCGTACGGGCTGGCCACCTTGATCGGCAACGATTTCAATCGCGCGCCAAAAGCCGATGCCGGCGCCGCCGGTGGTCGTGGCACAGCCGGCGGGCGTGGTGGTTTCGGCGGACCGCAGGGCGCCGTGACGGTGCCAGGTCTCACCGCTGATCCCAACTCGTCTACGCGCGTCGTGATGCAGTTCCCCGAAAAAGCGGAGGACATGCTGCTCTCCGGCACCTTGGAGAACGGCAATCTGCTATCGAAGCGCGCTGCGCTGGTCGATGAGAAGATTGGTAACGGGCACCTGGTGATGTTTGCCATCCGGCCGTACTGGCGCTGGCAGACGCAGGGCACTTTTGCCTTGGGCTTCAACGCCATCATGAACTGGAACCATCTCGACGCGGGCAAGTAGTTTCATATCCCGATCCAGAACGCGAACGGCCCGCACATCTGTGCGGGCCGTTCGGCTATCCACTGCGTGTCCGGGGTAGTCCCCGCTATTTTCTCGACGGTCCAACGCGCCGCCCGAGAATCATCTTGATGATGCTCTTGTCGCCACCGGCCGTGAGCGCCGTGCCGTATCCGAAGTTGAATTCCCACTCCGGGCTGACGTTGAGATTGATGACGCCGAACACCTGGTGCTCCTGCGCGGCGATCGCCTCCGTGCGCTTGACCGTCCCGGTCAGGCCATAGTACTCGACCGCCAGGTTCACTTCTTTCGTCACGTCGTACCCGACATTGACATTCGGATTGAAGTCGAACGATTCCGCGGCGTTCGGTCCGCGCAACGACTTGCCGAGCACTGGGTTGATTGAGACGTACCAGTGGTCCATCTGCTTGTCGATGATCGGGCGCAACTCATAGGTCCACGTGTCCGCCGAGTACTTGCTCCGCACGTAGCCAATTTCCTGGGAGATGCTTACTCCAACCGGCCAGCCCCAACTTTCCGGTACGCGAAAGCGCGGGCGAATGTGCGTCCCGACAAAATCGAAATTCCGGCCGTCTGGTTTGGCGTTGAACAGGTAGAAGCCCAACTCCGACCAATCGTTGAAGCCGTGTGTGATCTCGACCGTTTCATGAATGGCGTGATTCGTCGGTAGCTCGCCGAACTCGGAGATCTCCTTGCGACCCCTGATGGTGTAGTTGCTGTGCAACTCGAACATCGTGACGCCGCGCGGAACGGTCTCGGACCCGTAAACCTGGATCTCGTAGTTCTCTTGCGCGGCCAGGCGGCGCGGCGCGGCGATGAGGAAGGACGCGGCTAGGCCGGCGACGAGGCATGCGGTGGGGCGAATGTGCATGGATTGTAGTGCGGAGGAGGGGCGAACGGTGGGCGGCGGCGGGTTTCGCCCGCGTACGCCGTTGGTGCTCTAACGTATCATGCATTGTCTCGTTCAGCATAGCCCGCGACGCTAGCCACGAACCCGTCGGGAAGCTAACGCTGGCGATCCGATCGCATCAACCGACGGGTTGACCCTGGCCCCAGCTCGAATCCGCCGTTTTTGATATCGCCGCCGACGCCGACCGGGAGCCTGGCAATCGTGACTGGCCCCGCCGATTGTTACTTGCACGATGCCGTGCAAGCGAACACCATGACAAGGACTCTCATTAGCGAACGCATGTCATCCGCCAGAAGAACGGGTTGAAATAGTCGCGAGCATCTGGCTCTCGGCCAGTCGCTTGAACGACGGCAAGCCGATACACCAGCCAATCCCCGATCGAACGAGCGCTAGCGCGCGCTTCAGTCGAACTATTGGTTTGATTATGGCTCGCCGCGTGGCGGGTATGCCGTCCCCCTCCATTGTCCCCTTGCTGGAGTACCAAGCGATGAGAATAGCCGCGACGGTGGTAGCCGTCTTGTTGATGCTTGTTGGATGCGTCTGGTTCCTCCAAGGCATTGGCGTGCTGCCAGGCAGTTTCATGTCCGGCCAATCCCGATGGGCGGTGAACGGTGGGATCACGTTCGTCGTAGGGTTGATCCTGCTCATGGGCGTTCGCATGACGCGCTCCGGCGCTCGGTAACCCTCCAGCACGGAATCGGACCCGGCGGCCGCGGCCATGCCACCCCTTCCCCTCGTCGGCCGCAAGACCGAGCTCGCGTCGCTTTCCGCGACACTCGGCGACGCCGCCGCTGGCCGGCCTGGCACACGCTTTTTGTCCGGTGAGTCCGGAGTCGGCAAGACTCGGCTCGCACGCGACCTGATGCACGAAGCCGCCCAGCGGGATTTCTCCCTCGCCCACGGCCAGGCATTCGCCGTGGAGATCGGCGTGCCATACGCCGTCTTTGGCGACGCCCTGCTCCGACTCCTCCGCAATCTCGACGCCGCCGCGCTCACCGTCCTCACACGCGGCGCCGCCGGCGATCTCGCAGCAATCTTTCCTGCGCTGTTCGCCGAGTCGGCGGGCGGCGAAAGCACCACCGATGCGAAAGCTCGAATGTTCTGGAGCTTCGCCCAGCTGGTGGGCCGCCTTTGTGCCCGGCGTCCATTGCTCATCGTGCTCGACAATCTGCAGTGGGCCGACGAAGCCTCCGTCGAACTGCTGCACTTTCTCGCCCGGCAAGCACACGCCGGCGCGATCGACGGCCATCTCATGATCCTCGGCCTCCACACCGATGCCGAGCGCACCACGGCCACGCCGCTCGCCGCGGTTGAGCGCTCGCTCGTCTCGATCGGCGCGGCACGCATGCAACGGCTTGTGCCACTCACGCGGGAGCAAACAATCGAACTGCTTGAACGAAGATTCAGCGTACCAACCGCCGCGGTGCGCGATATCGCCGCTGCCCTGCACGACTGGACGCGCGGCAACCCGTTCTTCATCGACGAAACGCTGCAATCGCTCGTCGGGTCAGGACAGCTCGCGCAGCAGAACGGGGAGTGGACGGGTTTGGCTCGCGCGGACGGCTGGAGCGGCGCGGCACTCACGCCGTCGCGTTCCGTCAGCGACGTCGTACTCGAACGCGCGGCTCGGCTCAAACCCGACACCCGGGCTCTGCTCGACACGAGCGCCGTACTCGGCGGCCGTATCCGGCTGTCCGTACTACGCGGCGCTACGAGCTTCGGCGAATTGGCGCTCGCCGACGCGATCGACGAGTTGTGTCGCGCCCAGTTCCTGATTGAAGCGGCCGACGCGCACGCGGGCCCCGACGCGACATACGACTTCTCTCATCCGCTCGTGCGTGATGCACTCTACGCCGCGCTCGGCCGAACGCGCGCTCGGCGAATGCACGACCACGTCGCTGGCGCGCTCGAGCGTCTGTACGGCGCCGAGGCGCTCGCCCACGCCGACGAGCTGGCGTTTCATAACGCCCGGGGAACCAACGGCGCCGATGCTCCCGGCGCGGTTCGATACTTCATCGCCGCGGGCCGGCAGGCCATTGCGCGCTACGCCGATGCCGCCGCGGTGGCGTACCTGGAGCCGGCGCTGCACGCGATCGACCAGGCGCCCGCAACGGTCGCGGCCGACACAGGGCGCCGTGAGGTCCTCGAACTGCTCGCCCGCGCCCGGCAGCGCCTCGGCGATGTCGGCGCGGCGCGCGCACTCTGGGAACGTGCCCACCTCGAGGCGAGCGCCGTCGCCGACTGGCCAACGGTCGCCGTCATCGAGCGCCGCATGGGACTCATGTCGGCCGCGGCGAACGATCACGTCGCGGCCATCGCGCATTACGACGCCGGCCTCGCTGCTCTATCGTCCGACGCCTCCGGCGAGCTCGCGGCGCGGCTTCATCTCGCCCGTGCCACGGCGCTGCATGCCCTTGGTCGTCGTGACGAGGCCCTCGTCAACGCACAAACTGCGCTTGCCATAGCCACACGGTCCGGCGATCGCGCGCTCCTTGGCCGGTCGCATCGCGCGCTCCTTCTGCTCCACGCGTGGACCGGGCCGGCGGAAGATGCGAGAGCGCACGGCGCACTCGCCGCGGCATACGCCGCCCAGTCGGGCGAGCGCGCCCTCGAGTGGTCGGTGCACTGGGCAATGGCTGTGCATGCCGGCCTCACCGGCGACGTCGCGGCCACCGCGCGTCACGTGAGCGAAAGCCGGCGGCTCGCCGACGACATACGTTCGCCGGTGTTGCAGCTCTGGACCGCAGACGTCGAGATCGAGTACCTCGCCGGGATTGGTGAGTGGCCGGCCGCGCTGGCGATCGCCGACCGGGCGATTCCCGCCGCCCGCGCGCTCGGCCAGCGTACGCTACTGCCGAGACTCCTCGTTTGGACGGGGCTGATCCACCGCGCACTCGGCGACATGGATCGTGCACATATGCTCATTCAAGAAGCATGGAGTCTGTCCGGAGCGGTCAACAAGCCGACAACCACCGCGGATATGGAATTGCCGAACGGAGACGTCCACGCCCTCGTGCCCGCGTACATGGGCATGGCCGGATACCTCATGACCGCCGGCGAGAACGAACGCGCGCTGGCCGTGGGTGAGGCCGGTCTCGCGATTGCCGATCGCGCCGGTTATGTCGCGTGGGCCATTTACCGGCTGCTGCCCTTCGTCATCGAAACGGCTCTCTATCTCGAAGATTACGAGCGGGCGGCGCGGTATAGCGCGCGTCTTCGGCGCGACTCAGCGGCGATCGGGCATCCGCTCGGCCTGGCCTGGGCAGATACCACCGATGCGCTCCTGGCCTACCTCACCGGCAATGCCGCCAACGCAGTCCCTCTCCTCCGCTTGGCGCGCGCGGCACTCGAGCGAGTGTCGTTCGTTTTCGACGCCGCGCGGTTGCGTCGCCTCATCGCCCGCGCGCTCGTTGATGCGGGTGACGCACCCGCCGCCACGGCTGAGCTGACCGAGGCGCACGCCATCTTCGAGCGGTTGGGCGCCGAACGCGAAGTGCGGGCTACGCGCGAGGAGTTGCGGGCGCTCGGCGCGCGCGTGCCCGGCAGGCGAGGGGGCGCGGGCGCCGGAGCGCTCAGTGCACGCGAGCTCGGCATCGCCCGGTTGGTGGCCGCACGAAAGTCGAACAAGGAGATTGGTGCGGCACTCGACATTTCGTCACGCACCGTGAGCACGCACCTGTCGAACATCTTCGCCAAGCTTGGCGTAACATCGCGTGGCGAGCTGGCTGATCGAATGCGCGAGCTCGGGGGCGAATCGTGACCGGGGGCCGACAGCCACCCGTGCACTGCTACGTCATCTGACGTATGGAGGCGAATGTGACGCGGCCGTACCCTGCGCGTGACACCAACCGGAGCTCAACATGCGCGCCTCCACCCGATCCTTCGTCCGCTCGACTTTTCTCGCCGCCGCCGCTCTTGGGAGCACCACGGCGTGCATTCCATACACCGTCGGATCCACGGCCCAGACGGCACCCGTTGGCGAATCCACCATTGCCGGGTCGTACTACTTCATGCCGAACGCCATTCGGATTGGCGACACACTCGCCGCGCCGCTCTGGGGCGTGGACCACGAGTGGCGGCACGGGATGGACGATCATTCCGACGCCGGATTTCGCCTGACGCCGGGCGGCGCACTTGTGAGCTACAAGCGCCGCTTCGCCGACTACGCTCCCGGGCAGCCGGCGCTCGCTTTCATGGTTGGCGGCGGTGTCGTGAACTGGGGCGATCACGCCGAGGTTGACGCGACGCTGATTGCCTCGGGCAACGAGTTGGCCGGCGTCATGCCGTTCGGCGGCCTCCGAGCGATCCAGGTCATTCCCATCACGCGGGG
This sequence comes from Gemmatimonadaceae bacterium, assembly GCA_041690755.1. Taxonomy (GTDB): domain Bacteria; phylum Gemmatimonadota; class Gemmatimonadetes; order Gemmatimonadales; family Gemmatimonadaceae; genus JAQBQB01. The sequence continues at coordinate 34,792 of JBEPWA010000005.1, read as the reverse complement.
CGCCGTGTCCGATTCCCCAACGATCGGCGGGTTTGGCGGGATTCAGCTCGGCGATGCCGCCTTTTCCATTCGGCCGGAGCTGGGTGTGTACTACGACCTGTCGGCGCTCGGATTGCGGCGAAACCGCGTCATTCTCATACCGGCAGTGACGCTGGCACGCGGCCGCGGACACACCGCAGCCGCCGCGACGTCCAGCGACTCGCGCACCAGAACCGTGCAGAAGCCGGCAACGACCCGGGGTGGCTTGGTGTGCAACCTGCTCGGTGTCTGCCGTGAGCCGCCATGCGCACCGGGCAGCACGCTCTGTAATTAGCGAACGAGAATGAATGCGGCGGCAGTCAACGCGTTTACGATGGCGCGGATCGTCGCGCCGTCGCCCTCGCAGCGCGCATGCAGCTGCCGCACGCCGCTGCGCTCGACCACGGCGACCGCGTTCGGCCCGCGCACCTTTCCACCGGCAACGATCTCGATGCGGCCCGCCGAGCGCTCGACCAACCGGCGCAGCGACGCCACACCATCGAGCGCGGTGGGCGCACCGCCGGACGTCAGCACACGCCCCACGCCAAGCTCAATGAGCACTTCGAGGGCGGTGTTCTGGTCGGCCACCCGGTCGAACGCGCGATGAAACACTACCGGCGTTCGGCCCGCCGCGCCGATGAGCAAGCGCATTCTATCGACGTCGATATTATTTGCGTCGTCGAGCGCCCCGAACACGAGCGCCTCGACTCCAACGCCATTCGCCATCTCGATGTCGCGCCGCATCTGCTCCGCCTCGGCCACCGAGTGCACGAACGATCCGCCGCGCGGCCGAATCATTGCCGCGATCGGCAGCCCGACCCGCGCCTTGACCTCGGCGATCAGCGCCGCGGCCGGCGTCGTGCCACCAACGTCGAGGTTGGCGCAGAGTTCCAGCCGCTGTGCTCCGCCCCGCTTCGCCGCGAGCGCCGACTCCAGGGAATCGACGCATGCTTCCACGAGCGCGGTCATTTCGCCGGACGCTTCTCCATGATCGGATTCTGGTTGTACTGCTGCGACTGGCCCTTGGGAATGCTTATCCATTTCCACTCGTCGGTGGCAACGATTCTGGCGAGCAGCACGATCTGCCCAACGTGCATAGCGGCGTGCGCCACCGAGCGGCAGAGCGCCTCGTGAACGGTGAGCGGCGTGCCGCGAATCTTCACCGTGCTCTGGAGGTCGTCCTCACCCACGTCGTCCAGCGCCTTCTCGAGGGCGGCCCAACCGGCATTCCACGTCTGGTCCACCTCGGCTCGCGTATAGTTGCGATCGGCAAACTCCTCGTCGCGGTTGCGCGACGGCTTTTCACCATCTTCCGTGAGGAAATTCGTGAACCGCGACTGCAGGTTGCCGCCCAGATGGCGCACGAGCATGGCGATCGAGTTGCCATTCGGGGCAACGACGCGGTTGAGATTGTCGTCTGAAACCTGCGCTAGCGCTTTCTCACCAATCGCGCGGTAACGCGCGTACTCGTCGGTAAAATCTTCAACGAACATGATCGTTCTCCATCGCACGGTGGTCGGCATTCAAGTGGCACGGTGCGCACGCGCCTCCGAATCTTCACCACCTCCGATCCTTCCGCGCAACACAAACCGCCCATTTCCATAGGGTTTGACCAGGTGTCGGCGGTCCGCGCAGCCGGTCAGGCAGGTTCGCCCTGCGTGCGCTGATCTTGCATGAGGATGGCATTCCGCTGTGCCACACTGAGCTGAGGATCCAAACGTGCCGACACGCTCCAAACGCGCCCCGCGCACCCGTCCGCTCACGAGCTATCAGCCGCCGTCGCCGGGTGACATTCCACGTAGGGCGCTTGGGACCACCGGCGAGTTCGTGTCGGCCATTGGACTCGGCGGATTCCACATTGGGCTGGTTGGCACGGAACGCGAGGCGATTCGGATCGTGCATGCGGCCATCGACGCCGGCATTCGCTTTCTGGACAATGCGTGGGAATATCATCAGGGTAAGAGTGAAGAGCGCGTTGGCAAGGCACTGGCGGGCCGGCGTGATCAGGTTTTTCTCATGTCCAAGGTGTGCACCCACGGTCGCGACGCGAAGGTGGCGATGCGCCAGCTCGACGAATCGCTGCGCCGGCTCAAGACGGACTATCTCGATCTTTGGCAGGTGCACGAGGTGGCGTATGCGAACGATCCGGAACGGCACTTCATGAAGGGCGGCGTGATCGAAGCGCTGGACAGGGCCAAGCGTCAGGGCAAGGTGCGCTTCGTTGGCTTCACCGGGCACAAGGATCCCGCGCTGCACCTGCGGATGCTCTCATATGACTATCCGTTCGACGCGGTGCAGATGCCGCTCAACTGCTTCGACGCCACATTTCGAAGCTTTGAGCAGCGGGTCCTCCCGGAATTGCATCGGCGCGGCATCGCGCCGATCGGCATGAAGAGCATGGGCGGGGAAGGACAGATAGTGAAACAAAAAATGCTCACGGCGCAGGAAGCATTGTCGTACGCCATGAGTCTCGACGTCGCCACCACGGTGACGGGCATCGATTCCATGCGGGTGTTGCGGCAGAACGTCGCTGTGGCGCGCGGATTTTGTCCGCGGCCATGGCGCGAGCTGCAGGCGCTGCGAACGCGCGTTGCCGACAGCGCGGCGGACGGGCGATTCGAGCTCTACAAAACGACGGCCAAGCACGAGGCGGAGGTTGGCCGAAAGCAGCACGGCTTTCCGGCGCCGGGCGAGCAAAAGGACTGACGGGGGGGCCACACCGACGGCTGTCCCGGGGATCGGACGCGAAGTTGTCCGACCTTCCGGACGATCGGGCGTCGCAACAGCGTGCGCCGGGTCACAAGTCCATTCGGTGCCGTGGCACGGGGGGTATCTGTAACTGACGTGTCTGGCTTCGTTTGCGCCGTTGCGCGCGGAATCTTCGCACCGCCGGACTGGTCGCGGCACGCGCAGTGCCTTTGTAGGTGGCGCAGCCCGGCCGCACTGGACGCGACCGGCTCTTCAAGGAGCCACTATGACCATGCAACGTTTTCTCTGGCGTTCCCTGCCGTTCGCGGCCGTCGCGCTCGTATCGGCCGCGCCAATTGCTTTTGCGCAGAGCGGCCAGGAAGTATTTGAGTGGAACGGCCGTGTTGACCGCGAAGTGCAGATCACGATGCGCGGCAACCGTCTGTCAACGCGCGATCTCTCCAACTCTGAGCCCGGCCGCGCGAATTCGCGCGTCATGATGCAGTTGCCGCGGCAGAATGGGCAAATCTACGTGCGGGTTCTGAACGGGCGCGGCTCGGCGGACGTGATTCAGCAGCCGTCGGCGCAGAACGGGTACACCGCCACGGTTCGCGTTCAGGATCCGTCCAGCGGTGCGGACAACTATCGCATTGCGGCCTACTGGCAGACGTACGGGAACGGCGACGTCTATCGTGGCAACAACGGGCGAGGCCATGACCGCGACGACAATGAGCGGGCCAATGATCGTGACAACCGCAACCGGGATGACGGCTATCACAACCGCACTGGAAGCGCCAACCCGTACGGGGGCACGGGCCGTGACGCCAGGCAGTCCATGCTCCACTGGAGCGGCAACGTCGATGGTGAGCTCGAGATTCGCGTGAGCAACGGCCAGGTTTCGTATCGCAGCCTGAGCGGCAATCAACCGACGAGCATTCGCGCCGACCGCGGGGCCGCAGCATCGCAGCGCGGCGTACGATCGGTGGCAGTGTTCCAGAACCAGGGGCGTGGCACCGTGACGTTGGTACAGCAGCCGTCGGCCTACAACGGCTACACCACCGTGATTCGCGTGCGCGACCCGCAGGGCGGCTATGGCTTCTACGACTTCGATCTGATGCTGCAGTAGGCGTTCCGTCACGCCTGCATAGCGCAGATCGTGGAGGTGGGGTGGGGGCTTGGGGTGGTTCGTCAGAAGACCGGAGCGGCACATCGAAACAATTCGGTGTGCCGCTTTGTGTGTGCGCTGGAGAATGGTCTGTCGCCGGCGTGAGCACCGATGCATCCTTCAGGCACCTCTTGAAACATCGGACCAGCATCCATGTCATTGGCGCGACGCGTTTCGCTCAGCCGCTCTGCCCTGCTGTTTTTCGCGACGATTGTCATCGCTCCGGCCACTCGCGCCGCCGCGCAAACCATTCCGGCGAAGCTCGACGACAGCACCTTCTGGAAGCTCGTTGGCGACCTGTCCGAACCGGGCGGTTATTTTCGGTCGAACAATTATGTCGGGAACGAAACGACGTTGCAGTGGGTGATTCCGCGCCTGCAGCGTGCAACGAAGCCGGACGGCGCGTACCTGGGGGTTGGCCCCGATCAGAACTTCACCTACCTCATCGCGTTGAAGCCCAAGATCGCGTTCATCGTGGACATTCGCCGGCAGAACCTGCTGACGCTGCTCATGTACAAGGCGTTGATCGAACCGGCGCCGGATCGCGCCGAGTTCGTGTCGCGCCTTTTTTCGCGCCGCCGGCCACTGGGGCTGGACAGCACATCGACGCCGGAGCAAATCTTTGCGGCGTTCGCCGACGTCGCGCCCGATAGCGGTTCCTACAACAGAAATCTGCGGGCGATCAAGGACCAACTGATCCACGAACACGGGTTCAAGCTGTCCGACAGCGACATTGTCGGGATCACCGACGTGTACAACGCCTTTATCACCGCCGGCCCGGACATCAACTACAACTATTCCCCGGGTGGCCGGAACGGATTCGGCCGCGGCCGCATGCCGAGTTACGCGGACATGTCATCGGGTACCGACAGCGCCGGTGTGCACCGCGGCTATCTCGGGACCGAAGCCAACTTCCGCGTCCTCAGGCACCTCGAACTCGACAATCTCATTGTGCCGGTGGTGGGCGACTTCGCCGGACCCAAGGCCATTCGCGCCATTGGTTCGTATCTCACGGACCACCACGCCGTGGTGCAGGCGTTCTACTTGTCGAACGTCGAGCAGTATCTGTTTCAGCAGAATGACGACTGGAGCAAATTCTACACGAACGTGGGCACGTTGCCGATCGATTCGTCGAGCACGTTCATTCGTTCGGTGTTCGGCGGCGGGGGCTACAACCGCGGCGGTGGCGGTGCGGGTGGGGGTCCGGGTATGCGCGCGCAGCAGTTGACGGCATCGATCATGGAGCAGTTGAAGTTGTTCACCACGGGGCACCTGACGTCGTACATGGATGTAATCCAGTCGTCGCGATAAGAATTTGCCAGGTCGGACTTGCCCGATGCTGGGTGTTACACTTCAGCGATGCGCTCTGTTTTCGACGATGATTCGACCGAACCCGAGGATTCCGACCTCGACCGCGATTTTCCGCTCGGCGACGGGACCGCGGATACCACAGGCCTGGTGAGCTGTCCGTATTGCGGCGAGGAGAACGAGGTGAGCCTCGATCCGGGCAGCGGCGACACGCAGGAATACGTCGAGGACTGCCAGGTATGCTGTCAGCCATGGCGGGTGACTGTGGAATACGAGGCCGACGGAAGTGCCGTGGTGAGTGCCACGGCCCTCGACGACTGACGCACAACTGACGCGCGCTGTGCTAGAGCGCGATGTCCCCGCCCGGATCGTTCGGCTGCTTGGCGTGCTTGCTCACCTGGGCCGCCGAATCCGCCAGCGCTTGTTTCGTCGCGGCATCGTCGATCTCGATCGTCAGCGCCGATCGCTGGCCCTTTGGCGGCCGGTCGTGCTGTACCTTGAGCACATGACCCTGCCGAGCACCATCGGGGAGCAGCCATTGCGGCACAGTGATCATCTTTCCGCCGTCTACTTCGACCGAGGCTACGTGCTCCTCGATCGAATCGACAACCCATTGGTGCTGTCCTGATGATGACGCCACGAGGCCTCGATTCGGGTTGGAGTCAGCACTACGATACTGTAGACGCGTCATCTCCGATACCAGCCGCGGAGCTTCGCAGCATGACGGCTAACGGCACGATTCCGCTGTTCGTGCGGGAAATCGAAACACCCCTGGGCGCCATGGTGGCCGCGGCGACGCCGAGCCACCTCGTGCTGCTCGAGTTCGCCGAACGGCCGGCGTTGGCCGCCGAGCTCGCGCGGTTGGAAGTACGCTTGAGCTGCACGCAGACATCCGGCGAATCGCTCGTCCTAGCGCGCGTGGCGTCTCAGCTGGGCGAGTACTTCGCCGGGACGCGACGCGCGTTCGACATTCAGCTCCGAACGCCGGGGACCGAATTTCAGGAGAGCGTCTGGACCGCGCTGCAGACGATTCCGTGTGGGGTGACGCGGTCGTACTCCGAGATGGCGAAATTGATCGGGCGGCCGACGGCTGTGCGAGCTGTAGCGGCGGCGAATGGAGATAATCGCATTGCGATACTAATTCCCTGCCATCGGGTGATTGGGGCGAACGGAACGCTTACTGGGTACGGTGGCGGGCTGTGGCGGAAGCAGCGGTTGCTCGAGCTCGAGGCGGGCGTTGAGGGATTGCTCTAGCTGTCAGTCCGAGCGAGGACTGTTGTCATTCCGAACGAAGTGAGGAATCTTCTTTCACTAGTTATGGACAGAAGATTCCTCGCATTCGCTCGGAATGACAGAGTATCACGGCACCGGGTTGCACTCCGCCTGGGTCGACCGCTTGTCGGACGGCCCGGATAAGTCTGTTCCGCCTCGCTGCACACTCACCGTGTACTTGCCGCCCTGCGTGCCCGGACTGCGAAAGGTGATAGTTCCGTTTTGATCGGTTCGATACCATTGCACGCCGTGCGCGCGGTACACCGCTTTGGCCTGATCGTGCATGTGGTGATAGCTGTTCACCGCAGCGAGCGACGCGGTGGCCCACGCCGGGTGAATGGCGTCGAGATACTCGTTCGTGACACCATTGCAGCTGCCATGGTGATCGGCCTTCATGACATCGGCGCGCATGCCCGGATTGCGGTCGTAGTGCGCGTCATTGAGGAACCAGCCGATCTCCTGCTGTTCCGCGTCACCGGCCAGCCACATCGTGAACGACGCCGAATCGGGTCCAACGAGCTTGACGGCCACGGAACGGTCATTGGGATTGGGCGTAGGGCTCGTTGCAGGCATAGGTGCGAGAATGTGCAACATGGCGCCGCCGTTCATCGTGATCGTGCAAATGGGTCGGCCGTCTGCGCACGGATCATCGGTGTCGCGGTAGATCAATTCGCTGCGCTCGACGCGTGCGTTGATCGAATCGCGGAGATGGCGGAGGTTGGCCGCGGTGTACGGGTCCTTGTTTTCGAAGAAATATTTGACCCTGATGTGCCGCCGCGTTTCGAACAGCGCGCGCAGGCCAATGAGATGATCGGCATGCTGATGCGTGAGCACGACGACGTCGAACGTGCTGTCATTGAGCTGCAAGGAGTCGAGGAGCGCGCCGAACCGTGCCTCGTCCGGCCCGCCGTCGATCAGCACGCGGCTGGTGCCGTTTTCAATGAGGGTCGCGTCGCCCTGCCCCACGTCGAGCACGCGCACCGAGAGCTCGCTGTGCGGCCGCGCGGCGCCCTGCTGTTGCGCCGGCGTCCGCGGCGGAGCGCCGGACGATCGGTATCCGATCGCGCCGAGCACCGCGGACGCCAGCAGTACTACGACAACAGGTACTACATTTTTCATTATTGTTTCATCATGGAATCTCGTTTCGCCTTGAACTCGTTCCCGGCCTTCCATTGCGGAAGCGCGTCCGCCTGGGCTACCGCGTAGCCGGCGCGGAACAGCACGCGCATGTCGTCCACGCCGCCCGCAAGGTCCCAATCCGGCTTGATCTCGTCCGACGGCTTGTGGTAGTCGTTATTAGTGTACTCATCGCGTTTCTGCACACCGTAACCCTTCGGTTTCCCAATGAAGTCAATGCCCGCGTCCACGTCGAGCGCCGGCACGCCAACCTTGGCAAACTCAAAGTGGTCGGAACGATAGTAGAACCCCTTCTCGGGCTCGGGGTCGGGCCGCACCGTCCGATTCTGCGACGCCAGTACGGTGCCCAGCACGTCGTCGAGCGTCGAATTCCCCAGCCCGATGACGGTGTAGTCGCTCGTCTTTCCCCACTGGTTGATGCCGTCCATGTTGATATCGGCGGCCGTCTTGTTGAGCGGATAGAGCGGATGCGTCGCGTAGAACTTGGTGCCGAGCAGGTTCTTCTCCTCGGCCGTGACAGACAGAAAGAGGATCGACCGGCGCGGCGGTGTCGGCAACTTCGTGTACGCTCTCGCGATCTCTAATAACGCCGAGCTTCCGCTCGCGTTGTCCAACGCACCGTTGTAAATCTGGTCGCCTTTGAGCGTGGTGTCCTTGCCGAGGTGATCCCAGTGCGCCGTGTAGACGACGTATTCGTCCTTCTTGTCCGTGCCCTCAAGTTTGGCCACGACGTTGTGCGACTGAATCTGCCGCGAGTCGATCTTCACGTCGTAGTTCGCCTTGGCATTAAGCACCACGGGCTTGAAATCCTTGCGCGCCGCGGCAGCCTTGAGCGAGTCAAAATTCTGGCCCGCCGCCGACATGATCTCCTTCGTCTTGGCCAGCGTGAGCCAACCTTCCACCGGAACGCGCTTGTCCGCGTCGGGCGAAATGACGTCGAACTGCTCGGCCGAGTTGCTGCTGCTCACCACGGTGAACGGATAGCCGGCCGGCCCCGTCTCGTGAATGACGATTGCGGCGGCGGCGCCCTTGGCCGACGCGATCTCATACTTGTAGGTCCACCGGCCATAGTAGGTCATGGCGTTGCCCTTGAACATCGTGGTGTCGAGCGCCGTGTCACCGGCCACGCGAACCGGCGGATCGTTCACCAGCATGAGGATCGTTTTGCCCTTTACGTCCACGCCCTTGTAATCGTCCCACCCGTATTCCGGCGCCACCACTCCATAGCCCACGAAGACCACGTCGGAGTTCATGACCTTGGTCTCGGGCACCCGGTGCCGCGAGTTGGCGATGAAATCGTTGGGGTACGACAACGAAATTTTCTTGCCGCCGGCGGTGTAGTACGCGGTGGGATGCGCCAGATAGGCGACCAAGTCAACATTCTGCAGATACGTACCGTCAGGGTTGCCGGGCTTGAGGCCAATCGCCTTGAACTGCGACTGCATGTAGGCCACGGCCTTTGTCTCGCCCGCGGTGCCGGGGCCGCGCCCCTCCATTGAGTCGTCGGAGAGATCCTTGATGTGCTGCATCAAGCCGGCGGCGGTAATCGATTGCGCGGCACTGTCCACCGCCGCGCTCGACGCCGACGCGCCCGCTCCGCCGCCGGCCGGTGCCTTGGAGCACACGGCTACGCTCATCATCACGAACGTGAGGCAGGCAACGGATCTCCACTGTCGAAGGTCGTTCATGGCCACGGATATCCCTTTGTAGGTGGGAGTGGTGGCTCGCCGGTCACTGCCAGGAGCCGTACATCGGGTTGGGCAGAATGAAGTACTTGACGCCGAACTCGGCAAGCGCGGCGGGATCGTTGCGTGACGCCTGGCTCAGGCCGGGAAAGTCGAGGATGTTGTCGCCCACCCACTCGACTACGGTGAGCGCCGGAAGCCCGGGCACGGCGGTGCCGCGCTGCACGCGTTGAAAGCGCGGATTCTTGTCACTCTCCCCAGGAGGCTGACAGACCACGGCGTTCGCGTTCACGCCGATGGTTTGAAGATTAGTCCGCGTGGCATCGCACTGGTCCAGCGAGCGGTTCGTGACGATGACGATGCGGCCGCCGAGCGCCTGTACGCGTTTTGTGAAGTCAACGGCGCCGGGGACGGCGGCCGCGGCGCGTTCATTCACCCACGCGGCCCACGTGGCCGGCGTGTAACCGCTATCGATCACGGCGCGGCGGCGCTGGTACTCGGAGTTGTCGAGCACCGTCTCGTCGGCGTCGAGGATGACGGCCCACGATTGCGCCGGTAGGGTGCGCGTCAGCTCTGGCAGTCGCGCCGCGGCCAGGCCGTAGGCCTGCATCGCCAGCGCGCGATACTCGGCCGCGGTGCGAAACCAGCGGATGTCGTTCGGAAGCGGCCGCGCTGTTGCGACCGCGGCGGCGGCGGCGGCCGGACGCACCGCGGTGGTGGACGCCGGGAGGCACGCGCCGAGCGCCAGACTGGCGACGATACCGGCGTATCTCATTTTTATCATGAGTGTTTTTTGATAGACGTTTAACGACTTATCGCGTCGCGCCCAGCGCGCCCCGTCGGCCTGGCGTGCGGACCGGCGTTACCGCGGTGAGAAAACCGCGCGGAGCCTTGAGGCGCTTCCAGAGAAACGCCGCGTAGGCCGCACGGCGCCGCAGCAGCGCGCCGGCCGAGCGGTCGTCCGCGAGCAGCGAGTCGAGAAATTCGTCCGGAACCTGAGCAACCGCTGCCTCGAGCACGTCGCGCGTCAGCCGCGCGGCCAGGATTCCGTCCCACTCGGCCAGGTCCGCAGCCGACACGGCGGCGGCAAAGAGATGCGGTTCGTGCTCGAGCGGCGGCCGAGTGGCGGCGTCTTCCGAGACCGCCGGCCAGTTGTACTGAAAGCCGAGCGCGGCGCCGTGATCGATGAGCCACAAACGGTCGCGCGAGCGCATGAGGTTGGGGTTGCTCGCGGTGCGATCGGGATTCATCACGAACCGATCGAGCCAGAGGATTGCCGCCTGGTCGTCGGTCGAGATGGTGGCAATGTCACGCGCCGCGAGGTCCGTGGCCGGATCGAGATAGTCGAAGCCGAGATTGAGCCCGCCGCTCTGGCGCATCACATCGTCAAGTTCGTCGTCGCCGTCGGGAACGACTGCGCCGGCGTCGAGTTCGACGAGGCAGCGGGCGGGAACCGACAGCCCGATCGCCTCGGCAAACTCGGCGACGATAATTTCGGCGACGAGCGGCCCGGTGCCTTGCGGCACCCCGCGCAACTTGACGATCTGCGGTCCGCTGCTCGTCTCGACGAGCAGCGGCCGCGAGCTTCCCCGCCGCTTGCCGCTAATGACGCGGACCGTGCGCGCAGCCTTCATACGTCAAGCCCTGGTGCTACCGTCCACGCTGCCCGGACTTTGCCGATTTCGATTGTGGCTTGCCGCGAACCGGAGCTGGTGGGGCCGGCGCCTTTGTCTTGGCGTCGGGCGCGTCGGCGGCCGAATTAGCGGCCGGGTTGCGCTTCTTGGAAAAATCGGGAATGTCGCGATTGCCTTTCCGTTTCATGCGTCCTCCAATGGACCGATGTGCAGTTATTTCGGAACGCCCGCGATGCAAGAGATTTCCACCTTCCCACCCGGCGTGACCAGCGCGGCCACGACCACCGTGGATCGCGCCGGCGGCTCGGTGGCGAAGACTTTGGTGTAGACGGAATTCATGCCCGCAAAGTCCTTGAGATCAACGAGAAATACCGTGCATTGCACCACGTTCGCCAGGGAGCTGCCGCCGGCTTCCACGACCGCCTTGAGATTCTCGAGCGCCTTCTGGGTTTGCGCCTGGATCGTGGTGTCTGCCGACCCACGCGCCATCCCAATCTGACCAGAAATGTACAGCACGTCGCCAAAGCGCACGGCCTGGCTCAGCGTGGCGCTCGGCCGCACACCCGGTGGGGTAATCGTCTGGCGTTGCGCGGCGGCGAGTGACGGAATCAGCAGCGCCGCGAGCACGACAAAGGAACGAGACAGCAGCTGCATCGGGAAACCTCTCGGGAAAATGGTCGCGGGGATGGGGAGGAGCTGCAATTTCGGTCTGCCGCGCCCCGAGCGGAAGATGACTCCGGGCGGGTAACCGCCTGTCATTCCGAGCGAAGCGAGGAATCTTGTGTCCCCCATGAGGGACGAAAGATCCCTCGGCGCTCCGCTCCTCGGGATGACATCGAATTTGATACCAGCTCTACGCGACTTCGGCGAATGAGCCTTTTTTGATTGCAGTATTAGCTTTCCGGGTTGCCGCCCACCATACGCACCAGAGCAGCACGATCTGCAGCGGCAGCCGAATCCACAGCGCCGCCTGCCATGCCGCGGACGAGCCATTGGAACGGGCGACAGTCAACATGTGAATGTTCGCCGGGAATACCGCAACCAGCAGCGCGACGAGTCCCCAGCCCGCCGCCACGCGAGTGGGCTGCCAGAGGATTCCCAGCGCTCCGAGCACTTCGGCCACCCCACTGATCTCCACGAGCAGCATCGGCTTGGGCAGCCACGCGGGGACCATCGGCACGAACGTTTGAGGAACGAGAAAGTGGCCGACGCCCGACGTCGCAAACCCGGCCGCGATTGCGAACAGCAAGACGCGGCGGGCCATCGACACCGGCATAGCCGCTATTCTCCGCGAGCTGCCGTGATTTCCAGTTTCTCGCGGAAGGTGACGATCGCCCCGCACTGCGTGCAAACGTAGTTCCCCGTGCGCTCGCCAAGGTCGTATTCCTTGGAAAATGCCGGATGGGTGCACGGCTTGCCGTTCCAGGCCTGCTGGAGTTCAGTTGCTTTTTTCTTCTGCATTCTTCTACGCGTCGCGTGGCTGGAAGGAGTGCTCGTGAGCCAGTGCCCGGCCCGAAAGATACCACCGCCCCGCGTTACGGCTGAATGTCAACGTCGCCCGCGGCAATCTGGGTGGGAGCCCCGTTGGGAGCGACGACGAGAGTCACGTAGTAGTGCCCGGGTGTGATTCCGGCGGCGAGCACGGACGCGACGTCCACATATCCGACCAGGTCGGTCGAGCTCCCGGCCGAAATCGTCGTGACGTACTCCGGCAGGACGCACGCGTCTGTCCCCATGGCACTGTCGAACGCCGGCGGCCCACTGCGTGCCGCCGAGCGAAAGAGCCGCACACCGGCCCAGCACGCGCCGTAGGTGACCCGCTCGTCCGACGCGCTGCCGTTGGTGACGTGCAGCACGTATCGGATTCTGGAGCTCGGATCCCGCACCGCCGCACTGCTCGCGGCAATCCCGAACGCGCTGCTGATCGTGAGCGGCTGCACCGGCGGCAGCGTTCCGTCCGGAGCCTGGGCTGAAGAGCATGCTACGGCGCCCGAGAGTGTAAGTCCGATCAGAAAGCGTGTGAGCATTGACGTGCGAATGGGTGAATCGACGCTATGCAAGAATTCTGACGACACCTCCCGTTCGCAACAAGTGGCGATTTCGTCATTCTGCCTCGGCGACGATGGTCTCCAACGCTTCCCATCGGCTAATCGCCGTGTTGATCGCGGTCTCGACCGTTGCAAGGAGCGCCTTGGTCTCGACCACCGCGCCGCCGTCGCGCAGTACTGCGGAGTCGCCCAGCAATGCATAGAGTCGTTCGCGCTCCCGCTCGAGTTCGTCGATCCGGTTGGGCAACTCCGCCAGCTCGCCGGTCTCCTTGAAGCTCAGCTTCCGCTTCCTGGCCGGACGGGACACCACCTGTGCCGGTTCGGCTCGTTTGACGGGCGCCGGCGCCGGAGCAACACGCGGCGCACGCTGCCGCACCCAATCGCTGAATCCGCCTACGAATTCGCCGACGTGGCCGCCACCTTCCATCACCAGCGTGCTGGTGACAACGTGGTCGAGGAAGTCGCGATCGTGGCTCACCACGAGCAGCGTGCCGGAATACTCGAGCAGCAACTCTTCGAGCAGGTCGAGTGTTTCGATATCGAGATCGTTCGTCGGCTCGTCGAGCACGAGCACGTTGAACGTGCGCGTGAACAGCCGCGCGAGCAGCAGTCGATTCCGCTCGCCGCCAGACAGCGCGCGCACTGGCGTGCGTGCGCGATCGGGCGGAAAGAGGAAATCCTCGAGATAGCCCTTCACGTGCTTGCGCGCCCCGCCAATCTCCACGAAGTCCGCGCCGTCGGCGATGCTATCGAACACGCTTTGCGCCGGATCGAGTTGTTCGCGCAGCTGATCGAAGTAGGCGAGTTCGATGTTCGTGCCCAGCCGAATGGTGCCCGTATCCGGCGCAAGTTCACCCAGCAACAACCGGAGCAGCGTGGTCTTGCCCGAGCCGTTCGGACCAATCAGCCCGACGCGGTCGCCCCGAGTAACTGTCGTGGTGAGTTCGGCAACGATGGGCCGCGGGCCATAGGCGAAGCTGACGTTTCGCGCTTCCGCCACGAGGCGTCCTGAACGTTCGGCATCCTGGGCCTGGAGGCGCACGGTACCGGTGCGCTCGCGCCGCTGGCTCCGTTCCTCCCGCAGCGACTCGAGCGACCGCACGCGGCCTTCGTTGCGCGTGCGGCGCGCCTGAATGCCGGTGCGAATCCACACCTCTTCCTTGGCGAGCTTTTTGTCGAACTCCGACCACTCCTTTTCCTCGGCGGCAAGTGCGCCGGCCTTTCGATCGAGATAGGTGTCGTAGTCGGTGCCCCAATCCACCAGTCGGCCGCGATCGAGTTCGACGATGCGCGTCGCCAGGCGGCGCAAGAATGCGCGATCGTGCGTGACGAACAGAATGGTCATGCCGCGGTCGATGAGAAAACTCTCCATCCACTCGATGGATTCTACATCGAGATGGTTGGTCGGCTCGTCGAGCAGCAGCACATCGGGTTGGCGCACGAGCGCGCGCGCGAGGAGCGTCTGGCGCTTGCGGCCGCCCGACGCATTGGCGAATGGCGCGTCGGCATCCAGGTTCAGGTGCGACAGCACGGTGTCAACGCGAGTCTGCATCTCCCAGGCGTTCGCCGCATCGAGTGCATGGTGCAGCCGGTCGAGCTCGCGCAGCGCCGCGTCGTTGCTCGCGGTCGCCACGCGGTGGCTCGCCTCGTGGTAGCGGGCGAGCAAGCGGCCGGCATCACCGAGGCCGGCTGCCACCACATCGAACGTCGATCCGTTGACGTCGTCCGGCACCTCCTGCTCCAGCCGAGCCACGGTCACGCCCGTCTGCCGAACGACAGTGCCCGAATCCGGCGTCATGCTGCCGTCGAGCAACTTCATAATCGTGCTCTTGCCCGCGCCGTTTCTGCCGAGTAGACAGACGCGCTCTCCGCGCTCGATCGCGACGTTCGCGCGGTCGAGGATTGACGGACCGCCAAACGCGATGCTGACATCCTGCATGCCCAACAGGGCCATGAGATTCTCGTGCTGGTGTGTGTCGCGCGATCAGTGCGCGGCGGCGCCGCAGGCTTCGTCTACCAGCCCGCGCGCGATTTCGGTGGTGTCGAAATCGGGCTCGTGTGCGGCGAAGTTCATGTACAGCGCCACGCTCGTCGGCTGGGCGGCGGTCAAGCCGGCCTGTCGCGCATCGGTCACCGCGCGGTGGACGATGCGATCCTGGCCAGCCTTATCGCCCGCCGAGCGCGCAGCGCGCGCGGCAATTCCAAGCTCGTGCATCGTGCGCAGGCACGCCGGGCGAGGATGGAATGGACCCGTTCGATCGCGCATTCGGACGACGTCCACCACCGTGACGATGCCAAAAATCAGCACGGTCCCGATGGCGAGATGCTTGAGCCCATATTGCTTAGCCACGATGGTTCAACGGTTAATGATCACGAGAAACGCTTGCTGGTCCAGTACACGCCTAATTGTCCGCGATCCGCAAACCCCGCAGCCGGTCCAAGTTGCGCACCAACGTCCTCCATCGCTTCACCACCCACGAACGACTCGAGGTCGCGCACCGGTCCGTAGTGTTCGAACACGTAGCCAAATTGCCTGTGGTACCAGGCCAGCATCAGTCGAAGCTCGCTGTCGGCACGGCGGCCGGAAATCGCCGAGCCGAGCGACTGCATTACGTCGCGCACGCTCGACTCCGGCAGCTCGGCGATTCCAGAGTCGATCGATGGTTCCTTGAACGAATACCAGGCGAGGAAGACCGCCCGCTTGAGTGCTTCGAGCGAAATGGCCGCGTCGCCACTCAGGTGAATAAGCTCGAGATATGCGCTAAAAATGGCTGGGTATTCAGCATACATACCGGAACGGGTGATTTGCGCATCCCGCTCCTGCGCCGTACCGCTCGCCCCGCGAATACTGGCCAGCACGGCCATTTCCCAGTTGGCGAGAGCTGCTAGACTCAACACGACGTGGTATGGTTGGTGGTGATGGACGACTTCGAAGCTAAACGAATGCCGAACGCCGCGCCGGGTTGGCGGGACCACCTCAGGCGGCTCGTCGACGGCCCGCAGCCGCACGAAATCGTGGCGTATCGCGGCTACGGCGAGGGGACGCGCGTGCTGGTGCACGGCCGCGCGCTGGAATGCGCGAACATTCCGGTGTCGAGCGCCACCGATTCGACCTGGCGCAATCTGCTCAGTACGTATAAACGCATCGATGCGGCACCCCTGGCCCACGCCCGCATTGCGGTGCGCATGGGTGCGGACATGCAGGAGATTGCCGCGGACAGCCAAGGATTCTTTCGCCACTGGCTCGAGCTGCCTGCCTCGCTCCGCTCCGACGAGCCTTGGCGGCGCACCGAGCTCCAGCTCATTACGCCGCTTCGCCCGGATCAACCGATCGTCCGAACACACGCCTTGGCGCGCGTGCCCGGTTCCTCATCGGCGTTTGGCGTGATCAGCGATCTCGACGACACGGTGATTCAATCCCGCGTCTCGAATCTCGTGCAGGCCATACGCACGGTGATGCTCGGCAATGCGCGAACGCGCCTCCCCTTTCCCGGCGTTGCCGCGTTCTATCGTGCGCTCGAGCGGGGCGGAAGTGGCGTGGGGCACAATCCGATTTTCTACGTGTCGAGCAGTCCGTGGAACCTCTACGATCTGATCGCCGAATTCATGGAACTGCAGCGCATTCCGACTGGTCCCATCTGCCTGCGCGATTGGGATCTCGGATTGTCGGCCCTGTCACACCAGCATCTCACGCAGCACAAAGAGCCGCTGATCCGCGAAATACTCGACCTGTATCCGGCGTTGCCGTTCATTCTCATTGGCGACAGCAGCCAACGGGACCCGGAGATCTATCGCGCCATTCTCGATCGATATCCGAGCCGCATTCTGGCGATCTACATCAGGAATGTCGATCCGAATCCCGAGCGGCTGGAATCGATGAGGCGTCTGGCCGCGGACGTGCTGGCGGCCGGATCGTCGCTCATTCTCGCGGACGATACGTTTGCCGCCGCCAAGCACGCCGCCGACCACGGCTGGATTGCGGCGAATGCGCTGCCCGCCGTGCACACCGACACCAGCGCCCCCACGATCATCGTGGAGTAAGCGTCACGCTATCGGACGCGCCGCGCCAATGCCCGCCGCACGGCCTGTGGCCCAGGCCCAAAAAAAGTTGTAGCCGCCAATGGGTCCAAAGGCATCGAGCGCTTCGCCGCAAATGAAAAGTCCGGCGCAACGGCGGCTCTCCATCGTGCGCGCATCGACCTCCGCCAGACTCACGCCGCCGCCGGTGACTTCGGCTTTTTTGTAGCCCTCGTCGCCGGAGACAGGCAGCGTGCCATTCACCAGCACGTCGATGAGTCTCAATCGTTCGTCGCGCCGCAAGTCGGACAGCGTCCGAGTGGGATCGACGTTGGCCATGTCCACCAACGTCGCAGCCAGCCGATCCGGCAGCTCGGCGCGGACTGCGCCGAGCACGGTACGCGCGCCGTGCGGCTGGAACGCGGCGGTCCATTCGCTTTCGCCGAGCGACGTCCAGCGCACGGACACGCGTGCCGGCGCGGCGGGTTCCTGGCGAGAGCGCACGGACACGTGCGACACGTCGAGCACCGAGGGTCCGCTGTAGCCGTGATGTGTAAAGAGAAATCCGCCGCTCGCCACGGCGCTGCGATCGGCCGCCCGCGCCGTGATCGTGACGGGGAGCGACACGCCACTCAACGCGGCGAATTGTGCGTCGTTACCCGTGAGTGGCGTGAGCGCAGCGTATGTGGGATGCATGACGTGACCCAGGCGTTCCAGCATGGCCAGCCCGCGTCCATCACTTCCCGTGTTCGGCACCGAGAGACCCCCGGTGGCAACGATCACCGCGTCGGCGAGAATCGGAGCACCGCTGTCCAACTCGACGCGCCAGCGGCCACCCGTTGGCGACACGTCGGCCACGGTGGTATTGAACATCACCGTCGCGCCGTTACGCTCGGCGCGGGCGAGCAACGCATCACGGACGTCGCGGGCGCGCTGCGACATGGGGAAGAGCTTGGAGGACTCCGCCTCCGGGACGAGCGGAATTCGCAGCTCATCCTCGAAGAACGCTATCTGTTCGGCGAGCGGCCACGCGCGGAGCATTTTGCGCATCACGTTGGGCGACGAATCGGTGACGTAGCGAGATTCGTCGAGCCGCATGGGCAACACGTTACACCGACCGCCGCCGCTGATGAGAATCTTTCGGCCGCCGTCACGCGTGCGCTCGAGCAGCATCGTCTCGGCGCCCGCCGCCGCGGCAAAGATGGCGGCCATGGAACCGGCGGCGCCGGCGCCAACCACCACCACGCGCGGCAATCGGCTCAACCGCGACTCCGCAAATAGAGCGCTTCGACCTTTGCGCGGGCCCACGGCGTCTTGCGCAAAAAGGCGAGCGACGACTTGACGCTCGGATCGTGGGTGAAGCAGCGAATCTGAATGAGATCGGCGAGCGCCGGCCAACCGTAGCGGGCCACGAGATGCTCGAGCATCATGGCCAGGGTGATGCCGTGCAGCGGATTGTTCGGATGCGCATCGCTCATAACTACACGATACACGAGCGGGTGCCACTTCGCGCCACGAACGGGTAAGATCCGTCATGACGCCGCCCAAGAAACAGACCTCCGCCACGGTGAGCATTCCGCGCGGGCTTTCAAAGCTGGGCGTCTGCTCCCGCTCGGAAGGCGAACGCCTTGTGGAGGCCGGTCGCGTGCGGATCAACGGCAAGCTCGTTCGCGATGCCTCCGTGCGAATTGTGCCCGAGCAGGACGTGATCGAGGTGGACGGCGTTCAGGTTGGGCGCGCCGAGCGTGTGTACGTGGCGCTCAACAAGCCGCGCGGGCTCGTGACCACCCGGGACGATCCGCAGGGGCGCGCCACGATCTACGACTGCTTTGCCGGCGCGTCGCTGCCGTTCATTGGGCCGGTCGGCCGACTCGACAAAGCGAGCGAAGGTTTGTTGTTGCTCAGCAACGATACGCGCTGGGCGGCCCGGCTCCTCGACCCGGTGTCGCATGTGGACAAGGTCTACCACGTGCAGGTTCGCGGTGTCGATCACGAGGCCACGATCGCGCGCGTCGCCGCCGGTGTGGTCGATCCTGACACCGGCGACCGCCTCGCAGTGAAGCAGGTGTCGCTGCTCCGCGTCGGCTCGCGAAGCAGCGCCTGGCTGGAGATCACGCTGGACGAAGGCAAGAATCGACATATCCGCCGGCTGCTTGCCGTGCTCGGCATAGATGTGCTGCGGTTGGTGCGCGTAGCGATTGGACCGCTGCAACTCGGCACGCTCGCCAAAGGCGCGTGGCGAATGCTCACGGACGCGGAAGTCCGCGCGCTATGACAGAGTATCGGGATTGGCAGCGCGTGTCGGTCAACGCGGCGGACAAGCGCTATCTGGTTGCGACCAAGCCCGGTGTATTCTCGCACGGGCACGACGATCCTTCGGCGACGATGCTTGTGGAACACGCGATGATCGAACCGGACGGCGTGGTGGTGCACCTGAACTGCGGCAACGGTTTGTTCGGCGCCGTCGCCGCGCTGGGCCAAGCAAGCCGGGTATTCCTTACGGACCGCAACGTGGTGAACGTGGAGGCGGCGCGCCGTACGCTCATTGCCAACGACGCCGGCCGCGCCGAGGTGATCCTGGGCCACGGCAGCACGTCGCTGCCGAGCGATCTTCGCGCCGACACGGTGGCCATTCGCATTCCGAAGGAAAAGGGCGCCGTGCGCCAGCTGCTTTGGGACGCCTTCGCCCTGCTCAACACCGGTGGTCGCTGCTACGTGGCCGGGGCGACGAACGAAGGCATCAAGTCTGCCGCATCGCTCATGGCGGAGGTGTTCGGCCAGGCCCATGCGATTGCCCATGACAGCGGTCACCGAATCCTGTTCGCCAAAAAGCAAAACGAGTCGCCGTCGAGTCTGAACGCGGCCGACCTTCGGTTTGTGGATCACGACGCGTTCAACGAAGTCGAGGCGACGTTACGCGGCGAACCAACGACGCTGTATTCGCGGCCCGGCGTGTTCTCCTGGGAGCACGTGGATGAAGCGACGTCGATACTTTCCGACGCCATCGACGTTCGGCCCGGCGAAACGGTGCTCGACCTGGGATGCGGCGCGGGCGCGCTGGGGATCATCGCGGCGCGACTTTCTGGAACTGGCATGGTGACCATGCTCGACGCTGACGTCGAAGCTGTGCGGTCGGCAACACGCTCTGCGCAGGCGGCGAACGTGGCGAACTGTCGCGTATTGCCGAGCGACATTGCCGAAGCCGTGTTGAACGAGCGATTCGACGTGGTGGTCACCAATCCGCCGTTTCACGTCGGCAAGGCGACAGACCTTGACGTGCCGCGCCAGTTCATTCAGGACGCGTGGCAGGTGCTGGCGCCGGGCGGACGACTGTTGCTCGTCGCCAACAGGACGCTGCCGTACGAGCGAACCATCTATCAGCGTTTTGGAAACATCGTGACGGTGGTGGATGGGCGGCGCTTCAAGGTGCTCGGCGCAACGAAGTAGCTGCAACGAAGTAGCTGCAACGAAGTAGCTGCAACGAAGTAGCAGCGTTAGCGAAGCAACGCGAGATCCGGCTCTTGAAGCAGCCGCCACTCCCCTGCCTTAAGGTCCTCGAGCGTCAGCCCGTCAATCGCCGAGCGGTGCAGCGACTCGACGTGATTGCCCACCGCGGCGAACATGCGGCGAACCTGGTGGTAGCGGCCTTCAGTGAGCGTAACGCGAACGTCACGCGCACCGCGGATGTCGAGCGTCGCCGGCAGCAGTGGGGTCGTCTCGCCGTCGAGGAGCAACGTGCCGGCCGAGAAGACGGCCGCCTCGTCACCGCGCAGATCGCTGGCAAGCTGCGCATCGTACACCTTCGGTAAATGGCGCCGCGGTGACGTCAGACGGTGATTGAGCTGTCCGTCGTCGGTCAGCAACAGTAGTCCCGACGTATCGCGATCGAGGCGGCCCACTGGGGCAATGATCGGAGTGCGGCGGACAAAGCGGGCCGGCAGCAGCTCGTACACCGGGTGATCCGCGCCTTTGGCGGTGCAGACAAAGCCCACCGGCTTGTGCAACATGATCACAGCGCCAGGCGGGGCATCGAGCGGCTCGCCGTCGATGAGTATATCATCATGAACCGCATCGTCGTCGGCCCCAAGCGGCCCGCCGTCGCGCCGCGTCACGCGCCGATTCGCGAACAGCTGCGTCACATCGCGGCGGCTACCGTAGCCAAGATTCGCGATGTATTTGACCGGCTTCATGGGGGGCCTACTCGTCGATCGCGAACGCCAGCAGCTGGCCGAGCGGCAGTTGCCATTCGGCGATCGCCGCGGCGGCGCTCATCGTGCCGCGCTCGCCGACCTTGTCGTAAAAGCCGCCAGGCTCCTCGGCGTCCGCGTCGAGAATGAGCGGTGGCTGAATGAACACCGCCGAGCCCTCGCGCCACATGGGCAGCACGACATGGCGCCCGTTGCCGCCGCCCTGGAACGACGTGACCAGCGCGCTGGAGTCCGGGCCTGCAGCCAGACGAAGCACCGCTTCGCGCCACTGACGTTCGTAGTCGGCCGTGGACCAATGCTCCAGATCCGCCTCGAACCGCTGGGAGTGCTCGCCTAACGTTGCGTCGCCCACGGCATACCGGCGGCCACTCGCATCAGTGCGGGCGCCGGAAACAAATCCGATATAGAACATGATTCGTGGGTCGAGCGTCTACTCGCTCGCTTCGGCCGGCGTTTCGTCATCGACGAGATCGGGAAGCCCGTCGCGCTTGCGCTGCAGACGTTCCTCGCGCTTTGCGTCCTTCTTCTTCTTGCGATCCTGTTCCTTCTTTCGCTTCTCGAAGTCGTAGTTCGGTTTTTTCGCCAATTCACGATGCTCGGAATGAGTGTGCCGGCTCGGCGGCGGCCTTTACGGCCGCCTGGACACCGCGCCGGGCAGCCGTAATGTAGTGATTTCTTTACGGCTTCGTACGGGGCTAGGCGTTGGATGCGTCGCCGGACAGCACCACGACGGCCTCGCCGCGGGTCGCGTCGGCCAGTGCGGCGCGGAATGCCGGGAGACTCGGACGCGGCACCTTGAGCTGGTAGCGAACGGCGGCTTCGTACTCCTGCGCCACCGTTTCGACCTCGAATTGCACCAGGAGCTGCTGCACCACGGTGATCGTCGTGTACCCGATGGTGACGGTGAGCTCGACGTAGTCTACACGCTCAGTGAGTGGCACCGTCTCGAGCGCCAGCTGAACCACTCCTCCGTACGCCTTGACCAATCCGCCAGTGCCGAGCTTGGTGCCGCCGTAATACCGCGTCACGATCGCGGCGATCTCACCAATTCCGCTGTGGAGCAAAACGGTGAGCATGGGGCGGCCGGCGGTGCCATGCGGCTCGCCGGCATCGCTCATGCCGATTCGGCTCGTGCTGCCCGGCGGTCCGGCGACGTACGCCCAGCAGTTGTGGGTGGCGTCCGGAAACTCGGCGTTGAGCTCGCGCAGGAATTGTTGAGCGTCCTTCGGGGTGGCGACGCAATCGACGGTGCACACGAACCGGCTGCGGTCGATGGTCTGCTCCACGCGGTGACGCGCGGCAGGGATTCGGTAGCGGTCGGCGCTGGCCATTGTGAATCGTAGCGAGCGAAACGGCAAAAGCGTCCCGGCGGTGGGCCGGGACGCTTTTGCGTCGCACGCGAGCTATTGGGTTGGGACGGGAGATTCCTCGCTACGCTCGGAATGACAATGAGCTACGCTCGGAATGACGGTTAGTGCCTGATCGAGATGAACCACGCGCCGATGACCGGGCCACGGGCACGACCGCGTCCGGCGGGCGCGCCGGCGGGCGGCGTCGGCGCCGGGCCGTACTCGGGCGTGAAGACGTAGGCCATGTGCTTCTTGTCGTCCACAGCGACGGTCTTCGCGTAAATCATCGTGGGAACGGTCGCCACCACGGTGTACTTGTCCGGCGAATCCTCGTGCACCACGGTGACATTGCCGCTCTGACCGGCCGGAATGTAGATCAGCTTCTGCGCCGCATCAAAACCGAGCGCGTCAACGCCATCGCCGTTGGCGATCTCGGCCACGACTTTGCCGGTGGCGGCGTCCACCACCACTGACTTCTTGCCGCAGCCGGAGAAGATGCGGTTCGCCGTACGGTCCATCGCGATACCCGTGGGACCATCGCACGCCGTGATCGGATAGTTGCCAACGACTTTCCAGGTCTTGGTGTCAACGACGTCGATCGCGTTCTTGTCCTCGAGATTGATGAAGATTCGGCCCTTGCCGTTGCTCACGCCGCCCTCGGGCGCGTCGCCGCTCAGCGCAATCGTCGCCACCACGTCGCCACTGTTCGCGTCGATGACCACCGCCGAACCCATCGGCTTGCTGTGGTTGATGGTGAGGATTTTGTCGGTGGCATCGTCGTACATGATGCCGTCCAGGCCATCTTTGCCGGCGTGGATCTTCTTGATGACGTTCATGGTCTTCATGTCGAACATCGTGACTGTGGAGTCGCCGCCGTTCGTCGTGAAGCCGTAGCCGTGCTTGGGAGCGAACGCGATGCCGTGCACCCGCGGGGTATCGGGGATGTCGCCCACCACTTTGCCCGTTGCGCCATCGACGACCATGACGTGCGTGCCGCGCGACACGTACACGCGGCCAGTCGTCGGCTCGGCGGTCAGGTAGTCCGTTCCCCCCTCGCCACCGATGTTGTACTTCTCGATCTTGAAGGATTGTGCGGCGAGAGCGCCGGGCAAAGCCAGGATCAGAGCGGCCACGGCAAACTGCATGGCGGCGGAAGACGAGCGCATACCAACCTCGAGTGAAGAGGAACAGGCGGAGCAATGAGGGGGCGAATAGTACGAGTCATGACCTGACGGCAGGATGACACCTGCGCCCGGTGGCAGCCCTCAAAGCCGCGGGGCGCGCCTGCCGACGTCTTGCCGCGATCCCAATCGCGCGACATTTTCAGCATATGCCTCCTTTCAAAACAGTCCCATACATCTGGAAAAACGGCGAGATGCTGGCCTGGGATGCCGCCCAGGTCCACATCACCGCCCACGGCCTCCAATACGGCACCGGCGTGTTCGAAGGAATGCGCTCGTACGACACGCCGGACGGGCCGGCGATCTTCAAGCTCGAGCCCCACATGCGCCGCTTCGCCGAATCGGCAAGGGCGTACGAGATTGAGCTGCCGTACGACATGGATCAATTATGCGCCGCGTCGCTGGACGTGTTGCGCCAGAATGGCCTGGCCAACTCGTACATGCGGCCGATTGCGTTCTACGATTCGTACAGTTTTTCGGTGTGGCCTCAGGGCTGCCCGGTGACAGTAGCGATCATCGCAGTGCCCGGCGGCCAGTACATTCAGGGCGGTCCGGAACATGGCGCGCGCGTGACCGTGTCCACGGTGCGGCGTATCGACGCCTCTACGCTTCCGCCGTATGTGAAGGCCTGCGGCCACTACACCAACTCGGTGCGCGCGGCACAGGAAGCGAAGCGCCGCGGCTATGACGACGCGATTCTGCTCAACCACAAGGGCGACGTCGCTGAAGGCTCGGGCGCGAATCTGTTCATGGTGCGGAACGACACGCTCATCACCAACGATATGGATGCCTCGATCCTCAACGGCATCACGCGCGAGAGCGTGCTGGAATTGGCCCGCGACCTCGGCATTCCGGTCAAGATCCGCCCCATGACGCTCGGCGACATCGAAGCGGCGGACGAGATGTTCTTTTGCGGCACCGCCATCGAGGTCACGCCGATCAAGGAAGTAGACGGACGTGTAATCGGCGGCGGTCGCCCAGGCCCAATCACCAAGCGCTTGCAGCAGATGTTCCAGGACGCGGTGCACGGCAAGCTCCCGCAGTACCAGTCCTGGCTCACGACGGTTGAACCCACAGCGGGAGTCGCATCATGAACCGAGTCGTCACCATCGCCGCCGCGTGCGGCCTGTCGTTCGTTGCCGGAATGGGCGCGCTGTGGGCCCAGCAGCAACAACAGAAATCACACCGCGAGCCGCAGTTCGAAAACGGAAAGATGGAGGCGCATTACACGTTGATCATGCCGCACGAGCCTCTGTCGCTGCACCGCCATGATCACGGGCGAGCGATCGTTGCGCTGACCGACGGCGTGCTCAAGGTGGAGAACAAGAACGGCAAGGTGATGGACACGTACAACTGGAAGAAGAACCACGCGTACTGGCTGGATAAAGATCCGCCGGGGCAGATGCACGCTGACGTCAACGATACCGACAAGCCGATTGAAGTGATGGTCGTGGAGTTGCGCGGCGATACGAAGCCGTAGTCGGCTGCGGCTGCGGCTGCGGTTAGGTCTCTTGGCGAGAGGGACCTGGACGGGGTCGGGTTGACTACTGTTTCGGGTGTGAGGGTATTGGGTAACTGATGGACCCCGACGGGTCATTTGCCTGTCGGGGTCCATCTCATTCCTGGATCGCAGTGCGCGTGGACCGTGAGCGCACAGGCGCCTCCGTACGCGATGGACCCCGACCCACGGAGTGAGCCGTCGGGGTCCATCAGTCACCCAATACTCTCACACCCGAAACCGTAGTCAACCCGACCCCGTCAAGGTCCTTCCCGCCAAGTGACCTGTCCCCCGCGGCGCCATCGAATCGATGCTCGACGACCGCGTCAGCCCTTGAGCACCGGCGCCGGAATTTTCGGCTCGTGTCCACGCTTGTAGACGAGAATCGTCCGCCGGAATTCCATGATCACCGTGCCGTCCTGTTTGAACCCCGTGGTCTTGAGCGCCACCACGCCCATGCCCGGACGCGAGCCCGAGGGACGCGCACTCAACACTTCGGTTTGCGCGTAGATAGTATCGCCCTCGAACACCGGTGCGGGAATGCTCACCGCTTCCCAGCCGAGGTTCACTGCGTACTGCGAAACGTCTGCCACGGAAAGGCCCGTCACAAGCGCCAGCGTGAACGTGGAGTTCATCAATGGCTGCCCGAACTCCGTTTGCGCCGCATAGTGGCGGTCGAAGTGGATAGGGTTCGCGTTGCAGGTGAGCAGCGTGAACCAGGTATTGTCGGTGGCCGTCACGGTGCGGCCGAGCGAGTGGCGCATCACCAGGCCCACCTGGAAGTCTTCGAAGAACCGGCCGCCACGGGGTGGCGTGCCGGACTGCGCGGTATTGGTTTCGGTCATACAATTTCTCCAATGTCGGCGAGCACCACACGAGCCATGCGGGCGCTTGCCTCGTCAATCATCGCGCCGTCGAGCACCGCGGCTCCCTTCCCTTGTGCCGCCGCGCGCTCGCAAGCGTCTACAACGCGCACCGCATGCGCGATTTCACTCGCCGAATGGCCGAACACGGCGTGCACGGTGGCGATCTGCGACGGATGAATGCACTGCTTGCCGTCAAACCCCATCGACCGGGCAATCAGGCAGGAGCGCTCGAACCCGGCGGTATCGCGAAACGCGGCGTATGGCCCGTCAATGCATCGGAGTCCGCGCGCCCGCGCGTTGGCAACCACCGCGTGCATGGCTGCGTGCCACCGGTGACCGGGATAGACATCGTCGTTCACGTCGAACGCGCCGATACCGCTCGACGGCATGTGCATGGACGCCGCGTAGTCGCCCGGCCCAAAGATGATCGCGCCGAGCCGCGGCGACGCCTGCGCGATCTCGCGCATCCACACGAATCCGGCGGCGGTCTCGATCTGTGCCTCGAGCCGGATGCGCCCCGTGTCGAATCCGCGCGCCAGCTCGATCTCCGTGAGCAACCGGTCAACGAAGCGCACGTCGTCCGGTGAGTTGACCTTGGGAATCATGATCAGATCGACTCGCTCGCCTGCCGCTTCCACTACGTCCACGACATCGCGATAGGCGAACCCCGTGTCGAGCGCATTGATGCGGTAGATCCGGCGTTTCGCGCCAAAGTCGAGTTGCTGCAGCGCCGCGGAGACGTTCGCCCGAGCCGCGGCCTTCTGCGGCAGCGGCACCGAGTCCTCGAGATCGATGCACACCGCATCGGCGGCGCTGGCAGCGGCCTTGGCAATGATCGCCGGGTCGGCGGCGGGAACGAACAGCATGCTGCGCATCTATCCTCTCTCCTCTGGTTCGCGACGGCCGAGTTGAAGTTCGGCCAGGACTTCGGCCGTGTGTTCGCCCAACCCCGGCACAGCGCCCATGCGTGGCTGTACGCTGCGGAGATTGTGCGGCGGCAACAACGCTGGAATTTCGCCGGAGGGCGAAGCGACGGTGGTCCAGCGCTTTCGCGCCGCCAATTGCGGATGGGCTGCCACGGCGGGCACGTCGTTGACGCTGCCGGTTGGAATATCGGCGGCTTGGAGTAACGCCAGCACTCCTGCCTCACTCCGGTTGGCAAAGCGCTGCTCGATGAGCGCTTCCAGCACGCGACGGTTCTCTAAACGCAGTGCGTTGGTCGCGAAGCGGGCGTCGGTGGCAAGTTCCGGTGCGTCCATGACGCCGGCACAGAACCGCTGCCACTCGCCGGCGTTCTGCACGGCGAACATCACAGCGCCGTCTGAGCACGCATACGCGCCATACGGCACGATCATGTTGTGCCGTACGCCGGCGCGAGCCGGTATCTTGCCCGTGCCCTGCCACACATACAGCGGCGGCGACATCCATTCGGTGAGGCACTCGAGCATCGAGATGTCGATGCGTTCACCGCGGCCGGTGATGCCGCGCTGGATCAGCGAGGCGAGCACGGACGAGTAAGCGTAGAGCCCGGCCGAGATGTCGGCGATCGAGATGCCCACCTTGGCCGGCGCGTCCGGCGCACCGGTCATCGACACCACGCCCGATTCGGCCTGGACGAGCATGTCGTACGCCTTGGAATCGCGGCGGGGGCCATCCGGGCCGTACCCGGAGATACCGCACCAGATGAGGCGCGGGTGCGCCGGCTGGAGTTCATCGTACCCGAACCCAAGTCGCTCGACGGCGCCGGGCGCCAGATTGTGCACGAAAACGTCTGCCCTGGCGATCAGCTGGGTGCAGGTGTCATGATCGTTTTTTGATGCTAAATCAAGTAATACACTTCTCTTCCCACGATTGAGCCAGGCAAAGTATGCCGATTCGCCACGAATCGCCCGGTCGTAGGCGCGAGACGGATCGCCGGTGCCGGGGCGCTCGATCTTCACAACATCTGCACCCATGTCCGCCAACTGCCGAGAACAGAACGGCGCAGCAACCGCCTGCTCCAGGGCAACCACACGCAAGCCGCTCAGCGGTAGACTCAAAAGGACCTCGGCATCTCCAACACGTGCTCGCCGATGTACGACAGGATCAGATTCGTCGATACCGGCGCCACCTGGTACAGGCGCGTCTCGCGGAGCTTGCGCTCGACGTCGTACTCGGCGGCGAACCCGAGCCCGCCGTGCGTCTGCAGACAGACGTTGGCCGATTCCCACGACGCGTCCGCGGCAAGCAGCTTGGCCATGTTGGCTTCGGCGCCGCACGGCTGGCCGGCGTCGTACAATCGCGCGGCCTCGTAGCGCATGAGATCCGCGGCGCGCACGTTCGTGTACGCGCGGGCAATGGGAAACTGCACGCCTTGGTTGCGGCCAATGGGGCGATCAAACACGACACGGTCGCTGGCGTATTTCCTCGCCCGGTCCACGAACCAGTAGCCGTCGCCAATGCACTCAGCGGCAATGAGAATACGCTCGGCATTCATGCCGTCGAGAATGTACTTGAAGCCGCGCCCCTCTTCGCCGATCAAGTTCGCCGCGGGAATCTCGAATTCGTCGAAGAACACTTCGTTCGTCTCGTGATTCACCATGTTGCGAATGGGCCGCACCGTGAGGCCGCGCGACTGCGCATCGCGAAGATCAATGAGAAACACGGACAGCCCTTCCGACTTGCGCTTCACCTGCTCGATCGGCGTGGTGCGCGCCAGCAGCAGCATGAGATCCGAATGCTGCACGCGGGAGATCCACAGCTTCTGGCCGTTGACGACGTACGTGTCGCCGCGCCGCTCGGCGGTGGTCGTAATCTTTGTTGTGTCGGTTCCGGCCGATGGTTCCGTCACGGCGAACGACTGCAACCGCAACTCTCCGCGCGCGATCGCCGGCAGGTACTGCTCCTTCTGCGCGGGCGACCCGTGCCGCAGCAGCGTCCCCATGATGTACATCTGCGCATGACACGCGCCGGAGTTGGCGCCCGACCGGTTGATCTCCTCGAGAATCACCGACGCTTCCGTAACGCCGAGTCCCCCGCCGCCGAACTGCGTGGGGATGAGCGCGGCAAGCCAGCCGGCGTCGGTCAGCGCCTGCACGAACCGCTCGGGGTACCCGGCGCGAGAATCAACCTCCTGCCAATACTCGCTGTCGAACCCGGCGCAGAGATCGCGAATCGCCTGCCGGTAGTCGGCGTGCAGCGACGCGCGCGGGTTGATATCGCTCACGACGCTGCCCCGCCGGGAGCGCCGGCAGCCGGCAGTAAATCGCGAAAGTGCGTCGCCATGTCGAGGCAGGTAGTCACAGTGTCCACGAGCGCGATGCCGCGCGTTGCGACATCGGATCCCAATCGTGGAGCAACGAGATCGGTGAACTTGTGCTCCAACTCGCGGTCGGTGACGGGATTCTCCGGATTGCCGCGCGGAAAATTGGCGGTGCCGCGAAGTGTAGCGCCATTTTCCAACTCGATCTCGACGCGCGTTGGCCACGCCGCCGGATATTTCGCCGAGAGATCGTCTGCCACCGTCACCCGCGTGCGGCCAAGGAGCGCGGCAATCGACGCGTGGCGCACGCCGCCCTCGTCAAATCGGTTCGACGAAAACTGCTCGAGCCCGAGCCGGCCATCGGTGAGCGCGGCCGCCACGCAGTAGGCAATGCTGAATTGCGCGCGATAGGGCGACGACGGATTCGACTCCTTCACGATCTCGTAGCCAGCTCCGTACGTGTCCACGCGAACCGCGGCGATTTTTTCGCTGCCAATCTGCGCTCCGAGCTCGAGCGCCACGTCCACCGCCGAGTGTGTGTGGGCGCAGCAGGAGTGCATCTTGAAGCAGTTCTCGCTGATTTTCCACTGCTCGCCCAGTCCGTGCGTGATGCGCGTGGCGTCGAACGAACGGGTGGAGCTGCGGAAGAAGCCGCGATCGCCCTCGAGGATTCGCGTCGCCCCGGTGAACCCGGCTGCGGCAAGATCCGCGGCCAGCACGCCGTTAAACGCCGCCTTGCCGGGATGTAAGTGTTTACTCATGGCGCCGTCGGCGTTGAACTCCCACAAACCGGCGGCCTGGGTGCCGGCGGTGCCGAGCGCATCGAGCATCTGCGCTGCGTTCAATCCGAGAAGGCTGCCGGCGGCGACCGCGGCGCCGAACGTCGCCGCGGTTCCAGTGGGATGAAAGAAGCGGTAATGATCGGGGTTCACCGCCTCGCCAACGCGCAACGCCGCGTCGTAGCCGAGTACCACGGCGAGCATGAACGCCTGACCGCTCGCATGTTCGCGTTCGGCCACCGCGAGCGCCGCCGAAATCACCGGTGCGCCGGCGTGAAGGGTGGAGCCCTTGTGCACGTCGTCCAGCTCGAGGATGTGCGACGCCACGCCATTGGCGAGCGATGCCGCCGCTGCGGAAGCACGCGGCGCGCCGAATACTGTGGCGTCATCCGACGTTCCCAACCCGGCCACGACCGAGCGGGCGAGCCGCGCCGGACGTTCCTGCGAGCCGGCCAACGCGGAACCGAGCCAGTCGAGTATCGCGCGGCGTGCGTCGGTCAACGCCTGTTGCGGCAACGCGTCGTATCGCGTTGCCGAGAGCACTTCGGCCAGCCGACGGCTCACCGCCTCAGACGCGGCAGTTACGACAGAATTCACGATGTGCGCACCCGAATGAAGCGAAAGACGCCGGCGATCACGAACAACACCCCGGTGACGACCGACAGCATGTGGTGTGGTTCAATCCCGTAGCCCATTGC
Source organism: Gemmatimonadaceae bacterium (assembly GCA_041690755.1). Taxonomy (GTDB): domain Bacteria; phylum Gemmatimonadota; class Gemmatimonadetes; order Gemmatimonadales; family Gemmatimonadaceae; genus JAQBQB01. Next base: position 4,000 of record JBEPWA010000005.1, on the reverse strand, counting down.
GATGAAGGCGACGCCCACGGCGACGGTCGCGGCGGCGCCAGAACGCGTTTTATTCATGCTGCTCCGGGGTCGGGATCGGGATGGAACTCTCTCGCGTGCAACGTTATTTGCTCTCCGCCCCCGGCGTCAACACGCGCGGGCTTCTTAGATTGGCATCTCATCCCGAACGAAGCTCCTCTGTCATCCCGAGCGAAGCTCCGCTGTCATCCCGAGCGAAGCGAGGGATCTGCTCGAACGTGCTCATCGCCAGCCATCAACAATGGACAAAAGATCCCTCGTCGCTCCGCTCCTCGGCATGACATCGCTTGCCTGATTTTTCCTTTCGTTCCGCCCACGACCACGGCTCGGCACGCGCCGGCTGGTTCACCACGCCGCACGGCGTAGTCGAGACGCCGGCGTTCATGCCCGTGGCCACCCACGGCGTGGTGCGCGGACTCTCCATGGACGAGGTACGCACGGCCGGCGGGCAGATGCTGTTGGCCAACGCCTACCATCTTTATCTCCGCCCCGGCGACATGATGGTGCGCGCCCTCGGCGGCCTGCACGCGTTCGCCCGCTGGAGCGGCCCAATGCTCACCGACTCGGGCGGCTTCCAGGTGTTCTCGTTGGCCAAGTTGCGCACAGTGACCGAAGATGGCGTGACGTTTCGCAGCCACCTCGACGGCTCGATGCATGCCTACACGCCGGAGCACGTGATGCGCATTGAGCGCAACATTGGCGCCGACGTCATCATGCAGCTCGACGAGTTGATTGCCGGGCAAGCCGAGTTGGGCGACTCACGCGCCGCCATGGAGCGGAGCCTGCGCTGGCTCGACCGCTGCCGCGTGGAGTTCGAGCGCATCACGCGCGACGGTCGCGGTCCGGCGACTGCGTTCGAGATTGAACCAGGCGCGCCGCCGTTGGCGACCCACGACGCCGCCACGGATCTGATTGCTCCGCTCCAAGCACTGTTTCCCATCGTGCAAGGCGGCATCCACGCCGAACTGCGCCGTGCGTCAGCACAGGGCATACTAGAGCGCGGCGTATGGCATGGGGTGGCCATTGGCGGCCTCTCGGTAGGCGAAGCGAAGCCCGACCTTCACGCGATGCTCGACGTCTGCGACAGCGCCCTCCCGCGCTCCGTGCCCCGCTATCTCATGGGCGTGGGGTTTCCGGACGACCTCATCGAAGGTGTGCGCCGCGGTATCGACCTGTTCGATTGCGTGGCACCAACTCGCATGGGTCGCGACGGCACGGTCTTCACGCCAGACGGCAAGATGCAGGTGCTCAAGAGCAGTCACCGCACCGACCGCCGCCCGCTCGTGGAAGGCTGCACCTGCGCCTGCTGCCTGCACTACGACCGCGCCTATCTCCGACATCTGTTCGCCAACGACGAGATGCTCGGCAAGCGGCTGGTGGCGCTGCACAACGTGGCGTTCCTCATGGGAATCATGCGCGACGCACGCAACGCGCTCGTCGCCGGTACGTTCGGGCCGTGGAGCGAGCAGTGGTTGGCGCGATATCGTGCGAGTGTCATTCCTCGCGTTCGGTCGGAATGACAACGGCTCTCGCGCCGCGCTGGCCCGGGATGCATTTTCCGCATCCCCCCTGGAGCGCAGTCGCTCCGTCTTCCCACAGCCGTTCCGCGTTTTGGAGGTTGGCCCGTGCGTGCACCACTTCTCGTGACTCTTGCCGGCGCGACCATGCTCGGCACTCTGGGTTTTAGCGCGTACCAGAGCGCGCATCGCTTCAATCCGGTTGTCGAATTGCTCGCGGCACACAAGCCGGTATTCGGCCTCTACGCGCCGTCCAATCCGCGCGTCGGCGGTGGTCGCCGCGGCGGAGCACCGCCGGCTGCCGACGCGCCGCCGCCAGCGCCCGCGAAATCCGAGGCTGAGTTGGCGCAGCAGGCGCTCGAGTACAAGCTCGCCGACTTCACGTTCGACGGCTCCATGGAAGGCGACTTCGACAAGGCATTCCCGACCTTCGTTGAATACATGAAAGGCCTGCAGGCAGGCAAAGACGCGCAGAAGGTGCCGTTTCCGCATCTCGCCATGCCGTTTATCGTGAAGACGCACAACGTCGGCGAGAATCCGGCGCTGGCGACCGAGCGCATCGGTAAGCAACTCAACGTGGGCGTCGTCGGTATCATGTTCCCCGGCGTCGAGAGTGCCGCCGAAGTGCGCGCGGGCCTCGCGGCCATGCGCTTCAAGTCGAACGGAGGCACGCGCTCCGACGACGTGGGCGACGCACCCGCTGTTTGGGGCATGAGCGAAAAAGAATACAAGCAGAAGGCCGACTTGTACCCGCTGAACCCCAAGGGTGAGCTGGTCAACTGGACGATCGTCGAGAGCAAGGAAGGCCTGGCGCACATTCGCGAGATCGCCGCCGTCAAGGGCATTGGCGTGCTGTGGCCGGGCGCCGGTACGCTGCGCGGCGTGTTCTCCACCACGGTAGACGGCAAGCGCGTGTTCGATTCCGCCGGCTGGGAGAACGCCATCCAGCAGGTGTTGTCGGCCTGCAAGGAGTTCAACGTCCCGTGCGGCTTCCCCTCCAACGAGGGCGACATCGAGATGCGCATGAAACAGGGCTTTAGTGTATTTGTAATGAACTGGGGCGAACCCGGTCAGCGCACGGTCGTACTGGGCCGCAAGATCGGCGGGCGCACTGACGGCGACACCGGCAGCACGTACCAGCCGTAAGCATGATGAATCGCATCGCAGTCTGGTTCGCGATCGCCGCTGCCGTCGGGACGCTCAACGCCGCGGCGGCAGGGGCGCAGGAGCCCGCGGAGTGGCGGGATTCGCTCGTCTTTCACACGTTCTCGATCGCCGCAATCGACCCACGTACGGGAGAGGTCGGCGTGGCGGTCACGACGCGCGTGGCGTGCGTGGGCGGCGGCGTGCCATGGGTTCGCGTGGGCGTAGGGGCAGTTGCTACGCAAGCCAATACTCGCACAGAGTATGGCAACGAACTGCTCGACGCGCTGGCCAAGGGCGAGACGCCGAGCGACGCGCTCAAACGGCTGCTCGCCGCGGACTCTGGTGCGGCGTCGCGGCAGATTGGCGTGATCGACATCAAGGGCCGTTCCGCGCAGCACACTGGCACAGGTCCGTCGGAATGGAAAGGACAACGCGCCGGCTTGAACTACGTCACGCAAGGCAACGTGCTCGTGGGACCGCAGGTGCTCGACGCCGTCGCCAAATCGTTCGAGTCGAGCGAGGGCGCGCCGCGACATCTCGCCGATCGACTCATCGATGCTATTGCCGCCGGCCACGTGCTGGGCGGCGATCAACGACACGGGCAATGGCAGTCGGCCGCCGTGCTCGTCGCCGATCCGCGGCCCGGCATGGCGCGACGCACCGATGGCGTGACGGTGAACATCTCGGTGTGTGAAAATCCGGATCCGGTGGCGGAGATGCGCCGGATCTACAACACCGTGTCACAAACGTTGGGCTTTCGCACGCTCCAGCAGTTCAGCGGCGGCGACGTGTGGCAGCTCAAAGTGATGCTGCAGGCGCTCGGCTTCTACAAGGCGGGCGAAGCGCCGCTCAGCCCGCGCGCACCTGGCGCCAACGTGTATGGCACCGACGCGGTTGACGCGGTAAACGCATTCCGCGTGTCCGACAAGCTGGCTGGTCCCGCGGTAGGTGCGGCGTCAGGGCTAGTGGACCCAGAAACGGTGACACATCTCTGGGCGGCGCTTGAACGGGCGGGCAAGGCGGATGCAGTGCGGAAGCAAATTCTCGACGCAACGGCAATCCATCGGTAGCGCTGTCACGCCGAGCGGTAACAACGTCTGTCACGCCGAGGCGTAGTAACGACGTCTGTCATCCCGAGCCGTAGTAACGACGTCTGTCATCCTGAGGAGTGAAACGACGAGGGATCTTCTTTCCGCCGACGCGATAATTGGCGGGTGAGAAGATCCCGCGGGGGTTGACGGCGCGGGGTGGGCGGTGGGGGGGGGGTGACGTCGACCCGCGGCCCAGGGGTTGGTGGGGGGCGCCGGGCAGGGCGGCTG